>CALMYG010000001.1 GCA_937873455.1 uncultured Verrucomicrobiota bacterium
TGGCTCCGGAGGTAGGGCTCGAACCTACAACCTTGGCGTTAACAGCGCCCTGCTCTACCATTGAGCTACTCCGGAAGCGGACAACGGGCGAAAAATCTAACGGGTTCACCCCCAATGTCAAGCGATCAATCTCCTGGATGCCGGAAAATCAGCGTCGCCCCGAAATCGACATCCGCGATGGCTTGAATTTTTCGTTGGTTAACCCATGATGGCCGGATGTTGCCTTCAGAGACTACTACAACACGACGGCATTGGCGCGACATGTTGGCCAGCACGTTGTACCGGAATCTCAAAGTTCAAGCGGAATGGAACGATAAACGCACCCAGATGATCTTAAAGGTTCCCACCAAACGTCCGAGTTATCTGGTACCCCCGATATCCTGGGTGGTGAAGCCGCCCACTCACCGGTCCCTCTACCTGGATCGCATCGGCGCGGATTTGTGGGAATGGTGTGACGGTAGAACCACCGTAGAGCAGGTTGTGGAAAAGTTTGCCGCCAAACACAATTTAACGTTTCACGAAAGCCGTGTTTCTGCTACCACGTATCTCAAAGAACTGGTAAAACGTGGCGCCCTGGCTGTGGCGATTTGATTAGGAGTATGTTCGTTTGTCATTGCGTGCTGTCATTTTAGGCTTGGTAGGTGTCGCGTTTGTTTGCTCGTATACCTATTTTAATGACTGGATCATGCGGCAAACCATGTTCGTCGGCAATTTCATGCCGATATCGGTTTACGGCTTTCTGGTGCTTTTTTTGGCCTTCCTCTATCCCGTGCTGTCCCGGCTTCACCGCGGCCTAGCCCTTAAGCCAGGGGAAATCGCGGTCATTCTGGGCATGGTGCTGGCCTCCTGCGCCATCCCCGGGTCCAATTTATTGCGGTTATTCACCCCGGCTCTCATCATGCCGCACCGCTTCGAAAAAACCGAACCGGGTTGGCAGAAACAAGGAATCATGGAGCTTCTGCCGGATGGTATGCTGGCGGATATCTCCCAGGACGAGGAAACAGTGCTCAGTGGTTTTACCCGGGGACTCGGCGAGGGCGATGAGCGAATCGCCTGGTCGGATGTGCCGTGGCAGGCCTGGGCCGGCCCGATGATCTTCTGGATCCCCATCATCCTTTCGTTATGGCTGGCCATGGTGGGGTTATCCACCGTGGTGCATCGCCAATGGTCCGACCACGAGCATTTGCCCTACCCGATTGTGACCTTCACCAAATCACTTTTCCCCAGCGCCGATGGCGAACGCAGTCCGGTATTCAGCAACCGTATCTTCTGGATCGGCTTGATCGCGGTTTTTTCCATTCATTTCTACAACTACCTGAACACATGGTTTTCCGACTATTTATTGGGAAGAATCCCGCTGGGCGTCGATTACAGTTCCCTGGCAACCTTGTCCGACACCTTCGCCAAAGGCGGCGGGGAATTATTGCTCCGGGATTATTTCACCTTGTACTTCACCGTGATTGCCGTGGCTTATTTCCTGCCCAAGGATGTCTCCCTATCGCTGGGGATTGGGCCGTTCCTGTGGATTTTTGTTGCCGGGACGCTCGCAACCTACGGCATCGGGGCCACCGGCTGGCAAGGCGGCTGGCCGTTCGGTTTGACCCGTGAAAGCATGATGATCATGGGCGCCTACTTCGCCATGCTGTTGGTGCTGATCTACACCGGACGTCATTACTACTCGACCGTGTTCAAACGCGCCTTCGGCCTTGGCGGCAAGGACCGGATCGAATCTTCGGCGGTTTGGGGGGCTCGGGTTTTCTTGGTCTCCCTGACTCTTTTTGTCACCTATACGGCCATTCATGCCGACTTGGATTGGCCGATCGCCCTCTTATTCGGTCTGGGTTGCGTGGCGGTGTATTTGGTCATGAGCCGTCTGCTCGCGGAAACCGGCTTGTTTTTCATTGTAACCACCGGCACTCCGGCGACCATTCTATGGGCGCTCTTTGGGGCCCACGCTCTTGGCCCGCAGATCATGCTGATTCTTTTCATGTTCTGCCTGGTGTTGTTCTACGATACCCGGGAGGCGCTGATGCCTTACGTGGTTAACGCCTTGAAGCTGGCCGATGATACCCGTCAACACGTCGGGAAAATGGCGCTGGCCATCAGCGCCGCGGTACTGGTCGGTTTGGCGGTGGGTATTCCGGTCACGTTATACTTCCAGTATTACCAGGGCGTCGATGTCTCCTCCTGGCAAGTCAACCAAACCAAGGTCCCGTTTAATGATGTAATCGGCATCATGCAACGCCTGGAATCCCAGGGACAGTTGGAAACGGCCGGGCAGGCAACCGGGCTTTCGCGCTTTATGGAGGCCAGTCCCAACCGGCAAGCGTTGCTGACGTTTGTAATTTCCGCCGGCCTGGTCCTGATCTTTTCCGGCTTGCGCCTCCGTTTCGCCAACTGGCCGCTCCACCCGGTGATGTTCCTCGTATGGTCAACCTATGCCGGCAATGCCTTCGCCCAATCGTTTTTGATCGGCTGGCTGATCAAAATGTTGATTACAAAATATGGCGGCGCGGCGATTTACCAGCGCTTCAAACCGCTGATGTTCGGATTGATCGCCGGGGAAATGCTGGGCGGCGGCATTCCCATGATGGTCAGCTTGATTTATTTCCTTTTTACCGGCGATCCGCCGAAACCCTTTCTGGTGATGCCCGGTTGATGCCATGAAGCCGATTGATGTCCAACCACAGCCGTTGCTCGGGTTCGCCAGAACCTTGCGCATCGCCTTGTCCGGAGTGAAATACCGGTTGTTCCGGGCCGCCGTGACGGTTGCGGTCATCACCGTGGCCATGGCGTTCCTCATGAACATTCTCGCGGAAAGTTTGATCAAGCGAACGGTGGCCGATACCGCGCGTGACCAAATCGCCGGCATGCGACGGATCGATCGCTGGATCGCCCGTTTGTCCATCCCACAGACCCCGGGAGAAATTATCCAGCAGGCCGCCTCCGCCGACCTCGATGACGATGGACGCGACAACCTGCGCGCCCTCGGGCAAATGGCGGACGATGAGGTCGACGACATGATCACGGCTTGCGTGGATGCCGCCGTCTACCTGGATTTCTTTGATAACCTGGATTATGGGCGGCGCCGGGTCCTGGTTGGCCGCGCCGAAGGCACCATGATTTTTGATCGGCTTCAGGATGCCGCTTTTCGCGATGCGTTTTTCCAGCGACTCAACGACATGAAAACCGTGCGTTTTGTCACCGAGCCGGACCGGTTCACCACCTTTTTAGAGGGCTGGCCCGGATTGCGCGCGCGCATTGACCGTATCCGTTCCGGCCAAACCCTGGCCATTCAAATGATACAGGGACATTTGGACGGGCGATCCTTGATGGAAGCGCTCCGGGAAGCGGACGGCGCTTTTGGCGCGGTCATCCGGGATTCTGGCTTTTCGATGAGCGATGCCGAGGCCGCCCTGTTGACCGAACAGGTCGGGCAGGTCGCCGACAACGCGCTGATTGAAGAAGCAATGAACCGGGCCGAGATCCGACAGGCCATTGCCGCGCGGCGCGACATTCTTCCCGGCGATGTTACGCCCGCACTCGTGTGGGACATGCTGAAAAGCGACGATCACGCCGCCTGGTATCTCGGGTTAATGAACCAGCACGGGTATCCGGTGGCGAACTGGAGCCCCGACACCATCAACGACTTGGCTGATGCGCGCGCACACGCCTTCTTGCTCAAGCAAGCGGAGCGCGCCACCACCGGAACCGGCGGAGGTCTGATGGGAATCGGCGAACGCATGACCTGGCTGGCCCTGGTATCGATGTTGGTCTGCGCGGTGGGAATCGCCAATGCCATGCTGATGTCGGTCACCGAACGCTTCCGGGAAATCGCCACGCTCAAATGTCTCGGAGCGCTCGACGGATTCATCATGACCGTATTTCTCATCGAAGCATCGATCCTGGGGTTGGTTGGCGGTATTGTGGGCACTTTGCTGGGCCTCTTGATCGCCTTGCTACGGATGTTGGGCATTTTCCGCGGTTTGCTGCTCCAGGCGGTTCCGCTTCCCGAACTTTTGGCGGCCAGCGTGTTATCCATTGCCATCGGGATCGTGTTGGCTGCGATTTCCGCCGTATATCCGTCCCTGCGGGCGGCGCGGCTCGCCCCCATGGAGGCCATGCGCATCGAATGACGACGCATCCTCCAGATGCCCCGGCCATGAACCCGGCCGCGGTGGCGGACGCTGAAGAGCGACGGGTCATCATCCGTTCGGTCGGCATGAAAAAAATCTACCGCCGGGGAGCTGAATTAACCCATGCCCTGCGCGGCGTGGACGTGGAAATCTACACCGGGGAATTTATATCCGTCATGGGACCCTCCGGTTCCGGTAAAAGCACCTTCTTTAACATGATCGGCGCGCTCGACAGCCCGTCCGAAGGTCGCGTTTTCATCGATGAAGTCGATGTCGCTCAACTCACCGCCGAGGAGTTGGCCTTCCTGCGCTGCCGGAAAATCGGCTATATTTTCCAGTCGTACAACCTTATTCAATACATGACCGCCTTGGAGAACGTCACCACCCCCATGGCTTTCGGCGGCGTAACCCCGGACGAATCGCGGAAACGGGGCATGGAATTGTTGGAGCTGGTCGGCCTCAAGGAGCGGTGGTTTCACCGCCCGATCGAGATGTCGGGCGGTCAACAGCAGCGCGTCGCCATCGCCCGTGCGCTGGCCAACCGCCCGAGCATCTTGCTGTGCGATGAACCCACCGCCAACCTCGACCACAAGACCGGTGATGAAATCCTGTCAATTTTGGAAAAACTTAACCGTGAACGCGGGGTCACGATCATTTGCGCGACTCATGACCACCGCATGATGAACATGTGCGACCGCTTGATGTGGATTCGCGACGGAGCCATCGAACGCATCGCCCGCCGCGACGAAGTCGAAGTGCAGTTGGCCAGCATTGAGTAAGACATGGTAAACGTATTTAAAAAACATGGGCTTCGGTGTGCGGTGTGCGGTGTGCGGGAGAACGCATCTTCCCTGAACACTGAACACCGAACTCCAAACACCTGGTTGTCCTTCACCCTCGCCTGCCTCTTTTCTCTCATCGCGCTGATTCCCGCTCGCGCCGACCGTCTTCTCGCCGACGCCGAAGCCTTGCTGCAGTATCCGCATCGGCTGGCCGGCACGCCCGAGCTCAAGGCGGCCGCTGATCACGTGGAGGCCCGGTTGCGCGCGATTGGCCTCGACGAGGTTTTGGTGCAGGAGTTTCCCCTCGCCCAGAACCGGACGCTTCAGTGTGAAATCATCCTTCCCGGTGGCTCGCGCCTGCCGCTGATTCCCGCCCGTCCCAACGGCATTATTCCTCCGGTTACGCCGCCGGAAGGTTTGACCGGGGAGGTCGTCGACGTCGGCGATGGCAGCGATGACCGGTTGAACCTTCAGCCCATTCGAGACCGCATCGTGGTCATGGACTATAACGCCGGCATGCAATGGCTAAAAGCGTTCCGGTTGGGCGCCAAGGCGGTCATATTCGTGGAAAACGGAACCGCGGACGCGAAACATCATCATTACGCGCGGGCCAACGGCAATTTGCCTCGGTTCTATTACAAAGGCCCCCGCGATGATCTCGCCCACGTCGGTTCGATTACCATCCACAGCCGGATCGCCTGGGAACGGGGCGTGGGCCGGAATGTCATCGGTTATCTGAAAGGTACCGATCCCACCTTTGAACTTGGGCGCGAAGAACTGATTATACTGGCTGCGCCCCTGGACTCCTTTGGTGAATTTCCCGCCTTATCCCCGGGCGCCCGCAACGCGGTCAATTGCGCCGGGCTGCTTCAGTTGGCCGAGTCCATGGTTGAAAACCGCCCCCGGCGCAATATTCTCTTCCTGTTTCTCGACAACCAGGCGCGCGCGCATGGTGGCGCGGTGGCGTTTTATTGGGCGCTCGAACAGCGGGTGACCGAGGCGGCCACCCGGGCGCGCCTGCAATCAACCCGCGACGAAACTGCCTTCCTCAGCCAAATGCTGGAATTGATTCGTCAACCCGACCCGTTGCGGACGCAATCCGGGGAACTGGGACGCCAAATGCTTCGCCGGCTGCGCGACAAGGCCCGCGATGAGTCGCTTGAACAACGGGGCGCACTTGTGCAACTCCGGGAGGCCCGCGATCTCGGGCGCAAGGATGACGCGCTGGACGACGAACGTCATGAGCAACTTTCGCAGGCCATTGACAATACCAAGCGGGAATTTGACGAGTGGAATGAAGTCCGCCGCGCCTTGAACCGGCTCAACCGTCAAAGCTTTGAGGAACTGGCCCGACGGAAAGAAAAAGTGGATGCGGTTATCGCGGCGGTAACCCGTGAAATTTCCGCGCGAATTGATGAGCTCGCTCATGAAGAACACATGCTGGAAACATCGGCCCGGCTCGCTGAGCTGGCCGCCGACCAATGGATTGCCCTCCATGTTTCCCTGATTCTGGGCGACGCCACGCCGCGTTGGGGCGTGATGATTGGCGGCGACTCGGAAAGTCGTTCCGTCAACTTTGACCAGCCCGGCTTGTACGGTCGCGTGCAGCAAAGCTTTCTCCGGGCGCATACCACCCTCGCCCGATCACGCCAACCCATTAAGAATTTTGAACTCGCCTCGGTGGACGGTTCGCTGAGTCAACCCCGGCTGCTCTGGGCCGCGCCGGCCCTGGTGCATGGCGGTGAAATCGCCGGGCGCTTTGGTATTTACAATATCGTGCTGGGAACCATGCACGAAACGCTATCCCGCGAAGGCACTCCGTCGGACACGTTGGATCAACTCAACCTCGCCCTGATCGGCGACAAGCTCGATGAGATCACCCGCATGTTGACCGCCGTGGGCAGCCAGGCCGGTGAAATCGGCGCGGTGGATGCGGTGGCCGACCAGCGCGGTCTTTCGCTTCGCCGGGTCATCGCTACCGATTACCAATACATCAACCCGCGCTTCCGCGGCAGCGAGTCGGTGGGCGCCTTGGTCATGGGCCGCCACCGCGGCAGTTCCATTCCCAACCAGCGTATGCCCAACGTGGTGATTCAAGTCACCCGCAATGCCCCGTGGAACAAGTCGTTTTGGCCATACAACAACCCGGTCAAGGCTCCGGGTTTCGATCAATTTGATGTGGTGATGTCGGATCAGAACGGCGCGTATGCCATCGGCGCCCTGCCCCGCGACGATTCCTCCCCCAGCCCGGTGGGGTTTGCCGCGCTGTTTGACGATAACGGTCACGTCCTTCAAGTCTCGGATCAACGGTCACGTGAGTCGATCAAGACCCGCATGAACCTGATCCGGGTCCGCGGAGCGGCCATGATGATTCCGCCCCGCATGTGGCCGGAAGAAACCGTATTTCTCGACGCCCGGGGCAACGGGCGGCTCACCTCGCCGCGATCCGAACGCGCCTATACCGAAACGACCGATGGACTTGCCGTTGTTTATGCCGAGGAAAAAGTCAACGCGATCAAGATGTTCGCCATCAATTCGGCGATCGGCTTGAACAATGCGGGCATGACCGGGGAGATCACATGGCGCGATTCCCTGGGCGTCGGTTTGCCCATCTCCGACAACTGGTTGACGATTCCCTCCGCATCGCTTGGCGCCTGGGACTTGTGGCGGTTGAACGAGTCCCGGCTCGGCTTGTTGCGCGCCAAGGATATCCTCAACAGCTCGCTCGAGGAATTGCACGGCCGCGTGCGTGATCTGCTGGATGAGGCCGACGCCACCGAAGCACCGGTACGCAGCGAGGCCCTCGCCGCTTCCGGCCTGCTCGCCTCCACGCCCATTTACGAAATGATCCGTGCCGCCATGGATGACCTCGTTACCGCGGTGCTCGTCCTGCTTGCCTTGTGCATCCCGTTTGCATTCGCCTTGGAGCGGTTGTTGATCGGCTCCAGCTTGATATATAAACAGGTGGCTTGGTTTGTTGGCTTTTTTATCGCCACCTTCATTCTTCTTTATCTGTCCCACCCCGCCTTCGCCATCGCCCAGACCCCGATCATCATCTTCCTCGGTTTTGCCGTGGTATCCCTGTCGGGCCTGGTGATTTTCATCATCATGCAGAAGTTCGAGGTGGAATTGAAAGCCATCCAAGGCATGACGTCGACCGTGCATGCCTCGGATATTTCCCGCTTCAACACCGTGATGGCCGCGATGAGCATGGGCATTTCCACCATGCGCCGACGCCCGCTGCGTACCGCGCTGACTGCGATCACCATTTGCCTGTTGACCTTCACCATTCTCGGATTCGCCTCGTTTGACACGCAACGCGGCATTATCCGTTTCTTTTCCTCGCCCACCCCGGGATACACCGGCGTACTGCTGCATCAACCGAATTGGGGAACCTACAATCCCGAATTCGTGGAAATCGTTCGCGGACGCTGGGAAAAGGACGCCTCCATCGCCGTGCGTTACTGGCTTTGCCCGGAATTTCAAGGGGATCCGGATTTCGTTGCCGCGCACGCGGATGGCAGTCATCCGGTGACCATCAAGGGCATGCTCGGCATTCCGGAAAACGAACTCACCTACCGCGCTGATTTTATGAATCTGCTGGGGATAGACGACCCCTCCCTGATTCACACCCATGTGTTTATGACCGAAGCGGTCGCGGAACTGCTCAAGGTGAAACCGGGCGACCCGGTCATCGTGAAGGGGCAGCGGTTGACCGTCGGTCCGCTGGTCAACGCCTCGGCGTTCGGCGCGATGCGCGATATGGACGCTTCCAGCATCATTCCGGTTGATTACGCGCAAATGCAGGGCACCCAAGCCGCCACCGAGCAATCGCCTGAAGACATGCTCACCGATCAAGGCACTTGGGCCAACTTGCCGACCGATTCCGTGGTGATCACCTCGGACCTCAATACCCTCCGGGCCGGCGGCAAACCCACCGTGGTGACCTTCTACACCGCGGACGCCCAGCAGGCCTCGATCATTGCCGAAGATCTCGCCCGCATGCTGGACCGACGCCCCATCCTGGCCACCCGGATCGATGGCGTTTACCGGCATATTCAGGGAACTGTGGTCGCGGCCAGCGGCGTATCCGATTTATTCTTCCCGATATTGTTGGGCGGCTTGGTTATTTTCGGCACGATGCTGGGCTCAGTGGCCGATCGCGAAAAGGAAATTTACACCTTCAGCGCCTTGGGTCTCGCCCCGCCCCATGTTGCCAGTTTGTTCTTTGCCGAAGCCATGGTCTATTCGGTCATCGGCGGCATGGGTGGTTACCTCATCGCGCAAGGCACGATGAAGGTGCTGACGTTTCTGGCCTCCTTCGGCTTGCTGCAAGTACCGGAAATGAATTACTCCTCCACCAATGCGATCGTCACCATTCTGATCGTCATGGCCACGGTGTTGGTTTCCGCGATTTTCCCGGCGATCAAGGCCTCCAAGAGCGCCAACCCCGGCCTGTTGCGATCCTGGCGCGCCCCCGCCCCCGAGGGCGATGAATACGACATCGTCTTCCCGTTCACGGTTTCCGAATACGACCTCACCGGCGTCATCAGCTTTTTGCGTGAGCACTTTAATAATTTCAGCGACACCGGTCTCGGGGCCTTTATGGCGAAAAACCCCGAATTGGTTAAATTTGATGACGGCAATCTCGGCCTGCGGGCCCACCTCGCCCTCGCCCCCTTCGACCTTGGCGTTACCCAGCACTTCGAATTGCGCAGTGCGCCCAGCGAAATCAAGGGAATCGACGAAGTTAAAATCAAACTGATCCGCAAGAGCGGACAGCCCAAGGATTGGGTCCGGCTGAACAAACAACTTTTTGACGACTTGCGGACCCAATTTTTATTGTGGCGCTCGCTTCCTCGTGAAACGATGGAGAATTATCGGCAGGAAACGCTGGTTGCCATGGGCAAGACGCGCCAGGCGGGCAATCTGAAACACGCACATCAAGGACCGGCAGCATAAGGCGGATAAACCGCGCACTACGGATATGAGTCAAAAAATCGACAAAGAGCTGGAGGAATTCCGGCAGGTCATGGAGGTGCCCTCCTCGTTTGAGGACGGCTTCAACTGGACCTCGCTGCTCGGCGCGATCTTTATCGCCTTGTTAATGGTCCCGGGCGCTATTTACATGGGATTGCTGGCCGGCATCGACAGCATCGGGTCCGCCTCCCAGTGGGTAACCGTCATCCTGTTCATTGAAGTTGCCAAACGCGCCCAGAAGACCCTGAAAAAGCCGGAAATCTTTGTGCTGTTTTTTATGGCCGGCGCGGCCATGGGCATGCCGTTCAACGGCTTGCTTTGGAACCAGTTCTTTGTCCGTAGCGAAGCCGCCATCGCCAACGGCATCGCCGACCAATTGCCAATCTGGTTCGCCCCGCCCGCCGGATCGGAATCCTACACCAACCGGACCTTCTTCCACGTGGACTGGTTACCGGTCATCGGCATGGTGATCTTCGGCACCTTCTTCGGCCAGTTGGCCAGCATGGTGCTGGGCTATGGGCTCTTTCGCGTCGCCAGCGACATTGAGAAGTTGCCGTTCCCCATGGCCCCGATCGGCGCTCAAGGCATCATGGCCCTCGCCGAGGATGCCGATGAAAAATCCGTTGCCAACGCGGAGGACAAGTGGCGCTGGCGTGTCTTTTCCATCGGCGGCGCCATCGGGCTGGGCTTCGGCATGTTGTACCTCTTGTTGCCAACCCTCAGCGGGGCCTTGACCGGCAATCCCATTCAAATATTTCCCATTCCGTTTTCCGATTTCACCCCACGTACCGGCGATTACCTGAAGGCCGTGGCCACCGGCATGTCGTGGGATCTGGGCAACATCATCTTTGGCATGGTTTTGCCGTATTTCGCAATGGTTGGAAGTTTCATCGGCCTGATTGTTACCGTGGTGCTGAACCCGGTGCTTGAAGCCGGAGGCATTTTAAAGTCCTGGAATGCCGGCGATACCACCATTACCACGCTGTACAAGAACAACATCGACTTTTACTTCAGTTTTCAGATCGGCATCGCCCTCGCCGTGGCCATTGGCGGCATTTTCCAGGTGATTCGCACCTTCCAAAACCGGAGGGCCACGAGCGTCGCCGACGGCGCACGTCCAGCGCTGGATGCTGGACCGCCCAAAGGGCGTGGCGATATCAGTCCCGGGTTTGTCGTGGTGGTGTATTTCTTTGTCACCATCACCTACATCCTGGTTTCCGGATGGTTGATTGATTGGCATCGGGGCGTCATGGCCGTGTTGTTTTTCCTCGGTTTTGTTTACACGCCGCTGATTAGTTATGTCACTGCCCGGCTCGAAGGCATGGTCGGCCAGGTCGTCGAAGTTCCGTTTATACGCGAAGCCACGCTGATCATGAGTGGCTATCAGGGCGTGGCCGTCTGGTTCCTGCCCATTCCCATCGCCAACTACGGTCAAATGTGCGTGTTTTACAAGCAGTGCGAACTGACCGGCACCCGGTTTACCAGCATCTGGAAAACCCAGGTGGTGTTGTTTCCCATTATTTTGATCAGCTCGATTTTCTTCATGAATTTTATCTGGAGCCTGAACGACATACCTTCCGCGGTATATCCGTTTGCCGAGGAAATGTGGGAACTGCACGCGGCCAACGCCTGTATTATGTTTACCGCCACCCTCGGCGAGTTCTCCATTTTCGAGGAGGCCTTCAACTGGCTCTACATCACCATCGGCACGGTATTCGGTGGCTTGTTGTTCTGGATCATGAGCGTGGTCGGAGCGCCGGTCATGCTCACGTACGGCGTGGTGCGGGGCCTTGGCCAGACCATGCCGCATGCGGTGATTCCCCAATTTATCGGCGCCCTGATTGGCCGGTACTACTTTCAAAAACGCATGGGACTGAAATGGCGCCAGTACATCCCGGTTGTCAGCGCCGGTTTCGCTTGCGGTATGGGCCTGATCACCACCGTGGGCGTCGGCATAACCTTTCTCAGCAAGGCGGCGTTGCCGTTGCCTTTTTAGGGGTTCGGGATTCGGAGTTCGGGGAAGAAAGATTGTTTTGGAACCTCCCGTTCCCTCACGGGGGGATGGATTCGGAATGGAGAATGAACGGCCCGTAAAACCGGGTGGAGTTTGTGGAGGATATGTTGAACGCAAGGCGAGTGCGATGAATGAAAAAGCATAC
Organism: uncultured Verrucomicrobiota bacterium; assembly: GCA_937873455.1. GTDB lineage: Bacteria > Verrucomicrobiota > Kiritimatiellia > CAIVKH01 > CAIVKH01 > CALMUP01. The sequence goes on from CALMYG010000001.1 coordinate 12,058, forward strand.
CGTGACATCGAGGATTTACAGGTCTATCTGATGCTTTGCGACCTTCATATCGAGGTATGCGAGTGTGCGAGCACATGGCCGAAGTCGGAGTTATACGAACTCGGCGGTCAGGTGCGTCGATCCAGCAATAGCGCGCCTTCGCAATTGGCCGAGAAGCACGATGACCGCCACGTGCGGAATAAAATTGAAGGCGTAAATCGCGCGCGTGGTGAAACCGGCGAAACCATTCATCACCTTTTCATCGCCAAGCGAAGAAGCTACATCGATCAAACCCGGTATGAATCCTTTAAATCTTGTTACAAGCGTTGTATTCGCATGCTAAACGGCCTTGAAAAAACGCTCGAAAAATACATTCCCCCCAGTGATCGTCGCTGGCCAAGCGCCCACGAAGACCGTCCCTCATATGTCGAAATCCTTCCGTTCACCGGCTACCCCGAACCCGATCCCGAATGCCTCGAACCTGGCGACCTTCATTCTTCCCCAAACAACGAATACCGAACCCGCTGTTTCCCATCATGACCTCTTCCCCGAACTCCGAACTCCGAACTCCGAACTCCCACAACGTCCTAATCGAAATTCGTGGCGTCAACAAGGTCTTCGACCTTGGTAAGATCCAGGTACACGCCCTCAAGGACGTTGACTTGGATATTTATCGCGGGGAATACCTCTCGATCATGGGACCGTCCGGTTCGGGAAAAAGCACGCTGTTTAACATGATTGGGGCGCTGGATCGCCCCACCTCCGGTTCGATCAAGGTCGCCGGAATCAGTTTGAGCGAACTTAACAGCCGCGAACTGGCCTACTTTCGGGGCAAGCATATCGGCTATGTGTTTCAGCAATTCAACTTATTGCCGGCCTATAATGCCACCGAAAACGTGGCCATGCCGCTGGTGTTTTGTGGATGGGAACAGGATCGCGCGACCGCCCGCGCCGAGGACATTCTCAAGAAAGTCGGCCTGGGACATCGGCTTACCCACCGGCCGGATGAACTATCCGGCGGTCAGCAACAGCGCGTGGCTATCGCCCGGGCCTTGGCCAACGAGCCGGCCATTGTGCTGGCCGATGAACCCACCGGCAACCTCGACCTGCATACCGGCGAGGAAATCATCGCGTTAATGAGCCAATTAAGCCGGGAAATGGGCGTGACCATCATCTCCGCCACCCATGACCATAAAATGCTTGCCACCTCCGACCGCATTTTATGGATTAAGGATGGGCGACGCGACCGCCTCGAGCGGCGGGAAGACCTCAACATCCGCATCGGCAAGGTTTCCTGATCGCCCCCGTCTCACCTACCGGGTGTTGACCCTCCATGGTTGCACCTCCGCCCGGCTCGTGGCATGATGTCGCCTTTTAAAAGGCAAAACCAGCATGAGCGAATTACCGAAAAATTATAATTCCAGGGAAATTGAAGAAAAGTGGAGTGCATTCTGGATCGAGCACCGGATCGCCTCCCGGAAACCCGAGCAGGGAGGTGAACCCTACTGCATCGTAATTCCGCCACCCAATGTCACCGGCATCCTCCACATGGGCCATGCCCTCAACAACACCATCCAGGATATTCTAACCCGCTGGCGTAGCCTTCAAGGCCGCAACAGCCTCTGGGTGCCCGGCACCGATCACGCCGGCATTGCCACCCAGAACGTGGTCGAACGCGCGCTGAAAAAGCAGGAAAACAAGGGGCGCCGCGATCTCGGCCGCGATGAATTTGTCAAACGGGTATGGCAGTGGAAAGACGAGTATGGCGGCACCATCATCCGCCAGCTTAAACGCCTGGGCTGCGCTTGTGACTGGGACCGCGAACGCTTCACCATGGATGAGGGGTTGAGCAACGCGGTAAAAGAAGTGTTCGTCCGGCTTTACGACAAGGGCCTTATTTATCGGGGCAAGTACATTATTAACTGGTGCCCGAGATGCGAAACGGCGCTGTCGGATGAGGAAAGCGAGCATCAGAGCGTTCAGGGCAAGTTGTATCATTTCCGCTATCCGGTCAAAGACGAGCCCGGGCGTTATGTCACGGTAGCCACCACCCGGCCGGAAACGTATCTGGGCGACACGGCGGTGGCGGTGAATCCCAAGGACGAGCGGTATGCCGACCTGGTCGGAAAAACCTTGATCCTTCCGGTGTTGAACCGGGAGATTCCGGTCATCGCGGATGACTTCGTCGACCCGGCCTTCGGCACCGGCTGCGTCAAGGTAACGCCCGCGCACGATCCCAACGACTTCGCCATGGGACAGCGCCACCATTTGCCCATGATCAACGTGATGACCGATGACGGCCACATGAACGAAGAGGCCGGACCTTACCAGGGCCTCGAACGTTTCGCCTGCCGCAAGAAAATCATGGACGACATGGCGGAAGCGGGGCTGCTGGACAAGGTCGACGAGCATCCTCATGCCGTCGGTCACTGCTACCGCTGTCATCAAGTCGTGGAGCCTCGGCTTTCCCCCCAGTGGTTCGTCAAAATGAAGCCCCTCGCCGAGCCGGCCTTGGCCGCCGTGAAGGACGGGCGCATCACCTTTGTTCCCGACCGGTGGAACAAGGTCTATATCGAGTGGATGGAAAACATCCGCGACTGGTGTATTTCCCGGCAAATCTGGTGGGGACACCGCATTCCGGTTTTTTACTGCGACGATTGCGGCCACGAATGGGCCGAGCGCGGTCAACCGACCGTGTGTCCGAAGTGCGGCTCTTCGAAAATCCGGCAGGATGAAGATGTTCTCGACACCTGGTTTTCTTCCTGGTTGTGGCCGTTCAGCGTATTCGGTTGGCCGGAAACCAACAAGGATTTGGCCTTCTATTACCCCACCCACTCCCTCGCCACCGCTTCGGAAATCATCTTTTTCTGGGTCGCCCGCATGATCATGGCCGGGTTCGAATTCATGGGCGATATTCCTTTCCGCGAAGTATATATCCACGGCACGGTGCGCGACGATATCGGCCGCAAGATGAGCAAGAGCCTCGGCAATTCCATCGACCCGCTCGACATCATCAACGAATACAGCGCCGACGCCCTGCGCTTCAGCCTCATCATGTTGACCGCGACCGGTCAGGACGTCTACGTCTCCAAGGAAAAATTCGAAATCGGCAGGAATTTCGGCACGAAAATCTGGAACGCCGCCCGCTTCATGCAGATGCACCTCGACAAGGAAGGCATCACCGCATCCAGCCTCGCCTTGAATCCCGACACCTGGCGTCCCGATGACTGGCACATCATCGCCCGCATCCAGGACGCCGCCAAAGCCGCTGAAGACAACCTCACCCGTTACCGTTTCAATGATTACGCCAAGGTCTTGTATGAGTTTCTCTGGCACGAGTTTTGCGATTGGTATCTCGAATACGCCAAGGAAGCCCTGTACGGCGAGGACCGCGAGCGTAAACACGAGGTGCTGCGGATCATGCTGCACGTCTTTTCGCGCGCCTTGCGGCTGCTGCACCCGTTGATGCCCTTCCTCACCGAGGAACTGTGGCATGCCTTTGGCTTCGGTTCCGACGGTGAAAGCATTCTGCAGGCCGATTGGCCGCTCGACAACGAAAGCCCCCTGCGCAATCTGGCCGAACCGTTCGTCGTCTATGTCGACGGCAAACATGAACTGATTCGCGCTGGTCGCACCTTGCGCGCCGATCATGAAATCGGACCGTCACAAAAGATGGACTTCGTAATCAAGCCCGCGGCAACAGAGGATGTACCCTTGTTTCAAAACGACCTTGCCGGCATGGCCGCCTTGTTGAAGGCCGGTGTCATTACCGTTGACCCGGATTTCCAACCCTCCGGCCCCATGCCCAACGGCATGACCCCGCGCGGCGTGATCTTCATGTCCATGGCCGGAATCGATGTCGAGGCCGAGAAAAAGCGCCTGGGCGCCGAAATTCAGCAAGCGGAACAAAGCCTCGCTAAAACCCGGGGCATGCTCGGCAATGAAAAATTCATGGCCAAAGCCAAACCGGAAGTCGTCGATCAAACCCGGGCCAACGAGGCCGCGCTGGTCGAAAAAATCGAAAAACTTCGCCGCATGCTCGCCGGAATATAAATGGACCGGCGCCTTAACGGGCGCCGATCACCATGTAACCGACGGATCGGTTCAGGTCATGCGCCAGGGCAATAGGTTTTGCGTACGGTTCCATAACCACCGGAGGATTTGCCTTGTCGGCACGGCCCGAACTTCTTGAATCGGACCGAGGAACCACCACGCTTGCATGCGCAGCATGCCGGAAATGGCGAACAGGCTGTGATAACCGGTCCAATGAAAGTCGCCGAAATGCCGTTCATGGGCCAGCAACCAATCCAATAGAAAGCCGGAGCACAAACCGGCCGCGAAACCGGCCAACCCGCTAACCGCTCCTATGACGGCCAGATACATCATGCGTTTGTCGCGTGGCGCGGTGACCACGCTTAAATTAAACATCGCGGCATTGATGCCTCCCCACGACAAGGCATCCATGATGCCGCTGATCCAGACGAAGGTGAGATGTCCTGGCGTTGCCAGCATCCAGCATGCCGGATGCGCCGATCCGGCAATAAACGTGGTAACTTTCAGCACCTGCTTGTGCCCGACCCGGTCGGCCACCCGGCCCCACCAGGCGCCAATAAACAAGGTGGCCACCGAGGCGATTGCACTCCACAAAGCCAGTTGGGTATAGGTCATCCGCAAATGCTGGAAAAAATAGGGAATCACGAAGGGCGCCGCCAACATGACCGAGGCATTCCAATACACCGCAAAACGCAAGAATTTCCGGAAATTGGCATCGCGGAAGGGTTCGAGGATCATGGCGGATAACGCGAGGCCGGGCTTGGGCATGCGGGGCTCGTAATGAAACCCGTATAACCGAATACCCACCATGGCGCAAAGCACGGCGATCAAAAGCACCATTTGAAAACCGGCCGGCTCCGGCGTGTGATCCAGAAAATAACCGGCGCCCAACGCCGATGCGGTTCCGATGACACCCAACAAGCCATTGCGCAAGCCAAAATAGCGTCCGCGCGTCGCTTCCGGCACCACATCCGCCATCAGTGAGGCCCACGCCGGACCCAGGCTGTTTTGAAACAGGGCGGATAAAAAGACCACCCCAAGCATGACCCGGGGCAACAGGGGCGCCGGTAACCCGATGAGCGGCAACAACACCGGGACCATCCAAATCCCGCGGCCCAACGACCCGGCCACCATCATAAATTGTTTCCGGGAACCCAGACTCGCCACCAACCATGCGGAAAACGGATTCAGCAACTGTACCAGAAACGGCAAGCTGACCACCGCCGCCAATTCACGCGGCGTTGCGCCGAAATGAAGCATAAGCCCGGTCAAGATACTGCCCGAGGTCCAGACCAGGAAGATTTGGGTGAATCCGCCCTCGACAATCGACATCCACAAGGTTCGTTGGACACGCTGACGCGCCAGCAAGTCAGGACGGAATACCGGTTCCGGCCGGGAAGCTCCGCCGTCAGAAAGGTGTTCGTCGCTCATGCCGGTCACCGTACGAACTTTTTAAATGCCGTCTCCAGCTCCGCCACGGATTGTAATCCATAGTGTCGGCGAAGCGCATCCTCCACCGGTTTTCCCGCCGCCAAATCAGCGATAAACGGTTCGAACTTTTCCTGCGGATACTGAAGTTGCAGAAAGCCGACGAGAAATTTGGACGTCTCATAAAACACCTGCACGGCCCGTCTATCCAACGGGTAGCTTGGCATTACGAGCAGCAACTCCAGTGGATACGATTCCGGAAGCTTGCGAAATACCTGCCGCTTGCTTTTCTTGATCCCCTTGAACGCGGCGTAGGCAAATTCCCCATACCATTCGGCGGTTCCTTCATTGGCCCATAAGGGTAATCGCCCCTCATAAAAACGATTAAATACCAGATGGGTCATTTCATGCCCAAGCACATCCGCACTGCTCCGCGTGGTGTCGGCCTGTTGCAGATACATAACCGGACCTTCCACCAGCGAAAAGGCCCATTCGGTTTGAATGCCGTAGGTTTGGATGAAGTGTTGCCAGTCCCGGTCATCGCGAAAAACAAAGATATGACTGCGCTGGCTGAAACGGTCGCGGGCCGAAGTGAGATCCTGGCCGATAAACGTGTAGAAGAACTCCGCCTGGCGCGCCACTTTGGCGGCAAACATCTGGCGTTCATAATGAATGACAAAATGCCGGGTATTGGCGTGTTTCCAGGAAAACCTCGGATCATCCAGTAACCGGGCGGCCCGCGGGGTGAGCAACGCCGTATCCACTTCGCTGCGCGGAATATCATGCCAGTCGTCGCCACGCAACTGGGCATACGATGCCAGAGGCCAATACCCAAACAACAAGAGGACGATAATGCGGATCATCGTCCCATTTTTACTCCCGGCGGCAGCGGCTGGCCAGATAGAAATCCAGGAAATCGATTCCGATTGTTTTGACAGAGACCTAACACGCAGGCATAGTTTCAGGAGTCATTATGATGGTTCCCGGTCAACACGATACGCTGAATGCACGGCTACAGGAGGTGCGAGGTTTGATGGCGCAAGCCCTCGCCGACACCGTCCTCCGGCATTTCGCCAACGATTGTAAGGCGTTGGTGGGCAGCGGGAAAATGTTGCGTTCACGCCTGGTGTTGCAGGTTGGTGAAGCCGCCGGTGTACCGGGTAACACCTTGCTCCATGCCGCGGCGGCGGTGGAAATGATACATGCGGCCAGCCTTTTGCACGATGACGTGATTGACGGCGGGTTCTTGCGCCGCGGCGTACCCACGTTCTGGGTTGAACGCGGCGTTCCCGGCGCAATTCTGGTCGGCGATCTGATGCTGTTCAAGGCCCTTGAACTGGTCAGCCGGGTCGAAGATAGCCGACTGACCCGTCAACTCATCCGCATGACCGGAGAAGTATGCGACGCGGAATCCGAGCAGGAGCTGTTGCTTCGTAACACCGCCCCGACTTGGGAAAATTGCCTGAAAATCGCCCGCCGGAAGACTGGCGCGCTGTTTGCCTTCGCCGCTTTCGCTTGCGGGGGGACGGACGAAGCATTGTCCCAAGCCCTGAACGAAGCCGGATACATCATTGGCACCGCCTATCAGCTCGCCGACGACATTCTGGATGCCAAAGGCACTCCGGAACAATCCGGAAAGTCACACGGAAGCGATCACGCCCGTCACAAGACGACTGCGGTAACTGCCAATACCGATACCGGACGCGATCCTATCGCCTACGTCGAGGATTTGTGCCGGCAAGCCGAAGCATTGCTGGCGCCCTGGCCGGCGATTCTCACCGCCTGGCGGGAATTCATGACCCGGGACATGCAACCCGCCCTGTATCAGAACTTGCAGTATAATCCGTCTTGAAGACGAATTGGCCCGCCACCCATCTCTCCGGTATTCACCTACCTATTTCGCCGTATCCGCATTGACAAATGTCGGCGGTTCCGTATCTTATTTCGCCTTTCACGTTTAGCAAGGATGCCGGGCATCCATTCGGGGAAACCATCATGGCGAATTTCAGGATAACTAAAGGTTTGGACATCAAGTTGGCGGGAGCGCCGGAGGCCTTCATCGCGGATGCGCCGCCGACCAGGCAAGTGACCATTTATCCCACCGAATACGTGGGCATTAAGCTACGGTTGAAGGTCAAGGAAGGCGACTCGGTCAAGCGCGGCTCCCCTGTCTTGTACGACAAAAAGAACCCGTCCTTTCAAGTCTGCGCTCCGGCGGGCGGAACAATCGCCAAGATTAATTTCGGCAAACGTCGTGTTTTGGAAAGCGTGGTCATCGACGTTGCCAGCCCGGAGCAGGCGGAATCCTTTAAAAAGTATGCTCCAGATCAACTGCTCTCCATCGACCGTGCCACGCTCTTGGAGCATCTGCAAACCACTGGCTTGCTGGCCCTGATTCAATCCCGGCCCTTCTCTCGCATGGCCAATGCCGGGCAAAAGCCAAAGTCCATCTTTGTCAATGGCATGAACACCGCGCCGTATCATCCGGATGTAAACACGGTGCTGCTCGGACACGAACAAGCCTTTCAGGCCGGGCTAAATGCGCTTTCCCGCCTAACCGACGGTAAAGTCCATCTCTGTATTGATGGCGCCAAGCAGAATCTACCGGCCCTTAAAGAAGCGCGCCACGTCGAGATTCATACGTTCACCGGTCCCCACCCCGCCGGTAACACCAGTGTGCATATTCACCATGTCGATCCGATCAGCCCCGGCGATGTCGTGTGGGCCATTAAAGCGCAGGATGTGGTGCTGCTCGGCCAGTTGTTGATCAACGGCGAGTATCCCACGCAACGGGTAATCAGCTTGTCAGGACCGGGTCTCCGAGCCGGCAGCCAACGGCATTATCGGACCCGTTTGGGCGCCCCCCTGGCTGGAATCATTGACGGCAATTTGAACAACGGCGAGATGCGTATTCTTTCCGGCGATGTGCTCAGCGGCGCCGCCATTCCCCCGGATAGTTCGTTAAAACTGCTGGATCACGCCATCACCATCCTCCCCGAGGATCGCGAACGCCACTTTATGGGGTGGCTTGCTCCGGGCCATAATCGCCTCAGTGTTTCCCGCACGTTCGTCTCCAAGTGGTTTGGTCTGGATCGCAAGAAAGACTGGTCCTTGGGCACCAACCAGCGTGGCGAGCTTCGCCCGATGGTTTTGACCGGCCTCTACGACCGGTTTGTCCCCATGAACATCATGACCGACTATCTGGTGCGCGCAGTGCTCGCCAAGGACGCCGATGAAGCCATTGCGCTTGGCTTATTGGAAACCGATCCCGAGGATTTCGCCCTTTGCGCGTTCGCCTGCCCCTCCAAAATGGATTTGGTCGGCATCATACGCAAGGGTTTGGATCAAGTTGAGAAGGAAGGCATCTGATGAAATTCATTTTAGACATGCATGATAAAGTACGACCGCTATTTGAGCGGGGCGGAAAATTTGAGCGGCTTTATCCGTTGTTTGAGGCGCAGGACACCTTCGCCTTTACGCCGGCGGAAGTCACCCATGGCGCGCCCCATGTGCGCGACGCCCTGGACATCAAACGGACCATGATAACCGTGGTCCTGGCCTTGATTCCGGTGGTGTTATTCGGCATGTGGAACGTTGGCCATCAATACAACGTGGTCAACCAGACGGGCGCCACTGACTTCATCGCGAATATGTTCCGCGGCGCGCTGATCGTCATGCCGATTATTTTGACCTCGTACGTCGTCGGTGGCTTGTGGGAAGTGGCCTTTGCGATTGTCCGGAAGCACCCGATTAACGAAGGCTTTTTGGTGTCGGGGTTGCTCTTCCCCCTGACCCTGCCGCCTACCATCCCGCTCTGGCAGGTGGCCCTGGGCATATCCTTCGGCATCGTGATCGGCAAGGAAATCTTCGGGGGAACCGGGTTCAACGTGCTGAATCCTGCGCTTACCGCGCGCGCGTTCCTTTTCTTCGCCTATCCGGTTCAAATTACCGGCGATACGGTGTGGACTAAAATCGCCGCGGACTCCACCGGGCTGATTGAAGGTTTCACCGGCGCCACGCCGCTCGCCGTCGCCGCCTTGGTGCCGGCCGGGGCGAGCGTGCTCGACGCGTTGCACGGATCGGATTATGCCGGCTTCACGTGGCTCCGCATGTTTATCGGAACGATGGGTGGAAGTATCGGAGAAACCTCCGCGTTGGGCTGTTTGATCGGCGCCGCCATTCTCATCGGGTTCGGCGTGGGCTCCTGGCGGATCATGGTCGGCAGTGTTATCGGTCTGATCCTGATGTCCTCGCTGCTGAACCTGCTTCCCGCCGACAACTACAAGGCCTTCACGCAACTTCCCTTTTGGTACCATATGGTGATGGGCAGTTTTGCCTTCGGCACGGTGTATATGGCCACGGATCCGGTCTCGGCCGCGGCCTCCAACCGTGGTAAATGGATTTATGGCGGTTTGATCGGCGCCTTGATCGTGTTGATCCGGGTAACCAACCCGGCCTACCCGGAAGGCGTCATGCTCGCCATTCTGTTCATGAACGTGATGGCCCCGCTGATTGACCACATGGTTGTCCAATCCCATATCCGCCAACGCAAAGCTCATTTAAGGAAATTCCGCCATGCGTAAAGATGATATTCGAGTCATTACCTTTGCGACGATCATCTGCGTCGTCTGCAGCTTGGTGCTGTCCGCCACGGCCACGATTCTGAAGGAACGGCAAGACATTGCCGTTGAGTTGGATCGCCAAATGAATGTGCTTAAAGCTTTTGGCGTCGCCGTGGTTGATGAAAACGGCCGCAAGTTGACCAAGGAAGCGGTCGACCGGTTCTTTACCGAAAACATTTCCGAAGTGTTCATCGATAAAGCCACCGGCGACATTGTTGCCGACCCGGACCCCAATGTGCTGAAGCGCGAAGCCAAAGAACGGACGCACGAATCCCGCACGCTTCTGCCGTTATACGTCTGGAAGGAAGGCGGCGAAGCGATCAAGTATGCGTTTCCGACATCCGGAATGGGTCTCTGGTCCATCATTCATGGTTATGTGGCCTTGGATCGTGATCTCAGCACCATCATTGGCGTAACATTCTATAAGCATGGCGAAACGCCCGGCCTGGGTGGCGAGGTTTCCGCCGACTGGTTCCAGGATCAATTCTCCGGGAAAATTATATTCGACGCGGGCGATCTGGTTCGCCTCGAGGTAGTCAAGGGAGCCGCGCCGGAAGGCAGCACCCATCAGGTGGATGGCATGAGCGGCGCCACCATGACTGGCAACGGCATCAATCAATTTATTAACCGCGACATCGCGTTTTACGAAAAATACTTCAGCCGCATACGGGGGACCTGATCATGGCCAAGACCAAAGACATTCTGCTTGATCCGCTCAGCGACAACAATCCGATCACCATCCAGATTCTCGGCATATGTTCGGCGCTTGCCGTAACCGTGAAAATGGAAACCTCGGCCGTCATGTGCATCGCCTTGACTGCCGTGTTGACGTTGTCCAACTTCATCATGTCCCTGCTCAGGAAAGTGACGCCGGGACGCATCCGCATGATCGTGGAAATGGCCGTGATCGCCTCCCTGGTGATCGTGGCCGACCAGTTTTTGCGCGCGTTCCTGTTTGATATCAGCCGCCAATTAAGCGTCTTTGTAGGTTTGATCATTACCAATTGTATCGTCATGGGTCGTGCCGAGGCATTTGCGATGCAAAATCCTCCCCTGCCCTCCCTGCTCGACGGTTTTGGCAATGCAATGGGCTACAGCGCGGTGTTGTTGACCGTGGCCTCAATCCGGGAAATTCTCGGATCCGGGACCTGGTTCGGCTACGCCCTGATGCCGAGCGGCTACATGGGCAACGGCCTCGCATTGCTCGCCCCGGGCGCGTTCATCATCATCGGTTTGATCATCTGGGCGCAACGCACCATCATCAAAAAGTTTGAAGTGGATTAAGGAGATATCGCCATGGAACTTATTAGTCTGGCCGTCAAAGCCATTTTTATCGAAAACATCGTCCTCGCATTCTTCCTGGGGATGTGTTCGTTTCTCGCCCTTTCCAAGAAAGTGGAGACGGCCAGCGGCCTCGGCCTAGCCGTGGTTTTTGTGCTGGCGATTACCGCTCCCTTGAATTGGCTGATTCACCACTTTCTCTTGCGGGACGGTGCGCTGGCTTGGACCGGCGTTCCGGCGCTGATGGGTCTGGATCTTTCCTTCCTGAACTTCATTGTTTTCATCGCGGTGATTGCATCCGCCGTGCAATTGGTGGAAATGACCCTCGATAAATATTTCCCCCCCTTGTACAACGCCTTGGGCATCTTCCTCCCGCTGATTACGGTGAACTGCTCCATTCTCGGCGGCAGCTTGTTCATGGTGGAGCGTCGTTATACCCTCGCCGAATCCGCGGTGTTCGGTTTTTCCTCCGGCTTTGGTTTTTTCCTGGCCATTGTCGCGCTCGCCGCCATCCGGAAGAAAATCCGTTACTCCCATATTCCCGATGGCCTTAAAGGGCTTGGCATGACATTTATCATGACCGGTTTGATGGCCATTGGATTTTTGTGCTTTTCCGGTATATCTTTGTAGAAAGAATCAGGAGACTGCCATGTTTACATCATCGTTGCTTCCCGGCTTAGCCGTATTTGACCCCACCTATGTGGGGGCCAGTGTCATCGTATTTACCGGCGTAATTCTCACCCTGGTGATCGGTCTTATGGTTGCTTCCCGCAAATTGCAACCGGCCGGCACCATCAAAATTGATATTAACGACGGGAAAAAAATCCTCGAGGTGGAACCCGGGGTGACGTTGTTGTCCGCATTGTCCACCCAGAACGTATTTCTACCTTCGGCCTGTGGCGGAGGTGGAACCTGCGCCATGTGCAAGTGCCAAGTCTTGGAAGGCGGCGGTTCCATTCTGCCTACCGAAACCGGTCACATTACCAAAGCGGAAGCCAAATCCGGAATGCGTCTTGGCTGTCAGGTGAAAATTAAAAACGACATGAAGATTCATGTCCATGACGAGGTGTTGGAAATTCGTAAGTTTGAAGGCACCGTTCGTTCCAACCGGAATGTGGCTACCTTCATCAAGGAATTCATTGTTGACCTGCCTCCGGGTGTGGACCTCAACCACAAAGCCGGCGGTTACATCCAGATCGATATTCCGAAATATGATCTTTCGTTCAGAAACTTTGACATTGATGAGCGTTTTCGTCCGGCTTGGGATCATTTCAAACTCTGGGATATCGCCGCCAAAAACGATGAACCGTGTTTCCGTGCCTATTCCATGGCCAATCACCCGGCCGAGGGCAACATGGTGATGCTAAACGTGCGTATTGCCACCCCGCCGCCGAATATGCCCGGTATTCCTCCCGGCAAGGCATCCAGCTATATCTTCTCGCTAAAAACCGGCGACAAAGTCTGGATCAGCGGTCCGTACGGGGAGTTCTTTGCCAAGGATACCGACAAGGAAATGCTGTACATCGGTGGCGGCGCCGGCATGGCCCCGCTTCGCGCACACATCATGGACTTGTTGGAAACCAAGCGTTCCAATCGTAAAATCACCTATTGGTACGGTGCGCGCTCCAGCAAGGAAATGTTCTACGAGGAGGATTTCCGCAAACTCGAAAAGGAGTTTCCGAACTTCAAGTTCCATATTGCCATGAGCGAACCGCAGCCCGAAGACAACTGGACCGGTTATGTCGGTTTCATTCATCAAGTTGTCCTGGAGAACTACCTGAAAAACCACGAAGATCCGACCGAAATCGAGTTTTACCTCTGTGGCCCGCCGCCGATGATCGCGGCCGTAAACAAGATGCTGTTCGATATTGGCGTGGAGAAGGAACAAATCGCCTACGACGAATTCTAACCCGTCGGCGGAAGCGTTCTCTGAAAAGCGCCCTTCGGGGCGCTTTTTTATTGCCGGGTGTGAGGAAGGTTTGTCACCGGGGTCCTGAACGCCTATACTAGCGGCCATGTATCGCCTGTCGTTTCTCAGCGGCCCGCTCAAGGGCAAGCGCATCACCGTGCAATCGGGTTCCATTCGCCTGGGTGCATCGGCCGACTGCCAAATTGCCCTGACCGACGACCCGTTGATTGCCCCCCACCACGCGGAAATCCGGGCGACTGATATTGAAATCGTCGTCGCGGCAATGGCCGGGTCAACGGTTCGCGTAAACGATGCGGTGGTTCACACCCAGCGGCTTCGTCACGGCGATCGGATAACGCTGGGCGGCTCGGTGATTGATTTTGAATTGATTACCTCGTCGGAACCACCCCGGTTGCGGCGGAAATTCAGCAAAATGCAGGCCGTTTCTTTTGTCGCCATCGGGCTGGTTATCGCTTTGCAATTGGCCTTTGTTTTTCTTTTTCCATATTGGCAACGAACGGAAACCGTACAAATTCCGCGACCTCCGCCACCGCCGCCCCGCGTGGAAACCCCGGAACCGTCGCCTAAACCCGAAGAACCGAAAACAACGCCGCCTCGCGAAGGTGACTCCGCCGTGACGGATACCGTGCCATCACCTGACCAAGCGATGGCACTCGCTGACCGTCGAACGGATCCCGCTCCGGCTGCCCCGCCGACACCGCCCCCGGAAGCGGTGACGCCAGCGCCGACCACGCCGCCACCAGCTCCCCCGTCGCAAGTCCCGGCCTTACCGGAACCGACGCCGGCGGATCGCGTAGCGCCTACCCCGATTCCAGACCCCTTGTTGGATACTGCCCGCCGTATGTTATCCGAGGCCCGCCGCCAAATCGCCGCCGGAGAACTGGCGCAAGCGGACAATGCGCTACAGCGAATCGAAATGTTATCGCCCGACTACCTGCCGGCTCTAGAAGAACGGGCCGGACTGCTGGAAAAACGCGCCATGCCGACGGAGGCGTTACGCCTGTGGGAACGTATCGCGCAGATCAGCTCCGCCAATTCGCCGGAACGATCCCGCGCGAATGCCGCCGTTTCGCGTCTACAGGCTGCTCAGCGAACCGGGCAACCGCTACAGGAACCAGCGCCAACACGCGCAATCCCGGAACCGACCCGCGCCGTCACGCCCGCGCCACCGTCATTACCGGTGGCCCCGGTGCGAACCGAGCCAGCGCGACGCATTCGCATTCACACTGTGGAGCGCGAACGTTTTCAAAGCGCCGAAGACTATGACGAAATGCGGCTCGTGCGGATTGCTCTCAAACCACAGCCGGTGGAGGGCGCCATTGCCTCCGAGCGCGTGGAGGTCATCGTTCAATTTTTCGATCGTGTGGAAGGCTCGGACCAAATCGTGCCCACCCGCGCTTTGGTTCAAAAAGACGGACTCGCCGTGTCGGGAAATTGGCCGCCTGGAGAGGTGCGCAACGTAACCGCCGCCTATATCCTTAAGCGCGGATTCCGGCGGCAGGAAACACAGCAAATCGGCGAGCGCCGAACATACGAAGGTTACCGGGTGACGCTGTATTACCGGGGTGAACTTCAGGATGAAGTCGCCTTGCCCCGGCGGATTATGGATCTTGGCCCTCCCCCGCCACCCGGAACTACCGGGCGACGTTAATATATCCCCTTTGCAAATGAGGAGACCCCACCCATGCGACGACGTCTAACACCCCTTCCGGCATTCACGTGGTTGATTCTGATACCCATATGGGTCGGCGCCACTAGCGTTCCAGCATCCGCGACCAAACGTTACGGCGAGGTGGTGGGACCGGATGATGAGCCGATCAGTGGCGCTACCATATGGTCAGGCGTCGATTTATTTGTTGAACGGACCTCGCCCGTCATCACGGATTCAGATGGCCGATTCAGCTTGTCTGATATCCAACCCAATACCGTGCTGACCATCATAAAACCGGGTTGGGCGCCGGAACTGGTTTCCGTGGAATCCGGCAATGGAGACGTTCGGATACGGTTAACTCCGGGAGAACGTGTGGCTTTTCGCGTGGTCGACCCGGATGGCCAACCGATCGCTTATGCCGAGGTGGTTCCGCACAGTTGGCGCACCTTTACCGATGAAAATGGCCAAACGGTATATTACCGGACACTTGCCGAAATTCACCGGGCGCATCAGGAACCCGGCGACATGGTGTTCCCCACGCACACGGATGCCGACGGCTATTTCCGATGGCCATGGGCCCCGTGGGATGCCGTGTGGTATGGTATAAGCAAAGAGGGTTTTGTTCCTGAATACCGGATTTCCCGGCGTCCCGGGCCTGAAGAAACGGTGGTTACACTGACCCCAGCGAATCAGGTGGTATTTGATGTCCATGGCCCGGATGGACGGCCGTTGGCTGGCGCTCAGGTATTGCTTGTACCCGGAGAAAATCCTGAACTCACCCTCGATATCCATGGTTCGTTATCGGTGGCGACACCCGGATCGACCCATCAACGTTCCGACGCCGCCGGCCGGGTTCACATTGATCACCCCGGCGGAGTTTTTGTCGCCGTTGCCTCTTCGCCATACGGATTTGGCATGCTCAATCAATCCGATTCAGGCGAACCTTTGCGGATACGGCCCTGGGCTGCGGTCGAAATTGAGGTAACCTCGAATGGTATTCCGGAATCGGGTCTGGCGATCCAACTGAATCCGGCGCCTTCCGGTCAATCCCATCCATTTCAAATCACCGCTTTGGTGCAAAATACCGATGTAAATGGGATCGCCCGATTTGACCGAGTCCCAGCCGGAACGGTCTCGATTTCGTCGGTTACGGAAACGTCGCCGGAAACTTCCCCCGAAGCGATACGTACGCTTACCTTGCATCCCGGGCAGCGGGAAATTGTTCGCATCCATCGACACCCTGAAGGTGAAGCGAACGATCCGTAAATCCGGTCACCGGCCCATCGACCGGTAATAAAAAAACAACGCGTGATAGGTCGCACGAATTCCCGCGGCATTCGCAACCGGATAATGTTTCTGATAATACGCCATCATCGCCCGAACCAGCGCGCGAGGTAGCGGCTGATTACCGGACGGTGAATAGGATGCTCCGGCCAGTTGCACTGCGCGGAGAAAGTCACGTACATCCGGATAGGTACAGGAGTAGACCGCTTCTTCGTGTTCCGCTTCTGGAAATCGTTCCGTCCAATATGACATGGAAAGC
Organism: uncultured Verrucomicrobiota bacterium; assembly: GCA_937873455.1. Taxonomy (GTDB): domain Bacteria; phylum Verrucomicrobiota; class Kiritimatiellia; order CAIVKH01; family CAIVKH01; genus CALMUP01. The sequence goes on from CALMYG010000001.1 coordinate 28,545, forward strand.
ATGGGTAAATTGTGAGGGCGCGCGGGTATCCCGAGTTGATCGTATGCGGCTTGAAACGATGTTTGTAATTCCTGAAAGGTTTTTGGTCCGAAGGTTGTCCAGGCCATCAGGCCACCCGGAGTTAGCCGACGTTGGAAATATCGTAACGTGTCCTCCGGTTGCTGAAACCACTGCACCGTGGCATTGGATACAATCAGGTCATAGTACGCGGACGCCTCAGGCAACAACGATTCTGCGTCGGCCACCACCCAATTGACCCTGCCCACACGGGAGCGGGCGACATCGATCATACCCGGGGCAATATCCACCGCCGTGATTTCCGCCTCCGGAAATTCGTTCCGCAACCACAAGGTCATGGGTCCCGTGCCACAACCCAATTCCAGAATGCGGCGAACCGGGAAACCGGAAACGGAAGCATGAACGCGTAGCATAAACCGCTCGCGCATCGCGGTTTGAACCGGCGTAACCCGTTCATAGCGTTCCGCATGCATTCCAAACCTTTTGGCGATTTGCCGCTTTTCGCTCGGGGTTGGTCCGGCGGTTGGTATCGGCTTCCCGGCATGGCCAGGCGGAGAAGAAGCTGCATTTGACGCGTAAACGTTCAACATCAGAAGAAACGGTATCCTTGGACAGGATGTTTGGCAAGAACGGCTAATCCGCCCATGGGAGGGTTGGCGAGCGGCATCGTTCAGAATTTCACCTATTTTTATGCAAATTGATGTTGCTTCAACCGGGCCGTAAAGGCTACCTTGGCCGCTTTTCCGACGCCGGTATGCGCCGGGAAATAGGGCTGACTCTGGTATTTGCACCGTGTGCAAAGGAAGCAGCCGTAATCAGGAGAAATATTGTGGCCAAAACAACCAAAACCGACAGCGCCTCCGCCATGGCGGCTCTGTACGAATCAACCCTCAAAAATATCACGGAAGGCACCATCGTTCCCGGGAAGATCGCCGCCATTCGTGAAAACGAAGTCCTCGTCGATATCGGCTATAAATCCGAAGGCATCATTTCCGCCTCGGAATTCAAGGACCTCGAAACCCTCAAACCCGGGGACCAGGTGGAAGTTTACCTGGAGAACCTTGAAGACGATCAGGGAATGGTCGTTCTCAGCAAACGCCGCGCCGAACAACAGCGCAACTGGGATCGCGTTCTCGCGAACTTCGTTGAAGGCAGCATCATCACCGGCACCATCAAAGGCCGGGTCAAAGGCGGCATGATTGTCGATGTCGGCGTGGATGCCTTCCTGCCTGGTTCGCAAGTGGATATGATGTCCGGTCGTGGATCCGACGACGTATCGGAGCGCGAACTTGAGTTTAAGATCATCAAGATCAACCGTGAGCGTCGCAACATCGTTGTTTCCCGCCGCGAGCTCCTCGAGGAGCGTCGCCGCGAGCAGAAGAAGGAATTGTTGTCCGAGATCAAGATCGGCGAAACCCGCCGAGGGGTGGTCAAAAACATCACCGATTTCGGCGCCTTTGTGGATCTGAATGGAATGGACGGCCTGCTGCATATCACCGATATGAGTTGGGGCCGGGTCAACCACCCCTCCGAAGTGGTGAAAGTGGGCCAGGAAATCGACGTCATGATTCTCGATGTCGACCGCGAAAAAGATCGCATTTCCCTCGGGCTCAAGCAGAGCATGCCCAATCCTTGGGATGACATTGAGCGCAAATACCCCGTTGGAACCCGGATCAGCGGCAAGGTGGTTAACTTGGTTCCTTATGGCGCCTTTGTTGAAATCGAAGAAGGCGTTGAGGGTATGGTACACGTATCGGAAATTTCGTGGACCAAACGGGTGGCCAAAGCTTCCGATGCGTTGGCTCTTGGCCAGCAGGTTGACGCGGTCATCCTCAACATCAACAAGGATGAGCAGAAGATATCGCTCGGCATCCGCCAGACCGAAGCCAACCCGTGGCAGCGCGCCCAAGAGCATTATCCGATCGGCTCGCGCATCAAGGGCGTGGTTCGCAACTTCACTTCCTACGGCGCATTCGTGGAACTGGAGCCCGGCATCGACGGCATGATCCACGTTTCCGACATGTCCTGGACCCGCAAGGTCAACCATCCTTCCGAAATGTTGAAGAAGGGCGACGAAGTCGAAGCGGTCGTGCTCGAAGTGGATGCCGCTCAACAGCGTATCAGCCTCGGCTTGAAGCAGGCCCAGACCGATCCATGGGCTGGTATTGCCACCCGTTACCAAATCGGTCAACTGGTCAAGGGCAAGGTCTCCAAGCTCGCTTCGTTCGGAGCGTTCGTGGAGATTGAGGAAGGCATTGACGGGCTGGTGCACATCAGTCAGATCAGCGAGGAACGCGTGCAAAAAGTACGCGATGCCCTGCAGCCCGGCCAGGAAGTGGAAGCCCGCGTGATCAAGATCGATACGGCGGATCGCCGCATCGGCTTGAGCATCAAGGCGGCCAAGCTTTCCGATGAGGAATTCAAGGTCGACGAATCGATGCTGGAAGGCTTGCGCCCGGGTGAAGACCTGGTCGATCTTGCCGGCGCGTTCGATGAAGCCTTGAGCGCCGGAGGCGCGGAAGCCGAAGAATGGCATCCCGGCCAGAAGTAGGCGCAACCAACGCCTGAACGAAAAAGCCGCACCCGGTTCCGGGTGCGGCTTTTTTTGTCGTAGGTTTTTTTATTCATTTTGCATAAAGTTGGCGGCATGAGTATCCCTATTGAAGAACAATTGGCCGTTTTGCAGGCGCGGACGGTGGACTTTTTTTCCCCGGAAGAATTGAAACGGAAGCTGGAAGCCGCACAGCGTGAAGGCCGGTCTTTGCGGATCAAATACGGGGCGGACCCTTCTGCGCCGGATATCCATCTCGGTCATGTCGTGGGGTTGAACAAACTCCGGGCCTTTCAAGATTGCGGCCATACGGTCGTTTTTATCATCGGCGACTTCACCGGTATGATCGGCGATCCTTCCGGGCGCTCCAATACGCGAAAACCTTTGAGCCGCGAACAAGTGCAAGCGAATGCCCTGTCCTACCAGGAGCAGGTATTCCGTATTCTCGACCGGGATAAAACCGAAGTCCGGTTTAATTCGGAATGGTTGTCGCCCTTGGGGTTCGAGGATGTCATTCGACTTTCCGCTCATGTTACCGTGGCGCAAATGCTGGCTCGCGATGACTTCTCCAAACGCTATGCGGCCAACCAACCGATTTCTCTGGTCGAATTCCTCTATCCGCTGGTGCAAGCCTATGACTCGGTCGTCATTCGGGCGGATGTTGAAATCGGCGGTACCGATCAATTGTTTAACCTTCTGCTGGGTCGCGAGCTCCAAAAACTGATGGGACAAGAACCCCAGATCGTGTTGACCCTGCCCCTGCTGGAGGGTTTGGATGGCGTTAATAAAATGAGTAAAAGCCTTGGTAATTACATCGGGGTGGCGGAGCCCGCCAAGGAAATCTTCGGCAAGGCGATGTCGATCAGCGATGATTTGATGTGGCGCTACTTTTCCCTGGTGCTCAATCGATCCGACAAGGAAATTCAGGAATGGCGGGAACAGGTCGCCGATGGCAAGCTGCACCCCCGTGATGTCAAGGATCGGTTGGGGCGCGAATTGGTCGCGCGTTTTTTTGATGCGGAGACCGGCGAGGCGGCATCCCAGGAATTCCGGAGGGTTTTTTCCGCGGGCCAGATTCCTGAAGATATCGCAATCTTTCCGATTCCCGGCGACTTCAAGGACGAGGAGGGTCGGGTTGGCGTCGTAGCCCTGCTTGTTGCCTCGGGCTTATGCGCCAGCAATGGAGAAGCACGCCGCCTTTTGCAGCAAGGCGGTGTTCGAATTCAAGACAACAAAGTCACCGACCCGCAGTATCGCTTCATTCCGGATGATGGCATGATCGTGCGAGCGGGAAAACGGGGATTCGTTAAACTGGCGTTATGAAAAAAGGTAAAACCACAAGTGCCGGCGGCGTGGTGATCAATCCCCAGGGGCAGGTGTTGATCGTCAACCAGCGCGGTAATTCCTGGTCGTTGCCGAAAGGGCATGTCGATGAGGGGGAAGACCTGCTGGCCGCGGCGCGCCGGGAAATATTCGAGGAATCCGGCGTCTCCGATTTAAGGTTTGTTTCCGAGTTGGGTTCATTCGAGCGCGCCCGGATCGGCAAACAGGGGGGCGAGGATACGAGTGAAATGAAGACCCTGCACTTTTTCCTCTTTATCACCCGGCAAATGACACTGTGTCCACAGGACAAGGATAACCCGGAAGCGCGCTGGGTGGAACTTGAGGAGGCAAGCGCTTTGCTGACCCATCCCAAGGATCAGGCATTTTTCTCCGGTATCCTGCCCGAAGTCAGGCGCGCGTTGTCGTTGCCTTGATCCACGCGCGCAAACGCGCAAGGCGTGTACCGGGAACCGAATCGTGCCCGGATGCGGTCTCGAGCCTTGAGTGGCCAAGCGAAGGCCACCAGGAACGCAAGATCCGGAATGGATTTCGGGCCATACGTTTATGCAAATCGACCATGGTCCGGCGAATGCGTTTAAGGCCGGCGGCGCCATTCCAGTACCACAACACCGAAGGCATCCGATCAGCCGTTTGCAGCGCCGCAATCCATTCGGTATGCGTAGGCGGTTTCCCCGCAACCGTTAAACCGGATTTCACTAAAGGCGCATCGGGATAACACGGAAACGGATAAACCGCCAAAGACGGAAATCCCATGTGCTGCGCATGGGCGACCACCGCATTCGCTTCCTGATCGTTGGACCACGGGCCTTCAACCCAATAGATCAACACCGGGTCAATACCTTTGGCCCGACAACGTTGCAGTATTCGTTTCAATTCATCATCCGACAGCGTCACTCCGAGTGCCGCGCGGTGTTGCTGCTCCACGGCGGGTATCACCCATTCGATGCGGCGGGCGCCATGTATGGCGAATTCATGTAGCCGTTCCTCTGAGATGTCGCGCATCATGGTTTGAAATGCCCACGACTGGTTGCTGCGCAAGGCACGCAGGTGCCGACACCACTCATCCAATCGGTCATCGGTCCAGAAACCGGGAGGGTCGGACAGAAAAACCTCGGCGATCCCATGTCCGGGACAGGTCTGCAACAGTTGTGCCATGCGCGTCATCGGCCACACCCGTAGCGGCTCCGAGGAACCCGGGCACGCTGCATCAGAAGGAGTCCCCGGATGACCGCGACTAAGCCGGGCTTCAACGCGAACACTCCGGGCTTCAGGATCGGTACGGTAGGCGACCCAGTCCAAATCTTCCCAGGAAGGCAAACTTAAAGCTTTCAAGTTGGGCAACCAATGTGGTGGTTTCAATGGTTCACCGGGGATGATCAGGCCTGGTATTGCTTTAAGCCGGTGAGGGATATCAAGCGCATCCAGAACATGCCGCAAAATGGTTTCGGCGTCGCCGCGCAGACCAAACGCCAGATGAGGCACATAATGGACCACCTCCGGCATGGTGGTCATGATGGGACCGGTCAGCATGAGCGGAATATCCGGGTCATGGGCATGGAGCTGTTCGACAATTTCAATAACCGCCGAGGCATGATGCGGTCCCGCATAGATGATGGCGATTACGGAGGATTTTGGCGGTCGATGACGTTCAGCCTCCCGAAACGCCTCCGGGATGGTATTAAACAACCGGACATCGATCATTTCACAGGTATGCCCGGTTCGATCCATGATGAACGTTCGCAGACAGAGCAGATCCCATGCGGGTGCAAATCGCACGGTGCGCCCACCGGCGGCGTCTATCGGCAATACCGGATACGCGGGATCGTGCGGTTGAATGAGCCAGATATGCTTGACCAGAGAGCTGCGCATGGCGTCATCGACTTACAAGCGATCGGCTTCAGGGGCGGGCGGCGGAGAGGGCGCTGCCGAAACGGGAACAGACGCGTTCGTGACGCCGGACTGACGTAGATGATCCACCATTACGATGACGACCAGCAGCATGTAGAGACTGGCCGGCACCCACAAGATGATCTGCCAGGCCGTGTTTTCCGGAGATGTATCGGCCAAGTCGGTGATGGTCAACCCGATGATGCTCCGGGTAATAAATACGGTCATCAACACATGCCAGAGTGCGCGAACCATTTCCCGCTGTCGATAAAAGCGGGCGACTCCCGCCTGGTGAAGCTGTGCCGCTAAAAACCGTCGCACCGGAAACAAAAGCGCCAATCCGATTAAAATTAAATGCGCGTAAAAGGGAGCATCGATGACCCAGGCCGTCAGGTTAAACCAGACAAAAAGGACAATCAACGCCGCGATACAGCTTTGAATCACGATAAAAAACGAGGAAAACCAGGTTGCGGAATCGGCGATCCAACGGTTTCCGGTGGCGCTAAGGCCTTCCGGGCGGCGATGCATGGCGACCACGCCGTGCAACATCATCGCCAATGCGAGACCGACACCGCAGGTCGCCCACAACCAGGCATTCCCCCACCCCTGGGCCGGCAGCAGCAGCAGCGCACCGGCCGGGGCCACTGCGATCGTCAACGAAGCCACGCGCAGATGCTCGCGAAATCGGGGATGTCCCGGGTCGTATTCATGAAAAAGCGGGATCATGTCCGCTTATCCCTTCATGCCGGTTAACGTAACGCCCTGGATAAAATATTTCTGGGCAAAGAAGAAGATCACCACCACCGGCAGGGTCATCAAGAAGGATCCAGCCATCATCATGCCGTAGTTTCCCCCTTCCTGAACGTTCAGGGCATACAAACCAAGCGACAACGGATAGAGCGGCTGATCGGCCAAATAAATCAAAGGTCCCATGAAGTCGTTCCAAACCCCCATGAAGGTAAAAATGGCGATACAGGCCAACGTCGGCTTGATCAACGGCAGAATGACGTGCCAATACACCTGCATAAAATTACATCCATCAATTCGAGCCGCGTCCTCCAGGTCACGCGGGATGCCTTTCATGAATTGTCGCAATAAAAAGATGTTAAAGGCATTGCCAAAAAAGCTGACGACCCAGAGCGGATTCAACGTGTTATACCAGCCCAGATGTTTGATGATCAGAAAGTACGGGATCATGGTCACTTGCGGCGGAATCATCATGGTCGCCATCATCAACGCAAAGGAAAACTGCCGGCCGGGCCACTGAAGGCGGGCAAACGCATAAGCGACCAGCGAGCAGGAAAACAATGTTCCAACGATATTGAGAATGACGAGAAACGCGCTGGTGGCGACATACCGGCCAAAAGGGATGTAATTCAAGGCGCCGCGGTAGTTGCGATACCCTTTTGCCCACCATGCCTGAAGGGACGACGACTCGGTCATGGTTACGATCACTTTTACATGATCCGGGCGGGATTCGTACTGCGACCCCCGATCAACTTCACGGGCGGCGTACCAGAGCCTGATTTTACCGGAATGGCTTTGGTCTTCCGGGCCGTATTCCTGAAGGGTGATTACCATGGCCTGGTTATCCCCCAGATACGCGGGCCGCATACCCCGATACAATACCCCGTTGCGCTCAAAAGCGAAATCCAGCCGGTGCCAGGAGTCGTCAGGAACGATGGATAGTTGAATACGGAACAAACGCTCCGCAGCGAACGGCAGGGTCAGCGTGGTCGATAGGCGGACGGAGTCCCGATGACCGGGTCCCGAGAAGTCGTAGGCCAGTACGCCGAAGGGTCCAACGGCATCCGCATCATCGATCATTCTCGCCGGTGCATCATCGTTCAGCGCCCAGATTTCGGAGATGGGTCGATCGGTGGTGAGTTCTTTTTCCTGTAAATCAAAGCTTCGAACCCGGATCGAGCTGAAAACCAGGGGGCGATAAATAGCCCGAAAGACCTGTTCCACCATGGTTGAGCTGATGCGACTTTCCACTTCACGGCGTAATGAATCATCCGGTAACTGCCAATGATCGGTCGGCATGATATCCCGGAGCTTGCGGTATACACCGGGGAACAGCAAATGCGCGACATCGGCATCAGGCAAGAGAGCGGACTCCGGAGGCAAGGTCACGTTTCGGATGCCATCAAGCACCCAAGGCTCGATGCGATCCGCCATTTCATGTCGTGATACCCTGAAATAATTTCCATCCAAATGCGGTGAGGTGGCGGCGGGAATTGGCGCTTGAGGCAACAACGTGATCGTATCACCGAACATTTCACGATCCACCTTGAGGCTTGTTCCGATCATCCACACAAAGGGAATTGAAAACACGGCGGCGCCGCCGAACAACAACCCGTAGATCATCAAGGCTCGAGCGATATCAAGCGCCCGCCGATGCACGGATTGCCGGGAAACCCCTACGGATGTCGAGGTGATTGGTTCTTTTCCGGCCATGTCAGCCCTCATCCTCGTAATGAACCCACTTACGCGAAAGCCGCATCTGGATGGCGGTTAACGCCAGCACGATCAGGAAGAGAAACCAGGCCATCGCGGCAGCATACCCCATATTCAAGTACCGGAACGCATTGTTGAACAGATAGTAGGCGTAGAACAACGTCGAGTTTACCGGTCCGCCACCCGTCATGATGAACGCCTGCGTGAATATTTGAAAGGTTCCGATGAAACCCATGATCACATTAAAAAAGATGTAGGGTGTCAGCATCGGGATGGTGATGTATTTAAACTGCTGCCAGGTATTTGCCCCATCGATGGCGGCGGCTTCATAATACGACTCACTGATCCCCTTGATTCCGGCGATCCAAATGATCATCCCGCCCCCGGCGGTCCATAACCCCATCAAAATCAACGCCCACTTGCTGGTATTCTTGTCCTGCAACCACTCCGGTCCGTTAATGCCGATGGAGGCCAACATGCCGTTGAGCAGACCGCTTTGCGGATTAAATATCCAAATCCACAAAATGCTGGCCGCAACCATGGGTACAATGCTGGGCAAATAAAACAGCGTCCGCCAAACTGCCACCCCCCGAACTTTCCGGGTCAACAGAATGGCCATGCCCAGTCCGACGGCCATACCCAAAGGAATACCGATGACCATAAACACCGTATTGCCGAGCGATTTCCAGAACAGGTCATCCCGGGTAAACATAAAGTGGTAATTGTCCAGCCCAAGTAAAACGGCCGGATTCAGAATGTCGTACCGGCAAAAGCTGATGATAATCGAAAACAGCATCGGCCCCCCCGTGAAAATGACGAAGCCGAGTATCCATGGCAAAGCGCAGATCACGCCCTCTTTCCATTGCGCACGAAAATATGAGCCTTTGCTTCCTTCCGTTACCGAAGCCACGCCTCGTTCTCCGGTAAAAAATGCCCCGAGCGCTATTCCACGTGACGGATCCCGGGAAAGCCGGGTGTCGCGCCGGTAAATCCAAACCACGGTGACCACCGATAAAAATCCATACAGGCCGAAAAACCAATTCCACGACGTGATCGGCGCGCCAGCGGGAGGGAATAAGATCTGGTCGAGGTTGTGTTGCACCATGGCGGTATAATAATCGAGCGCCGCTTCCGGGGTTCGCTCATGATTGATGGCGTCATCCATGGCCCAACGTTGGGCATTCCATAATTTTTGTCCCACCGGAGTAACCGGACGGCACCGGGAGTGTTCCAGCATGTCGTTGAAGACAGCCATCACATCCTTGAATTTCTGCTCCAGGGAGGGGTTTCCGGCGATAAAGTTTTCGTACAACCATTCATTGTGCTCGCGATTGGATACCTGGCGGGGAATATACGGTCGTCCCTGAGCCAGGTAGGTATAATGTTCAGAGCGCGTCATGATTTCCATGGCCCGGCGACTGCTTAAGAACCGGATCAATTCCCAGGCGTGTTCCTTGCCTTGGGCGGTGGAAGGAATGGCGTATGCCCACCCGCCGATCCAACTGATCGGATGGCGGCCTCGTTCCAGTTCGGCTTTAGGCAGCGGCGGCGGTACCGCCCCGACATTCAGGTCGCGACCGTAGCGCGCCAAGGACGACATCACCCAAACGCCATCGATTTTCATGGCCACCTTGCCCATGATAAAGGGATCAAGCGCATCACGCTGAAATGAGCTTTGAAAAGCATCCACTTTCCGCGCACCGCCCAAGGCATCGTAGAGGCGGGTCACATACTCAAGGGCATACAGAATTCTAGGCTCATTCAGGGTGACGGTTTTACCGTCGTCGCTCATGAACTCGCCACCGGCCATCCATCCATACATGTAGAGAAAGGAGTTACCGTAATTGGGTATGAAGCCGACGCGTTCGAGATTTCCCGCGGCATCGCGCTCGGTCATGGCCAAGGCCATTTCCTCGAGCTCCTCCCAGGTCGTTGGCGGACGCGCATCACCGTTTTCATCGACAAAGCCGTGGCGAATCAACGCATTCTTGTTGTAGAGCAAGACGCGATTATCGGCGTTATTCGGTATGCCATAGGGATGAGCATCGCCGGTCAGAGGATTCCGGTAAACGACTTCGTCCCACGCGCCGGGAAAATAGGATTCGGCGGCCACCGGCTCCACGGCGGGCAGCGGCCACGCGCCGGTCGCCCGCGGCGCTTCCGGCAAAGCCCCGGGCCAGGGCGTAAGGGCCGGATCCTCGGGCCTCCCGCGCTCTTCCCACTCAGTCCAAACCGCTGCATCCCTGGTCAGGTAGGCATCCAACGGTTCGAAGGCGCCGCGCGAGGCCCATTCGCTGATGGCGAAACGATCAAAAAATATAACATCGGGCGGATCACCGCCGGCCAAGCTCAGCAAAAACCGGGTGGGGTCTTCCACCTGGTCGCGGGAAGCATGTTGGCCGGCGCGCACCCGGTAAACCGGATAGCTGGGATCCAGCCGATTCCGCTCCCGGGAAAGAAATTCAAACTCCCGAACCGCATCCTCCATGGCGTCGCGAATGGGACCTTCCGGGGCCATATACCGGATGACGATTGCGCCGTCATCCTCTTCCACATTTTTCTGCGGGGCCAACCACCAGAGTACCGTAAGCAGGATGGCCGACCAACCGGCGATCTTTATTCCACTCGACATGAGGACGATGATGACAGAGGGTCGCGGAAAATACAATCATCCTGACGCTCAATCCCCCCTGGTTAAGGCGTGAAATTGCGGGTTGGCGGACTGTAGAAGACCGGCCGGTTGGTCCAATATAAGGTGGTAGGGTGCCGCTTCACGATGATAACCGCATCATCGGGTTCCACGACGTAGCCGGAAGCTGAAGCGAGGGTTCCGGCGAATCGCCACGTATTATCCGATGTGCGCCAGAAAATCCGCGCCTTGGGCAGGGAAATTGACCCGCTGGAAACTCCATTTTCGTTCGGTGCATTGTTTAGAATCCGGATTTCATCGGATTGTCCGATATTCATCCCCCCCCGGAAGCCGTTGTTGGTGGTAATACCGAGATTAATGAGGGATACGCGTTCCGGAATCGCATGGCTCACGATGTGATAGGTCGGATTGGTAAAGGATGCGCCTACGCCGGAAATAACATGTACGATACCCTGCGTGGGCAACCTCCCTATTAGCGGGATGTTGGTGGGATTGGCCGAAGTCGGCATGCGAATCATGAAACCCTGATTGAGAGGAACCCGCTTGTCATTGGCACTACCGGATCCACCCAGGAAATATTGCCATCCCGACGATGATAACCAGACCACCGAGGTCGGTGTGCTGCCGAGAGCATCTCCGCTGGTTGTATTTCCAAACCAACTGATACGGGTTGAAGTCAACGGATTCGGTCCGATATGGAGTAAATTGGTGCCGAATACATGAGCGACCGTGGATTCCAGCTCATTGGTAGTCGCTGGATCGGGGAATGCAAACATGGAATACCAGTTTTCACCAGGGTTCAACGCGATTCCCTTGGTGACATACACTTCCGGGCTTCCGATCCGCGGCGTGTTGGCTGTCTGCCAGCGGTCCTGTCTGGCTACACGATAAAACCGGTAGGTGTCATTGGTCAAATCACCAGGCCGGGTTCGTCCAAGATCACCTTCGTCCCGCATGGCCGGACGGTTGGTGAACAGCATGAATTGCCACTGATTGGACAATGTGTTGCGGAAGCCCAGCGGGCTATCGACATACAAGACATCGTAATCCCGGAAAACCAGATCGTTGGTCGGTCCGGTCCATAGCGCACTGGTCGCCAGTCCAGCCCGGGCAACCCCCTGGGTGACGGCAAAACGATCGGTATTGCCAACCACGCTGGTTACCAAACCGATGTTCCCGGCGGCATCGCGGCCCTGAATGGAAATTGCATAGTAGGCATCAAAGTTCAGGTTCGATAAAACCAAGTTGGTGAACGTGTGGGCATTCAAAACATTGCTCCATCCGGTGGTCGAACGATCAAGCACGGTGGTCACAGCGCCGGCAATGGGCGCGCCGTTGGTATCCAGCACCTCGTGATACGTGATGAGATAGGTATCCCATGGCGATAGGGGTTCTTGATCCAATTGCCGCCAACCCGCCGCCTCGGCTTGAGAGGAAAACGCAGACCACTCGACTTTAATTTCCGACGACTCATCAATGGTGATGTCAAAGAGATCATCGCCGGCGGCATCGGAGGCGCGCAACGCATTTACGGGAGGTGGCGGATTGGTGTCCACCCGCACCACGACTTCCACGACATTGCCCATTGCCCGGTCATTCATGCGGTCATTGTCGTCGTCGACGGCGAACACATATCCCGTCAAAACGCCTTGTTGCCCGAGAATGGAAACAACCGCGCTGGTTACTGCGCCCCCCACCCCGCCACCATCGGCGATGTTGGTCGGGAAAACCGGTGAAATAGAAGGAATAATAAACCGGTGCTGGTATACGCCGGACAAATCATCAACGGCCTGTTCCCATTGCAGGGTCAAACTGCTTGCGCTCATCCACGCATTGCTGACGGCTCCGGCTACGCGCGCGGTGGTCATCACCGGACCAGCCACGTCGTCGTCGATCACCCGAATGATGCCGAAGAGTTCACTGTAAAGAAATTCCTGATCGTCTATACGGTCGTCGTCGTTGTCGGGAACGGTGGCATATACCGGCAGGTCCTGCCCTTGCAGCGACGAGCCGTCGCCTCCCCAAAGTGTGGTGATTTGATTAAAGTCAAAGACCGTATTGGCGAATGACCATACATTGGAAGCCAGTGGATTTGTAGTGTTCGCGGTAGGCGTACTCCGACCTTCGGCGAAATAGCTGATATTGCTCACCACCAGATTGGTAATGGAAATATTCATATTGGTGGTTGCGCTCCCCGCTGATGCGCGCTGAAGCCCGCTGTAGGCATCATACGCTTTGATGGCAACATCCATGCCATGAGCGGCAAGGTCGCCATCGGTGATGAAGAACCGCCGCACATCTCCCGCCTGCTGGAAGCTTGCGGCGGAACCATCCACCTTGATGTTCATGGCGGTGGCGCCACGAATGGGCGCGTTGGTGTCGTCGTCATAAACATAAAACCGCAAGGGTTCATTAATGGTTACGGCACGATTTACCGGAACGGCGGCGCCGCCGCTGGGAGCGGTTACCGTGGACCCTCCGGGGTCCGTTTCGGCTGACACCGTTACAAAGTATTGCAAATCAAAATCAATATTTGTGATGTTAAATGCGGCGAACTGGTAGGTGGTCACCACATGGGCCCGGTTGGTTCCGAATATATTGGTAAAAAAACGGTCGAGGTTAAACGGGTTGGTGGCGGCGCCGATCGCCAACGGATCCCAGTTCGGTGTGATACGCCCATCCGGCGACCCGATATGATTGGTGGTTGTGTTCTGGACAAACACACCGGACGGACTGTCCCATCGCACGGCAAAATCGATAAAACTGGCCGACTTGAGTTCGGCATCGCTCAAGTTGGTGACCACTTGGTTATAAACCGAGGAATTATAATTGGTACCGATATACACCAACGTCGGCGTGGGGCCGTTGTCCTCGTGCCAGTTATCCGGCAAATTCCACATGACCTCTTCCCAACTCGGCCCGATACGGATGTGATCAAAGTAGCAGTTACCCAAACCGCTTCCGATGATCTCGATTCCATCAATACGATCGATATGAACGTTGTTCATCTCCACCAACCAGGCATTTTCCCGGTTGGGATCGGTATGAGCCAGTTGCGTGGCGGTATAGCCGCGGGCTTTGAATTCCCTGGTGTCGAAGTCGTACATGGCCACCATCAGGTAATCGTTGCCGGTGCCGACATTGAACTGATAACCGGGGTTGGCGCCATCTATCCGGTTGGTGCTCAAATTGCCGTTGTGGCCAAGACTTAATTTCATGTCGGCCACCCCAAAGGCCTTGCCAAAAAAACCGGTTACGGCGTTGGCGCCGGCGGAGCCGCTGGCGGCGCCATTGAGAATATTGATGCCAAAGAATGCATTCTGCGCCGCACTTCCCATATTGATCTTGATGGCGAAATAGAGTTTGCCGCTGGTCCGTGGAGGGAAATTGCGGTGAGCCGAACGCACGGATGCGGAATTCAAGAAGCCTTGACGGGTTCCGGAGTCATCCGGATAAGCCCCAAATGCCCCAAAATTTCCGTCGGCCACGTCGATCTGGCCGCTCAAGGTGCCCCAGGAATTGGTCCACCCCGTGCCGCCGTTGGCTCCAAACATGTTCCCGGCGCCGTAATCGAATTTGTCTTCCACGATGCCGAATGAGGCCGTGGCGGTGCTGCGCGGATTGCCGCTGGCCGTGTCCACGTTGTAATCAATGCCGCTGCCCGCGCCGTTGTACTCAAAGACGCGGAAATGGTAGGTCACGCCGGGGGCCAGGCCGGTAACCTCCACCAATGTGCCCGTGCCGGCCAGAACCACGAAATTGCCATCGCCAAGGTGCGTGCCACTGCCGAATACCGCGCCGGCACTGTAGGCCGTACCATCGACCGGGTTCTGATTCACCGCGTTGGTACCGCGCACCACGACGACCCGCCCTTGTCCGTTGCCGGAGGTAAAGGACAACCCGATCCGGTTGGTGCCGATGAGGGTGAATACGATGTCGCTGGCCTGGACCGAAGGCGCCTCGCAGGACGTCTCGGCGCTGGCCGAGGGCGCAGTGGCGGTGTTATAATTGTACGTCTCGGCCGCCGAGCCATTCCACCGGAAGGAATAGATGGCGAAGTGGAAGTTCGAGCAGGAGGCCAGGCCGGTGTGCAGGAATGTTTCCGCCGTGCCCGGCGAAACCAACGATACCACCGCCCCGCCGACGACCTGGTT
Source organism: uncultured Verrucomicrobiota bacterium (assembly GCA_937873455.1). GTDB lineage: Bacteria > Verrucomicrobiota > Kiritimatiellia > CAIVKH01 > CAIVKH01 > CALMUP01. The sequence continues at coordinate 43,609 of CALMYG010000001.1, forward strand.
GTTGGTGTAGCCGGTTCCGTTCACCGGCACGGCGGTGACCGGCGAGAACGAGCGCAGGATGATATACCCGCTTGCCGAGGGACTGCCCGCCGCAGCGGTCCAGGTATTGCTGATCGACGTATCGCCTGCGGTAAAGGCATTCAATCCGGACGCGTTTTGGGCGGGTTCGGTGGACAACGTCCAGCGATTTCCGGTTAGGAAGCCGGCATTCGTGTAGTAACTGGCGGTGGCATCGGCGCCATTGTACTCGAACACCGCGAAGTAGTAGCGCGTTTCAGCATTCAATCCGGTCAGCGGTACGCTGCTGCCAGAGGCGTTGTACACAACCTTGTTGCCGCCGCCCAGATCAGGGGCCGAACTGAAATCGTTGTTGGCGGTATAGGCAGTACCGTTCGTGGGAATAAATGTAACCGGTGACCCCTCACGCGCCACGACAATCCGGTTGAGGCCGTTGCCGGGGGTCCAACCTACGGTCATGGCGTTCGGCGTCAGATTTGTGAAGGTTAACGAAGTTGCATGCAAGGTGGGCGTGGTGGTGAATTGGTTGAGCAATGCCTCCCACGAATTGGCGACGCGAATTTCGTCAAAACACACGGTTCCTTCGTCCTTGGCGGCAAGGCGAACGCCGTCAATCCGGCTGACCGGAGTATTCGGCGACCGGCTCGCGCCCCACGTCGGCTCGGTCAACGGCAGGGTGTCGCCGCTGTTGTAGGCCCGGACATGAAACGTGTCGGTATCGAAGTCGTACATGCCGATAAACATGTATACGCTGGTCCCGTTCGCCCCGAAGCCGCCGCTCTGGGATCCTCCATTGCTACCGAGATCGAGACCGAAGTTGCCGTCATTGAACAATTTGCCGGCAAAGGCGACCTCGGCGAGCCCGTTCATGAACGAGATGCCAAAGTAGCCGTCGGAATTCCCGTCGGATTTCTGGGCGGCCACCGCCATAAAAATCTTTCCGCCGGTGAACGCGTCGAAATGGCGGCGGGCGGTGATATCAGCGCCCACGGAATTTCCGCATATCCGGTTGCCCGCCCCGGCGGGATAGTTGTTTGGCGTGGCGAGATTACCGGCGCTAAAACTGAAGGTTCCTGAAGCCGTCCATGCATTGGTCCATCCGCTTCCTCCTGTTGCTCCGTTAACGGCGCCAAGGGTGTTGGTAAATGGATCCACGATCTCACCGGCGTTATAGCCGATCACGGTCAGACGGTTGGTGACGAAACGGGTCCCGTTGGTCTGGTTTCCAGTAAAGGCGATCACCGCCTCGTAGGTGCCGGGATTCAAGGACGCGACATTGACCGAGGAGGTGTGTATCTGTGTTCCGCCAGCGGTGTTGATTTCCCCATTGGTTGGTGCGACGGAGATCCAGCCGAATCCCGAGTTGTAGGTGATTTCCGCGTTGTAGATCAGCGGGCCGGTTCCGGTATTGGTTACCGTCAGATTCGGCCACGGGGCGGAACCCGCCACGGTTCCAAACGTAGATGTAATGGTAACCAGCGTGGGCAAGTCACTGATTCCTGCCGCACTTTCACCAATGACGACGGTAAATGGGAGATCGTTGGTCGTGAACAGCCGGTCATTGAGCCGGTCGTTGTCGGCGTCGGCCACCACCACGCGGGCGGTCCACACCCCGAGTGGTGCGGAGGCCAAGGCGTTGTTGTTGGTGCTGCCGATCGGCGACAACGTGGTGGCCTGCGCATTGGTAAAAGGAATCTGGTTGAACGCTTGTCGTAGCCGCATGACGCCCGATGCATCCCAAAGCTCGAAGTAGGGCGAGCTGTTGGGCTGTGTGGTACTCGTCTCGTTGACGTTGATCCCGCTACCGGCGTCCTGCACCAGCCCGGTAATGGCCCAAACGGTTCCACCGACCAGCTCGGATACGGTGAGGGTGGCGTTACCGCTGCTGCCGAATATTCTGAAGTCCTGCACTACCGGCGGGGTGGTATCGTCATCCACCACCGTGAAGGTGATCGGGGTATTGTTGGAAAGAACTGCTACATTTACTGCCTGTACGCCGTTGGACGAAACCGCGCTCCAGCGTCCGGTGTGGACACCGAGAATTACGTTGGCTTGGGCAACGCCGGCGTGAACATTATTGGAGGCTACCAGGGTCCGGCCGCTGTCCTGGTAGGTAAAGTTCGTGAAGGCAACGTCGGCGAGAATCTCGGTGCCGCTGGGATTGAACAGGTCGTAGTTGGGAATGAAGAACGGCGATGTGGTGTTCACCGACTCCACCCCGTCCTGGGACCGCAAGGTAATCATCACCGGGAACGTTCCGGCCGCGACCTGGTTGTCGAATACGTGGTTGGTGGCGTTGCCGATCCCGTAGTTGGTCGCGACCACCGCGCCGAGTCCGAGCAAGTCCGCCCATGTGGTCGCCACGCGGATTTCATCAAACCACATGTTGCCGATCGATTCTCCGGAAAAACCGCCGCCGCCGATACGCACGCCATCAATGGCGTTGATGCCGGACCCGGGCACGGTCGCGGTGACTTCCCAGGAACCGGGCTCGGAGCCGGGCACGGTTGCCGTCCAGTGATACACGTTTGCCTGTAGCTGCCGGGTGGCAAAGGTGTACTTGGCAACGATGAGGTAGGCGTTGTTGGTTGATGCCTCGGTACCGCCAAGGGTCGTTGATCCGTTCACCTTGGTCGCGCCGAAGGTGTCGACAGCCAGCACGGCGCCGCCGCCGGCCTTTCCGACAAAGCCGGTTTCGACCGCGCCGTTCATCAGGCTGATGCCCATAAATTTATTGTTGCCGGGATACCGGTATGCGACCAAACCGGCCACAAACAGTTCGCCGGAGTTGACGGAGGCGAATGTTTTCCGCGCGAACGCGCTTTCGTTGACACCAAGGCCGCCCACGGTAAACCGGTTGGCGGTGTGTGGCGGATAATTCACCGGGCTCTGCAGCCCGGGCACATCGGCGCCGCCGGCGGCGGAAAAGTTGGTCTGGGCTCTCCACGTGCCGCTGCCCGAGGTAATCCAGCCGCCGGTCCAACCTTGGCCTGTATTAAAACCGGAAATGGCCGCACCATTGGTATAAGCACCGGGATCGACGATTTCGCCGGTACGGTAGGACCCGACGGTGGCGTTTGCACTTACGCCGGGGGAGTAGTTGTTGTTATTGATGGAATAAAACGCGTAGTGGTGGGTGGAGCCGGGGGCAACCACATGTTCGAAATTCGAGGTGGCGGTGTTGACGGCAAGCACACGCGACCCATCAGCAAAGGCATACCCTACCGAGTAGGAGGTTCCGTTTGTCGGAACGGTTGGCGCTCCGCCCGCGCGGTGAATGATCATGACATTGTAGCCGGCATCCCGGGTCCACGATAAGCGGATCAGCTCGTTGCCGTCGGCCGTGGCGGATTGCGCCGAGGGATTTGGAATCGCCGTGATCGTCCAGGATACGGGAATGGTGATCGGGCCGTTGGTCGCGGTAGCCGAGGATACGGTGATGGTCGCGTTGGACGTTCCGACCTGCTGGCCGCCGAGGGCCACCGGCACGGCGCTGTGCGTCGCCCCTGCCCCCGCCCCCACCGAGCCGGAGTTGGGCGAAATGTTCAGCCAGGTCACATTTGACGCCACCGTGTAGGCCATCGTGCCCAACACGCTGTTGGTCACATGAAAACTCTGCGCGGACGGCGCGGAACCCAACACCGACGAGAAGGCAAGCGACGGCGGCGCGGTGGTGATGGCCGGGGCGACTCCGAATCCTTGAATCGCGAAGTTAAACGGATTTTCGGTGAGGCCATCGGCAAAGTTGTCGTCGTTGTTGGAAAAACTAATTTCCGCGGTGCGGAGGCCGGTCGCGGAGGGGGTAAATTGCACGGTGAACGTGGTGCTGTTACTCGGGTTCAGGGTTGAAGCCGGTTGCACCGTCACCACAAAATTCGCGGCGTGTGTTCCGCTGGTGGTTACATTTCCAATCGTCATCGCCCGGTTGCCGGAGTTCGTAATCGTGTACGTTCTGCTCAACGAACTCCCCACCGTGCCGACGGAACCAAAATCCGTATGATTGGCCAGCGAAGGAGAGCTTGAACCATCCGCGATGTTGTTGCCATTGCCACTCACCGCCACTTCCACAAAGGTGCCGGTGCCCTGAAGGCGGAAACTGTAGGGATTTTTTGACCCGGGGACGTTGTTCGTGAACTGAATGTCAGCAGTTAGCACACCCGATGTGGACGGGTTGAATTGCACCTGGAAGGTTGTGGTTGCACCCGCTGCAATCGAGGCGGCGGGTTGTGCGGTAACAATAAAGTTGCTGGCCGCGCCGGTGACCGCGGAGGTCGTCACGTTGCCGATGCCGAGCGTCGCATTGCCGCTGTTGGTGATAGTGAACGTCCGGGTTAATGTGCCGCCGGCAACCAGAACATCGCCGTAATCCGTGTGGTTGGCGGTGGAAGGAGCCGTCGAGCCATCGGAAATGATTAGGCCGTTGCCGAAGACTTCGACATCGGGATCAGAGGAAATCACCACGAGAAACAGCTCGCCGCCGGTGATGCTCAAGGACGCGGAAGCCCCGGCGGTGAGACCATTTCCGGCCACGGTGACCGAGGATGGCGCGATCCCGCCAACGGAACTCGACGCCCCCTTGGAGATCAGCTTGTAACTGCCCGCTCCGAGCGCCGCGCCGGTATTGGTCACGATCACGGAATTGCCGGCGGTCACGTTGAACGAACCATTTCCGGAAATAGCCAGCGGTGCGCCGCCGCCACTGGAGAAGTGGCCGAAGACGATGGACCCACTCGACGCCATGGTCAGGGTACCGGTGCTGGATGCGGTATGGATGGTCGCCGGCGATCCCGATGCACTGGCGATGATCGTGATCCCCTGTCCGCTGGCCAAGGTCAGAGCGGAAGCGCGGGTGGAGACATCCCAGACGGCATTCGTGCCGATGAAGACCCGGGGCGAATTGGCGATGTTCCCGCCATCCCACAATCCCAGCGTTCCGGAGTTGATCACGGTGTCGCCGGAATACGTGTTGGCCGCAAACAGGCGCATGGTTGAGGTGCCGCTGCCGGAGAAGGTCAAGCCGCCACCGCCGGAAATCGCGTTCATGAAATAGGTGCCTTTGTTGGCTCCGTTGACCGTTAAAATTGCCCCGCTTCCAATAGTCGCCAGGCCGGAATTTGCCGCTGCCTTCTCCCGCAAGCTGCCCACGCTTATGCTGACCTCGGTGGTCAGTGCCGCGCCGGATGCGATGAAAATGTCCGATCCGTTGCCGACCGTACCGCCGGAAATCACGGTAATCGCGCCGGCGTCAATGGTGGTCGATCCGGTGTAGGCGTTATTACCGCCAAGCCTCAAGACCCCGCCACCCTGCTTGACCAGTCCGTTGCCGCCATCGTTGGAAATCGCCCCGCTGATTGTCGCGGTGTGGGCAGTGGGCAAGGTAATGGTGCGCTGGCCGCCGTTGAAATCCATTGGCCCGCTGAAGGTCAGCGATCCATTGTTTGCATTGGAGAAGGTTACCGAGGTTTGCAGGATCGAGGCCCCGGAAAGGGTGGCCGCGCCGGCGGCAATATTACCTATGGTTTTCTGACCGGAACTGCCGGACCGCACGGTGATGCGGTTCGATACCGTCACCCCGGATGCGCCGATCAGCAGGCGTGCCGGATTGGATCCCGAAGTGTTGCCGAGCAGAATTGAATTGGTGTGTCCGCGGCCGGTCGTAGCCTCATAGCGAAGGGCCCCGTTCAGCACGGTCATGGTTCCCTGATTGGTTGGCGTTCCGGTGATCTGAACCGTGGAGTTTTGTTGAATCGTCAATCCCCCGTTGCCGCGCAGTTCCCCGCGAATGGTCAGGGTATGATTATTATCGCCCCAGACATTAACGTTATTGCCGCGTACATCCAAGCGGTCCACGACCAGACTTCCGCTTACCGGATTGATTTCACCGTTGTTAAAACCAAACGCAATGGGAAATGCCAGCGTCTTGGTTCCGGTGTCGTTGTTCTCTATCCGGGGAGCATTGCCGCCGAAATCGAAGAATACGTTTTCGGTGGTCCCGGTGATGGTACGGGCGCTGCTCGCCCCGGCATTAAATAACAAGCGGTAGCGGCTGGTTGCCGATAAATTATTGGTGTTGGTTTGAGTCTTGTGGTTGTTGTCGAACACGATGACTTCACTGCCGGCCGGCGCCTCGGTGAATCCACGCCACCAGTTGTTGGCGGTATTCCAGTTTCGTCCGTCGCCCTCGGCGGAATCGCCTCGCCAAAAGTACGTAACCTGCGCCGACGTCGTAAGCGGCGCGGCGAGCAACAACGCGATCCGTAAAACGTTCCAAGGATTGGAACGTTTACCCGCGCGACCTTCCAACGTTTGGAACTTTTTTACCTCCATATTCTGAGGCTCTGAGTTGTACATTCCGGTCATAACAATCGAGCCTCCGGCGGGGAAGCTATGAATATAAACGCAATCAAACGCATAAGTTTTCCTAACATATTCGGCGGCACTAGACCGATGGGCCTATCGTGGTCGTTTTCATTCGGCAGGACTTCGTGCGCTTACTCAGGCGCCAAATGCACCCGGAAATGGGGGTTTTCGAGAAGAGCACCGTTGGTGAACGTGATGCTGATCGTATCACCGGTAGCACTCACCGGATCATACACGCTGATATATTCGATCAAGGCATCGTTTAAAGAATTCGTGGTGAACTCCAACTGGTAGGTCCGGCCGGACACTGCGCTCCACTCGACAATCAGATCGGCGGCGCCGGCATAGGACAGCTCCACCATCCGCAAAAAGTCCTCGTCATTCAATGGATCGGTTCCGGCCAGAAACTCGTGATAATCGGAAACGCCGTCACCATCGGTGTCGGGCTCAAGCGGATTAGTACCGAGGCTTTTTTCCCATGAGTTGGAAAGACCGTCGCCGTCATCGTCGTTGGGATCGATCTCAATGTTCGTTTGGGGAATTTCGATCCAGAAAATATCGGATTCTCCGCTGGCATTGGGTAGCGCGGTAAACACCCTACTGTTCCCATAAAAAGAGGAATCTTCAACGGTTGGCCGGTTGTAGACGCGAGCGAACAAGACCTGTTGGGTGGCGCGATTCATGGGGGCAATGATTCCGAAAAACTGACCGGAACTTTCGTCCACCACATTTTCGCCGATAAAGGTTGTATGGAGAATGGGTGTGTTGATGTTTGGCGTACCATCCGGGTTGGGTTGAATCGTCAAGAGATCGCCGGGGTATCGCAGCAAGTGAACCAAGGCGCCGGGGTTTGATGCGGTTCCGGGGAGAAGATTGCCAAACTCGTCTTGTATTGGGTAAGCGGTTCCGTAGGTAAGGGAATTATCTATCGCTTGCGGGAATGCCGTTCCGGACACGAGCACCCAACAAACAAGCGCACCAACCGCATTACTCATGAACTTGCCAAAACTTTCCATATCCATATTCCTTGCCGATTACATCAACCCCGCGCTCATAGCCGTATTGCGAGCACACGACCCCGATGCTATCGATCGGAGCAATAGATCGGGAAACCACCGGAAGCTGGGCCTGTTAGGCTTACGTTAGTAATACGTTATAGCCGACGATTGGTCAAGTGCGCGGAAGGATATGACGAGGATGCGCTAAACGATACATGAACGCCCCATCAAGGGGTAAAGTTCCGGGTTGGCGGACTGTAGAAGACCGGCCGGTTGGTCCAGGTGATGGTGGTGGGATGACGGCGTACAAAGATCACGGCGTCATCCGGCTCGATTACGTAATTTGAGGCCGGAATGTTGGCGATGACTTCCCGCCAGGTATTGTCGGTGGTGCGCCAGAAAATGCGGGCTTTGGGTGCGATCAGCGATCCGCTGCCCAAGTTATTGGTCGGGGAGTTGCTGAGAATGCGGATTTCGTCGGATTGCCCGATGTTGGGTCCGCCCACAAAGCCGTTGTTGGTGGAAATGCCCAAATCGATCAGGGAGACGCGTTCGGGCATGGCGTGACTGAGGATATGGTAGGTGGGATTGGTCACCGAGGCCCCGGCACCGGATATGACATGGACGATCTCCTGGGTCGGCAGCCGACCGATTAACGGGAAATTGGTAGGATTGGCGCTGATGGGTAGTTCGATCAGGAATCCTTGATTCAACGGCACGCGTTTATCGTTGGCACTCCCCGCCCCGCCCAAGAGGTAGGTCCAACCCGAATTCGCCAACCAGACGGTCGCGGTCGGAGCGCTTCCCAGCTTATCACCGCTAACCGTCGTTCCAAACCAGGTGATCTTGGTGGCAAACACCGAGCTGACGCCCCGCGGCAACAAGTTGGTTCCGAAAACATGGGCCACGGTACCCAGCGTTTCATTGGTGGTGGCTGGATCCGGGAAGGCAAACATCGAATGCCAGTTCTCGCCCTGATTCAGGCTGAGGCCCTTGGTGGCGTACACCTCTGGACTGCCCAAGCGCGGAAGATTGTTGGTCTGCCAACGATCCTGTTTGGCAACCCGGTAGAACCGGTAGGTCGTGCCGGTCAACAACCCGGGCGCGACCCGACCAACGGCTCCCGTGTCCACCAGGGTCGGGCGATTGGTGTACATCAGCAGTTGCCACTGATTTGACATGGTGTTGCGGAATCCGAACGGACTCTCGACATACAGAACGTCATAATCCCGGAAGACGAGTTCATTCGTCGGACCGGTCCAGAATGCGTTGACGCCCAAGCCCACACGAGCGATCGCCTGGGTTACAGCAAAACGGTCGGTATTGCCGATTACGTTGGTGGCCAGCCCGATATTGCCGGCCAAGTCCCGGCCCTGGATGGCAATCGTGTAATAGGCATCGAAATTGAGGTTCGAAAGCACCAGATTGGTGAAGGTATGGGTATGAAGCGTATTGCTCCAGGCCGCCAGGGTGCGATCCAGCACAGTGGTCACGGCGTTGGCAACCGGAGTTCCATTGGTATCCGCCACCTCATAGTACGTAATGATGTAGGAATCCCAGGGCGATAATGGTTCCTGGTCGGAGTTACGCCACCCGGCCGCTTCGGCTTCGGTGGCAAAGGCCGACCATTCGACCTTGATTTCGGAGGACTCGTCGATCGTGGTGTCGAACAGGTCGCCGCTCGCCGCATCGGTGGCGCGCAGAGCGCCGACGCGGGGCGGCGGATTGGTGTCCACCCTCACAAGAACGGTTACATAATTGCCCATGGCATTATCATCCGGCCGGTCGTCATCGTTATCCACGGCGAAAACATGTCCGGTTAGTACGCCTTGATTGCCGGTGATGTCGATTACGGCGGAGGTGGTTGCCGCGCTGAAAAACACCCCATCGTTGGTGGTCAGCGGCGGGATGGAGCTGATGACCGGCGGAACCACACGGTAGTAGTTGATGCCGGAGAAGTCATCCACCGCTTCGGTCCAGGTTATGGTAATTGAATCCGCGCTAATCCATTGTGGCGTACTGTTGATGGATAAATCATCCAAATACACTTGGGATCGACTGGTCCCCGTATCCACGCGGACCATGCGAAGGGTGACGCCCAGGCTATTGACCATATCAATGTCCCAATTCAACTGCTCGTAGGAGGTATTGGTGACATTGCGGGCGCCAAGGTCCGTCCATGCACTTCCATCGCGGCGTTCCAGTCGGATTTGAGGCGTGCCGGATCCGCCGCTGACGCGTGCGGCGTAGATGCTGATACGGCCGGGGTTATCGACCGGCGGAAATTGCAGAAACGGCTGCGGGAAGGTATTGGTTAACATGCCAATGCGGCGGATACCGGTGTTCTTGGGATCGAACGTGGTGTGTAGCACGCCCTCCGCCGACCAGATGCCATAACTGTTGGTAACTGCCCACGGTGACGTGCTCGGATTGCTGTTCGGCCAACCTTCCGACGTTTCAAAGCTGGTGGCCACAATGGTATCGCCGCCCGTGCTCTCAACCACATCAGCAAAACTCATAAGCGGCCCGGTGATATCATCGTCAAAGACCTGTAACCAGCCGACGGTAGCGCTGTAGAGCGTGGCGGTATCGTTGGTGCGGTCGTTATCGGAGTCCGGAATGGTTACGGCGACCCGGTTCGAACCGCTACCGCTGGGTCCGGTGACGGCCATCAATTGGGTGATGACGGTTGTGCTGAAGAAGCCGTCGGAGAAGGTCCAGATGTTGGTCTGCGGGACGTTGGGAGCATTGACCGGAGTGGAAAGGCCGGCATTCCAACCGCCGATATGCCCGCTGAAGATGTCCTCACCAATGCTGAAACTCATGACGACATTGGTGTCGCCACTTGTTCCGCGCAATATTCCGGAGTGGACATCCCGTGCGCCAAACGTCAACTGGAGGGCACGGGAACCGGCGAGCGCCAACTCCTCGTCGGTGATGGCGAAAACCGTATTGGATCCGGTGCCGGTGCGGCGTGCATAGGTACCGCGGATCAAGGTATCGCCGCTGCCAATGGCCACGCCATTCGTGGCGGCAAAGAACGGGCGTCCGGCGGCTCCGGCATAATGAATGGTGAAAGGTTCCGGAGGATCAATATCATCATCCAGCAGGCGGATGAACCCCATCACGGCGTTGCTCAAGAACATCTGGTCGTCCACCCGGTCATTATCCGCATCGGGAATGGTCGCGGTAATTTCAATATCCTGGCCTTGCAGGGCGGTCCCATCCCCGCCCCACATCGTGGACAGGCGGTCGTAGGTGAATAGTGTGTTGGCAAAAACCCAGGCGCTGGTGGTCGCGCTACCCGTACTGGTGGTCGAACTTAAGGCCTCATTAAAGTTGGCGATGTTGTTGGTGGCAACAAACGGTACCGTGATGTTGAAATTGGTGTCGGCGGTACCCGCCGAGGCTCGCTGCAGGCCGCTGTAGTCATCATAGGCATTCAGCATGAGCGTCATGCCGGCATCTGCCAGCACCCCGTCGAATACAAAATACCGTTCCAAATCGCCGACCGACTGGGCGGAGGCGATGGTGGTGTTGGTCAACACCCGCAGAGGACGCGATCCGAGCGTCGGGGCATTGGTGTCATCATCGTACACATAGAACCGCAGGGGTTCGTTGATGGTAATGGCACGGGTGACGGGAACCGCCGCACCGCCGCCGGGCGCGGTGACCGTGGCCCCTCCCGGATCGGTTTCCGCCGAAACGGTGACAAAGTACTGCAGTTCGAAGTCGATGTTGGTGATGTTGAAGGCGGCAAACTGGTAGGTGGTGACCGAGGTTGCGCCGTTCACTCCGAAGGCGTTGGTGAAAAAACGGTCGAGGTTGAACGGGTTGGTGGCCGCGCCGATGGCCAGCGGGTCCCAGTTCGGCGTGATGCGACCATCCGGTGATCCGATGTGGTTCGTGGTGGTATTCTGCACAAACACGCCGGAGGGACTGTCCCAACGCACCGCGAAATCAATCAAGCCCGCCGATTTGAGTTCGGCGTCGCTCAGGTTGGTAATGACCATATCATAGACCGCCGAATTGTAGTTGGTGCCGATGTACACCAAGGTGGGAACCGGTCCGTTATCCTCGTGCCAGTTGTCGGGCAGGTTCCACATGACCTCCTCCCAACTCGGGCCGATGCGCACATGATCAAAATAGCAGTCGCCCAGACCCTCGCCGATGATTTCGATACCGTCGATGCGGTCGATATGAACATTGTTCATTTCCACCAACCAGGCATTTTCCCGGTTTGGATCAGCATGGGCGAGCTGGTCGGTGGTGTAGGCCCGGACCTTGAATTCCTTCGCGTCAAAGTCGTAAAGCGCCACCAGCAGGTAATCGTTACCGAAACCGGTGTTGAGGGTATACCCGGCGTTCGATCCATCCAGACGGTTGGTGCGTGTCGTTCCATTGTGATCCAGGCTCAGCTTGTTGTCGGCAACTCCGAAGGCTTTGCCAAAGAAGCCGGTCACCGAATTATCCCCTGCCCCGCCGCTCGCCGCGCCATTGAGGATATTCACGCCGAAAAAGGCGTTTTGCGCGGTGGCGCCAAGATTCACCTTGATGGCGAAATATAACTTGCCGCTGGTGCGAGGCGGGAAATTGCGGTGCGCGGAACGTTTCGTCGTAGAGTTCAAATAGCCCTGCCGGGTTCCGGTATCTTCGGGATACGCCCCGAACGCGGGGAAATTACCGTTGGATACATCGACTTGGCCGCTCAAGGTCCCCCAGGCATTGGTCCAGCCGGTACCACCATTGGCGGCAAAAATATTGCCCGCACCGTAGTCGAACTTATCTTCGACGATGCCAAAGGATGCCGTGGCCGTGCTGCGCGGGTTTCCATTGTTGGTATTGATGTTGTATTCGGTTCCGCTGCCGGCGCCGTTGAATTCGAACACCCGGAAATGATAGGTCGAGCCGGGGAACAACCCGGTAACTTCGACCACGGAACCGGTACCGCTGAATACGACAAAGTTGCCGTCGCCAAGATGTGAGCCGTTTCCGAAAACGGTATCGGCGGTATAGCTGGCGCCATCGACCGGATTTTGACTCACCGCGTTGGTTCCGCGTACAATCACGACGCGCCCCTGTCCATTGCCATTTTGCCAGGTCAACCCGATGCGATTGGTACCAATAAGGGTGAAGACGATATCACTGGCCTGGATATCGGGCGCTTCGCAGGACGTCTCCGCCGTTGCGGTCGACGCGGCGTTGGTGTTGTAGTTGTAGGTTTCACCATCCGTGCCGTTCCACCGGAAGGCGAAAATGCGGAAGTGATAGTTTGAACAGGAAACCAACCCGGTGTGGAGATAGGTGGTTGCGCTGCCCGGAGTCACGAGCGACACCACGGCGCCATTGAGCGCCTGGTTGTTGGTGTAACTAACTCCGTCCATCGGCGCGGAGGTCACCGCGGCGAAGGATCGCAAGATCAGATACCCGCTGGCGGCAGGGCTGCCACCCGCCGCCACCCAGGTGTTGCTGATCGAGGTGTCGCCGGCGGTAAACGCGGCCAGCGCGGTCGCATTTTCGGCCGGCTCCGTGGACACGGTCCAGCGCGAGCCGATGGCATAACCGGCATTGGTGAAGTAATTGGGCGTGGCGCCGTTGTATTCGAAGATCGCGAAATGATAGCGGGTGGCCGGTGACAAACCGGTCAGGCTGAAATTTGTTCCGCCGCCGTTGTACACCACCTTGTTTCCGCCGCCGAGATCGGTGGCGGCGGCGAAATTCGGATCGGCGCCGTAACTGGTGTTATCCAACGGCAGGAAATCAACCGCGGCGCCTTCCCGCGCGACCACGATCCGGTTTGCGCCGTTACCCGGCGTCCAGCCCACCACCATGCCCGTGGGTTCCACATCGCGGAAATTCATGCCGGACGCATGAACCGTCGGTTCATTGGTGAAGAGATTGAGCAACCCTTCCCATGACGTGGCAACACGCACCTCATCAAAACATACCGTTCCTTCTTGGCGGGCGGCCAACCGGATGCCGTTCACCGAGCCGATGGCGACGCTGGGCGTGTTGGTGACCTGCCAGGTCGGTTCGGTAAGCGGCAACACATCCGAATTATTATAGGCGCGGCCATAAACCCTGTTTGAACCAAAATCAATAACGCCGACATAGAAATAGCCGGGATCGCCGGTGCCGTTGACCCCGAAGGTGCTGGCCACCGATCCGCCGTTGCCGCCGAGATCAATTCCGAAATTCGCACTGCCGAACAATTTGCCCGCGAACACAACCTCGGTGTTGTTACTCATGAAGGATATGCCGTTAAAACCATCGGCGTTACCGTCACTCTTGCGCACGGCCACGGCCATGAAAATCTTACCGGTACTAAACGTGGTGTTAAACGAACGAACCGTACGTAACTCGGTGTCGCCGGCGGTATTGCCGCAGGCTTTATTGCCAGCGGCCGCCGGATAATTACCGGGTACGGTGAGATTACCGGCATCGATGCTGAAGCCGGCATCCGGATTGTTATCCCACGCGCCGGACCAACCGGAACCGCCGACCATGCCTTCAAGCGACCCGGTGGCATTGGTGAAGGGTTCCACGATTTCACCCGGATAGTATCCGAATACCCGCAAGTGAACCGTAACGGTTTGCGCCGCGTTGGTTTGGTCGCCGTTCAACGTGATGGTGGCGGTGTAGGTGCCCGGACTCAGGCCGGAGGCATCAATCGTATTGGTATGGCCACGAGAGGCGCCCGTGCCGGCAAGCACCCCGTTGGTCGGCGTTACCGTCAACCAACCCCCTGCCCCGCTGTAACTGATGCTGGCATTGTAATTCAAGGTGCCGGAGCCGACATTGGTCACGAAAAATTGGGGCCATGGATTGGTGCTCGTCACGGTTCCGAACGAAGAGGTTACGGCAAAAAAGGCGGGCGCACGGGACAAGCCGCCCAGGGTGTCGCCTAATACCACGGTAAAGCTGAACGCATTGGTGCCGATCGCATGATCGTTCACGCCGAAGTCCTCATCGTTATCAGCAACAACCACCCGGGCGGTCCAGACGCCGACATCGGCAAACGTCACGCCACTGACCACTTCCGCGCCGTTGCTGATCGACGACAAGGTGGTGGCCTCGCCGTCGGCAAACGGGATACCGGTAAATGCCTGGCGAAACCGCAGCGCGCCATTGGGATCCCAAAGTTCAAAGTACGGTGAATTATCGGGTTGAACGGTATTGGTTCCATTGACGTTGATACCGCTGGTATCGCTGACCCGGCCCGTAATCGCCCAACCGGTTCCGGAGGTTAACTCATCGACCCGCACGGTATAGGAGCCTTCCGCGCCCCATATGCGGAAGTTTTGGATGGTGGGCGGCACGATATCGTCATCGAACACCACCAGCCAGCCATGTTGCTGGTCAAACAGCGTGCTTTGGTCATTCAGGCGGTCGTCATCGGCATCGCGCCAGGTCAGGGTCACGCGGTTGCTGCCCGGCACGCCCCATGAAGTGTTGGTCACCAGGTTTTCGATTTCCGTCGCGGAGAACGGGGTAATCCAGGACCACGCATTGGTGGCGTTCGCGCTGTAGGTGTTGGTAAAGGCGGAGCTACGGGTTGTATCCCATTGCAGCACGTTGCTGACGATGGCCGACCCGATGGTCAAACTGCTGTTGGTGAGGGCCGACTCGTTGCCCCGGTTCAACCCCGATCCGGCATCCCGGGCGCCAAAATAGAATACCAGAGGCGTTGATGCGGAAAGGTTGCTGGCCAAATACTGGTCGGACAACCGATAGGAGATATTGGTGCCGCTGGTTCCACCCACCGCCCCGACCGCGGTGGTGTTGGAGGTAATGTGCATGTTGCGGGAAGCGCCACTTTCCGGGGAATTAATCTGCATGATCGTGGGCGGATCCACATCATCGTCAAATACGGTAAAGGTGATCGGCGTGCCGTTGGACAAGGCGGCGATATTGATCGCCTCAAAACCATTCGAGGAAACCGCGCTCCACCGCGCGGTGTACACCCCCAAGGTAATGGCCGCCGGCAAGACCGTGGCATGTCCGTTGTTGGAGGCGATCAAGGTCAAGCCACCGGACTGGTAACTAAACGCCGAGAAGACCCGGTCGGTAAGGATTTCCGTCCCGGCGGGATTCATCAAATCAAAGTTCGGCAGGAAATACGGGGAAACCGTGTTGGTGGATTCCACGCCGTCGGCCGATCGCAGGGCCATGATGACCGGGAAGGCGCCTTGGTTCACCTGTGCATCGGAAACGTGATTCGTGGTATTGCCGATGACATAATTCGTCGCATAGGGCGGTGTTCCGGTGATTTGGAGCAACTCATTCCAGTTGGTCGCGATGCGCACCTCATCCCAGCGAGTACCAACATTGGATTCCAATCGAATGCGGTTAATGCTGCTGATGGTGGCGTCGGCTTCTTCGACATGCCAGGTGCCCGGCTCCACCACCGGCACGCTTTCCGTGGCATTGGTGTAGAGCAACGCCTTGGCCACGTCATTCTCGAAATCGTACATCGCAATAATGGTATAATCAGTGTTGTTCGCCAGTTGGCGACCTGAGGCTGAGCCTACGGTGAGTTGATTCACCTGGAAGAATCCTTCGCCGAAAAACTTTTCTTCCGTCGCGTCGTCAAAGAAACTCAGGCCGGAATACTGACTACCGCCGCCGTTATCGGTGCGCATCATGAATGAAACGTAGAGCCGTCCGCTGGTTACCGCCGCAAAATCCCGCCGGATGGAGGCATTGTTCCCGGTAATACTATTCCCGCCGGATGCCGGATACCCGCTAATTGCGGTGAACAGGTTGGAAATCACCGTATAGGTGCCGAAGTTGGCGGTCCACCCGCCGCTCCAACCGGAGCCGCCGTTGCGCCCGCCCATGGTCAAGGCGTTGGTATAAGAGAACGATTCAACGGCCACGCCCGAAGGGTAAACGGGGTTTGCGGCAAAACCGGACACCCCCGGCGAGTAGTAGTTATTGTTAATGGAATAAAAAGCATAGTGGTTGGTCGTACCGGGGATAACCACATGTTCGAACGTTGAAGCCGCACCTTTATAAAGAACGCGGCTGCCGTCGCTGCCCACGGCATCTCCCACATTGTAGAGCGTGTTATTGAGCGGCACGGATGGAGCGTTGGTTGCGCGATGCACGATGATCACATCGTAGGAAACATTTTTTGTCCAAAACAGTCGCACAAACTCCGCTCCTTCACCCTGCACCACAACAGCGGTCGGGTCGGGAATGGCGCTGATCGTCCAGGCCACGTTGATGGTTTTGGGACTATTGGTCGTAGCGCTGTCGCCGGTGATGGTAATGGCGGCATTTGAAACGCCGACCGCCATGACGCCGACATTCTGCACGTGTGCGGTGTGGACATTACCTGCACCCGCCGCCGCGGTGAAGGTGTTGTTGCTCAAGCGAAGCCAGTTTACGTTGGTGGCCAGGCTGTAGGTCATCGTTCCGAGGCCCACGTTGGTCACGCTAAATGCCTGCGCGACGGGAACGGAGCCCAACACGGAAGAGAACGAAAGCGACGTTGGGAAGTTGGATATGCCGCTTCCCGCCCCGGCGCCCTGAATATCAAAATTGTATGGATTTTTGCCGGTGCTGGTCGTGTTGGTAAAACTCAAACTGGCCGAACGCAGGCCTACCGCCGACGGATCAAAGGTGATTTGGAAGGTGGTGATGGCTCCCGCGGCAATCTCATCCGCCGGCTGCGTGGTCACGCTGAAATCGGCGGCGTGACTACCACTGACCGTGACATTGCCAAGACCCACCGGGCGGTTTCCGGTGTTGGTGATGGAAAATGTTCGTGTCAGCGTCGCCCCCGCCACTCCTACATTACCGAAGTCGGTGTGATCGGTCAGGCTCGGCGTGGAGTCGCCGTCGGCGATGATTTGATCGTTGCCGCGCACGTCAATGTTCCGGGTAATGCCGGTACCCTGAATCAAGAAGGTGTACGGCGTCTTGCCGGTTACCGTATTGGTAAACGTCAGCGTGGTGTTGCGCGTGCCGTCGGCGCCGGGATCGAAGGTGATCTGAATGTTGGTCGATCCGCCGGCGGCGAGGGTGGCGGGCAACTGGTTCACTACGGTGAAGTCAGCGGCATTCCCGCCGGAGAACGAAATGTTGCCCAAGCCAACGGCGGCGATTCCCGCATTGGTAAAGGTATAGGTCCGGGTCAAGCTACCACCGGTGGTCAGCACATCGCCAAAGTCGGTATGATCAGCCAGACTCGGGGTCGTTGATCCGTTGGCAATGATCAGATTGTTGCCGCGCGCCTCGATGTCGGGCCCCCCGGCGGCGGTAAAGACTAGATAGAGATCGCTTCCATCATTCGTGACGCTGAACGTCCCGCCACCCAGGGCCGGCGTGAACGATGTCGTGTTGAACGTGAATTTGTTCGCGGCGAATCCACTCACACTACCACCGTCCACGATACGCCAGGAGTGGTTGACGCTGTTATCCCAACCGGTGACCGAGGAAGAAATCAATGTAATTTCAAATGGATTTCCGGAGGTCGCATCGACGGAAATCGCGCCGGTTCCGTTGCTGACGGACAACAAGTCCCAATTTGTTCCCGGCGTGCCGGCGACGTTGTTGATATTGAAAATAAGCCGTCCGTTTTGACCGAGCGACAAGGTCATGGACCGCAAGGTGTTGATTGAATTGGTCGCGATGCCCGGGGAAACAATCCCGTTCACCGTCAATTGACCGACCGTTCCCGTTCCGGTCAAGGTGCCGCCTGATGAAACGGTATGGGCGGAATTCGAAGATGTCCCGATCATGACCAGCGTGCCGGCTTCAATGGTGGTTGCCCCGGTATAGGTGTTGTTCGCGGCATTGGTCATGGTGCCGTCGCCGCGCTTGGTGATGCCGCCGCCGCTGCCGGTGATCGCGCCATTAAACAATACCCCGTTGGCATTGGTGATCACGCGCACCGCGCTTCCGAGATCGACTGTTCCATTAAAGGTCAAATTGCCGCTGCTGTTAATGGCCAACCCCAGTCCGCCGCTGATTGCCGTATTTTTGGCAACGGTTCTACCGGCGGTCCCGTCCGAACTCAGACGCGTATCGCCGGCCAAGGTCAGCGTTCCGCCGGCAACCAGTCCCGACCCCGATGCGTTAGGTCCCAGGCGCAGTTCGCCGGCATTGACGGTGATGCTGCCGGTCATATCGCTGCTCGGGCGCAGAATGAAATGACTGCTGCCCTCTTTTACAATCGCGCCGGAACCGGTGGTCAGGGTGGCATTGCTGATGGAGGCGCCGGAAGCCATTTCCACCGCCGTATTGTTTTCCACGGTCAACGTGCGGTTGGATAGGTTCAAGAGGCCGGACAGGGTCAATGTCCCGGTGGTATGCCGGATGCGGGCGTTGCCATCCAAATTGATTTGTCCCCGGAGGTTTCCAGCTACCGTACTGTTGATCGCACCCACGCTGGCCACGCCATTGCCGACGATGGCAATCGTTTCGGCGGGATACCCGCCGGTCACGTCGAGGTGCAACGTCGCACCATCGCGAACAAAGGTTCCGCCGGCGGTGGTTCCCAAGCCATTGGTGTGGGTGATGCGCAGCGTCCCATTGCTGACATAGGTGATGCCGCTGTAGGTATTATTGCCGGCCATGACCAACTCGCCGGCGCCTACTTTGGTAAGTACGCCCGATCCACTCACCACATTGCTGATGATCAAGCTGCCGCCATCCGAGCGTATTGCGGCATTTTGTTGCAATACGACCGTGCCCGGTAACGTCACATTTCCGCTTCCCGACGTTTTTTTCAAAGCACCGGTTCCGTTGGTGCCGGTTCCATAAAGGTTCCAAGAGCTCGGCCGTAACACCTCCCCGGCGGCATACGTCAATTCCACGGCGGCATTGGTGCCGATGTTCACCGTGCCGCTGTTCCCCATCGCATTGGTTCCCCCGCCAAAACGGACAATGCCTTTTTCAACCCAGATGGCTCCGGTGATCGTGTTGTTGTTGGTGATAACCACCAAGGTGTTCTCCTTCACCGCGATGCCGCCATCCCCGCCATCGCGGTTCAACACGCCATTAAGATTCAAGGTGTGCCAGTTGTTACCCAGCACATCCATGAAGTTCCCCTTGAAGAAGATGTTGCTGTTAAACGTAAGGTTGCCGTCGTTGAGCCGAAACGTAATCGGATTGGCATTAAAGGCGATGCCCACGTTAAAGACGTGGGTGGCGGTGCTGTTGTTGGTGATCCCTTGATTGGCGGCATTGAAGTCAATGCCTTGGGCGCCGTTCATCGTGCGGGCGGTGGTGGCATTAGCCGAGAATTGAATTGCCGCGGCGTTGTACCAGGAACCACCGTTCAGGGTCAT
The DNA here is from genome assembly GCA_937873455.1 of uncultured Verrucomicrobiota bacterium. Classification (GTDB taxonomy): domain Bacteria; phylum Verrucomicrobiota; class Kiritimatiellia; order CAIVKH01; family CAIVKH01; genus CALMUP01. Next base: position 63,284 of record CALMYG010000001.1, read on the forward strand.
GGTGGTCTGATGGTTGTTATCGAAACGTATGTGCCGATCGCCAAAACAGTCGGGTCGGTTGCGCGAGTTGTTCGGCCCCCACCCTGCGTACCACCATTGTGATGCGGGGGTACCGATCTCGGCGCATGGCGAACCGCCTTCCTCCCAGTTACCGCTTGATGCCTCGTTGCGCCAGTCCACCGTCGTAGCCTGGAGGTGAAGGGGCAAGAGAACCACGACGCCGGCTGTTACCAAGCTTAAGCGAAACGTATGGAGGACATGGTTTAAGGTCATGGCATGGACTCCGGTTCGTTAGGGCAAGACCCGCACTCGGAAAGTCGGAACATCAAAAACTGCGCCGTTGGTAAAGGTCAGATTCGCCGTGTGCCCGGTGGCGGTGACTGGACTTTGGAGATCCTGAAAGACCACGGTATCGGCGGCAAGATCATCCAGCGTGTATTCGACCTGATACGTCCGCCCGGAAACCGCCAACCATTGAATTTCGAGGTTGGGGTGGACGTTGACAAACCATTCGAGCACCCGGAGAAAATCCTCCGGATCCAAGGGGTCGGTTCCGTAAAGCACTTCGTGATAGTCGCTGACTCCGTCGCCATCGGTATCCGGATTCAGGGGATCGGTTCCGTAACTCTTCTCCCATGAGTTGGAGAGGCCATCACCATCGTCGTCATTGGGGTCAAGCTCCTGGATCGTTTGCGCGCCGGGCACGAAAAATGCGTAATAGAGCAGCGGTGGAACGACATCAATCGGGCTATCCACATAAAAAGACGCCTCCTCAAGGGTGGGCGCGTTAAACACCCGGGCGAAGATCTGGGTGGTTTGGGCCCGGTTCAGACTCATGAGGTCGGAGAACATGCCGATTGGACCCTCAGACGGATCCACACCCAAGCCAATTCGTGTTGTGGCAATGATCGGATTGTTAGTATGTGGCGTTCCATCAATGTCCGGGGCGAAGATGCCCAGGTTTGCGCCAAGAACTTGAACCAGATCACCCGGCTGTTGCGCGGTTCCTTCAAGCACCACGCCAAACTCATCGGTAAAACCGAAGGGCTGACCCGGCGCATATAACGAACCATAGCCGATATTTACCCCCAGATCGGCGCGCGCCGTCGCCGGCGACCAACAAACGAACGTCACTGCGCATACCTTTATCGTGGAAAGGATTAGCCTCTTTGATCGCGGCATACTGCACCTCAACGATGGGTTAACGGAAATTAACTACTTCTTATTGATACCGTTAAATTAAGAATAAGTCAAGGTTTAGAGGCCTAAAACGGTAAATGGGAAACCACACCCATCGGACGAGGTTGGAGTCCAACAATGCGTATGGCTGCCTCTCGAAAATTCGAGAAATCTCGTAGGTTACAGGTCCCGCGGACTACGGATATTGTCCCGGACGATCAAGGCCCAGGTGTTCCGGAAAGCCCATGATGAGATTCATGTTTTGGAGGGCGCTTCCGGCCTGACCTTTCATCAGGTTGTCGATATGGGAAATGACCCGCAGCTTACGGGTTCGCTCGTCGACATCCACGATCAAGTTGCAGTAGTTACTGCCGCGCACGTTGGCGGTTCCGATAGAAGCTGACCGATCGTAAACCCGCACAAACCGGTTGCCCGCATGGTAGGTGCGATAAGCATCCAGCACCTGCTCGTAGCTGACCCCGTCCCGCAGTTGACCGTACAGGCAGGAAAGAATCCCCCGGCACGCAGGCACTACTTGGGTGGTGAAGGTGATGGCCATGGATTTACCGGCCAACCGGGTCAGGGCCTGCTCAACCTCGACGACGTGTTGATGACCGGTTAATCGATAGGCGTTCATGTTGTCGTAGCGGGCGGGATAATGAAACCCCGGGGCCGGCTTTTTCCCTGCTCCGGAGACCGCACTTTTACAATCGCAAATGATGCTGTTGTCTTCAACCAGGTGATTTTTCGCCGCGGGGGCGAGCCCGATGATGACCCCTACGGCGAAACAACCGGGATTGCCAACCAGCGAACGCTCCGGGGTAATTTTATCCCGCTGAATTTCGGCCACGCCATAGACGGTTTTGGGCAGCAAATCCGGCGCCTTGTGGTTGGGGTCTTTGCCGATGCGGCGGGCGTATTCGGCGTAATCCTCCACGGACTCAAACCGGAAGTCGCCGCTGTAATCGATGACTTTTGCGCCTTTTTCCAGTTCGGCCCGCGCCTGGACCATTCCCACGCCATCGGGAGTGGAAAAGAAAACCACGTCAGCCGGCTCTTGTGCAGCCGAATCGTCCGGTTTCAAGATGGGGAGGTCACAAAAGCCATCGAGATGAGGGTACAATTCACTCATCTTCATCCCGGTTTCCGTGGCCGCGACCAGGGTCTGAATTTTTGCTTCGGGATGCCCCAGCAGCAATTCGGTAATCCCCACGCCGCCGTATCCGCCGGCGCCGATAATTTTAACTGTAATCATACCCGCTTCCTCACTTGGTAAACGCCTCGTTTTTCGCGAGCTCCGAAACCGATCGGTTTTCGCAACGGAGGCTCGGAAGGTTGCATCAATTCCCGCAACGCTTTGAAGACCACCGCAAACTGTTCATCGTATTTTTTTTCGAGTTCGTCCAGCTTGCGACTCAGCTCTTCGTGTGAGGCCAACAGTTGCCGCAACCGGACGAAAGCTCTCATGATGGCAATATTAACCTGCACGGCGCGCGGGCTGTTCAACAGACCGGAAAGCATCGCAACGCCTTGTTCAGTAAAGGCATACACGCTTTTGGCATGCTTGAGTGTTTCGGAACATATCACAATTTGTGATATGTTCCGAATCTCTGTGCGGTTTAGTACAAACATAAAATCAACGGGAAACCGTTCCTGGTTTCGTTTGACCGCTTGATTCAACGCGCGGGTTTCCACACCGTACCATTGTGCCAAATCGCGGTCCAACAGCACCTTTTGCCCTCGCATCACCAGGATTTTTGTCACGACGGGCTCGGTTGGAATGAGCGCTTTTTTCATGCACTAACCCACAACAGAGTCAATCAAGGAGCGTCCAACGTCCAAAGCGGCCTCCAGCTTGGCCGGTTGCCTGCCGCCGGCCTCGGCTTTATTGGGCTTACCACCCCCACCCCCGCCCGCTTCCTTGGCCACCGGACCGATGATTTTTCCGCAATGGATGCCTTTGGCGACCAACGCATCCGGGGCTGCGCAAATAAAACCGACCTTGCCGTCGTGAACCCCGCCCAACAAAATCACCGCGTCCGGCAATTTCTGGCGGAGTCGGTCGAGCATCGCCCGCAGGCCCTCGGTATCCGTTTCGCCGGCGGATGCCACCAAAACCGACACGCCATTGACCGTTTGAACCTTGCCGAGAATTTCATCGAGGCGGTTCAAGGCTGCGGCTTGCTTGTACTCCTTGATGTCGCGTTCGAGCTTTTTCGTCTGATCAATCAACGCCTCAACGCGTCCGGCAACTTCATCGGGAGCGGCGCTGAGCAGATGGGCCAGATGGCGGAGGGTTTCGTGTTCGCGGCGGGTCCAATCCAGCGCCGGCCAGCCGGCCACCGCTTCGATACGCCGAATGCCCGAGGCCACGGAACTTTCGGCAACGATCCGGAACCCGCCGATTTCCCCGGTGCCGGCGACATGCGTACCGCCGCACAACTCCCGGCTGTATCCGCCGATATCAACCACGCGCACCACTTCGCCGTATTTTTCGTCAAACAATGCGGTGATGCCGGAGCCGGCGACATCTTTAAGCGCCATGGCATAGGTTTTTACCGGGGTGTTGCCAAGAATCCAGGCGTTCACCTGCCGCTCGATCTGCTCGAGTTTATCGGCACTGACCGCTTCGTAGTGGTTGAAATCGAATCGCAGGCGTTCGGGAGCGACGAACGAACCGGCCTGCTTTACGGTGGGTCCGACCACGTGCTTGAGGGCGCACTGGAGCAGGTGGGTGGCGGTATGGTGCTTCATCACGTGAGCGCGTCGCTCCGTGTCGATGATGGCGGCGACCGCATCGCCTTTGGCAATTGTTCCCTTGATCACTTTCCCCATGTGCAGAATCAGGCCGTCGGCCGGTCGTTGCGTGTCCCACACCTCAAATTCTCCTTGGGGGCCGCGAATAACACCTTTGTCGCCAACCTGTCCGCCGGATTCAGAATAAAACGGCGTTCGCTCCAGCATGATTTCCCCGGCCTCGCCTTCGGCAAGCCGATCCGTGAGCATGCCCGAGCCGATGATTTCCAGGACGGAAGTTTCCTCCTGGCTGGCGGTATACCCGGTAAATTCCGATTTTACGCCGCGTGCGATCAACCCGGCGATCAGGTCGGCGTTTTCGTCGATTAATCCTTTTTTGCGCGCGGCGCGGGCGCGTTCGCGCTGTTCGTCCATGCGGTTGGCAAACCCGTGCTCATCAAGCGCCAGGCCCTGTTCCGATGCCATGAGCCGGGTCAGGTCTACGGGAAACCCGTAGGTGTCGTAGAGCTTGAAGGCGGCTTCGCCGGGGAACAAGGTGTCGCCATCCTTCTTGAGCTTGGCGGCGGTTTCTTCAAAGAGCGCAATACCGCGGTCCAAGGTGAGGGCAAAGCTTTCCTCCTCGGAGCGAAGCACCCGGATGATCTGGTCGCGCTGAACGGTTAACTCGGGAAATACGCCGCCGAGAATGCCTTCGAGAACCGGCAACAGTTCCCCCATGAAAGGCTTTTCAAATCCAATTTTACGGCCATAACGCACGGCGCGCCGCAGCAGCCGGCGCAAGACATATCCGCGGCCCTCGTTGGACGGCAGGACGCCGTCGCCGATGGCGAGCGACAAGGTGCGGATGTGGTCGGCGATGACCCGCATGGCGATGGCCGCGTCGCCTTCGTAGGCGCAACCGGAAAGCGCGGAGAGCTTTTGAATCAGGGGCTGAAAAAGGTCGGTATCGTAGTTGGAGGTCTTGCCCTGCAGGACGCTGACCACGCGTTCCAGGCCCATGCCGGTATCCACATGCTTGGACGGCAGCTCCTCCAATTGCCCGTCGGCCTTACGGTTGTATTGGATGAAGACCAGGTTCCAGATTTCCATGACCAGCGGCGAACCGGCATTGACCATTTCCGGGCCGCAACCATCCGGCGTCATATCCACATGAATTTCCGAGCAGGGTCCGCACGGTCCGGTTTCGCCCATCTCCCAGAAATTATCTTTCTCATCAAAGCGCAGGATGTGGGAGGGATCGATGCCGGTGGTGTCTTTCCAAATGTTCGCGGCTTCGTCGTCGGTGCGGTAGACGGTGACCCACAGCCGGTGTTTGGGCAGTTTCCATACTTCGGTCAACAATTCCCAGGCCCAGGCAATTGCTTCCTTCTTGTAGTAATCGCCAAACGACCAATTGCCGAGCATCTCGAAATAGGTGTGGTGGTAGGTGTCGATGCCGACTTCCTCCAGGTCATTGTGTTTGCCGCTGACCCGGATGCATTTCTGGGTGTTGGCGACGCGTTTTTCCGTGGCTTCCCGCGCACCGAGAAAGATTTCCTTGAACTGGTTCATCCCCGCGTTGGTGAACAGGAGGGTCGGATCCGAAGGCAGGACCACCGGTGAACTGGGCACGATCACGTGGCCTTTGGAACGAAAGAAATCAAAAAACGACTGCCGGATTTCCGCGGCGGTTTTGGGTATCGTACTCATCTATGACTCTCCATGGCATCGCCTCTTCCCGGGCAAACACCGGAACCAAGGGCACTCCGTCGCCGGAACTTCCGGCTCCTCCGGACCACGCGGCGTGGAACCGAAGGCGGGTTGGCGAACATCAACGCATGCGCGCGGGTTACTCTTCCGATCCGCCTCCGATAATCACGGCGTCTTTCGACTTTTCCTGAATCTTTTCGATCAGGACTTTTTGCATTTCGGGGTCGGTTTTCAAACTATCGCGCACGGCATCGCGGCCCTGGCCGAGTTGTTGACCTTCAAATGACAACCACGAGCCGCGTTTCTCCAGCAGGCCGAGGTTGATCGCGGCGTCGATAATCGAGCCGGTCCAGGAAATGCCTTCCGCGTACAGAATATCAAATTCCGCTTCGACGAATGGAGGCGCCACCTTGTTTTTAACCACCTTGACCTTGGTGCGGTTGCCTACGACCTTGCCGGCGGGGTCCTTGATGGTGGCGATACGGCGGATGTCCAACCGCACCGAGGCATAAAACTTCAGGGCGCGTCCGCCCGGCGTCGTTTCCGGATTGCCGAACATCACCCCGATCTTCTCCCGAATCTGGTTGGTGAAAATGCAGCAGGTCTTGGATTTGTTGATGGCGGCGGTGAGCTTGCGCAGGGCTTGCGACATCAACCGCGCTTGCAACCCGACATGGGAATCGCCCATGGCGCCTTCGAGTTCAGCCCGGGGGGCCAGAGCAGCCACCGAATCGACGACGACTACATCCAGCGAATTGCTGCGCACGAGGGTTTCCGCAATATTCAGCGCTTCTTCGCCGGAGTCCGGCTGGGAAACCAGCAGTTCATCAAGGTTGACCCCGATCTTCTTCGCGTAGCCCGGGTCCAGCGCGTGCTCGGCATCAATGAACGCGGCCAGCCCGCCCGCCTTCTGGGCATTGGCGATGATGTGGGACACCAACGTGGTTTTTCCGGAGGATTCCGGCCCGAATATTTCGATGACCCGCCCGCGGGGAACGCCCCCCACCCCGAGCGCAATATCCAAGGTCAGCGCCCCGGTCGAAATGGCGGCGATGCCTTTTTTGGTTTCTTCGTTGCCCAAGCGCATGATCGCGCCGTCGCCGTATTCCTTCTGAATTTGGGCGAGTACGTTGCTCAACGCGGTGGGCAGGCCGGAGGTCTTCTTTTCTGCGACGGATGCTTTAGCCATGATCTGTTCCTTCCAATAAAAAATCCCGGATGATGTTATAACGAGGTCCCGAACCATGGAGCCGGCTGTGCATAAACTGGACGCGATCGATCGGGAACTCGGCGAAGGGCGTATTGTTAATGTACGCCTTGATGGTTGTCAATGCGCCCGGGGGCAGCCGGG
>CALMYG010000002.1 GCA_937873455.1 uncultured Verrucomicrobiota bacterium
CTCGCACAGCTCGGGGGCTACGGCTGGCAAGCCAGCGAAACACCATCATGCAACTCGTCATCGCCACCCGCAATCGTCACAAACTGGAAGAGATCCAAGCGCTGTTGAATGTTCCCGGCCTGCACCTTTCCAGCGCTCTGGATTATCCCGGGATTCCTGATGTCGAGGAAACCGGCGCCACCTTCGAAGAAAACGCGCGCCTGAAAGCGGTCGCCCTGCAAACCGCCACCGGCTGCTGGGCCCTGGCTGATGATTCCGGCCTGGAAGTGGATGCCTTGAATGGCGCGCCGGGCGTATACTCCGCCCGTTTTGCCGGTGAACCGCCGGAATATGCCGCCAATAACCGCAAACTTCTGGCGATGCTCGACGGAGAAACCAACCGCCGCGCGCGTTTCCGCACGGCGTTGTGCCTGGCCAGCCCCGATGGCACGTGCCGCATCGTGGAGGGCCGCTGCGAAGGCGCGATCATCGAAGCGCCGCGCGGCGAAGGCGGCTTTGGCTACGACCCGATCTTTGTCCCGGAAGGCGAAACGCTCACCTTTGCGGAAATGCCGGCGGAGCGAAAAAACGAAATTTCCCACCGGGCGCGCGCCCTTGCCGCCGCCCACGATGCCTGGGCCGATTTGCTGCGAAAAGCTTAGGACGGTTTCCCGCTTTTCCGGTCAAGACGGGCCAGTCCGGTCGTGAGGAAAAATCCGGCCACGATCAATCCCAGCGCGCCGCCGATCTGACCGGTCGACGGTTCAAAGAATTCGGTGGGGTAGTCCCCGGGATCCATCTTGGCCAACCGCTCCTCGGTTACCGGGCGACCCTTGATGATGTCGCCAACATCCGGCGGGTTCCCGCGCTGGAACGGCCACAAGCCCACCACCGCGCCCAACAGCAAGCCCAGCAACACGCCCAACGTCGCTTTTTCAAACCGCTGCAGGAGAAACTTCAGCAGGTTGCTCACCGCGACAATGCCAATCACCACGCCCAGTCCAACCGGAAGAATGACCTGCCAGCCCACCGAGATCGCCGCCGCCATATCGCCAAGTTTCAGGGCATCCTTGAAGCGATCGATCCCGGTGAGAATCGGCACATACTGACCGAGTACCAACAACAAATACCCGCCGCTGACCCCGGGTAAAATCATCGCCCCGGCCCCGGCCACCCCGGCAATAAAGAGCATGACCAGACCCGCCGCGCCTTCGCTCGACCCGGTGATGCCTGCCTGCTGCAAAAACGCCAGCGCGGCCATCGCCAGAAATCCGCACACCGCGCCCACCCAGGTTGCCCGAACCGCCGGTTTGGTGATTTTCCAAATCACCGGAACGCCGCCCAGGGTCAGGCCGATAAACAAGCTGTACATGATCCAACGGTAATCAACCACCAGTCCCTTCACCGGTCCGGCCAGCAACAGAATGGCCAAGCCCGCCGATCCGGCCACCGAAGCCAGAATTACCAGCGAGGCCGCGCGAAACTTCAAGGTGCTCGCCTCGGCAATCGCCGCGATGAACAACGGATAAATGCCGACCGCCAACAACATGGTCCCCCCGCTGATGCCCGGGACGAGATTGGCCAGCCCCATCAGCACACCGCCGATCACGCCACGCAGGATCAAGGAAGGATAATCGGCCAGGGAGGAAGAAGACGTCGAAGTTTGCATAAAAGGTTTCCTGTTACTGTGCGGCGGATACTATCGGCAGCCGGCGGGTGCCTTCAAGCCCAAAGCCCGCATGCCCTGGGCCCGCGTGCCCGAACCGGCTCCGCATCACACCGTCATCGTTGTAGCCGCCCGCGGTGAGGGCGGCCTTTTTCAGAAGAATCATCAGCAACCGCTCGGTAAGCGGGAGGCGGATAGCATCACGCCGGCAGTCCGGCCAGCAACCCATGCAAAAAGACCGGCAGCTCGGGATCGCGCGCGCCCATGCCCAACACCACATCGCCCGGACGAACCTCGGCGCGCAAATACGTGGTCAGCCACTCGTAGGACGGCGCGAAGGTTGCCGCTACCCCCTGAGCCGACAACACATCGACCAATCGTTCGGCATCGCCGGTTTTCTTCGCCGTTCCTCCCGCATAATAAACCGGCATGATGATCACCTGGTCTCGCGGCCGGGCGACGCGGACACATGCCGCCACCAGTTCATCAAACAACAACGCGAGCGGGCCATACCCGTGAGGACGCCAGATGCCGATGACCCGATCGGCCTGTTCCGCGGCGGCGAGCCACGACGCGGCGATTTTCGCCGGGTTGTGGGCATAATCGTCGAGCACGACAATCCCGTTCGCCCGCCCGACCACTTCAAGCCGGCGATGAATCCCGCGAAACGTCGCCAATCCCCGGCGAATTAATTCATCCGGCACGCCGAGTCGGGTTGCCGCCTGAATCGCGATCCACGTGTTTTCCGCATTATGCATGCCGGGCATGGGCACCGGATAGTCGCGCCCATCCATCACCAGCCAGCGACCATCGCGGCGGCTTTCCACGGTCAGTTCCGCCATCGGCGCGCCATCCAACAGGTATGCCGCCTGGCGCCCGAGCAGCGTCCACCCGGTTGTCTTATCGCGAAATTCGCGAAACAGCCGAACGACCTCCTCCAATTCGAAGTGGTCCTTGGTTACATTGGTGATCACCGTATATTCCGGTGAAAACGCGAGCAGGGAGCGATCACTTTCGTCCGCCTCCAGGATCATCACATCCCCGCCGCCCCGGCGCACATTGCCGACCCGGTCCTCGGCCCGCCAATTGTTGACGACACCGCCGTTCACCACGACCGGATCCCAGCCGGCTTCCGCGCAGAGATGGCCGATCATTCCGGTCACCGTGGTTTTGCCGGCCGTGCCGGTCACCGCGAGTACGCGCTTACCGGCGGTCAGCCGCGCCAGCATTTCCGCGCGGTGAACGACGGGCACCTCCAGACGGTGGGCGGCCGCCAAATCCGGATTATCCCGCTCAATCGCCGTGCTGACCGCCAGCGCCGCCGTGGTCGGAAGTATGCCGGAACCGTCTTGCGGGAAAAGGGAGACTCCGGCCAGGCGGAGCCGCTGCAAGACCTCCAGGTCTTGCCCCTGATCCAGATACCGATCGGAGCCGCTCACCCGGTAACCCGCATCCAGCAGCGCCTGGGCCAGCGCGCTCATGCCGACGCCGGCCACGCCAGCAACATGGACATGGGCCTGATCGGTCATCCCGGTCTCCGGCGTGGCGCGCAATCAAACCTCTTCCGGCATCCAGGACAAAAGTTCGTCCGGCGTACAGGTCGCCGTGCCGATTTTCGCGACCACCACCCCGGCGGCGTAGTTGGCGATTTCCGCCGCCTCCAGAAAACTCGCTCCGGCGGCGCGGGCCAACACACACGTCGCGATCACGGTATCCCCCGCCCCGCTCACATCAAATACCTCCCGCGCCCGGGTCGGAACATGAACCGGTTCGCGCCCTTGCTCCAGCAACAGCATGCCCTGCGCGCCGAGGGTGATCATCAACAATTCCGGATTCCATTTTTCGAGCAGCACCTGGCCCACGTGGCGCAGCGCGGCGTCTTCCAACGGGTGCGCGCTCGGGCGGGTTTCCGTAACACCGGCGGCGCTGAACGCCTCCTTGCGGTTCGGCGTCGCCAGGGTAATCCCGGAAACATTCAGCACGTGGTTATCCTTCGGGTCCAAGCCCACCGGAACACCACGCGCCTTCGCCGCGCGCAATGCGGTATCCACCACATCCTGCACAATCACACCCTTCCCGTAATCCTCCAGGATCACCCCGTCGGCCCGCTCAATTTCCGCGACCAGGCGGCGCTCGAATTCCGCCAAGGTGGCGTCGGCATAGTGAAAGGCCTCCTCCCAGTCAATCCGCACCACCTGCTGGCGCTCGGCGATCACCCGGGTCTTCACCGTGGTGGGGATGGAGGGATCGTTCACCATCGCCGCGGTATCCACGCCGCGCGCCGCCAACAGCGACGCCAACTCGCGCCCGTTGTCATCGCAACCGATCACCCCGGCGACCCCGGCCTGTCCAGCCAGCGAGCGGATGTTGAGCGCCACATTCGACGCGCCGCCCGGCACCGCTTTTTCGGTATGCACATGCACCACCGGAACCGGCGCCTCCGGTGAAATGCGGTTCACCGAGCCCATGATATAACGGTCAAGCATCAGGTCGCCGATGACGAGAATCCGGCGGGACGGGAATTGGCCGAGCAACGCGGCGGCACGGGAGCGATGTAGGGTCATAACGGCATAGTTCCTGATTGGCCGATCATACTATCACACCGGGTCGGCTTTGAGAAGCCCCGCCAAAAAACCCCGCCAAAAAGTTCCAAGGTTCGGAAAAACCGGGTCCAAAAAGTTCCAAACATTGGAACTTTTTTCCGGGCGTTTTTCCAAGGTTTGGAACTTTTTTGGCGTTCAGCGGGCGCGGCGCACCGGCATCGATTCCGGGCTGCCCTCAGCCGCCTTGCCGACCCAGAAGTCCTGGCCCGGTCCGCGTACTTCGGCGAGCTGAATGCGCACACTGGCCACCGGAACGCGCGCGGCAATTTTTGTGCACAGGCGTCGGGCATCTTCCGATACCCAGAGTTGTACCTTGCCCTTGCGGACAAACAATCCCTGGAACGAAGCCTCCGGCTCAAACAGCAGGCTGGCCACCCGGCCGTACCGCTTCAACTCGACGATTTCCCGGCGGGGAATGTTGACCTGCAAATCGTAGATTTTTTCATCGGTGAATACTTGGGTTTCAAAACTCGCCCCCGCCTCCGCGGGTTGGGAGCGAATCCAGTACATCAAGGAAATCAAATCCCGGGTGTCCGGTTCAATCGGCACTTTTTTCGTTTTCCCGTTCAGGAACGATTCCCAGTGCGCGATCCCGGCGGCATGGTCGAACCGCACCGCCTCGTGATACCGGTGCCGGCCCTGGCGCGAATTCTTCATGAACCACACCGGGAGAAACGTCTCCGGATCAATCAGGCTTTCCTGAACATCTTCCACGGGATACAAGGAGGACAACACTTTATTGCTGCGGCTTTCAAAGCGGATGCGCAGCAAGGTTCTGCCTGATTCGTCGCTTACCCACTCCGTGGTGACGTGGGAACTACCGACATTCATCATGCCCCAGTAGATGTCGTACAAAATTTCCTCGCCGACTTCAAACCAGAGGTCCTCGGCCGCCGGGGGCGGTTCCGCGCCCGGCGTCACCGGAATCGCGGCAACCCATGGCGCCGTAATCAACCAAATCCCGGCGAGCATCCATCCATTACTTTTTTTCACGTACAACTCCCAAACATCGAATCAGCGCCCATTCCAGGAGGACGTCGGCCTGGGCGGAACCATCGGTCATCCGTCCATGCTCTTCGACCAGTGCCCGCTGAATCCGTTGCAATTCTTCCATCGAAAACCTTCCGGCCATTTTGGCCAGGATGCCGGACCAGAAGGCGTTGGCCTTGCGGGGATCGTTGGGCAGGGCGGAAAAGAAGGCCTCGGCCTCGGGGGAGGCGCTCCATTCGACTTTCGGCCAATCAGGCGAACCGGTGATCCGGACCCAGCGGCGGTCGAGCGCGGTCCGGTACAACAGCAATTCGCGCACCCGGTTTTCCAGGCCGATGATGAGGCCGACGGCGCTTTCTTTTTGCTGGAGCAACTGGCGGGCCACCCGAAGCGAGCCGGTCAGGTCGCGTTTCCCAAACGCATCGGTCAATTCGCTGTAGCCGCGTTCGCGGGCCGGGGCCACGATGTCCAGCACGTCAGCGGCGGTGACCTCGGCACGGCCATGCACATACAACGACAATTTTTCCACCTCTTGAAACAACTGGCGGGAGTCGGTACCGGCGCGATCGACAATCAGGCGCACCACATCTTCCCGGGCGCGCAGGCCGGCCTGTTCAAGCATGCCGCGCAACACCTGCCCGGCGTGTTCATCCCATTTGTAGGACTTTTCCGGCAGGTTGAAAAACTCCACCGCGCCAGCCTTTTCCATGGTTTTGAAAAACGACGTGCGCCGGTCAACCTGGGCGGCGCTGATGACCAGCCGCACCCCGGGCAGCAGCCCGCGCTTGATTTCCTCGGTCAGCTCCGCCACCGCGCGTTTGACCTCTTCGTATTTGCCCGGCTTGCCGTCATAGAAAAACGAGGCGCTGCGCAGCCAGACGAGCTTGGACGAGCCAAAAAAGCCGACCGTGCGGAGGGCATCCAAGCAGCGGGAAACAGCGCTGGTCGCCTCCTCGATGGTATCGCAGGCGGCTTCGATGACCTCAAGCCCGAGCGCGCGTTCCGACTCGGGGCAGAGCCGGTAAACCAAATCACGGGCCCGGCGGCTGACCTCGAATTCGTCGGTGCCGGCGATCAGGAAGACGGTTCCGGAATCCGGCGGGGCTTGGGTTTTGGCGGGGGCGGCGGTTGGCATGGGGTCACGGTTTTTGAACGGTAAGACTGCGGATTCGGAGCTGATCAATCAATTCAATTTCATCGGAAGCGCTCAGTCCGGCGGCCGCCCGGAGCGCCGCCCGGGGATCGTCCGTCGGCAGGGCCATCGCCCGGATCAGGCGCCCCATACCCTCCGGCCCGAGCCGATCGGCCAACTCCCCGGTCAACGCCTCGGCTTGGCGGTAAAAGGCCCGGGTCGCATCACGACCTTCGGGGTAACGCCTCATTCGCAACAAATCATCGAAGCTGAGCAGATGCCGCTCTGACAGCGCCGGCTGGTTGCGGTACAACACCACCTGACGGCCGGCTTGGTATTCGGCGGCAATCAGCCAACCATAATGCCCGGCCAACCCCTCATCCAACCAGAGCGGAAGCCCGGGACCCCACGCATCGAACAAGCGCAGGTGAACCACCTCGTGCGCGATCCGATCCGGCCGGCGGTTCTGGGCGGGATCATCCTTTAAGTACAATTCCCGGTTTAATTGGAGGGCAAGGCTGTCTGGACGCAAGCCATGCCGACGGGTCAGGGTTCGCCAAAGGCCGGGATCGCTGACCGATACCAACCAGGCCGGAGCGGAGGTGGTGGCGGGCAGGTCCAACCACTGTCCGATGCGCCGGTAGGCGAATTCGGCTTCTTCCACGGTTTGAGAAACCCGGCGCAACGAATCGGCGAAAACCACAAAGTTTTCACTCCGGCCAATCACCAAGCCGGACATATTCCGCACGGCCCGCCGGCCGAGGTCGCTGATGCCGTTAAAGTCGACATCCTCCGGAACCAGCAGGGTATACGCCATGCGCGGGCCGACGGAAGCGGACGACACCTCCGCGGCGACGGTGCTCAAGGTCGCCGCCAGCGCCACCCCGGCGATTCGAATGGTCCTCGGCAAATGCATGGCCCGAAACCTACGCGTCCGTCAAGCGCCCGGCAACTTCAATCTCCCCGACCCTTTACCAAATCAAAGCGTGCCAATTCGGCACGCTTTTTCCCCATCTTTTTTTCCTGATTCGCTTGACAGTAAACGTGAAACTTCTAATTTATGGGCAAGGATGAGTTGTTAGCAACCTGTTAATAACTCGTCAGAAACCGAACCGAAGCCAGCACAACTGGCGACCAGTAAGGAGAAAACATGAAGAAAGTAGCGATGAAAGCAGTAGTAGCGACGGCCCTCATGGCCCTTGTTTCCGCTCCGGCGGTGCGTGCCGCTGAAGCGACCGTTGGCGTGGACGTCAGTTCCGCCTACGTCTGGCGCGGTATTACGTTGAACGACGGTTTCGTCGCTCAACCGTACCTCGAAGTCTCCGGCCTGCCTATCGACATCGGCGTCTGGGGCAACTTGGACATCGAAGACTACGACGGCGCCTTGAAAGAAGGCGAGTTCTCGGAAGTCAACTTCTACCTCTCCTACGCATTGCCCATCGAAGGCGTGGACGTTGCCATCGGATACACCGAATACGTTTATCCGAATGCCGAAGCCGAAGCCGACCGCGAAGTCAACCTGACCCTCGGTTTGGACCTTCCTTTGGCTCCCACCCTCGGCCTGTACTACGGTGTCGATGGCGCGGCCAAGGAAAACTTCTACGCTGAATTCGGGATTGGCCACGACCTCGAAATCGACGAGAACCTCACCCTGAGCCTCGGCGCCCTGATCGGCTACCTGTATCCGGATGAAGGCGAAGACGGATTCCATCAGTACGAACTGTCGGCTTCCTTGACCTACGACTTCGTGACCCTCGGCGTGAAGTACATCGGCCAAGCGGACGACAAAGTCCTGACGGACGACCTGTATGACGTCGAAGTTGTCGGCACCCTCAGCCTCAGCTACACGTTCTAAGGCGATCTCGCCTGGATAGAAAAAACCCGGGTTCACCACCCGGGTTTTTTTGTGCCCGGTCGCCGCAACCGGGTGGATCGCGTAAGCCTTAACGCGATCAATACGGCTTCCGACCGGGCGCCGCCACGATGAGACACTTCGGCGATGCCGCACCGTGACCACGCCATTCAGGAATAAGCGCGTTTAGTTTTTCTTTTCGATGTTGGAGAACAACTCCTCGCCGGTTTCGCTGCGGGTGATGGTGAACTCTTCCACATGCATGTGCTGGGAGGCGACAAAGGTCAGGTGCCCGTGGTATTTTTCCTCCAACTCCACCAAAATCGCCTCGTCTTCGGTCCGCAGACGGTCCAGGACCACCGGGTTAACCGTGATTTTAATCGGCAGCGGCTTGTCGGCGGTCGCTTTATGGCGGCGCATGACTTCGGCGATGCGCCGTTGAATTTCCACGCTCATGCTCATGGCCGACAGCACCTTGCCGCGACCATCGCAGTACGGGCAGTTTGCGTAGGTCGTCGCCCGCACGCTTTCCTCGTGGCGTTGCCGGGTCATCTCCAACAAGCCCAGCGCGGACAGCGGCAGGACATTGGTGCGGGACTTGTCGCGCTGCAACGCGTCCTTGAGTGTGCGGTAAACCAGGTTCTGGTTCTTCTTTTGCTTCATGTCGATGAAGTCGATCACCACCAGGCCGCCGATGTTGCGCAGACGCAATTGCCGGGCAATCTCGTCGGCCGCTTCAAGGTTAACCTGAACGATGGACTCTTCCTGGTTGGTACCGCCTTTGTGACGCCCGGTGTTGACATCAATGGCAATCAGCGCCTCGGTTTCATCGAGAATCAAATACCCGCCGCCCTTCAGCCAGACCTTGCGGCTGAAGGCATTTTCCAGTTGGCGCTCGACATCAAAGTGTTCAAAAATCGGAGCGTCGCCGTCGTAGATCTGGACCCGGGCCCGTGAACGCCGGGCGAACCGGGCAATGATCTGCTTGATGCGCTGGCATTCCTCCTTGGAATCCACCACGATGCGATCGATGTCTTCGGTGAGGGCATCGCGCACAATTCGTTCAACAAGATCCGGCTCCTGATACAACCGGCAGGGCGCGGGGACCTCTTTCATGATCCGGTCCATCTCGTTCCAGATTTCGGTTAAGGCGCGGATGTCGCGGACAAAGCTGACCTTGCGGGCCCCGGCGCCGGCGGTCCGCACGATGATCCCGTTGTTTCCGGGCAGGGGCAGACGGGCGAGTACCTTCTTGAGTCGTTCGCGTTCTTTGACGTCTTCGATCTTCCGGGATACGCCCTTGAGGCGGGAACCCGGCATCATGACCAGATACCGCCCGGGAATGCTCAAGTTCGCGGTGACCCGCGGCCCCTTGGTCCCGATGGCTCCCTTGGTTACCTGGACGACAATCTCCGAGCCGATGGGGAATCGCTTGGCGATTTCCTCCGACGTAAACCGTTTCTGGCGTCCGCCCCGCTTGGACTCCACGCCCTCCTCCGCCTCGAGCCGAGCCGTATCCTCGGGGATCATGTCCCAGTAGTGAATGAAGGCATTTTTCTTAAGACCCAGATCAATGAACGCGGCCTGCAGGCCATCCTCCAGGTTCTGCACCTTGCCCTTGAAGATGCTGCCGACAATCCGGTCTTCGCTATTGCGTTCAATGAAGAAGTCCTCCAGCTTGCCTTCTTCCAGGACGACCACCCGCGATTGCAGGCTTTCCTTGTTAACGATGATTTCTTTTTTTATTTTCCGACGGGTGATCATTTTGATGAATTCCCACATACTTGTTCTCCTTAGCGCTCCAAGCGCCGCACATATACACTTTGCACCAGGCCGAGACCGGCCATGGTACAGACCATAAACGAACCGCCATAACTGATGAGCGGGAGGGGTAACCCGGTGATCGGGGCAAGCCCGACCGTCATGGCGATGTTTACGAACAAATGGCAAAACAACATGGTGGTCACGCCGGCGGCCAGCAGCCGGCCGAGTTTGTCACGGGCGCGGATACCCGCGCGAATGCCGCTGATCAGCATGACCGCGTACAAACCCAGCACAACCGCCGCACCGACAAAACCCCGCTCCTCCGCAATAACGGAAAATATGAAGTCGGTCGGGGCGACCGTGCGGGGCAGAAACCCCAGGATGTTTTGCGTCCCCATTAAAAAGCCCTTTCCGGTCAGCCCTCCGGACCCCACGGCGATCTCCGATTGGATTTTATTCCAACCGGCGCCGAGCGGATCACGTCCCGGATCGAAAAAGACCAAAATTCGTTCCTTCTGGTAGCCGTCCAGGGCAAACCAGCCCAGCGGCGTCAACAACAGGCCAATGCCCGCGAGAATCGCCAAGTAGCGCAGCGGCACGCCGCCCACGAACAGCAACGCCAGGGTCACCGGCAACAGCATCAAGGCCGTCCCCAGATCCGGTTGCCGCAACACCAGGATAAACGGCGCCGCCATGATCAGCAGCGTGACATAAAACGTCTTGAACTCACTCATGTCCCGCGAGGGCAGGCTCAGGTAGCGGGCCAGCAACAGCAAGGTACCCAACTTGGCGAATTCAGAGGGCTGCACCTGGATCCCGAACAAATTCAGCCACCGGTAGGCGCCGTAGATCTTTACCCCGATCACCAGCACCAAGCCGAGCAGCACCAGGCAAATGCCGTAAATCCACCAGGCATTGGCGGCCAGTTTGCGGTAGTCGGTCAGAATCGCGACCATGAAACAGAAACCGCCAACCAGCGCCCAGAGTACCTGCCGGCGGGTCAAGGCGGTCATCCACTCGTCGTCATTGCGATACGAGGCGCTATAAATAAACAGAATCCCGATCAGGGTGAGGCCGAAGGTGGCCAGTACGAACAGCCAATCGACCCGGCCGAACAACGCGATGGATTTCGGCTCGTTCATCAACCAGCCCCCCCATCCGCTGCGCCGGGATGAAAAATGCCGAACAGGAGCTGGCGCATGACCGGGGCGGCGGTTTCGCCGCCCGATTTGCCTTCATCCACCAGCACCGCGATCGCCACCTTGGGGTCGTCATACGGCGCGAAGGCCACCATCCAGGCATGCCGTTTGCGATCTTCCTTGCGGCCGAATTCGGCGGTCCCGGTTTTTCCGGCCACCACCACGTCGGGAATGCGGGCGGTCCGCGCGGTTCCCCGGGAGGACATCACGACATCCTTCATGCCCAACCGGGTGACTTCGATATGGCGGCGATCCCAAGCGAGACGGTTTAACACCACCGGGGCTTCGGAGCTGAATACCTCGCTGCCCTCCGGGCGCATGCCGATCACCAGGCGCGGCTGGTACACCGTGCCCCCGTTGGCCAGCGCGGCGGTCATCATCGCCATTTGAAGCGGCGTCACCAACAAGGCGCCCTGCCCGATCGAGACATTACAGGTATCCCCATCGCGCCAACCGTCGCGGTGCACCTGGCGCTTCCACGCGGCATTCGGCAGCAGACCCGGTTGTTCGCCATCCAATTCAATCCCGGATCGCCCGCCCAGACCCAGAGCGGACGCCATGTGGTAGATGCCGTCGATGCCGGTTTGCAGGCCGATGTGAAAGAAATAAACGTTGCAGGAAACCTCAATCGCCTGTTGGAGATTCACCGGTCCATGACCGTTTCGGTTCCAGCAGCGGAAGGTGACATTGCCGAGCTGGAAATAGCCCGGACAGTTGTGCACTTCCTCGATCCGGCTTCGCCCGTTGATCAAACCGGCCAGGCCGGTGATCATCTTGAAGGTGCTCCCCGGCGGATAGGTGCCGGCCACCGCGCGACTGAGGAGCGGGGTGTCGGGGTCCTCCATCAAGGCCCGCCAGTTGGCGGAGGAAATCGACGGGACAAAACGATTCAAGTCGTACCCGGGCGAACTGGCGAGGGCCAACACGTCCCCGTTTTTCGGATCCAGAACCACGACCGATCCGGGGCGTGAATCCAGCGCTTGTTCAGCCATCCGCTGGATGTCAGCATCCAGCGCCAGCATAAGATCATGGCCGCGGCGCGGCGGACGGAGGCCGAGGTCGTGGCGACGGTAGCCGGAAACATCCACGCGCATGAGCCGCCCGCCCGCCTCACCGCGCAACCAGTGGTCCATGGTGCGCTCCAACCCGGCGCGACCCGCCATTTCCGGCAGGTAAAAATGGAACCGCTCCTCCTCGTCCTCCGGCGGATCGGCCCGCCCGACATACCCGATGGCGTGGCAAGCGAGGGCATCATGCGGATACACGCGTACCGCCTGGGTGTACAACTCGACGCCAGGAATGGATCCGCCCAACTCGACAAACCGGGCCAGCGCCGCCTCATCCAGATCACGCCACGCCAACAGCGGCAAGGGAAGGCGCCGGCGGATATGAATCCAAATATCTTCGCGTTTGATTTCCGGAGGGCGCCCGATGATGCCGGTTAACGACGCCATGACCTGTTCGACGTGATCGATGGTGTTTCGCCACGGCCCGGGTCGCCGCAATTCCTCCAGATAGAGCGCCACCCCATGGCTCGGGCGGTTATCCGCCAGAATCAGTCCATGCCGGTCCACCATGCCGCCCCGCACGCCGGGAATCCGGATGCGACGGATACTCTGTTTGGCCAGGTCGACCTCATAGCGGTCGGAATGGGCCACCTGGATGCGCCACAGGTAGCCGCCCAACAGCGTCAGGCCGGCCAGGAACACCACCAGCAGCAGCCGAAGCCGCAGCAGATCGTCATCCAATACCGAGGTAGGAACGTTGCGCGCCATGCGATTCCGTATTTCCTTGAATCAAACCCAATTTTTCCTCGAGCGCGTGTACCGCCCCGATCACCAGAGGTCCGGTGACCAGGCCCATGAGAACCGCGCCGGGTATTTTCACCGGCAACCACAGCGGATGCCACGCGATCAACCCGTCCTTTAACAACAATACCATCAACACCAGCGTCACCACCCCGTGAAGGGCGGCGGTCACGATCATATGCGTAAACGAAGCATGCAAAATCATCAGATCGCGGTAGCGTTCGATCACCAACGCGCACGCGGCAAATCCAAACGAGGAATAACCCAGCGGGGTCATGCTCATGCTGTCTTGAAAGAGCCCGGCGAGCAGCGCCATCACCAGCATCATCACGCCGCCGCGGTACAGGGCGTAATACACCACGACCGCCCCGAGCACCGGCGCGGTGGCGTACCCCAACCAGGATACCACCGGGGCCAGCGACTGGATCGCCGTGCCGGTCAACAAGAGGAAGAGCATCGTCACCAGCGTCATGGCCGTCCCGCTCCCGCCGCCGATGGGTCCCGGACGTTGAGCACAAACACAAATTGCAGGCTGCTCAGATCGGCCCGGGTAATAATGTCCGCGTGCTGATACAAGCCGGAGGGATCCGTCACCACGCGGTCGACGTAACCGATCGGGATATTCGGCGGGAATACACCGCCCAGCCCGGAAGTCACCACATCATCCCCGGGGTGAATCACATCGTTTTTATGAATAAATTCCATGCGGCAAAACACCTGCCCCTGCCACGACGGCCCTCGCCCGCTGACCACCCCGAACGACCCGGTACGCAGCAACCGCGACGATACCCGAAACGCCGGATCCGAGACCAACAACACGTCCGAGGTATTGCGGGATACCGCAACCGTCCGGCCGACCAATCCTTCCAACGATACCACCGCCATGTTTTCCTCTACCCCGTCGGAGGCGCCTTTATTTAAGCGGATCGTCTGCCACCAGCCGTCCCGCGAGCGGGCCAGCACGCGGCAGGCGATCCAGGTGGTTTCCGGCGGGGGTTGAAATCCCAACTGCCGGCGCAACTCCGCATTTTCATATTCGAGCAGCCTCAAGCTGTTGCGTTCGGCGGTCAGCCGCTCCACTTCGAGGCGAAGCGTCTTGTTTTCTCCCATCAGGCCGGGAATCCGCCCGATGGATTTCATATAGTCCCATCCGGTACCGAACACGGAATCCACCGCGCGTTGGAGCGGGCGGGCGGTTTCGCGAAAGGCGGCCTTGACCGCTCCGGTCATCGCATCGGGCAGGTTCAGCAGGGCGATCACCACCACCCCCAGCACCAGCCAACGTATCAACAAACGATCGTTCATGAACTCCACGCACGCAAAGCAACACGAGGCTCAACGGCGGGATACCGGGAGAGACGAAACCAGAAGAAGCGGGGCGCGATGGTTAGTAGGTGCGCTCGGTGCGAGCGACTTTCCGGAGGAAATTAAGTTCGTGCAGGACCACCCCGGTGCCTTCCGCGACCGCGCTTAACGGGTCATCGGCAACATGCACCGGCAGGCCGGTTTGTTCCGCAATCAACTTGTCCAAACCGCGCAGCAGCGATCCGCCGCCGGCCAGCACCATTCCCCGGTCCACCAAATCGGCGGACAACTCCGGCGGACAGCGTTCCAAGGTAATCCTGACTGCCTCGACAATCGCCGTTACCGGTTCCTGCAACGCCTCCCGGACTTCCTCGGAAGTCAACGTGAGCGTCTTGGGCAAACCGGCCACTAAATCCCGGCCCTTGACCTCCATGGTCATTTCCTCGTCCAGAGGATAAGCCGAGCCGAGGGAAATCTTGATTTCCTCCGCCGTCCGTTCACCAATCATCAAATTATAAACCCGCTTCAAATATTGGACGATGGCTTCGTCCATTTCGTCTCCGCCGACCCGCACACTGCGGCTGAACACGATCCCGGCCAGCGAGATCAGCGCCACTTCGGTGGTGCCTCCCCCGATATCCACGATCATGTTGCCGGCCGGTTCCTGAACCGGCAAGCCAACCCCGATGGCTGCCGCCATCGGTTCTTCAATCAAAAACACTTCCCGCGCGCCGGCATGAATGGCGGAATCCTTGACGGCGCGTTTTTCCACCTCCGTAATGCCGCTCGGCACGGCCACGATCACCCGGGGACGCACCAGTTTGCGGCGATGTTGAACTTTACGAATAAAATAGCGGAGCATGGCTTCGGTGATCTCAAAGTCGGCGATCACTCCGGCCTTCAGGGGGCGGATGGCCACGATACTGCCCGGCGTGCGGCCCAGCATGCGCTTGGCTTCTTCGCCCACCGCCAGCACCCGGCTGGTGCCGGCCTGAATGGCCACCACCGAGGGTTCGCGCAACACAATCCCGCGGTCGCGGGCGTAAACCAGCGTATTGGCCGTGCCTAAATCAATGCCGATATCGTTGGAAAATGAATTGAAAAAGTTTCCGAACATCCAAAACTACCCAGAGTTGCGCATACTGTGGGTCAGGGACGCGTGCGCGTCAAGCGATATTCACGCCCGCGATCAAGGTTCATAATTTTTTGTGTTTTTGATTGCTTTTCTCCCGGTATCAGGCATCGTCATGTCCAGTTTGGTGAGAGAGTAGTTAGTGATTTGGTAGGTTGTCCATCGCCGGCGAGTTGCTTGGTGGATGTCGATCTGAAACCCGAACGAGTCGGGAACATTCACGAGAGTCTCCCCCACAGCAAATAAGGAAGTAGTAGTATGGCAACCAAGCTCTATGTTGGGAACCTCTCCTTCGGCACCACCGAAGGCGATCTGCAGAATCTGTTCGCGTCTTGCGGCCAGGTCACCAGTTGCAGCATGATCATCGACAAGTTCACGGGCAAGTCCCGCGGATTTGCCTTCGTCGAAATGGCCTCCCCGGCCGAAGCCCAAAAGGCGATCGACGAATTGCACGGCAAGGATTTTGACGGCCGTGCGCTTACCGTCAACGAAGCCCGTCCCCGCGAGGAACGTCCGCGCGGCGGAGGCGGCGGCGGCTACGGTGGCGGCGGCGGTGGCGGCTACGGCGGTGGTCGTGGCGGCGGCGGTGGCGGTGGCGGTTACGGCGGCGGCAAGCCCCGTCGCGATCGTTACTAATCGCACGCGCTGTGCGATAGCACCAGGGAACGGGGGCAACCCCGTTCCCTTTTTTTGCGCCCACCGCCCGTGGATGCGCGGACGCATCCCTGATTCGTTGACCGATTCCCATCCCTTCATGATCACCCCATCCGGATCATCAAGACGATCATGCAACGCGCCTGGCCTCTTTATGCGCCGCAGACGCATGCGGTACCGCGGGATGCGCCTTTCCCCGACCCTCCGCTTGACTTTATCGGTTCAAGCCCTTACTAATTCCCACTCGTAATTCACCCTTTGCGGGCGATTAGCTCAGTTGGTCAGAGCGCGTGCCTCACATGCACGAGGTCACTGGTTCGAGCCCAGTATCGCCCACCAGGTTTCGTCCGGCGCCGAGCCGTTGGCGACAGGAGGTACGCATGCAAATCGGGATACTCACCAGCGGGGGAGATTGTCCGGGTCTCAATGCCGCGATTCGCGGCGTGGCCCGCGCCGGCATGGAACAGTACGGCATGCATGTGACCGGATTTCGCAATGGTTTCCGCGGCCTCGTGCAAGATCGCACCATCCCGCTGGACGGCAAGTCGCTCTCCGGCATTCTCACCGTGGGCGGCACCATTCTGGGCACCAGCCGGGACAAACCGCACCGCATGCCGATTGGCGGCAAGGAACGGGACATGCTGGATGTCGCGGTGGAGCATTACCGCAAACACCACCTGGATGCCCTGGTCTGCATCGGCGGCGGCGGCACGCAAAAGAACGCCCTGCGCCTGCACCAAGCCGGACTTCGCGTGCTGACCTTGCCAAAAACCATCGATAACGACATCGTGGAAACCGATATTTCCTTCGGCTTCGATACCGCGCTGGATATCGCCACCGAAGCCATCGACCGGCTTCATTCAACCGCCATGAGCCACGGGCGCATCATCGTGGTGGAGATCATGGGGCACCGCGCCGGCTGGCTGGCCCTCGGCGCCGGTATTGCCGGCGGCGCCGATGTGATCCTCATCCCCGAAATACCGTACGACGAACGTAACGTCGCCGATACGATTCTGCGCCGGTCGCGGGAAGGAAAAAACTTCAGCATCGTCGCGGTGGCGGAGGGCGCCATGTCGATCCAACAAGCCAAACAGATCGATCGCCTGACCGAAATGAAAAAAAAGGCGGAATCCCGGCAGGAAAAGAAAAAAGCCAACGAAAAACTCCAGCACTTTTACGACGCCCACGTCAACCACACCCTGGAGTTGACCAAGCGCTTGGAAAAAATGACCGGTCTGGAGTCACGCTTGACCATCCTGGGCCACCTCCAACGCGGCGGCACGCCGACCGCGGCCGATCGCTTGCTGGCCACCCGGCTCGGCACCGCCTGCGCCAAGGCGATCCATGAAGGCAAAAGCGGGGTCATGGTCGCCGCGCGTAAAGACACCACCGCACTGGTCGACCTCGAGAAAGTCGCCGGGCCGATCAAGTTCGTGCCGCCCGACCACCCGTGGATTCAAACCGCGCGCTCCGTGGGCACCGGCTTCGGCGACTGAGCCGAACGCCCCTCCCCAGCCCTACCGGCGCCCCTCGCCCATCCGTGTCATCCGATATCCGCGGTTAAAAAAGTTCCAAACCTTGGAAAAACAAACCGGCCGGAGTTCCAATGTTTGGAAAACCGGCCGGTGCATCAATACGCTATCGCGTTAGATGTTAGTACATGTCGCCCATGCCGCCGCCCGGAGGCATGGCCGGGGCTTTCTCCTTCTCAGGAACCTCGGTGATCATGCATTCGGTGGTGAGCAGCAGGGAGGCGATGCTCGACGCATTCTGCAAGGCGGAACGGGTAACCTTGGTCGGGTCGATGATGCCGGCCTTGACCATGTCAACATAGTCGCCGGTAGCAACGTTGTAGCCGTTGGAACCCTTCTGCTTCTTGACTTCCTGCACCACGACCGCGCCTTCGATTCCGGCGTTGTCGACAAGCTGGCGCAGCGGAGCTTCGCAGGCCCGGCGGACAATTTCGGCGCCGATGGCTTCATCGCCGCTCAGTCCGAGATCATCCAACGCGCTCTGGCAACGCAGCAGGGCCACACCGCCGCCCGCGACAATACCTTCCTCGACGGCCGCGCGCGTAGCGTGCAACGCATCTTCGACACGGGCTTTCTTTTCCTTCATCTCGGATTCGGTAGCCGCGCCGACATTGATCACCGCGACGCCGCCGGCGAGCTTGGCCAGGCGTTCCTGGAGCTTCTCGCGGTCGTAATCGGAGGTGGTCTCTTCAATCTGACGCTTGATCAGGTTGATCCGGCCCTGAATATCGGCGGACTTGCCGGCGCCTTCGACGATGGTGGTATTTTCCTTGTCGATGGTGACGCGCTTGGCCTTGCCGAGGTCGGTGATCTGCACGCTCTCGAGTTTTATGCCGAGATCGTCGGAGATGAACTTGCCGCCGGTCAGGATGGCAATGTCTTCGAGCATGGCTTTGCGGCGGTCGCCGAAGCCCGGCGCCTTGACCGCGCAGACTTGCAGGGTGCCGCGCAGCTTGTTCACCACGAGGGTGGCCAGCGCTTCGCCTTCAACATCTTCGGCAATGATCAGCAGCGGGCGGCCGGCTTTGGCCACGCTCTGCAACAGCGGCAACAAATCCTGCAAGCTGGAGATCTTCTTCTCGAAGTTGAGGATATAGGCGTCTTCCATGACCGTTTCCATCGTGTCCGGGCTGGTCACGAAGTACGGGGAAAGGTAACCCTTGTCGAACTGCATGCCTTCGACGACGTCGAGGGTGGTTTCAATACCCTTGGCTTCTTCCACGGTGATGGTGCCGTCCTTGCCGACCTTGTCCATCGCGTCGGCAATGATGTCGCCGATGGTGGTGTCGCCGTTGGCGGAGATGGTCGCGACCTGGGCGATTTCGCTGCGGTCCTTGACCTTCTTGCTTTGCTTGACCAGTTGCTCGGTGATTTTGGCCACGGCGGCGTCGATGCCGCGCTTGAGGCTCATCGGGTTGGCCCCGGCGGTGACGTTCTTGAGACCTTCGCGGTAGATGGCCTCGGTCAGCACGGTGGCGGTGGTGGTGCCGTCGCCGGCGATGTCGCTGGTCTTGCTGGCCACTTCACGGACCATCTGGGCGCCCATGTTTTCAAACGGGTTTTCCAGCTCGATTTCCTTGGCTACGGTGACGCCGTCCTTGGTGACGGTCGGCGAACCGAATTTCTTGTCGAGGACCACGTTGCGGCCACGGGGGCCGAGGGTGACCTTGACGGCGCGACTCAACTTCTCGACACCGGCGAGAATGAGCTGGCGCGCTTCCTGATCATATTTTAATTGCTTGGCTGCCATAATGTATCTCCTGTTTTAATTGATCTACTTTCGCTGGTAGGGCGGCGTGTCTCACGCCGCCGCGCGCAGGGACTGCACGCTCTACCGGGCGTGTTTCGTGCGTTTTAGTCAATGATGCCGAGGATGTCTTCCTCGCGCATGATCTGGTATTCCTTGCCGTCGAGCTTGATTTCAGTGCCGCCGTATTTCGGCATGAGCACCTTGTCGCCCTTTTTGACGTTGAAGGGAATCTTGTTGCCCTTCTCGTCCAGCTTGCCGGTGCCTACGGCGATTACCGTGCCCTGCTGGGGTTTTTCCTTGGCGGTGTCGGGAATGATGATGCCGCCTTTGTTTACTTCGGACTCCTTGAGAGGCTCAACCAAAACGCGGTCGGCCAGGGGTTGTATCTTCATACGTTTTCTCCTTCTTTATGGTTACGTCATGAAAACAGCGCGCGGCGGACACCCGTCCGGTCGCACGCTGAAAGGGGTTATTTTTTCTTGTCGTCGTCGACCATTTCAAAGTCGGCGTCGATGACCGTGTCATCTTTTTTTCCGGCATCGCCGGCGGACGGGGCGCCCTGGGCCTCGGAGCCGGGGGGCGGAGGCGTGGCCTGCTGTTTGCTGTAGAGCTCGGTTCCGGCCGCCTGCATGGCCGCGGTCAGCGCTTCGAGATCGGCCTTGATCGCGTCGGCGTTATCGGACTTGACGGTTTCCTTCAACGTGGCGGCGGCCGCCTCGACCTTGGCCTTGTTGTCGGCCGAAATCTTGTCGCCGTTTTCCTTGATGAATTTTTCCGCCTCGTAGGTCATGGCGTCGGCGCGGTTACGGGACTCGATGGCATCGCGCTTTTTCTGATCCTCGCCCGCGTGCGCTTCGGCGTCCTTGACCATCCGCTTGATTTCATCGTCGCTCAAACCGCTGTTGGCGGTGATGGTGATTTTCTGTTCCTTGCCGGTGCCGAGGTCCTTGGCGCTGACATGCAGGATGCCGTTGGCGTCGATATCAAAGGTCACTTCGATCTGGGGCACGCCGCGCGGAGCCGGGGCGATGCCGGCGAGATTGAAGCGGCCAATCGTCTTATTGTCACCGGCCATCTTGCGCTCACCCTGGAGGACATGGATTTCCACCTGGGGCTGGTTGTCGGCGGCAGTGCTGAAAATTTCACTTTTCTTCGAGGGAATCGTGGTGTTGCGCTCAATCAGCGGGGTGAAGATGCCGCCGAGGGTCTCGATGCCGAGGGTCAGCGGAGTAACATCCAGCAGCAACACGTCTTTGACTTCGCCTTTCAGAACACCGCCCTGGATGCCCGCGCCAACCGCGACGACTTCATCCGGGTTCACACCCTTGTGCGGTTCCTTGCCGAAGAACTTCTGCACCATCTCCTGCACCTTGGGCATGCGGGTCATGCCGCCAACGAGAATGACTTCGTCGATCTGCGAAGCGGAAAGACCGGCGTCGCGCAGGCAATTTTCCACCGGCTTGAGGGAGCGCTGAATCAGGTCGTCGACCAATTGTTCGAGTTTGGACCGGCTCAGGCTCATGGTAAGGTGCTTCGGCCCGCTGGCGTCGGCGGTGATGAACGGCAGGTTGATTTCGGTCTGCTGCGAGCTGGACAATTCGCATTTCGCTTTTTCCGCCGCTTCTTTCAGGCGCTGCAAGGCCATCGGGTCCTTGGAAAGGTCTATGCCATTTTCTTTTTTGAATTCGGTGATCAGCCACTCGATGATCCGCTCGTCGAAGTCATCACCTCCGAGGTGGGTATCGCCGTTGGTGGCCTTGACTTCAAATACACCGTCGCCGATTTCCAGAACCGAAATGTCAAAAGTGCCGCCGCCGAGGTCATACACGGCAATCTTTTCCTCTTTTTTCTTGTCGAGACCATAAGCCAGCGAGGAGGCGGTGGGCTCGTTGATGATGCGCAACACCTCAAGACCGGCAATGCGACCGGCATCCTTGGTGGCCTGGCGCTGGCTGTCATTAAAATAGGCGGGAACGGTGATGATGGCCTGGGTGATTTTTTCACCGAGGTACGCTTCCGCATCGGTCTTCAACTTCTGAAGGATCATCGCCGAAATTTCCGGGGGCGAGTAGACCTTGTCGCCGATCTGAACGTGGGCGTCGCCGTTGCCGGCGCGCATGACTTCATAGGGGACACGTTTCTTTTCTTCGGAAATCTCGTCGAACTTGCGCCCCATGAAACGCTTCACGGAGAAGATCGTATTTTTCGGGTTGGTTACGGCCTGCCGCTTGGCGGCGGTACCGACCAAACGTTCCCCGGACTTGGAGAAGGCAACAATGGACGGCGTGGTGCGTCCCCCTTCCGCATTCGGAACCACCACCGGTTCGCCACCTTCCATGATGGACATGCAGGAATTCGTGGTTCCCAGATCAATACCTAAAACTTTTGCCATATGCGTTCCTCGTTTCGTAAAGTGGTGTTACGACTTTAACTAAAGCACCTCCCATGCCAATGCGAGGCTTTAGCGCAACAAGAAAAATCGCATCGCCATGGTATCAAATGAATTACGCCGATATTTCTAATTAATTTACCTGGGGCGCGCCGCGCCGGCGTGCGCCACAATGTCGCAGTCGCGTGGGCGATGTGTCACACATCGAGACGGGTTGACTCAAGCAGGCTCGCTCAGATCAACTTGTCGAGCCAGAGGGTGGCCATGCCGAGAAACAGGAAGAATCCGGTGAGATCGGTGATGGTGGTGACGATGGAGCCCGACATCATGGCCGGATCAAAGCCAAGCCGCTTCATCAGGAAGGGAAAGAAGGAACCGACAAACGCAGCCACCATGGTGTTGATCCAGAGCGCGAGCATGGCAATCACCCCAAGGTAGATGTTGCCCCGCCACAACCAGGTAATGACGCTGAGCTGGAGACCCAACGCGGCGCCATTCAGCAACCCGACCCGGAGCTCCTTGCGCAGAACCAGCGCGACATGATTCCATGCCACTTGTCCGGTCGCCATACCCCGAATGGCCACCGCCATCGCCTGGGAGGCGACATTGCCGCCCATATCGGAAACGATCGGCATCAACACCGCCAGGAACGCCACCGCGGCAATCGACTCTTCAAACACCGCCACCCCGATAACCGCGACAAGGTTGAAGACAATGTTCGCCATCATCCAGGGCAACCGCTTCTTTACCGAGTAACGCACATCCCCGAGAGGATGCTCTTCACCGCTGGGAATACCGCCGAGGCGCAAGATATCCTCGGTGGCCTCCTCCTGCATGATTTCCACGACATGATCGGCTTCGACAATCCCAACCAGCCGCCCGTCCATTTCCACCACCGGCAACGCCTTGTAATGGTAGTGACTGAACAGGCGCGCCACCTCCTCCTGGTCGGCATCAACCCGAACAAACCGGACATCTGGAATCATGATGTCATGCAGCGTTTTGGAGGGACGGCGGAACACCAGGTCGCGTATGGAAATTGTGCCGAGCAGCTTGCCATGATCATCGACCACATAGACATAGGCCGCGCCCTCCACCTCGTCATCATCGATTCGTCGTAAACGGACCAGCGCCTCTTCCAGGGTCAAGCTGGCCGGTAAGGCAAAGTACGCGTCGGTCATGATGCCGCCGGCGGAGTCTTCCGGGTAATGCATCAATTGCGACACCTTGGCCGACTCGGGAGGATCCAGGCGGGAAAGCACCTCCACCTGGCGGTCCGGGGTCAACTCCGCGACAATATCGGCGGCATCGTCATGCGGCATCTCCTCGACCAACGTGGTGATTTCCTGGCTGGAGAGCTGGTCGGTGATGGCGGCAGCTTTGTCCGGATCGAGTTCGATCAAGACCTCCGACGCCAACTCCGAAGGCAGAGCCCGCAGTCGCGCAACCGCCTCCTCAATAGCAAGTTGCTGAAGTTCGTCGGCCAAATCAGCGGGGTGACGGTTACCTTCCGCGTCCCGGGTTTCAGGGTGATCGGTCATGGTGTTACCTGTGTACGGGTTTTCTAAAGGGGAAAACAGCAAATTTTTTTCCGATTATCCTTCCATTCAGGAAGTGTTTGGGTATTCTTAGAACGTTTTACGAGAAGTTCACCCACACATAAGATAGAGGAGAGAAACGATGACGCAAGCAACACTACGTGGGAAGCAATGGTTGGTCGCGGGGTTAATGGGGTGTTTTTCCCTTTTCGCTTCGACGGCACAGGCTGCTTCCGCCGCATCCGATGATGCCGGCAATTACTCGCCTGGAACCTTTATTAACGGCGCCAACGAAGGCTCCGGCTTTGCCCCTTGGGAATTCCAACTTGGCACCGGCGCCCAGATCGACCTCGAAGACTCGACCGTCGGCACCGGCGATATCAACTCCGGTAATGGATACTCCTTTATGGTGTATGGCGGCGACGATGGCTTTGGCGGTTCGTATGCCGACCTGACCCGTCCATTTGGTTCAGCCCTGGTTCCCGGAGATGTCTTCTCATTCACGATGGCGTATAACTGGAACGGCGGTATTCGCGGCATGGCGCTCCTGCGCGCTGGCGGCGAGTTGATGTATTTGCAATACCGCGGCGGCAATGAACTGGCCTACGGGTTCGCCGGCGGACCGGATACGGTCATCTCCACCGACTACCTTGCTGATGCCGTGCTGGAAGTCAGCATTGAACAGTTGGCCGGAAACGCCTTGAGCGTGACCTTGTCCCGCAATGACGGCTTCACCACCAACCTGGTTTCCGGTCCTTTGGCCGGGCCGGCTACCGGCATCAAGTTCTACAACGGCGGGCACATGGCCGATAACCTTAACTATGCCCTGTTCGTCAATGATCTCGAAATCGTGCCCAGCGCGATTCCCTCCCTTGAGTTGAACGGGAAGGAAGGCATGGCCCTGATCACCAACCTGATGACCTTGACCCGCGGCGGGGCCAACCTTGATGCGATCACCGTCACCCTGCAAAGCAGCGACCCGGCTATCGCCTCGGTGCCGGTCAGCGTGGATTTTGTTGCCGGTGCAACCGCCACCAACTTCCCAATCGTCGGCAACGGCCTCGGCCTGGTCACCGTTTTGGCCTCCGCCGCCGGTTACCCCGACTCCTTCTTCGATGTTTTCGTATACGACATCGCCTATGACGACACCTCCTACTATCCGCCCGGCCTCTTCGACGACGCCGGCAACGGTGGCGCCGGATTCCAACCCTGGATCATCATCAACAACAACGACTCCGAACTTGGTCGTTTCGCCGGCGTATTCATTGGCGATTCAACCTTCGGCGGCACCGATGTCAATACAGCCGGCGCATCCTTCGGCCTCTACGCCAACGGCGATGACAATCCCTTCGTCGACGCCATTCGTCCCTTCGCGGCTGAACTGGCGGTCGGCCAGTCGATTTCCGTGGAAATTGGCGTCAACTTCCGCAACGGCTCCAAGGGCGTATCCTTCCAGAGCAGCGGCGGAAACATCTTTGAATTCGCGGTGTTCAGCGACGACTACTGGTACAAGATCGGCAACAACGCCCCGGTCAGCCTGGGTTGGGACTACGCCTCCGACAGCGCGTTTGAAATCGAACTCAGCCGCCTCGCCGGCAGCCTCTACGATGTCACGATCAACCGCCGCGGAGGAACCCCCGAATCCTTCGCTTTGAATCAGGTCGATCTCGGCGCCACGGCCCCGAACGAAGTGAAGTTCTTCAACGTCGCCACGGAACCTGGCGACGAAAACAACCTCTACGCCAACCGGCTGGCCATGTACTCCAGCGAATCCATCGACCTGCTGACCGTTGACGGCAACGACGGCATGGTGGCCGGTCAAGTGGCGACCTTCACGGTCACCCGCTCCGGCGATACGGATGATGCGCTGACCGTCAATCTCGCCAGCACCGATGCCGGCGTCGCGACGGTTGATGCCTCGGTCGAAATTCCGGCGGGACTCGACTCCGCCACCTTCCAGGTCACCGCCGTCGCCAACGGCGAAGTCACCATCGAAGCCACCGCGGACCAATACCTCGGCATTGCCTTCGACGTACTGGTCGTTGATATCGCTTATGATGACACCACCTACTACCCGACCGCGATATTCGCGGATGGCGGCAACGGAGGCGTCGGCTTCGAACCCTGGATCATTTCCCTTAATGATGGCGAAGGCGAAGGCTACACCAACTATGTCGGCGCCTTCGTTGGCAGCTCCACCTCCGGCGGCAGCGATGTGAACTCCAGCCGCGGCACCGCGTTCGGCTTATATGCCAACCGGGAAGGCGAAGGCGGTCCCGATCCGTTGGCCGAAGCGACCCGTCCGTTCGCCGATGAACTCGGAATCGGTGAATCCATCTCGTTCGCCCTGGGCGTGAACTTCCGCAACGGCGCCAAAGGCGCGATGATCCAGAATGACGGTACGTGGCTGTTTGAAGTCGCGGTCTTTAACGACCAATACGTGTACAACATTCGCAGCCAGGGCGACAATCCGGTCGATCTCGGCTGGGAATACGCCAGCGACTCCGCGATTATCGTCACCCTGTCGCGCATGGATGCTTCCACCTACAACGTCTTGATCGAACGCGAAGGCAGCGCCCCCGAAGAAGTCCTGCTGCAAGGCATCACCTTGTCGAGCGCCCCGGATCGCGTGCGCTTCTACAACTACTTCACCGACGGCGGCGGTGATGAAAACAACCTCTACATCAACGCCCTGGCCATCTACACCGGAACCGTCGGTGAAGAAGTCACCGACGGCATTCCGAACAGTTGGTGGGAAAAGTGGGGCGTGGAGCCGGGCGACCGCGTGGCCGGAATCGACCTCGACGACGATGGCGCCTCCAACCTCGAGGAATACCTGGCCGACACGAATCCCCAGGATGCCAACTCGGTATTCGGCGAAATCAGCGGCATGACCGGCGGCATGGTGCTGTCGATTCAGACCGCGCCGACCACCAACAGCCGTGTGTACGACATTTATTGGACCACCGACCTGTTGGCCTCGCCGCAGCAGTGGAACGCCCTCGGCAATCCGACGGCCGGCAATAACGGCGTCCTGACCCTGACCGTCACCAATGACGTACCGGTCCGGATCTACCGCACCGGTGTTGCGCTGCCGTAAGCGACGGACGCAACCGCAAGGAAAAGCCCCGCCACCCGGCGGGGCTTTTTTTGTGTGGGGCGGCCACGGTTTTTCACTTGCCACACCCGCCGGACCCGCGTAAGGTCCGCCCCCAGTTCTCCTGTGGAGAACGGAAGCGAGCGCCCGGCCGCCTCTGGTTTGGGCCAAAGCGGATTGTCACCGTCCCGCCAATCGCGGGGCGATAACCAATAACGGAGGAATGATTATGGAATCCGGTGAATTAACCGTGAAAGTAAGCGTACAGGACCTGCTCGACGCCGGCCTGCACTTCGGCCACCAGACCAAGCGCTGGAACCCGAAGATGAAAAAATACATCTTTGATGCCCGCAACGGGATTTACATCATTGATCTCGACAAAACCCACGACCTGCTGATCAAGGCCCAGCGCTATATTTACGAAGCGGTATCCATGGGCCGCAGCATCCTGTTTGTCGGCACCAAGAAACAAGCGATGCTGCCGATCAAGGCGTTGGCCGAAAAATACAACCAGCCGTACATCGTCAACCGCTGGCTCGGCGGCACCCTGACCAACAGCACCACCATACGGCGCAGCGTCGCCCGCATGCGCGAACTTGAAGCGCTGGAAAAAGACAACAAGTGGGGCTCGCTGAACAAGAAGGAAGTCTCCCGCCTCCGTCGCGAATTGGAAAAACTTCACTTCAACCTCAGCGGCATCGCCAACATGGATCAATTGCCGGGCGCCCTGTTCATCATCGACACCAATCGCGAATCGATCGCCATTCAGGAGGCCCAACGCCTCGGCATTCCGATCATCGCCATTGTTGACACCAATTCCGATCCCGACCCGATCGACTTCCCGATTCCCGGCAACGACGATTCCATTCGCGGCCTGCAACTGATCCTCGACATCACCGGGGAGAGCATGGAAAAGGCCGTGGGTGAATATTCCCGTGTCGCCGCCGAGGAAGCCCGCAAACGCGCCGCCGATGAAGCGGCCGCTGAAGCCAAATCCAAAGCCGCCGCCGCCGCGCGCGCCGAAGCCGCCGCCAAGGCCCTCGCCGCCGTGAAGGAAAAGAAAGCCCGGGCCAAGGCCAAGGAAGCCGCGGAGGCCAAGGAAGCCAAAGCCAAGGAAACGACCGAGGCCGCGCCTGCTGCTACCGAAGCCGCGCCGCCCGCCGAGTCCGCCGGCGAAACCCCGGCATCCTGAAACCCGAACACCACCGACAGCACAAGGAAACTTAATGGAAATCACCGCATCATTAGTCAAAGAACTGCGTGACGAGACCAATCTCGGCATGATGGAATGCAAACGCGCCTTGCAGGAAGCCGGCGGCGACAAGGAAAAGGCCGTACGCCTTCTCCGCGAACGCGGCCTGGCGATTGCCGGCAAAAAAGCCGAACGCGTGGCCAAGGAAGGACGAATCGCCGCCGACATCTATGACAACGGCAAAACCGGCGTCATGATCGAGGTCAACTGCGAAACCGACTTCGTCGCCAAAAACGAAAACTTCCAGGGCTTTGTCGCCACCCTGCTCGCCCATGCCAAAGGCATCGACGGCAGCCTGGCCGAAGCCGCAAAAGATCAAGTCGTCGCCAAGATCGCGGAGATCGGCGAAAACATCATCGTGCGCCGCAACGTCAAGTACTCCGTCCAAGGTAACGGCGCCATCGCCGGGTATATCCACCTCGGCGGCAAGGTCGGCGTGCTTCTCGAAGTAGGCTGTGACAAAGCGGAAACCATCCAGGCCGATGCCTTCAAGGAAGCGGTCAAGGATGTCACCCTGCATATTGCCGCCGCCAACCCGCAATTCCTCAACCGCGCCGACGTGGCTCCCGAAGTCATCGCCGCCGAACGGGAAATTTACGCCAAGCAGGTGGAGGGCAAGCCCGCCAACATCGTGGACAAGATCGTCGACGGCAAGCTGGAAAAATTTTACAGCACCATCGTCCTGGTCGAGCAGGGATTCGTTAAGGACCCTGACCACACCGTGGCTGACATGCTCGCCGCCAAAGGCAAGGAGCTGGGCGACAACCTGGTCATCCGTCGGTTCACCCGCTACCAAGTCGGGGTGTAGTTCAAACCGGCAGACCAAAATCAAAAGGCGGCTTCGGCCGCCTTTTTTTATCGCCACGACCATCGGGCGCATCCGGCCAGCGATTCTGATTAGGAACACGCGACAAGCCAGGCATCGTTGTGCGCCGAAGGCGCATGCGGTACCGCGGGAAGCCATCGGGTAAATACCGCGCTTCGCGGGATTCGGTTTCCCAAAAAAGTCAACCAATCCGGGAAGCGCCCGCCACCCGGTCCACGAAGCTGGCGCGATGATCCCCCGTTATGGTATTGTTTGCGTATGGCATCACCTGATCAGTCCATACCAAAGGGAAGAGTCGCCGTCGGGCTTAGCGGCGGCGTGGACAGTTCCGTAGCTGCCGCCCTCCTCGTGGACCAGGGGTGGGAGGTCATCGGCTTCACCTTGCACATGTTCAAGGAGGGCTCCCGCTGCTGTTCCATCGAAGACGTCAATCGCGCGCGGCGCATTTGCGATCACCTGGGCATTCGTCACTACGTGATCAACGTCATGGACCGCTTCATGGAAGAAGTGGTCCGCCCCTTCACCGACGCGTACGCCGCTGGCCGCACCCCCAACCCCTGCATTTATTGCAACCGGCTCTTTAAATTCGGCACCGTGCTCGAACGCGCCCGGCAACTCGGCTGCAGCCACATGGCAACCGGCCATTATGTGCGCCTGGATCGTGATGCCGACGGCCTCTATTTTCTGCGCCAAGGACGCGATCCTAATAAAGATCAGTCCTACTTCCTTCACCGACTTACCCAGGACCAACTCGGCAGCGCGTTATTCCCCCTCGGTGAGCTTACCAAACCCGAGGTTCGGGTGATTGCGCGGGAAAAACAATTGCCCATCGAGGGCGCCCGCGAAACCGCCGACTTGTGTTTCATCACCGGGAAGGGACCGGCCCCGCTTATTGAACAGTTTCATCCGGAAGTCGCCCGCCCGGGCGATATCACCGACCAAGCCGGACGGGTTCTTGGCCAACACGGCGGCATCCATAAATTCACCCTCGGACAACGTGAAGGCCTCGGCATCGCCACCGGAGAAAAGATGTATGTCAAAGCCCTTCGCCCGGAAGAAAACATAGTCGTCGTCGGGCGTCGCCCGGAAATCCTCTCGTCCGCGTTTACCGTCCACGACCTCTTCTGGGTAAAAGATCGTCCCCCGCCTGACGAGAGCTCCCTGTTGGTGCGCACCCGTTACCGGCAAAAACCCGTTCCGGCCATCATCACCGGCAGCCCCGATTCCAGCACGCCATCCACCCCGGAAACATTCCCCCGCATCGCGGTGACGCTTGAAGAACCGATTTTTGCCGTAACCCCCGGACAGGCCGCCGTTTTTTACGACGGTGACGCCGTACTCGGGGGCGGATGGATCGAAAATTTCACTTTATCTGTCTAGCCGGATAAAGTAATATATACGCCAACACAAGTAGTTATGAAGGTTGCGCCGCCGCATTTCGCCCTTTCGCGCATACGGCCGGCTTAACCGTGGGAGCGACACCGTGAGCACGCATGTACATACCAATCGGGAAAAACTTCTTCGCGAGGCCCTGGCCCGCCGTATTTTGATCATTGATGGCGCCATGGGCACCATGATCCAGCAGTACAAACTGCAGGAAGCCGACTACCGGGGTGAACGCTTCAAGGATTTTCCCCGCGATGTCAAAGGCAACAACGACCTGCTCACCCTGACCCAGCCCCACATCATTCAGGAAATTCACCGCAAGTACCTGGAAGCCGGAGCGGATATCCTCGAGACCAACACCTTCAACGCACAGTCGATCTCCATGGCCGACTACCACATGGAGGATCTTGCCTACGAACTGAACGTTGCCGGCGCCCGCATCGCCCGTGAAGTCGCCGATGCTTTCGAAAAGAAAAACCCGGCGAAGCCGCGCTTCGTCGCCGGCGTGATCGGCCCGACCAACCGCACCGCATCGATCTCCCCCGATGTCAACAATCCAGGTTTCCGCAACGTCAACTTCGACCAACTGGTAACCGCGTACACGGAGTCCGTGCGCGGGCTGATCGATGGCGGCTCGGATATTATTTTGATTGAGACGGTGTTCGACACCCTCAACGCCAAAGCCGCGATCTACGCCGTGAAGCGCTACCTTGCGGAGCAAGGCATCGCAATGCCGATCATGATATCCGGCACGATCACCGACCGTAGCGGACGCACCCTCACCGGCCAGACCGCCGAGGCGTTCTGGTATTCGATGATGCACGCCGACCCGATCAGCATCGGCTTTAACTGCGCCCTCGGCGCCGCCGACATGCGCCAGCACATCGACGACGTGTCGCGCGTGACCCCCGCCTACATCAGCACCCACCCCAACGCCGGGCTCCCCAACGCCTTCGGCGGCTACGATGAAACCCCCGAGGACATGGCGAAGATCCTGCGCGAGTTTGCCGAAAGCGGCCTGATCAATATGGTCGGCGGCTGCTGCGGCACCACGCCGGAACACATCAAAGCCATCGCCGAAGCAGTGGAAGGCCTCCCCCCGCGCCGCCCCCCCGTGGTCGAAAAGACCCTGCGTCTCTCCGGCCTCGAACCGTTCGTGATCCGCCCGGAAACCAACTTCGTCAACATCGGCGAGCGTTGCAACGTCACCGGCTCGCGCAAGTTTCTCCGCCTGATCAAGGACGGCAAGCTCGACGAGGCCCTTGATGTCGCCAAGGTGCAGGTTGAAAACGGCGCCCAACTGCTCGACATCAACCTCGATGAAGGGCTGCTCGACGCCGAAACGTTGATGCCCCAATTTCTGAACCTGATGGCGTCCGAGCCGGAAATCTCAAAGGTTCCCTTCGTGATCGACTCCTCCAAGTGGAAGGTCATTGAAGCCGGGCTGAAGTGCGTACAGGGCAAATGCGTGGTCAATTCCATCAGCCTCAAGGAGGGCGAAGACGTGTTTGTCGAACAGGCCCGCAAGGCCCGGCTCTACGGCGCGGCGGTGATCGTGATGGCCTTCGACACCAACGGCCAGGCTGACACCCTGGAGCGTCGATTGGAGATCTGCACCCGCTCGTACAAAATCCTCACCGAGGTTGTCGGCTTCCCGCCCGAGGACATTATTTTTGACCACAACATCTTTGCCATCGGAACCGGCATTGAAGAGCACAGCGGCTATGGCGTGACCTTCATCGAGGCCACCCGCCAACTCAAGACCGCCCTCCCCCACATCCGCATCAGCGGCGGCGTGAGCAACGTCTCCTTCTCCTTCCGCGGCAACGAACCGGTGCGGGAGGCCATCCACTCCGTGTTCCTCTACCATGCCATCAAGGCCGGGATGGACATGGGCATCGTCAACGCGGGCCAGCTCGCGGTGTACGACGACATCGCCACCGAACTGCGCGAACGCGTGGAAGACCTGGTGCTCAACAAACGCCCTGACGCCACCGAACGCCTGCTCGAAATCGCCGGTAAATACAGCGGACAGGAAAAAGCGAAGGAAGAAGAACAAGCCTGGCGCAGCCTGCCGGTGCGCGAACGCCTCGCCCACGCCCTGGTGAAGGGCATCACGGATTATATTGATCAGGATACCGAGGAAGTGCGCAAGGAAACCAGCCACCCCCTCGAAGTCATCGAAGGCCCGCTCATGGCCGGCATGAATATTGTCGGCGACTTGTTCGGCGCGGGCAAAATGTTCCTGCCGCAGGTCGTCAAAAGCGCGCGCGTGATGAAAAAGGCGGTCGCCTACCTCGAACCGTATTTCGAAGAAGCCAAGAAAACCGGTCCGGCTCAAGTCAAGGGCCGCATCCTCATGGCCACGGTAAAGGGCGACGTCCACGATATTGGGAAAAACATCGTGGGCGTGGTATTGCAGTGCAACAATTACGAGGTCATTGATATCGGGGTCATGCAGGCCTGCGAGACGATTCTGCGCACGGCGAAGGAACGCGGCTGCAATGTGATCGGCCTGTCCGGTTTGATCACACCGTCGCTGGACGAAATGGTCCACGTCGCCTCGGAAATGAAACGCGAGGGCTTCGACATTCCCCTGCTCATCGGCGGGGCCACCACCTCGAAGGTTCACACGGCGGTCAAGATCGCCCCGCAATACCAGGAGCCGGTGGTGTACGTGCCCGACGCCTCGCGGGTGGTCGGAGTGGTGAGCAAATTGCTCAGCGCGGAACAAAAGCCCGATTATGTCAAGGAACTGCATGCCGAGTACGAGGGCGTGCGGGAGATCCAGCGCAACAAAGTGTCGCGGGAAAAATGGCTGACCATCAATCAGGCGCGTGCCGGAAGATTTCCCACT
The DNA here is from genome assembly GCA_937873455.1 of uncultured Verrucomicrobiota bacterium. Taxonomy (GTDB): domain Bacteria; phylum Verrucomicrobiota; class Kiritimatiellia; order CAIVKH01; family CAIVKH01; genus CALMUP01. Next base: position 32,712 of record CALMYG010000002.1, read on the forward strand.
GACTGGAAAACCTACACCCCGCCGAAACCCACCTTCACCGGCATCAAGACGCTGGTCGATTATCCCCTGGAGAAATTAGTCGAGCGGATCGACTGGACCCCGTTCTTCGCCACGTGGGAATTGGCCGGCCTGTATCCGGAAATTTTTGACGATGCCGTAGTCGGCAAAGAGGCACGGAAGCTGTTCGACGACGCCCAGGCCATGCTGAAACAGATGATGGCCCACAAATGGGTCACCGCCAACGCGGTCTGCGGCTTCTGGCCGGCCAATGCGGTGGGTGATGATGTTGAGTTCTACACCGACGATTCGCGCAAGCAGGTATTGCAAACCTTCCATTTCCTGCGCCAGCAAATGGACAAGCCGACCAGCAAGGCCAATCTTTGCCTCGCCGACTGGGTTGCACCGAAAGAGACCGGCGTGCCGGATTGGGTCGGCGGCTTCGCGGTCACCGCCGGACACGGCATCGAGAAACAGCTCGAGGTGTTTGAGAAGGACCACGACGACTACCACAGCATTTTGCTCAAGGCCCTAGCCGACCGCCTCGCCGAGGCGTTTGCCGAACACCTGCACGAGCGGGTGCGCAAGGAATTCTGGGGTTACGCCGCCGACGAGGTCATGAGCAACGACGATTTGATCCTCGAAAAGTACCGCGGTATTCGTCCCGCGCCGGGTTATCCGGCCTGCCCGGACCACACCGAAAAAGGCCCGCTCTTCGAACTGCTTGATGCTCCCGCACAAGCCGGCATCCGCCTCACCGAAAGTTTCGCCATGTACCCCGGCGCGGCGGTCAGCGGCTTCTACTTCAGCCACCCCGACTCCACCTACTTCGGCATCGGCCGCATCAACAAAGACCAGGTCGAGGACTACGCGAAGCGCAAAGGCGAGTCGGTGCAGTATGTCGAGCGCTGGCTGGCGCCGATTCTTGGGTACTGATTGGATTTTGGAATTTGGAATGCGGATTTTGGATTTGTGAAGGGTTCACGGCTTAAGTTCTGGATGTTTCGAATCCAACCACGCCAGAACATCCACCTCAAGTCCTCGCGCGAATTCAATCAACTCATCTGCGTCGGCTTCTGTTGCGCCTCCCACATAGTCATACTCGACGGTGTTTCGTTTGGCTCGGCAGGTGTCGAGATATACGGCGTCGGTCTTTCGCTCGTCGCCGAGAATAAGCGGTAACGCCTGAAGCGTCCGATAGTGAGCAAGATTTTGGCTTGGTCTGTATCCTTCGGAATAAAGTAGAACCGTGCAAAGCTTTAACACTGCGTTATAGGCGATTCCAAAGCGCCAGTCAGAAGATATTCCACCCGCAGCGGAATCCGATATATCGCGACGAGCGATTGACACCAGGTTTTCTATTTCCTTTCGACTCGTCTTATGCGGTCTTAGCCAGCCATTAGTTTCCCATTGTTTTAAGCTCATTAGGCGAACCTACCACAAAGATTTTCTCTGAATCCATAACGGAGGTTACAAAATGATCATTTTCTCGAAGCCGGCGGGAAAAATCCTCTGCGGTGATTACGTGCGGATTGATTTCTCTTCCCAAACGATCACTGAGACCGGAAAGCAATGACGATAACTTGCGGAGACTGATCGAACCGATCACCATTAGATCGATGTCGCTATCCGCGCCAGCGGTGTCGCCAGCCACCGACCCAAAGACAAACGCACACCGAATACCATCCACCGCCAAAACATCACCCAGCACGTCGGCCAAGCCTATTGTTTTTAACACAAGTTGGTGAATATCCGGATAAAGTGGGTGGTTCTTGTTCGCAGAATAATACAACCGGTTCCCGTTACGCCGACGCGACACGATACCCAATATGTTTAATTTCTCAATGTCCTGTCGCACTGTTCCGATGGTGAATCCAGTTTGCCGCTGTAAGTCTCGTAGATGGACCTCTCCTCCGCGCAAACCGAACAAAATCCGGAATATTTCCGCCCGGACTCGCGAGCAAACCAATTGAGCTAATACATTCATATGCATGCTTATACCATACGTACGATTGGTGTGACCACACTATTTTCTAGTTCAATTAGGCTAATTCAATGATACGCGCTTCCAAGAACACTCAAAAGAGAGAACAGATTGAAGAACGCAGGGGGGCATGCATCCGTTTATGCAAATACACAATACAACGATACAGCGCGCGCGATTTTGTCCCACAAAAAAGAGCGATGCAACCCACACAAAAGCCACGAAAATCGGTATACAATAAACGTACGAGCGGCCGCTTCCGGAAACATGTTCAAACGAAACAAGTTGTGCGGGGGGCTTGACATATAATGAGCGGCATGATAGGTTCGCGTAAATTAACAGGATATTACTATGGCTTTCGAAAAGTTTACGCAGACAGGTACACGTCAAGCTCCGCTTGTTTCAATTAGGCGGGGGGGGTCGCTTGGATTATCGCAGGGGGCCATAAATCGCTATGGTTTTGACAATGACATGACCCATGTAGTCTTGTTTTACGACAAAGAAGACAAACTAGTTGGGATTAAACCAATTGCCGGAGATTCTGAAGAGCATGCAATTAAAGTGATAGTCAGGCCGTATAAGGCGGCTAAGGGAAAAGAGTCAAAGACCGCGTTTTTCTCTGCCAAGTCATTTTTGGATTTTTACGCAATTCCGTATTCAGAGACCAAATCATATGACGCGAAGTGGGATGAACAGAACGCGATGATCGTCATCGATTTAAAATAACATAAAAACTTATGGGCCCCGAGTAGCCTCGTGACCCATAAGCGAACCGGCCAGTTACGGACCGATTACTGTCTGTAACCTCTAATCTAAGACCATAACTGGCCAAACGCAAGCAAAACCCGACCACTCGGCGGGCTACAGTCGAGTGGTCATGGAGTAACAGTTATGGCATGGACCATGAGGATAGAACGAGCGAAACCAAATCCGCTCGGTAAAGACAAAACGGGTGCGGGATATCCCAAGCTTAATCAACTACTCGGAGAGTGGGTTGATCTCAAAAATATTGGAGATCAATCAGTCGACCTGAGTCAACTGCACTTGGCTCATCTTGAGTTCAGTGCTGGATGCAAACCCAAGGAAAGACCGGTGATCTACTGGAATGGGAAGGCGGGTACCATTCTGGGGCCTGGGCAAGTAGCTCGTATTCATACCGGAAGAAGTTCTGACTCACACCAAATGGATCTCGTGGACCAATTCGGTGCCGACATCCATTCATACGCCGAAAGCGGTTCGTTTGTTCTTAACAACGACTGCGGCGACGTTATGAGTGTGTGGTGGAAAGACCGCGAGGGAAACCTCCATAGAGATGATGCGGCTGGGTATGATCCCAACCCACCAGAAGGTGCTATCCTGACCAGGGTTGGTCCAAAACTAAAACCAGTTCTGAGTTACGCATAAGTGAAGCGGCGGCGATCCTTGTGTCTGTTGAAATGATTCGTTCCATAATGGATCATTTCAACGGCCAAGGAGCGCCTGACCGTCATATGATTGATGACTCACCTTCTAATAATCAAACACACCCTTGATCCCGCTTTGGTCGAGTTGTACTTGACGCGGTATAAAATTATAACATGCTTGAGTCAGTTCCCATTGGCCATTCTTAACCAATTCCTTCTTTAATACAGCCAAGAGTCGAGGTAGATAAAAGACGTCTTTGGCTGCATATTTCAACTGTGCATCTGATAATTTTTTGGCCGCCCAATTCGAAGTGCGCATTCGCTTATCGATACGAATCCCCAGTTTATCTCTTAGCAAAGACTTTAAACTATGATCACGCCTTGTCGGATCGACCAATTTGGATGCCACCTTTGTACAGGCGATGTTTTGAGGTTCTATTTGCCACTGATTAACCATGAAATTGAGATCAAATAATGCATAGTGAAACACCTTGCAGATATCTGGGCGCTCAATTAGCTCGATCATCTTTTGCGGCAAACCGCTGCCTGCCTTGATCACATAAACACTGCCACCTCCATACACCTGAAAAGACGCGATTGAGTTATCTCGCCAATCAAGACCTGTTGTTTCTATATCAACAGCCACAGCGCGCTTGGCTTTATAGCGGTCAATATTCAAGGATGCTGGTAAATCATGCGCCTTAAAAATGACATTCATATTAATTTGCCCAGTGATAAAGTGATAACAATTGCCGATCAATGAAGTCGTATAATGTGCCTTCCCTTCGGACGCACAACACAGGAACGCCTCCACGGCCTTTGTCATGCTTGTGCAATGTAATTATTGCAATATCATCGAAACGATAAATATTAAAAAGAGGCGTTACTGGAGCTAGAATCACTTTTATCTTGTCGCCATTGTCCTCGAATATTTGCTGGAACTCCTTAATGGTTTCATTAATGGACGCGATGATGTCGTCGTTGGGCAGATCGAATCGCCTCGCAAGCTCCGAAATACATGCTCCGTTTTTCGGATCCGGAACAATAAGCTTCAAAGTGGTCCCACGACGGGAGGCGAATTCCTTAAGACGCTTCAAGTTTGAATTTCTCCATGTTCGCGCATATGCAAAAAAAAGGTCGATCTGTTTAGCGTTCCGGAAAAGATCGTCCCATGAAACGTCCTGATAAAAATCCTGTGGCGTCGCGGTAATTCCCGCTTGTTTAAGATCATCAGCGATCTTAGCACTTGCCAATATTTCAGCGACGAACGCACGTTTATTGATCAATTCCCATATTAGCATTATTAGGGCTGCGGGAAAAACAAGAGATCCCGTTTGCGAGATCAGTTTCTGGAGCGTTGGGTGATAACTCAACCATGGAATCGATTCCGCGATATACATCAAGAGAAGTCCGATGCCCGCAACGACTAGCATTGATATAATAACGTGGAGATTTGTTCTTTCCTTGAGAAGATTTGTAATTCTATTTGGCATCGGACATCCATCCTCTTAAGCTTATATTTTAGCATTCCTGTTTATGTAATTCCCAGCACCTTCGTACACTCCTCCCCGAACTGGCTGATTACGCGGACGGCGATTTTTTGGGTCTTTTTCTTGATCTCGATGGGGTGTGAAAGGTGGCCGTAGATGCGGTCGAAGGCTTCGTCGTCGATTTCGATTTTCAGGGTTTTTTCGGCGTTGCGTTTGGTGGATGATTTGGCGAGGTCGGAGAGGCCGCGTTTCCATTTGTTGAACTCGTCCTTGTCGCCGCCGCAGAAGAAGACCTGGCGGACCATGAAGTTGCTGCCGTCGTAATCGTCGTCCACCATCCAGTAGGCGATGTCAGCGACGTCGCGGGGTTTGACTTCGTCGGTAACGGGGTCGTAGATGTCGAGGCCGCGGATTTCGACTTGAACTGCCTTGGGTTCGTTTTTCTTGGATTTTAACTCATTCAGCACAATATCCGGCTCGCCGATGGTGACAAAGGAGGCGGCTTTTTTGTCGCGTTTGAGCAGGCCGTCCTGCATCAGATCGTCGTGCATGCGGACCTTGGTGACTTCGAAGGTGCCCATGCTGGCTGTCACGCTTTGGTTCTCGATGTTGCTCTCGAAGGAAAAGCCGAGAATGATCAGCCAGTCGGCGTCGCCGCGGGTCCGGCATTCCTTGACCGCTTCGTTGACCGCCTGACGGCTGACCGTGCCGAACTTGGGACCGATGTGGATGTAGGCCTTCTTTTCACCTTTGGCCGACTGGTAAAATCCTTCGGCGTGCAGATAGGCGCTGTTCAGCCGGTCCACCCGCATGAACACCGCCTGCTCGTTGCGGATGCCGTTTTTGATGCCGGCAGACTTCATGTGCTCGAATATCCGCTCTTCAAATGATTCCAATTCGTCCTTGTCCGGCACCGGCTTGTCCAATTCCTCCGCAGCAATCGGTTCAAAGTTCTGGAGGGGTTCGACGGTGAACGGACCCGAGACGCGGAGCTTCTTCCGGTCAAATTCTGGCTGGTCAACAAGTATCTCTTCTCCCAGAGTTTCTTGTTGAGCAATTTGACCTAGCGTTACATGCGGCACTTTCTTGTACACGAATCCTTGCCGTATGTCGCTACCCGCATCGTCATACAGCTTGTAGTAAGGATAAGTTGACGAAAGAAGCCTTGTCTTTGATATATTTAAGGCAATTCGTGATGTGTCGATTGCAATCCAACGACGACCCCACTCCTCTGCAACAACGGCAGTCGTTCCGCTACCGCATGTCGGATCAAGCACCAAATCACCGGGATCAGTTGCCATCAACATACACCGCTGAATTACGGTTACACCCGTTTGAACAACATACAATTTGCCGGAGGCACCAGCAGTATCGGTCCACAAGTTGTTAACCTCAACAACCGGATAATCATCATAATACAATTTATAGCGAAGGGCATTCTGGGTGGCATACAGACGATTTTGATCGGCCAATTGCTTCATACCGGTCAGGTTGGTTTTCCAGCTTTTTCCAGCAGTAGGCCTATAGATTTTACCGTTCCACTCAAAATCAAATACACATGATTCTGTTCTTCCCGACGAAGAAAGATCTAGGCTCGTAAATACACGCGCACCCTCTGGTAACTTCAAGAGTTTCGACCGCTCATTTTTGCCAACAGATTCAATCCTCCCATCAGGATATTCAATCAAGCTGAATTGCTCTGATTCAACCACATCTTGATCTTGAAAAAGTTTTCGGTATTTCATTGCCCCATCAGAAAAGCGCTTGCCGTACCATATAATGTAGTCGCATACGCCTGGTATGTAGGCATTTCGAAGAGGATTTTTAGTTTGAAATGCAATTTGTGACACGAAATTATCACCGCCAAAGACTTCATCCATGAGACTGCGAACTAAATGCACATTCTCGTCGCTTATCTGCACGAAACACGATCCGCTTTCACTCAGAAGCTCCTTGGCCACGAGCAACCGATCACGCAAGTAGCCCAAGTAAGAGTGAATTCCTAACTCCCATGTATCACGATACGCTTTGATCTGCTCTGGTTCGCCCGTCAACTCCTCATCAGGCTGACTCTCTGACATAGATCGTTTATTCAGCTTCATCTGCCAGTTCGATCCGTATTTTATTCCGTATGGCGGATCGATGTAGATCATCTGGACTTTGCCGGCCATGCCTTCTCGTTCGAGGAGGGAGGTCATGACGAGCTGGCTGTCGCCCTGGATCATGCGGTTGGTCCAGTCGTCGGCGTGCTGGTAGTACTCGGACACCTTGTCGATCTCGTCGAGTTTCAGTCCGTGGCCGAAGAGTCCGTTCAGAAAGGTTTGCTGGGCGTCGGGCACTTCCTTGAGCTGGTACAATCGTCCGATGATTTTTTCCGGGGCAATGTGTTCGTGGCGATAGAGGGAGCGGATATCAACCTTGAGCCGGTCTTCGCGGTCATCGGCACCGTATTTATGCATCCAGAACAATTCCGGGTCCTGGCCGCGATGGACGACGGGATTCACGGGAAAGTCCGCCTTTTCCTTGCCGCCTTTGACCCTCGGGCTGGACGATTCCTGCCCGGCTTCTTCTCGGGAAGGAATCAGCACCCGCTTCTCTTTGGAATGTTTGATGGATTTGATGGTCATTTCGCGGCCTTGGTTCGGTAGGTGGCGCGGGTTTCGCGGGCGGCAGCGGCGGCTTCCGGACGCAGATGGACAATTTTACCATTCTTCACGACATGGATCGGGAGGCCGGCCTGCCATTGGCGGGCAATGGCTTTTTTCACCGCGGCTTTCATGGCGCGATCAGCCTGCACGGCCATGGATTCAGTTTTCTTCATGCTTTCGTCTCCCGGAGAAACACGTCGTAGCATTCCTCATTTCGAACACGTTCGGCACCCTCGGCCAACTCCACCATCAATACCGGTGAATTCCCCGAATTATCAAAGATCATGCACGAGTCAGCAAGTTTTTGATAAGCAGGCAGATTGGCGATAAATCGGGGCCAGCGCCGCCGGCGCGCCTCTTCCGGTACGTCATGCCCGCCCAATTTGACCCGGTTGGTAATCCGATATCGGGCCAAAGCGGGTTTGGATATCCACAATATGAACAAATGAATGTGATAGCCTCGCCGTTTTAGCTTCTTGATAAGGGCCAAATAACTCCGGCCCGACAGGGTGGTTTCGAAGCCGAAATCATTCCCTTTCCGCGACAATTCCTCAATCCGGGTGAGGACCAGGCGTCCGGCGGAAAGCATGGCCCGGGCAGGGTCAAGGGGCGCCAATCCCTGGGCAATCAGGTCGGGGTTCACGAATTCACCGCAGTGCGCGTAGTGCGGCAGGTATTCCAATGCGAAGGTGGTTTTGCCCGCGCCGTTGGGTCCGGCAATGATGAAGCAGTTTGGTGCCTTAGCCATGGACAACTCCATCCGCCGTGTAGTAGCCGCTCCGTGAGCGGCACGCCGACATGCTCGCTCGTCGAAATATGCGCCTCGCGGAAGCGCTACTACACCGCATGACTGATGGCTCACACACCCGCCACCTCACGGGTCAGGATATAATCACGCAACTGATTTTTGATATCACGGATATCCCCGGCAATCTCGATAAAGGCCCACGGATCATATTCGTACTTCTCCCGGACGGCATTGACGGCGGGAAGCCAGCGGTTTTCGACATACCACTTTTTGGCCGCCTTGTCCTGGCTCATGCCGGAGATTTCGATGATAAGGTTGATGTGCTGATCTTCAGCCACGCGGCACCGGGCGATGAAATCGGGGAAATACAGCTTGTCTTTGCCGTCTTGAACATACGGGATGGCGAAGCCGAGGAAGGCGTTCTTCACGTAGGCTTCGACTTCATCAAGCTCTTCCAATGTCTTGGCGGCGATCTGCTCCCAGCTATCGGTATCGGCGACCACATAATTGACATGGCTTTTCGTTGTTTCGAAAACCGGCCGTGAGGTGTGGCCATTGACGTAGGTGGTGCTGCCAAACTTATTGTAGAAATTAAGCACCGGTAGAATCTGATCCGTGGCCCGGCTGGCGGCCATGATGCCCCGGCTGATATGGCTACAGATCCGGTCCGGCAGGACAAAATACAGCAATTTTTTGAATGCCGGATCGGGAATGTTCAGCAGAACCACTTTGGTATGGTACCACTTCTCGACAATGCGGAGAAGCTGGTTGAATTTGTAAAATTGGGGCTGACCATTGTCATCGCTGTAATGTTGATTGATCAGCGCGCGGGTGATCAGGAAAAATAATTCCTGCTCACGTTTTTCCACGATGGAACGGACCGTGAGTTTTTCCGTATTTTCGGAAAAAGCGGTGGCCATCTCGGTTTCCAGCGGGAATTTGGTGCCGTCGATTTCAAAATTTTCCAGGTTGGAAAAGTCGGCGGTGATGGGTCCGTCGCGTGATTCCACCCGGTAGCCGACGACATTGGGGAATGTGATCTCGAACTTTTCCTGCCGTTCCGGAATTGCAAGGATGTGCCACTTATCCACGGGCGGCGGAGGCTTGATCGTCCCGCCCTTGAACATGCGGAACGGAACGCCAATGATGTGGGCGTATTCCGGGGGAAACTTCCAGGTGATATTTTCCGGCTTGAACCGTTTGATATTGTCCTCGGGAATTTCCTGTCCGTCCTTGTCGTAGGCTTGCAGTATGTAGTTCTTCCGGCGCAAAGCGCGGCCGGCGACCTGTTCGCAAAGCAACTGCGATCCGAAGGCGCGAAGCCCCATGATATGGGTGACGGTATTGGCATCCCAGCCCTCGGTCAGCATGGAAACAGACACCACGCAACGAATATGGGCGCCCAGCATCCCTTTCTTCCCGACGGAGTTGACCACCTCGCGCATGATTTCGGCCTCGGTGATGTTTTCGGCCGAGCCTTGGCCATGAATACGGGCGTACTCGCGTTTAAACACCTCGATTTCGTCGGAGAAGATTTTCTTGAAATCGTCGTTGATCTGATCGGAGTTTTCCAGGGCATCGCTGTCGATAAGGAGCGTCGGAGGCTTTTTGAGTGGTTTATGGGTTTTCCGGTCGTAGTTTGAAAAAATTTCAAAATGTCCGGGAATGGCCCGCAAGGTGTCATCCGGCAGGGTTTGTTCGTACCCGGCAATGTATTTGTATACTTCCTTGGAAACCGACGTGTTGTTGCATACGACAATAAACACGGGCGGGCTGTCGAACAATCCGCGGATTTGTTCATAATCGCGCTGGTAGTGCCCGTGGAATTTTTCGAGGGCGGCCTGCACGAGCGTCGGCAATTTCGGCGGTTCCTCCCCGACGGGGGTTTTCCCTTCCTTGCGGGCATCGGACTTTCGGCGCTTCTGACCCTTCTTTGGCAGTTCGTCCTTCACGTGTTCGTAAAGGTTGCGCAGGACCGGCATGGTCAATTCGTGGGTGGTATCGCTTTCCGGCAAGAAAGGAATTTTCACCAAACCGGCCTCAATGGCCTCGATGAGGCCGAAATCGGTGACGACCCAGGGGAACAGGCTGTAAGCATCGTAACCGGAACCGGTCAGGTAATACGGCGTGGCGCTAAGATCATAGACGGTGTCGACCTTGAATCGTTTGGCTACCTCAGTCAGCCCGGTAAACCAGACGGCGGCCCGTTTGTTTTCCTCCTTGGTATCCTCGCCCTCAATAGCCTTCCCGGCTTCTTTGGGCAGATAGCAGTGGTGAGCTTCATCGTTCAGGATCAGGAGGCGCGAGCCCGGCTTGATCTTGCCGAGCACGCGGCGCAGCATTTGTCCGGCATCTTCGGTCGCCTGCTGTTTTTCGCCCTGGGCATTGATTTTTCCATCAAATGGACTGCGTTTATTGCCCTGAAGGGTACGAGGTTCAAACGCGTGGTAATTGGTGATCACGATCCGGGCATTCAAATTGCCCATTTTGTTGTCCCACCCACGTGGAATCAGCGAGCGGGCATGATAGTAGTCCGTAATTTCCGCACGGCGGTCGAGGTTTACAAACAGCACGCCGAGGCGGTTTTTGATCGTGATACCGGGCGCAACAATCAGAAAGGAATCGGCGAAGCGGGTGTCGTTTCGGTATTCCTGTCGATTGAAGAAGTGATAGAGAATCTGCATGGCCATGACCACGGTTTTCCCGGTGCCGGTAGCCATTTTGAACGCGACGCGCGGCAGATTGCAGGACAGGTTTTCCGTGCTGACCTGCTGGGCGGAACGCAATTGATTCAGGACATATTGACCGGCATTGGACCGGTCAGCTACTTCATTCAACCAAATGGCAGTTTCGATGGCCTCGCGCTGGGCGAAGAAAAGTTTGGCCTCGGCATGTCGATCGGGATTTAGAAACCAAAAAGTCAGTAATTCGCGGGTCACGCGAGTCACCGAGGGATAACCATCCTTCCGCCAAAGCCCGACCTCTTTCCGCAACAAGTTGATCAAATGAGAACCAAATTCCTCGGCTCGTTCATTGATCTCGAACATGGACCGTTGAGGTCCCTGCCGAACTGGAATAGACTGAATTTCCGGGGCAAAAATTCGGCGTCCCTTGACGATTTTCTGATAGTCCAGCGTTCCCTCGTCATCCGTGGCATAATGAAGCAACGGTTCATCATACGGGCTATTGAGGATGGGGTTGTCGGTTGTCATGAACCTCGCCTAATCACCGGCAAAACAATGCATTTTCCCTGCGATCAGGGCAAGTACGGAAAAGACGAGTCTCCAGTCAACCTACTTCGGCATCGGCCGGTTCAACAAGGACCAGGTCGATAGCGCCAACCCGCAGCGGTCAAACCAATGAAGCATGTCCATTTTTAGCGACATGAACCACTATACTCCAACCGCTGATTTTGATATCACCGATCACCGTGACGGATCAACCACCCCAATCGAGCCGTGAAATCGCGGTGTTCATCAGCGGGCGGGAATCGACGTGCGATGAATGCGGTCAGTCACTCGGCGCTCACGCCTGGATCACCGTGCGCGAAGGCAAGGCGGCGTGCCTTTCCTGCTCCGACCTTGATCATCTGGTGTTCCTGGCGTCGGGCAATGCCGCGCTGACGCGGCGCGCAAAAAAACACTCCAAGCTGTCCGCCGTTGTGTTGAAGTGGAGCAAGGCCCGGAAACGCTACGAGCGGCAGGGGCATCTGGTGGAAAACGAAGCGCTCGAACGGGCGGAAAGCGAGTGCGAGGCCGACGCCGGGGAGCGGGAAGTCCGGCGCGCCCGGGAGGTCCTGCGCCGCGCAGAAATCGACCAGATCTATGTGCGCGCCTTCGCGGAAAAAGTCCGCGCGCTTTATCCCTCCTGTCCGGCCAAGCGGGAGTTTTTCATCGCCGAACACGCCTGCCGGAAATACAGCGGGCGGGTCGGGCGCACGGCTATGGCCAAGGAGCTGGATGAAAAAGCCGTGCGCCTCGCCATGCGCGCCCATATCCGGCATGAGGAAACCGGATACGACACGATCCTTTCGCGCGGAACCGACCGCCACGAAGCCCGCGACCGGGTGGCAGATGCGATCGATGACGTTGAACGCGCGTGGAGCGGCCCCGCTGCGTAGTGCGTCATGATCAGCCTCGGCATTCAGGCAGGGGCGCCGTTCTTTGGTGTACACGGTCAGGCCAGACCATAGTTGGCTCTCGCCCCCCCGCTCACACCTTCAAGCGCGCGAGGACTTCGGGGGTGCCGTCACGCAGGAGGATGATCAGCACCTCGCCTTCGGCGGGAAAAACATCGGCGATGGCGGTGATGTTGACTTGATGGGTGACCAAAACCAAGGGCTGGTCACCCGCCCACCCGGCAAGAAATGACATCAGCGCAGCGGTTTGTTCCGCTTCGCGGCGGGGGGCGGCAAAGAAGGAGTTGAGCGCGGGCAACAGCTCGACGAGACCAAGGCCGAGAAGTTCCGCCGTCTCCAGGCAGCGGCACCATTGACTGCTGTAGACCCGGGCGTGAACGATGCCGTTGGCCCGCAACAGATCCCCGATCCGCCGAGCCTGATCGCGACCGGCATCAGACAGATTCCGCTGCGTCGCGCAATCGTCCAACTGGAAACCTGCCGGATCGCCGGTTCCGGGTGCACGGGCATGGCGCAGGATCACGGCGGCCCGTCCTTCACGAACCAGCCGCCACGCCTCCCCATCCGTATCCGCAGCAAACGCTGACCCGGCTGAAAGCGCCAGCGCGCAGGAGCCAAACCAACGAAGCATGCATCTTTTCCACCACATGCCCCAAAATACCCCAATCCGCCGCTTTTGCGATGGATGAGCCCAGGTTGCCCGGCGAAACGTTCCAAGGTTTGGAACTTTTGGGGGCTTGATTTTCCGAACCTTGGAACTTTTTACCCGCGGGATGTTGCGTTATGGCACGGGATCCATGGTGACCCGGATGCGAATGGCATTAAGCGGATGTTGGATTTCGTATGTGAATAGATTGCGCGGAGGGGTGGCAGGAACATTGCTGGCCAAGACGCTCCAGACTCCGGCGGTGAGATCGTGGCTTTGGTAGAGGGTGTACAATCGACCGGTTACGCTGGGCCACTCCAGATCAAACATTGCCCCGGGAGTCTTCTCGCTCCAGTCCAGGACAAAGAAGGAGGCCGGGTCGAGCGGCGAGGTCCCAGCAATGTATTCTTCCCACGCGGCGAAGCCGTCGCCATCGTAATCGGTCAGGGCCGCGATCTCGGGCGGGTCGTTGGTCAGGCCCTGGTCGGCAAGCCAGGAAAAGGGCACGCCTTGCGTGGTGCGTTGCGGGCGGAAATAGGCGCGGACCAGCACGTCGGCCTCAACCGGGCCAAGCGTGAGCAGGTAACTGGTTTGACCGCGGGCCTCCGGCACTTCCGCTCCGGCAATATCGACGCGATCAATTTCGTGGAAGGCGGCCGCCACCACGGCAACCGTTGCTTGACCCAAAGGATCAACCGCCTGCCATGAGGGCTCGACTAGTCCTTCGGATTCGGCGACCGCTTCCACGGCGAACCAGACTCCATTCAGGTGATTGGTTACCAAAAGCTGGGCGCCATCGGTTGCGGCCACGTCGAGCATGCCGGCATGTTGCCAGAAGAGTTCGGCGGGAATAACCACGGGATCAGATAACAACGCAGCCGACGTGGTAAGCATGATGTCCACGTGAAGGTGGGTGGCCGTCGGAGAGACGGCGAGAAGGAGTTCGTCCGCCCGGTAATAGACCTCGGCGGTTTGAGACGTTGCCGCCTGGATGGACCAATCCGCCGGCAGGTTCAACCGGATTCCAACCGAACCCGGTACATCCCCGGCGGGATAGGCGCCGGTAATGACCACCGGGAGCGGTTGCCCGCGCAGGTAAGGTCCGGCCGGTTCGAGCACGATGGGAAGAGGCGCGAAGGTGTAGGCCCCGAGGTCGGGCGGCGTGCCGGCGATCACGCGCGGCAGGCCAGCCAGGTCCTGCCGTCCGGCCAGCCAGGGGACATTGGTGGCAGCACCCACCCCGGGCGAGACGGCGTGAAGCCGATAATCGCCGATGCCAGCGTTCAGGTATTGCGGTATTCCCGTAACCATGTTGGTTGCACTTACCGAAGGCGGCAAAAGGTCATCCAGCAGACTAAATCCAATGGAATTGCCGATTTTACCGGCAGTAACACCGATGCCACCACCGGGGTTTTCATTTATGATAGAGTTTATCAATCTTGACTGATCGCCACCAAACAAGACTCCGCCGGCGCTGGGCGCAGTATTGTTGCGGACGATTCCGTGCCAGAGGTCGGCAAAGTTTCCGAATGCCACCCCGCCGCCGGCGAAACCGGCTTGATTCCAGGCAATTAGCGCGCTTTGTACGCGGCGAATGTTGTCAATGAGCATTCCGCCGCCGCTGTGGTTGGCGCTGTTGCTAATGACCGTGATGGCGTCTATCTCAACGTTGTTGCCCCAATATACGGCCATACCACCTCCGTAACCGGCCCGGTTGTGGCGAATGGAGCACCGCATGACGCGGCTTGACTGGCTATGCATCAGGGCGATTCCGCCGCCGCTTCCGAACGGCAATGCGGTATTGTTTACCGCGATGACATCGGAAATTTCGCGAAACGCCAAACCGAGTAGGCCGCCTCCAGCACGCTGCTGAAGGTTGGTGGCGCTCAAGCCGCCGGCGGCGCCGTCGCGTACGGTGAAACCACGCAAGATGGCTTGAGGATGATTTAAAATAATACCGCGCACCACCGGATTCGTGGCGCCCCGGATACTCGTTGCTACCGGCCCCCCCACACTGACGATAGACACGGGTTTTTCCACCACCACGCGTGCTGCTCCAGCGGTGTGGGAAACGATCCCGCTATCGTAACTTCCTGGCCAGACAAGAATAACGGCATGGTCACCGGCGACATCCACCGCGGCCTGGATGGTGGTAGCAGCGGTGGCTTCGGAGGTAAAGGGTGGCGTTGGATTGGTGCTGGCGGCGTTGACGTAATGAACGGAAGCGGAAGCGGTAAGCGCGGAATCAACCGCATAGCGATAAGGCCAGTTTGGTAGAAATCGCGGACCGGAGGATGTGAGCGCCTGGCGATAGTCTTTGCTTTGCCGTAGAGCGCCTTCCCGGACGATCTCCGGGAGGGTTATCGACCAAAACGGCGCTTCGACATCAGCGCTATGCCGTACGCCCTCGCCACTTTCCGTACCGGGTTGGTAGCCATGATCGGTTTCGGAGTTGATCCGGTAAGCTCCAGCCTGCCAGAGTGCGATGACTTCATTGAATTCCGGGGACGAGAGCTCGCCATCCGTAATGTTGAAGTCCGCCGAGGCCCTGGGCAGCAGAGCGAGTGGTTGAGGAAGATCAGCGACCGGAAATGCGGCGAAAGCGCGCAGCGGGAAGCTGCCCGCAAGCACCATGAGCATGCCGATACCGGCCGAAAGGATTCCCGCGGCCCGTTTCCGGCAAATCGAATGATGTCCCCAAATACCCATACCTGCTATTTAAGCAGGTTATGTGCCACCCTGCGCGGGGGTGAGCATTTACGGCTGGTTCACGCCGACCTCCCCGCCAAGCTCGAGTTCGCCTTGGGCATCATCCGGTAGGGTGAGATCAAAATAAAACCGCGTGTGTCCGGAGGACAAATCGCCGCCGATAAATATGGTGTCGCCTTGCACCGACGGTTCGGCGTCACCCCACGCGCGATGAATTGACCATCCCGGGGGAAGCAGCGCGCGCCACCAGATTTGGGTGAGCGTTCCCGACGGTTCGTACCAGACATCGCATTCAATCACCGAGGACATACGGCCGGCGGCCCGGTAACCACGGCTGGCTTGCCGGGCCTGGAGGCGCGACCACTGCCAGGTGATGGTTGAGTCCCCGGTGATCATGAAGCTGGTTTCCCGTGCGCTACCGGATGCGGGAGCACTGCCGGTTCCGGTCCAACCTACGCATACATACTGGTTGGTTCCGATCCAGACGGATCCTTGCTCGACCCGGCTGGTGATGGTCACGCTGTCGTCGATGACCAGGTTGCCGATGCCGGGGTAGGCGTTGCCGTACAATGATTGTATGGTCACGGTATGAACGCGCACAAATTCAGCGACCACGGACACGCCGCCGGAAACCGGAAGGATGATCGTGTTGCCGATGATATCCGCCCCGGCGAGATCACCGCTCCATTGTCCGAACCGCCAACCGGGATCGGCGACGGCGGTGATTTCGACCGTTGCACCGGCGGCGAACCAGCCGCCGGTGGTGGTAAGGTTACCGCCGGCGCCGGCCGAGGCTTGCACCGGATACAGCGGCTCGATCAGGAATGGATCGGGCGATAGCGGGGTGAAGGCGACGTCCTCCATGCCGCTGGCCATCCAACCGGCAACCACCGTCAACGCCGCACTGCCCACGGCGTTGCTGGGCGCCCGCAAGGTGACCACGACTTCCGCGGTGTTACTCAGGTTTCCCATTGTCACATACCCCTGACCGTCCGGCGAAAATTCAAGCGCCGGGTTTGCCTGCAGATCAACCAGCATCCACCCGGCAGGAGGGTTCACCGAGATTCCATAGGCCAGCAACCGCCGCGTTGCCGGAAAATCGATGGCTACGGTGATTTCGACGTCTTCTCCGGGAATATAAAATGCCGGCGTGGCCTGCAGGCTCGGGGACTCCCACTCAAACGCGCCGAGATCAGGGCGGGGACCGGCGATCCGCGGCGCACCGTCCGCATCGGTGAAAGTGGTCATCCACGATGCCCACTCGCCCTGGTTGATGGTCGGTGAGGAGGGATGTTTCCGGTAATTACCGCCGGCGGCGTTGGCGAAAACCGGCGCATCCTGGACATTGCTGACCACGGTGATTGCGGTTGCCGGATAGGTGGCGGCGAAGCTGAAACGCAGGGAATTATTGGAGAATGCCGCGCGAATATCCTTGCCCTGATTGTCGGTGATGATGCTGTTGCGCACGGAATTCAGTTGCCCGTTGTAGCTGATTCCGGCGCCGGAATTCTCCGAGGAATTTTCGACCACGGTGGAAAACCACAATTCGCAGTTATTGCCGAGCACGACGCCACCGCCATGATCGTCGGCATGATTACCCTGTACGATGAGATTATAGGCGCGGGCGTTGTCGATCAGCATGCCGCCACCCAACATCGAGGCGTGGTTCCCGGCAAGCACGGCATGGCGCAGCATGGTGCCGCCCCCGGAGAAAACCGCCAGTCCGCCACCGGCGTAGGCGCGATTATCACGAACATGATTGTATTCCACCACCCCGTTCATGCCGCTGATCAGCGCCCCACCCCCGTTGCCGAACGGCAACGCCGAGCAGCCGTGTATGACGTTATCCGCCACCCGGTCGGCCGCCAGAACGAGCAGTCCCCCGCCATCGCGTTCACTTAACGATGGACTGGCGCCGCGGCTGGCGGCTCGGCGAATGGTAAAGCCCTGGAATACCGCCTGGGGGTGTTGGATGAAGACACCGCGAATCCATGCGTTGGTGCTGCCTTCGATCATGGTTTCATCAGGACCATGCATGCTGGCCAACACCACGCCGGCGGTGAGCGCCACCCGGCTGAGGCCGTATTGGTTGGAAACCATGCCGGAAGCGTACATGCCGCGATCCACCAAAATCAGATCACCCGGTTCGGCCAAGGCTACGGCGTCCTGAATGGTCACGGCGGCGGTCTGCAGCGTGGTAAACGGTGGAACGGGATTGGTTGATTGCGCGGCGACATAACGCGTCGTTCCGGCGGTCGACCCCGCTGCGGGAGCTTGGTACACGCGGGCGTCCACCACCGGAGTGAATCCATCCACGGTGTTGGGATCGTAGCGGTACGACTGGGCGCGATGGAGACCGGAAAAGCGGAGCATTTCCTCATAACCAATCGACCAACTGGACCCGGAGTAGTCCGCGGAATGCCGCAATCCGTTGGTTGGGCCGGCCCCCGGCTGATAGCCATCGACGGCATTGGGATCGAGGCCATAGTTACCAGCACGCCACAGATCGGCCACCCGGTTGAATTCACCCGGCTCAAACGCAAACGGCTCACCCGCGGTATCCGCGCTGTGGCGTGGCAACAACACCAGCGGGTCGGGTTGCACCTGGATGAATTCAGCCCGGGCGATGGCGCTTAGGGCGACGACCACCAGGAGCGCGGTGATTCCGGGCCGGAAATGCACGGCTTGGAGGGCGCATGACCTATCGTTTAGAAAATTATTCATGGTATCATCCTCCGGCAATTGATCACCAGGATTGCTCCGGTTCATCGTGAAACGCATTGACACCGACAGTGGCTTGAATAGCCACGGGCCCCCGGGTGTCCGGTGGCCACAGGATATCCATTTCAAACGAGGCCTCGCCGCTGTCGAGCTGCTCCAGCAGCAGGATGGCGCCCCCGGGGTGCATGGCCGGCGCGTGTGCGCCGCGGACCGCGACCACGCTCGCACCATCAGGCAGAACAGGTTTGTACCAGATGCGATCAAGAACGCCTGACGTCTCGTAGGTGATGGTGACCAGGATCGTGCTGCGCACGTCGCCTTGCACGCGGGCGCCGCGCGAGGCATGGCGCGCTTCCAGCGCGCACCAGCGCCAGGCGATGGAGGTGTCTTCGTCCATCAGCACGGTAAATGCCCGCGCGGTGCCGCGCACGGGCAAGCGGCCCGAACCAACCCAGTCGGCCACGACATGGGTGCGGCCTTCGTTGGTGACGACGGCGCGGGCGGAAAGCGCCATGATTTCGCCGCGATCCATGACATAGGTCATGGGGGGCGGCAGCACGCCGGCGCGGTCGGACTCCACGGTGAGGGTGACCAACTGAACAAAATCGGCCTGGACATTCCGGTCGCGGTTCATCAGCACATTGATTGAGCCGTTGGCGTTGGTGATGGCGTTGTGCGTGTCACCGATCCATCCGCGGAAGCGCCAGCCGGGGTCGGCCTGGGCGGTGATGGTTACCATCTGATTATGGATGGTCCAGCCGTTAGGCAAGGTGGTGGTCATCTGACCGGAGCCGCTAGGTTGTGCATTCAGCCATTTGTAGTGGTTAACCACAAGAGGGGCGGCGGCGCCGGACCACGCGAAGGTTTCCGACCCTTTGATCAGGGTGGCGGCAACCGCTGCGGTTACGGTACGCGCGTGGGTTGCTCCGGGATCCACCCGGATAAGCGCCGTGATAAAAGCATCACCGAGCAACAACGGTTGCGTGGGCAGGATCTGATTACCGTTGATCGGGATGGATTCACCGGCCCGGCTGGCCCCGATCAGCTCCCACCCGGACGGCAGGGTCACGGTAACATTGGAAACCGCCAGTTGGCGGTCGGCCGCCCAGATCAGCCGGATATTAAGCGGGTTGGTTGCTCCGGCGATGTAGCCGTTCATCAGGGATTCGATCCAGATTTTGCGCCAGAATTCATACGCGCCGATATCGACGAAAGGGCCGGCTACCCGCGCGTTGCCGTCCATGTCCGGCGTATCACGCAACCATGAAAGCGTCTGGCCCATATCCAGGGCGGGGGAATTCGCGGTCAGCCGGAAGTTGCCGGCGGCGGCATTTTCATACTGCGGGTTGACATTCAGCACCTGAATGACGGACCAGTGCGCGGGCAAGGCGTGGGGCAAAATGGATTGGCGAACGGTGTGGACGAGGTGGTTACTGACCGCTTTGATCCCGGGCGGCGTGTTGGACCAGGCGATGGAGCTGATGATACTCGCTTCGGCGCCCACCAAGGCAAAGGCGCCGCCTTCAGGCGCGGAGTTGCGCTCCACGGTGACATTGCGGATGATGGCGTTGTTGCCCAAAGCGATGCCGCCACCCATGATCTCCGCGCGATTGGACCAGGCCACGGCGCTGCTGAATCGGGAACAATTGTCCACCACAAAACCGCCACCATTATTTAAAGCATGATTGTTGAACGCGAGCAGGCGGTGGGCGACGGCGTTCGTTCCCCACAAAATGGCCAGCCCGCCGCCGGAAAAGGCCTGGTTGTCGTGAAATACGCAATCGGTGATCGTTCCTTGGGCGTACCATAGTGCCGCGCCCCCGCCCTTGCCGTTGGGCGTCGCGGTATTCCCGGTAAATACACAGCGCTCAATGCGCGCCATGTCATTCGCCAGAAGCCCGCCCCCATAGGACCGTTCCACCGGGAACCCCTGCACGCGGCCGTTTCGGATGGTAAAGCCGCGTATAATCGCCTGTGTATGGACCATCAGCACCCCGCGCACCGAAACCGGGCCGCCAGGACGGTGCCCCCAAATCGTGGTGACCTCCGGTCCTTCGCTGCTTTCCAAGGTAATTCCTTTGTCCAGAATAACGCGGGAGAATCCGAATAGATGGTCACGGCCACCTTCTTGATAAAGACCCGGACCCACCAACACCGTGTCGCCATCCGATGCCGCATCCACGGCGTCCATGATCACGTGTGCGGCCGTTTCCCATGAGGTGTAGGGATAAAGCGGATTCGGCGAGTTGGTGGAAACGTAATGAATGGGGGTTTCGCCGGAATGGATGCGCGATGTGACGGAGTGAAAAACGCCCCAGGCATTCGTTACCGAGATGACGATGTAGTTTTGCCCGGTACGCATGCCGGTAATAGCGGCCGACCAGGATGCGCCCGCCGCGCTAACCGCTCCGGAAGCGACGACTTCGCCGGCGTAAAGACAAACCCAGGGAAGAAACCCGGCGACATGAACGTTCTGCGTACCGGAAAGGGTAAAAAAGCTTTCAATGATATCGGCGTCCGGCGCATTCGTTATGCCAACCCATGGACGCCCCGTCCCGATTCCGCCGCGCTGGAGGGTGCAGGTATCGTAGGCCGGGGTGCCGTTCCAGTTGGTCGCGGTGATGGTAATTTCGTGGGCGACGAGCGGCTCGGGCGTAAAATCCGCGACCCGCCACTGCGTGGAAGACAGACGAACCACGGGGTATCGGGTGGTTACCGTTGATGGCAACGCCACGACATCGGCCCAAAGATCGCCGACTACATTTGCATTGTTCACCCCGCGCACTTCAAAGGCGTCATACGCCACCCATCCACAAGCCGTCGTGATGGTCACCGATGGCGCAATCGCCCCGGCGGAGCCATCGAATTCAAAGCAGCCGATGTCCACGCGATCGAACAACACCCGTGGATTCCCCTCGTGATCGCCGGATGGCATGTCCGGGGGCAAATCCACGAATCCCGCGTCGATGGCCACCGAAAATGCGGACAAGCGAAAATCTCCGGTGTCCGGCGAGGCCAGGCGCGGATCCTGGTTAAAACCATCGCTTTCCATCCCCGTGGCAGCGCTCAATGCGGCCAGGTTGGTATACAACCGGTCGGTATAAAATCGCGACAACTGGTTTTCCCGGAAATACAGATTGCCGTTGATGGTATTGTCCTCGATCCGCATGATGACATTGGTCGATGGCAGCGGCCAAAACAGGTCGTGCTCGGTTTGACCTCCAAAGACCAGGTTGTTGACCAACCGGTTATGGGTAAGCGAGGCCCAAACGGTGTTGTTGGTTTCCTGGTGTGTCGCCGGCATCCAGCGCGACATCGTTCTGCCATGTAGGCTGGCGATTCCGCGGTTGAAGGCCACGGTATTGTTGACCACATCAATATAATCGGATTCCGCCACCTGTATGCCGATCAACTCATTCCCGATCAGTAAATTATTCGCGGCCATCACCCGCCGGCTGACCTCGATGAACAGCGCCACCGCCACGTTGTCGGGACGACGGGGATGACCACGGGTGTTGACCACCGTATTGGCGTGGATGAGCTTGGGCGAATCGTCGCGGCAAAAATCCGCCCATATCCCATTGCTCAAATTGCCGTCCAGCCGGTTGCTGACCACCTGAAACCCGGACGACGCATACAGCTTGATACCGCTGGCGATCATGGAGGCGTCGACACCGCGCAGGTTGTTGGAGTTGATGGTATTCGACATAATCACCACGTTGGTCGAAAAGTCGGCATGCACGCCGCTGCCGCCGTTATGGGCGACCAGGCAGTTTTCCAGCACGCTGTAACTTCCCAGCAGCACCCCGATATAATTCATCCAGGTAATCGAACAGTCGACGAGGCGGGTGTGGGACCCCACCAGAATACCGGGCCATTGGCCGAGCACATTGCTGTGTTGAAAATGCAGCCCTCGGACGAGATAATGACGCCCGATCGCGAAAAGGAACAGATCGTCTCCCACCGAGGCCTCTACCGTTTGTAGATTAGGATCCACCGGAAATGACGGCTGAATGTAGAGGATGGAATTGGTCCGGTCGTGAAAAAACGATCCGGGAATCATGTCGTTTTGATTGAAGCCAAGCGGTTCGATGAAGGGATTCACCGCTGGACCGATTTGCTGCAACCATTCGCCGTTCACGAACACTTGCTGACTGCGGTTCGTCCATCCGGTGGTTTTCCATACCGATCCGGTATGCAGCGACCAATTGGTGACGATACGTGAGCCTTTGATTAGCGGCGTTTCGTTGGAGTATGCCGCTATGAGGATCGGTTGCGATGCCGTGCCATGCGTTCGGTTGGTCAAGTGCTCGCGGTACACGCCGCCCCGCACATAAATCGCGTCGCCCGGAGCCACCAGGTTCAAAGCCCGCTGTATCGTGCGCAGGGGCAGATTGGTGGACGTTCCGGGATGGCTGTCCAAGCCATCCGGAGCTACGTAGTAGGACGCCCCCAGCGAGGAAAATATCCAGCCGGTGATGATCCATGCGCCCAACCAAGCGCGCCCCATCCGGTTGCCAACCAGGACAAAACGCGGCCCTTTATAGCCACATCGGTTAATAATCTACTCCTGCCTTCGTCAATAGTGTACCCCATCCGGCCAAAGAATTCTAGATATTTAGAAAATAAAAAAGCAAGGCGGGTTGCGCCTTGCTTGCCGGATTTGGTTAACCGTCGGATTTTAAGGGGTAAATTCGCGGAAGGCCTGGGCGATGTAGTCAATATGTTCGTCCGGCATTTCCGGATACATGGGCAGCGAGAGAATCTCCTTGGCGCACCGCTCGGTGATGGGAAACTGGCCCGCTTTCCATCCAGCGTCGGCGTAGGCTTGCTGGAGGTGGATGGGAATCGGGTAGTGAATGATGGTGGGGACGCCGCGATCGGCCAAGTGTTTGATGAGTTGTTCACGCTGGGGAACGCGGACGACGTAGAGGTGGTACACATGCTCGACGTCCGGCGAAACGTACGGGGTGACGACCCAGGGAATATCGGTAAGTCGTTCGGTATAGCGGGCGGCGTGGTTTCGGCGCAGGGTGTTGCCGGCATCCAGGTGTTTAAGTTTAATGTTCACGATAACCGCTTGCAGGGTGTCGAGACGGCTGTTTTCGCCTTTCTCCAGGTGGTGATATTTCACCAGCGATCCATAGTTGCGCAACATGGCCATGCGTTCGGCCCAAGCCTTGCTGTTGGTGGTGGCGATGCCGCCGTCGCCGTAGGCGCCAAGGTTTTTTCCCGGATACAAACTAAAGGCGGCGATATCGCTCATGGAACCGGCGCGCTTGCCCTTGTAGCGGGATCCGTGGGCCTGTGAGGCGTCCTCGATGACATGCAACCCGTGTTTTTGCGCGATGGCACGTACGGGATCCATATCGGCGGGTTGGCCGTAGAGGTGTACCGGCATGATGGCTTTGGTGCGCGGGGTGATGGCGGCCTCGATTAGAGCGGGGTCGAGGTTGTAGGTTTTTTCATCGATATCGACCAACACCGGGATCGCGCCGATGGAGGAGATGCCGAGTACGGTGGCGATGAAGGTGTTGGCGGCGGTGATGACCTCGTCGCCGGGACCAATGTCCAACGCGCGCAAGGCCAGCTTGATGGCATCAAGACCGGAGGCGACGCCCACGCCGTGCGCGCATTCGGAGTAAGCCGCGAAATTTTTCTCGAACTCGGCTACCGGGGCGCCGAGCACAAAATTGGTTTGATCCATGACGCCACGAATGGCCGGCATGATTTCCGATTCCAAGGTCGCGAATTGAGCTTTTAAGTCGATAAACGGTATTTTCACTTTTTTCCTTTTGTTTTATTCGTGGCGACCATTGAGGGTCGGCCTCCATCTTTTCACATGCGCCCAAGCTGTTCGGGCTCTTTCCCCTGGCACCCAAACATATTAACCGGTTTGTTGCCGGATTTTTTTATACCGGGAATTCCAGGTTTGGTCATCCGCTATTTCGATGCGCACGGGAATGGCCTCCCGGGGGAGCCGATCGCGACAAAATACGCGCAGGCGATGGCGCAAGGCGCCCGGCTCTTCCGGGTTGACCAGGCGGACGGTCGCGGCCACGGTGTGGCCAAGGATAGGATTTTTCTCCCCGCTGACCACGGCATCGCGGATATTGTCAGCGGCAAGGAGGACGTTTTCCACTTCGGCGGGGTTGACCTTTTGGCCGCCGACATTGATCAGTTCGCTTTGCCGCCCCAGGACGCGGATGAAGTCACCATCCACCTCCACCCGGTCACCGGTGTTGATCCAGCCCTCGGCATCAATAGGGCTCGGCGCGTTCAGGTAGCCGATCATGGATGACGGCGAGCGGATCCACAAGGTGCCGTCCACCACTTTGATGTCAACGTCTCCGCCAGAAACCCGGAACCAGAGCGAACCGTCTTCGCGGGAGCGCGTGGGAGGAGATCCGAATTCCGTCGCCCCGTATTTCTGGATGAACCGGCAACGCGGCAAGACTTCGCGGAGGCGTGAAAGGGTGATCTCCGGCATGACTTCCGCGCCGTAGGTGATGATTTTCAGGCTGCTCACGTCGTGCCGCGACAAGCCGCCCGACAACCACATGATATTAAGCAGGCTGGGTGTAGCAGGCAGCAGCTCGGCCTGATGCCGGGTGATAGCCGCGCAGATGCCATCGGGATCCGTCGACTCCGGAATGACGACGCCTGCCCCACTGGTGAGGGCGTACCACAAGCTGTCGAGGCCGGCCATGTGATCAAACGGAAGCACCAACACGGTGCGCAACGCTGGATGCGGTTTCTGGAACTTGGACAGAAAGCGGTCGGCGCGGTGCAGGCTGGCCTTGGGCACACCGGTGGAACCGGAGGTGAAAATAATCAGCCCGCCCTGCCCGGCTTCGCGGCATTGCTCATAGAGCGCATGCGTCGCGGCGGCGGGGAAGGCGTGAGTGGTCCAGATGGAATCAGCGCCTCGCGGAGGCGCTACTACATCGGCGGTGCCCCGCGCATAGATCCATGATGGTTGAGCAATCTCCTTGGCGGCGTCCGGGCGGACCACGGCATTTGGCGTAAGGGGGATGGCGATACAGCCATGATCGAGAAGGGCAATTAACAGGGCGACCGAATCACCGTCCAGGCCGGCATCAAAAAGGACGGCCTGTCCGGCGGCAACCCCATCGGCCTTTAGGCGCTCCGCCCACCGCGCGCATCCGGCCATGAGGTCATCATACCGAACGATCTGCTCGCCGCGAAGCAAGGCCGGCGCGTCCGGATGGGCGCGCCAGCGCTCCATCAACCAGTCCAGCCCCATCAAGCCCCCCCGAGATACAGAATCTGCGCGGTGATGTAGTCGCTTTCCGGGCGAATAAAAAAGTCAATCGCGTTGGATACATCGGCGAAATTGCCCAGGCGCTTGATCGCAAGCTGGTCGAGAATCGCCTGAATTTTTTGTTTGGGCACGCCGCGGATCAGGTCGGTCTCGATGGGTGTCGGTCCGACCAGGTTGACGGTAATGCCGAGGGGCGCCAATTCGCGGGCAAGAATCCGGGTCATGGATTCGACGGCGGCCTTGGAGGCGGCGTACATCGATTCACCTTCAAGTTTCAGCGGCGTAGCCACGGTGCCAAGGTTGACGATACGCCCATACGTGCGGACCTTCATGACCTTCGCACTTTCCCGGATTAGCAGGAACGATCCCAGAGCATTGGTGCGGAAAATCCGCTCGGCGGTGGCCAGCGGGGTGAGCAGGCAATGGTTCATGCTGGCGATGCCGGCATTGTTGATCAGGATATCCAGGCGCCCGTGGCGCTCCCGGATGCTGGCCATCATCGCCATGACGCCTTTTTCATCGGCCACATCGGTGCAATGATGATGATAACCGGGAACAGACCAGTCGGCGGCTTCGCGGCTGCATCCTTCAACCAGGTATCCCCGGTCGGTGTAATACTCGACCAGATACTTGCCGATGCCCTTGCGGGTCCCGGTAATCAGCATGACCGGTTGGTCGGCGATCATGTCAGGAAACTCCGTCGAGTTGAGCCGCAATGTAATCGGTCAAGGAGCCGATCGACCGGTACGGCGAGTTGCGCTGGGACATGGCGCGATCATCAGCGAGGGACACCGTTTGTCCAAATTTGGCGCGCACGGCCTCCTCCACATCCACAACCATCATGACAATGCCCATGGAGTCGATCGGTCCGCCTTCGCCAAACATCAGGGTGTCCCGGTTGATTTCCGGGGGATGCGGGATGCCCCGCACGTCCAAAATCGAAAGGTAACAGGTGGTGACAATGGATTGAATCGCTTCGTTACTCATGGTTTATTTCCAAAGGTCTATGGGGTGATCAGGAACCAGGGTACGCCCCTGGAGGGTGTAGGTTTTCCCGCATTCCGAGCAGGTCGCCTTGCCATCAACCAGCGTCAGCGGCGCACCGCAGGCGCATACATAGCCGACCGGACGGGCCGGATTGCCCACGACGAGGGTAAACGGGGCGACATCCTGCAGCAGTACCGCGCCGGCGGCGGCAAACGACCACGCGCCGATGGTAATGCCGCACGAAACCACCACGCCCGCGCCGAGGGTTGCGCCCTCCTCGACCACCGTGGGCCGCAGCCAGTTTTCCTTGGCGGCATAGCGCGCCTTGGCCAGAGCCAAGCGGGGCGAACGCGGCCGCTGGTCATTGGTGAAGACGACTTGCGGCCCTACAAATACGCCGTCCTTGATGGTGACCGCCTCGCCAACATCAACATGCGTTTTGATGGTTACGCCGCGCCCGATCACCGAGCCGCTTTCGATGAAGCTGTGATCGCAGATGTTGCAGTCCGGGCCGATTACCGCGCCCTTCATGATGTGGGCAAACGCCCAGACCCGGGTGCCGGAACCGATGAGATCGGTTTCGACCAGGGCTTGGGGATGAATAAATACGCCTTCCGACACGATCAACCTCCGTAAACAATTGGGATTTTGCGCCCGTCTTCGGCGAGCGACCGGCTGGCCGCTTCGAGAATATCCACGACCTCGGCGGCTTGTTTCGGATAGCCCTTGTCGAGCGGACGGTCCGGGTTTTGGCAGGCTTCCACGAAATAGCGGGCCTGACGGTTCAGGGGCTCCTGGGATGGAATCCGCGGAACGAGAATGTCGCCCTCCTTGGTGAGCAATTGAAATTCGCCAAAGGTGTCATAGACCGGGTCGCGCACGACCGCGCGGTCATGGATCAATACCGGACCAGGGTTTCCGAACTCGTCCCAGGTGATCATCTTCTTTTCGCCGACGATGGTAATTTCCCGGATTTTTTTGGGGTCAAGCCAGCTTACATGAATATGGCCGAGTACTCCGTTGGGGTATTGCAGGGTGAGGAACACAATATCCTCGACCGGTGCGCGCAGGTAGCTTGCTCCGGTGGCGGCGACCCATTCCGGACGTTGGCCGAGAATGTGATTAAAGATATACAGATCATGGGAGGCCAGGTCCCAGGCGGCGTTGACATCCCGGCGGAAGGGGCCAAGGTTCGCCCGAACCGCCTTGATATAATACACGGGGCCGGCGGTGGCTTTCTTCACCGCATCAGCAAGGTATTCAATGCCGGGATTAAAGAGAAAGATATGCCCGGTCATCAGCAGGCGTTTTTTTTCCTCGGCCAAACGGACCAGCTTCCAAGCGTCGGCGGCTTGATGGGTAAGCGGTTTTTCGCACAGTACGTGTTTGCCCGCGAGGAGCGCCGCTTCCACCACATCGATATGGGTGGCGGTCGGGGTACAGACCACCACGGCATCGACATCGGGACGCGCGAGCACTTCCCGGTAATCGGATACGGCTTCGATGCCGTAGGTGCCGGCGATCCGCTTGCGGCAGGCTTCGTCGAGATCGACCCCGACGACGACCTCCGCGCCGGGAAGGGAATTGAAGTTACGCACATGGTTGGGTCCCCAACGGCCCAAGCCGATTACTGCAAGTCTTGTTTTCATAAGCGTTTAATCCGTAATTAGCGCACCCGTCCTCGACCACGGCGGCTACAGAGCGCCTTTACCGGTCATCAGGACAAAAATCGTGCGGGTGAGAATACGGAGGTCGAGGGCCAATGACCAGTTCATAATATAAAAGATATCCATGAGGATGGTGTCTTCGTGGGATACGGCGGAACGCCCGAAAACCTGCCAAAAACCGGTAATTCCTGGTCGCACGCTATGGCGGAACTGTTGCCAGGGCTGAAATAATCCGGTCTCGTAAAGCGGAAGGGGGCGCGGTCCCACAAGGGACATCTCCCCTCTCAGTACATTGATCAACTGCGGCAGCTCATCCAGACTGGTCTTTCGTAAAAAGGCGCCGGTCCGGGTTACCTGAGACTGATCGGTTAATTTAAGCAATCCCGCGCCTTGAGAAGCCGCCCCGAAGGAATCGTACTCCTTGTTGACCAGGCGACGCACCGCCTCCTTGTGATGTTCCTCGGTGTTTTGCCGCATGGTTCGGAACTTGAACACCTCGAAATCCTTGCCGCCGTGGCCGCCGCGTTTTTGCCGGAAAAAGACCGGTCCCGGCGATTCGAGCCTGATTAACCCCGCGATGAGGAGAAACAACGGCGACAAAACCAACAACCCGACGGCCGCGCAAAGCCAGTCCATGAATAACTTGATGCGGATCTCCATCCGGTATAGCGGGCTTTCATTGATAAAAATGTAACCGTACTCGGCTTCGGGCAGTTGCGGTACCCGTTCGGAAAGCGCGCCGAACTGATCCAGCGCAATACGCAGGCGGATGCCCCGGCCCATGAGTTCCTTGATCAGGCCGATGCTGCGGTTGTAGTCCACCGGATGCAACCGCATGAACACTTCCGACACCGGGTACCGGGCCAGAATGTCCTCGGCATCCGCCACCGAGCCGAGGCGTGGCGGAGCATCCGGTATATCCGGCGAATCGCCGTCGAGATAACCGATGACATGTTGATTGGAAAGCGATTCGCGGATGATGACATCCCGAATGCGTCGGGCTTCGGCGGCCCCGGTGAGGCAAAGTACCTGGCTCGGTTTACGGTCGTAGAGGCGGGTCAGGTTGATCAGGCCGGGTATCAGATAAAGCCGGCCAAACGAAAGGAATATCCAACCGAGGATCAGAAAGAAAAACATCGTGATGCGGTGTTCCCAAAACAATTGGATGCGCATAAAGAAAATGAGGGCGAGAAAAAAGCCGAAAAACACCAGCCAAGAACGAGAAATCAACTCCAGGTGTTCCATGGACCGGCGCATGGCCAGCGGTCGGTAGAGGTAACTATACCGGAAATAACCGACCAAAAGCGGAATGAGTCCCGCGAGAAAAATCGCGTGCCGGACGTTCGGGGTGTAGACGCCGCCGCGCTCGGCGAAGAACAGATTGCGGAGGGTGAAAGAAAGGTAAAACGCCCCGGCCATGGCCAGAGCATCCAGCACGGCCAGCATGATTTTGTGGATCATGACGGCGTCCAGCTTGGGTTTGGTTTTATTCAATACGTGCATGGCGAGAAGTTAACGGGCGGTGCGCACAATGGAAGGATAAAGCTTGGCGATAAAGGCCGCGGCTTCGTCGAGGTGGTCGCTGGTTTGCGGATTGCGCCAACTGGATACGGATATGTAGGCCCATCGATGGGAGGCGCCGCGAAAGACCTGGTCAAATGCCATCCAAAACATGCGCACGTAATGGCTGGGGGTTTCGCGGGTTGGAGAAACAAACCAGTAGGCATAATACGAAGGATATTCCGCCCAACGACCGTCCGGCAATTGCCGCCGCAGCAGCATGTCCAGTACGGTCACCCCCAACGGCCTGCGTCCGGGAATCTCCACCGAAATGGTGCGGGTGCGTACAATTTCGTTGCCGTCGCCGACCAGGCAGATTTGCGGGCGATGAATGCTGGTGCGGCTGGTTCCGCTCAACACCACCGAGGCGACGCGGGTTGGCTGGCTCGGCAACGAATATTGTTTCTTATGTATGGTGGTATCGGCGGGCAGCAAGGACCACTCGAGGGGCGAGGCGCCGGACAAACCGGCTCCGCATTCCGGACAGGCTTCCATGTTATCCAGTTCGGAGCGAAGAAAAACGCGGTTATGACGGGCATTCAGGCAGTAAACAATTTCATCCCCCTGCCAATCGTCGACCGAATCCGGAAACGGCAGCGCGACGCCGGAGCGTCCGCTATCGCGAATTTCCGTGGTGAAGGCCATGGCCCATACGCCGATGATCATGACGGCCAGCAAGGCGGAATAGGCGGCGACCTCGCGGCGGTTCATGACGCTCTCCTCATGGCCGCCAGACGCCGCAGTCCAACCCGGATTCCAGCCAACAACAAAAGGGTCAAGACCAGCATGACAACCAAGCCGGCCCGGCGGTGCAACAACAGCGCGGTGTCGGGGCCGAGGATTTCAGCTCCGATCACCGAACCGGTCAGACGCAGGGCGCCGGCCATGATCATCGCGGGAATAAGCGCTCCCGCGGTGAAAATCAACACCCATGCGCGATCACGCCGGAGGTATCCGGCAATCGCCACGATGGCGGCCAAGGTCAGCAGCGTGCCCAGACCGCTGGCCGGATCGGCTCCGTCCACGGCATACGTGGCGGGCGCGGGCGCCAGCAGGGCCGACCCGGAACGGCCCACCGCGATCCCGATCCCGTTCAAAAATCCGGCGGCGATCTGCGCGGAGACAATGCGCATCGGAAACGTGACGGCATCCAGGAAATTCAGCGGGACGCAGAAAATCAGCAGACCGACGGGAAACAACAGGCGCCGGGCCAACGACCAGCCATACAAAAAAAGTGGAATTCCCCAGATGAGAACAATCAGAGCGATCAAGGATAACCGGGTTTGTTGCGCCCGCGCACCGGCCCAATGCATCAACAGGGCCAGTACGACCACGGCAAGACCCGGCCAGAATATGGCTCGGGGCGCCGCCGCCAACTCGCGGCGCCGGACGTACAGCAGCAGCAAAACCACCGCCGGCATCGCCCAGCCGAGGTAATAAACCGACCCGCCGAAAATCCGCCCGCTGCGCCAGAGGTCCAACATCCAGCCAAACGCCGAACGGCCGAATACGTTGATTTCCGTGGTGTTCCCGAAAAGATGAAATTGCGCGTAGATCAAACCCGCGACCGTGGAAAGACACGCCAGGGCGGCAAGGGGTAAACGCGAGGTTGGTGACCGTGATTCCATAAACAGTACCCGAGGCATCCGCTACCTACCATGCGCACGAATGCGATCCCGCTTCGCGCTTCCGGATAAGCGAGCGAGCAGCCGGTGGGGGCGGCGGTGGGTAACCCCCTGCCAAAGCGCCTTCGCCACCAGCGTCAGCGCGGTAATGGTTTTGTCGGTCCATCGTCGTCCCCACGAACAGGTTTGTTTGTCGATAACGTTCCATCGGTAATGAATTTGCCGTAAACGATAGACCACGGAACGGCTGAAATTGTTCGGATGAACCCGGTACGCCGCGACAACATCATGGCACTGGGCGAGGCCATCCCGCGCGGCAACGCGAATAATCAAGTCGAGATCGTACTCGATCGGCAAGTCGGGGTCGTAATTGCCAACTGCAAGCGCGGATGCCCTCCGGTACATTACCGAGCCATGTTTAAGGGGGCCGATGGGATGGATCAGGCATGCACGCACAAACGAGGCGACATCGGGAAAATCGGGAAAGCGTTGACGGCCATAAACCACGCCGGACGGGTCCATCAAGTCGATGTCGCCGTAGGCGAGGCCCGCACCGGTTTGCCGTAGGAGCTCCCAACGCACCCGTATACTGGAAGGCGTGAGGCGGTCATCGTGGTCCAGAATGGCCACCGCCTCGCCCCGGGCCAACCGAATGCCTTCGATAAGGGCATGAGGAAGCCCACGGAACGGTTGGCGATGATACACCAAGCGGGGGTCGTTGAATTCCTCCACCAGGCAAGCAAGCGGCGGATTCGACCCGTCATCCACAATCAAAACCTCAAGATCAGGCCAATCCTGATCCAATGCGCTTCGCACCGCTTCCCGAAAATAATCGGGCCGGGTGTTGTAGGCGGTAATCAGCACCGTGACGGACGGCGCGGTTACAGCTTGGCCGGTATCGCAATCGTGCGCCTTCATTGATTCAGGAGGTGGGCCACCGATGGTTCGTCCGGGTTACCACTTTTTCCGAACGTTCCCGGTGTTCGTTGTCGGCATACACGGCATACCGCATACCGCGATCGGAACCATACCCCCCGTTCACCAGTTTGAGGGTGAGCCGGGCCGCATTGAGCGGGAACGCCAGAGCGCGCACCCACCCCGGCATGGTTCGCCGAAAATTCAAAAGTTCCTCAAGTGCCTTGGCCCCGCCGCCAAGATTGTCTCCCGTCATTGTGAATGCGGACAGAAAGCAGGGAATATGACGTGCTTTGTAACCGGCGCGAAGGACCCGCACCACGAAATCGATGTCGCCCACGGCCTTCCAATCGGGGTTAAAGCGGAAACCGGCCTCCAGGATGCGACGACGGAAAAACATGGTGCATGACAATACATACAACTGACTGGAGCCGATCAAACACCAATGTGGAGAATAGCCGCGACGGGAGGCGATGTAGTCGCCGTTGGGATGAACCAACAGGGCATTCCCGAAAATCATGTCGACATCCGGGCGGCGATCGAAGAAATCCCGAACCCGCCGCAAGGTTCCAGGCAAATATTGTTCATCTCCGTTCAGGTAGGAAATGATCGTCCCCCGGCTGCGTTCAAGCCCCTTGTTGATGGCGTCGTACATGCCGCGGTCAGTTTCGCTCAGCCAATAGCCCGGCTGATGATTGCGTTCCAGCCAAGCCACCGAACCGTCGGACGAACCGCCATCAATCAGCCAATGTTCCGCGGCAAGGTCACCGCCGCACTGATCCGCCACCGAACGCAGGCAGCGCGGCAAATAACTCATCCCATTAAAATTCGGGGTAACGATAGAGAAATAGGGTTTTGGAGAATTGTTTGTCATGGAATCCATGGTACCGGAAGCAGCGAGATCGTAGCATGATTGATGATCCGACTCAATGGTTCATTCGCCTGCACCGCCGCCATAGTATTGCATGGCGTCGACAAGCCGTTGCCCGATATCCGTCCAGCGATGCCGGCGTTGCAAGTCTTCCGCCCAACCGGCAATGACCGGGGCGGGTGTTTCCAAGGCCCGGGTCAAAGCATGCCGGAACGCCTCTTCGTCATCATTGGAAAAAGGCCATCCGGTATCACCCATAACCTCCCGGGTGACGGGAATCAAGGAATAGACCGGCGGCGTACCGGCCATAATGGACTCCACCGGTGGCAAGCCGTAACCTTCGTGTTCGGTAAAGTGAATGAGGGCGCGGGATTCGGCCAGGAGATTCTTACGGGTTTCCTGATCCACCCGTCCCAGATATCGCCAACATGGATGCTCCGGAATCTTTATCGTGTCCGCCAAGGTGCCGACGGCAACGATGGAGCCCGAATATCCCGTCGCGGCTCGCCACCGCTCGGTCCAGGCAATGGCCAGATCGGAGCGCTTGTGGGGAGCTTTTCTCACATCGACCAGCAGTTGATCCTTCTTGGTCCGTTGAGGCCAATCGGTTTCGGCGGCCAACCCGGCCATGATCACCGGGGGACAGGGCAGGCGCTGCCGCTCCGCCCAGCCCATGATTTCTTGGCGGCTGAATTCGGAAATGGTGAAGATAATATTGGCATTCCGGATGGTTTGCCGGTGGGTCCAGACATAATAAGCGTGTTTGGCCGCCGATACCGAGCCGGGATATCGTTCACGGTAAATCACCGAAGTAACATCGGCGAGGCAAACCGCCAGCTTGACCGGGCATTTGCGGGCAATGGAACCGAAGCCCTTGGGGAGAAACAGCCAGGAGTTTCCGCTTCGCACGGCCTCCCGATAACAGCCCCATTGATCCCAATAGATACGTCCGGCCTGGCCACGAATCGGGTAGCTGAAGTTCCGTATCTCGGTATTGGGATGCCCCAGATCTAGCGATGATGTCGTGGGGTTGCCGAATAGGGTGATCTTTCGCACGGCTTTGTTTTCCTGCATGGCCTTGAGGTAGCCCAGCGAAAGGTTGTAGATGCCGATCGAGGTGGCGGTGGAAACAACCTGGTCGGCGATGGAGTACGTGACATTCATGGAGGAGGCTGGAGGGAATGCGGCGGTGCGGACTTCATGCTTCATTTCAGGATTTTGGTGTTGATCGTTTTCGGTAGCGGTGCAACCTTCCTTGCGTCGTTGCCCGCGAGTAAGCGACGGCTTAATGAAACCCCCATCCGATCATGAGTAAAAACCCCCTGCATATCATGTGGATTTCCCACTTCCCGGTGGAGTGGCTGGACCCTTGTCCGCCCGATCTGGCCGGTATGCCAAAAGGGCATCCGACGACCTGGCAACGGGTCTTGTGGGGCGAACTGCGCGAGGATGCCCGGTACCGCTTTCACATGGTCACGCTGAACAAACAAGCGCCGCGGAATTTGTCGTGGACCGACGGCAACACGACCTTTTATGTGCTGAAGACCCGGGGCGGACTGCGTGCGCCATCCTATTTCTGGTACGATACGTGGTTGATTCGACGCCTGGTCCATCGCGTGCGGCCCGATTTGGTGCACGCCTGGGGCGCTGAGCGAGGCGCCGGGTTGGTGGCTTCGCGCCTGGATGTTCCCTATCTGGTGACCGTTCAAGGCCTGATGTCCTGGTACGTTCAAGCCATTCCATCCGGCATGCACCACCGGCTGGCCGCGTTTGTGGAGCGGCAGGTGTTTGGCCGGGCGCCGCTTGTCACCACCGAGTCGCGGTTTGCGTGTGATTTCATCCGGCGGATTGCTCCAGCATTGCGGATCGAACAAATCGAACATGCGCCAGCCTGGCTGTTTCATCGCCTGCCGCGCCGCCCGATGATCGATCCCGCCCGCTTTTTGTATGTCGGAACGTTGGATCAGCGTAAAGGATTGGACACGCTCCTGCATGCACTTGACCGAATGAATTTGGCCAGGCCCTGGGAACTGGCCGTGACCGGTTCGCCGGAGCATCCTTACGCCCAGGCGCTGAAACTCGAAATTTCCTCGGCCACATGGAACCGCATCCGCTTTCTCGGGAACCTCACCGCATCGGCGGTGGCCGAGGAGTTCTCGCGGGCGCTGATGCTGATTTTCCCGACCCGGGCGGACACCAGTCCGAATGCGGTGAAAGAAGCGGCCGTGGCCGGAGTGCCGGTGATCGGCGCCCACGTCGGCGGTATACCGGATTACATTACCGACGGGAAAAACGGTTTGCTGGTTGAACCGGGCGATCCGGACAGCTTGGCCCACGCCATACGCGCGGCGCTGGATCATCCACGGTTCAGCCAGGGTGAAGTTGATGAAGAAAACTTGGTTCACGTTCGGGATTATTTGTCTCCACGGACCATGGCCACACGCTTTTCCGCTCTTTACGACGAATACGCCCAGGCCTCGGTCAGGCCGGTTTGATCGCCTCGCAATATAACGATACATTTTTATAGGGAAGTCCATCGGGATTCACATCCAAGTGATCATGGCCGAAGTCCGGGATCGCTGATTCGTGGGCGGCAAGCAGCCGGCATTCGGAAAATCCCGTTTGTTGCAACAACGTTACCAGGCTGTACCGGTCATACATCCAGCGGTGTTTTTCACCGGGCGGGGTTTCATCCACCATCATCCGCCGCATGCCTCCCGGAATCAGCCGCAGCAAGCCTCGGGCATAAAGGCGCACAAGCAGACTCTTGAGTTTTCCCGGCGAAAGCGAGGCGACTTTGTCCCTCCAAGCGCGTGGCCGCATTACCTGCAACGGGGTGTTTTGGGTACGGGAGATCACGTAAGCGGCCATCTCGCGGTCACCGCTTTGTTCCAACGCCTCAAAAAAGTCACGCATCTCCCCGGCCCCGCGCGTGCGCACCATCTGGTCGAGCAGTTCAAGGATGATCCACTCATAGCGGCGGCGGGCCTCCTCCGAATGCTCTGTTTCGTCGAGCAGTCGTACATATTCACGGCAACTGGCCTCAAGATCCGGCAACACCACCCGCACAAGACCTCCGGGACGGAGAACACGGAAAGACTCGGCCATCAGGCGGCGTCCATCCGCCCGGGAAAAATGCTCCAGCACATGGCTGCTGTAGACGACATCGAAGGTTGCATCCGGATAAGGAAACCCCTTCAATAGATTAACCTGCTTCACCCCGGGAACCATCGGGTTGAAATCTATGTTTTCCCAGCCGGAGGCGATACGGTCCCCGCAACCGAAGTTTAGCTTTTTCACGGAGCTGATCCCCGAACAACCTGTCCAGCCGGATAAGGCAACGAAAGTGATTTTTTGGTTATGCCGGCAGCATCGGGTAGAGCGGAGGCGGATTCAGCACTTTCAACCGCCACACCAGGCACACTCACAAAGTTCAAGCGAAGGACTTGCAGCAATGCCGCCAGAAACAACAGGTTGGGAAACGAAGATTTCATATCGCCGTATATCAAGTAAAAACTTGCTATGCTGTAAAGCAAATGGGCGAGAAAAACCACGTAAACCCTCATCATGAAAACCGAGGTGCCTTGACGTCGCATCATGGCCATGCCTTTGATCCCCTCAAGGCCGATCATAATGGAAAACAACACAAACAGGAACGCACCCGGGATGCCCGTAGTCACCAATACCGAGAGCGGTCCGCTATGATAATTATGGCTGATATAGGCCCAGGATATCGTGTCGCGCAGGGCCAGAGCGGCTTGGACTTCGGCGGAGTTGAACGTGAGTCCCCGGCCGAGCAGCAGATAATTAGGCAGCTTTCGCATCGTTTCGTTCCAGACATCCAGCCGCCACTCCGTGGATATGGCAGCATCCATTTTGACGAAAAACGGAATATCGTACCAAGGCACCCATGACAACGCGCGTTGCACGCCGGCGGGTAGATCGGGGATAAACGGCGTGAGCCCCACGAGAATGGCGGTAAATGCCAGGGTGCTGGCCGTCAGAATCACGATGCGCCTTCTTGGATAATACAAAACCAGGAAGATCAGGGTAGTACCCGCGATGCCTACGGTGGCGCCACGGAAACCGCTTAGCAAGGTAATGAAAAAACCGGCCATCCAGAAAAGCACGAAAAAGATGCGGGATCGCCTCTCAAGCGGGAAAAAAGCCATGGCGCCAACCACCAGAGCCGAAGCGAGGCCGGTGAAATAAAAGCGGGCGGTACCGGCATCACTTTGCACCGCATCCAACGTACTAAGCAGTCCGGAGGTATAGGCCTCCAGAAACATGTACTGAATGTATACGGCGCCGCCGGTCAGGTAGAAAACGGCTTGAGCAACCGCGGGAACCGTTGACAGCAACAGCATTAGAATCAAACCGAGTTTAACCTGCTTTTCCGTGATGCGAAGGCGTCCGCAAATAAGATAAAAAGCGATGAAGATGGCTATTTTGATGTAGGCAAAACCGCCCCACTCGTTGCTGCCGAGGAAACGGATCCCGATGCCGCGCAACGCTATGATGATCGCCAACACCAAGGCAAAGCCAAGCAACGCATAATGCGAAAGACTCCACCGGATCATCCGCTGCTTGGTGATACTATGGCCGCCCAGGATCAGGGCGATCAGAAAAAGGATCACCACATCCATCATGTTCAGCCCTTGCGGCAAGCCGGGTAAAATCAAATCGCTGAACCGCAGTCCCATGACGAGCGCAAATACCATGCCGATATTGCTGGCCATCATGAGTACAATCGGCGCGGCCAGCAGCAGGGCGTGGATAACATACCCCCCGGTGGTGAAACCGAAGAAGGCGATGGCCACCACGATGATAACGGCAATTATGGGAACTAGAATTCTGGGCATCATGGGCAGGTGTTCATAAAATCAATGCCGGACCCTAGAGGATGCGGGGCAGGCGCGTCAAGCGTGGGCGGGTTGCTCCTGGTGGCGACGGTACAGCGCGCGGTACTGGCTGGCAATGGCCGGCCAGCCCAAAGCCGTTTCCGCTTGTCGGCGCAGATGGAGCCCTTGCCGTTGTTGTTCCGCCGGGTCGCTCAAGAGGCGGAGAACGCATTCGGCCGCGGCGCGGGCATCACCCGGGGGGAAGTAAATACCGGCATCCGGTCCGGTGTATTCACGAAGTGCGGACAGGTCGCTCAAGACGACCGGCAAGGCCATGGCCATGCTTTCCAGCAAGGCGTTGTTGGCGGTGGCTGACCGCAGGGGAAGAAACAGCGCGGAGGCGCGCTCGTAAAAGGCTTTGAATTGTTCGTCGTTCAATCCGGTATGGTAGTAAATGCCCCGGCCGCCGGCGCCCATGGCCGCCTGAGCTTCCCGGTGGCTGTACGGTTCGGCAATGACATCCACCTCCACCTCCGGACGCGCCGCCTGGATCATGCGCACCGCCTCGGCCCAGGTCGGCCAGTCGCGCATCCAATTGCCGATGGTCAACAACCGCGGCGCCGCAGGGTCCCGCGGACGAATGCGCCGGAAAAAATCCGTGTCGATGCCATGCCGGATGCAGGACACATCGTGCACACCGGTGAGTTCGCGAATCGGTTTGACCTCGGAGGCGCAAAGAACAACCAAAGCCTGGCAACGCCGCAACCCCTCCAACAACCGGTCCTTCCAGGGCGGCGCTTCCGCGCCGGTCAACACGTCATACGGCTGATGCAGGGTCGCGATAAGCTGGTGTTGTTTGTTCCACTGGATACCGCGGTACAGGGTATTCTCCGGATAAATGTAATGAATCACCTGGGGCGCCCGGCGACGGTACACCGGAAGCAACCGCCATTCACCGGCTTTCAGCCAACGGTAGTTCCAACGCCGGACGTATTCTTTGGGAATCAACCGCTGGATCGGCGGCGTGAGGTTGTATCGTTCGCAATCCTCCAGGTAGGCCATAAGCCGGAAGAACGACGAATAACGGCCGTGGTGGGCAAAAGAGAATCCGGCGATTACCGGTCGAGGACGTTGGAGGGTCATGTAATCGTCTCCGTCGAGGGGCGCAACATCCCGTTGATTCCGCCGAGAAAAGCATGAGATTTTGCGCGTAATCCATGGAGCGCGGCGTCCACGCCGGGCCAATCAATGGAGTCCAGTGGTTGCGCCGAAGACGCCTGGTCCTCATCCATCAACCGGTTGGATAACCCGACCAGGGCCAACAACTCGGCAACCCGGCTGTTCATGGTCGCGTTTTGTCCTTTCACGGCAAGGGCAATGAACGGGGTATGAAACAGCAGGCAGAAAACAATCCCATGAAAGGAATTGGTAACCACCAGATCCGCCTGGCGAATCCAACCGAGCCATTGGCCGGGTGACGGCATGAGATTGCCCGGATTCCACTGCGCGGGATGAAGCCGGCAGCCATGAACCGCAAGACCCAGCGATTGGGCCCGCGCCGTTCCGGACTGCCACGCGGTCTCCTCCTGTCCGTGCAAGGCAAATACAAAAACAAACGGGCGGGCGGCTCGTGGCGATTGAGCCAGGGCATCGTAACGATCCGCGGACAACAAGAGCGTAGGGTCGCCAACCGGCACGGCATCCTCGCGCCCGCACAACGCTTGAACCAACCCGACGCCCGAAGGTTCGCGAACGCTGATCGCCTCAAACGCCGGTAAGCGCTCCTGAAAAATTTCGCGCCACGCCGGAGGGATCGTCTCCAAAGAGCCATGGCCAAAACTGGCCGCATAAGCAATCCGGCGGGTGTTATCGCCGGCAAAGGCCAGCGAATAAAACATGTCGCTCCCGGCGAGCGGTTCAAGCCAGGTCGGATTCCAGACCTGATCGCTTCCGGCAATCACCATGTCGTAGCGATCCCGGAGGTCGTGAAGCTCTTCCGGGTGCGAGCGCGCCGGACGGGATAAGGTCAACTGTTCGGCGCGAAACCGGGCGAACAGGCGTTCTTTACGGCGCGCCTGCCATTTCAACAGCATGTTGCGGGGATCAACGGCCAGCCAACGGCGTAGAAACGGCGGGGGAACAAGCGGCCAGTAGTCGATAATTTCGACCTCATGCCCTTGCTCGGCGAGGAAGGATTGCAGGGCGTAAGCCTGCAGAACCGCGCCGTAATTATCCGTGCGCTGAAAGGTGACAATGCCGATCTTCATGGGGCGCTCCGCCTTTCCAACCGGTGACGAAGGGCCGCGCCGAGGGTTGCGCGTTCATTCGGCTCAAGGCCGATGAACCAGGCGGCCGTCATCCATGCCGCGGCGACCAGCGCGGCGGCGGCTCCGAGATGGCTATAGCCATGAATCGGGATCATGAACCTGGCCGCAAAGGCCGCGGACAGGGTGATGATGAAACACCAGGCCGGGCGCAGATAGGATAACCGCAGGTAATCCCGCATACGCAAACCGGCGCACCGCGCGGTATACCAGATCAATAACGGGCGACGGATCAATCCAATCAAGATGGTGGCGACCAGCACACCGGGGATCCCAAGCGAGGTGAAGCCGACCAGATAAATGGAAATGATGACATTCAGCGCGGCACTGGGAAGTTGCGTCCAAACTAAAAACTTGAGGCGCCTCATCCCGAGCAACACCGACCACTGCGACCCGGCGGCAAAGACGAGAAAGTCGACCGCCGCCCACCCCATCATCACGTAGGCGGCGATCCGGTAGTCCTCCCCAAGCGAGGCCGACAACCATAACCGGCAGAACGGATCCGCGAAGACAAACAAACCCACGACCACGAGTATGCCCAGCAGGAAGGTGTACCGCGTGCCCAGAACCAGAATGGCGCGCAAGCGGTCGGTTTGGTTCCGGACGTGTTCCTGGGTGGCCATCGGGTACAACTGGTCGGCCATGGTCAGTACCACGGGTCGCAACATCTGGGACATGCGTCCGCCCGGATGATACAACGCAATGCCCGCCGGACCGAAAAAATACGAGACAACAAACGGGTCCGATCGCTCCGATAAATTCTGCGACAATTGCAGCGCGTACATGTAGCCGCCGAGATGAAACAGCGGCCGCAGACGGGCCGGCCGGACATGACGCGGCGCGAGCGCGGCCCCGACGCATTGTCGGCGAAAACTTGACGCAAGCAGCACCAGCGCCAGCGCCTGTTGCGCCAGCATAACCACCATCCAGCCGCCAATGGGATTGCCGGATCGCGGAATAACCACAAACAAGGCCAGGCTACCTAACAATCCGGCGGCGATTTGAATACTGTTCACCAGATCGAATCGATTGATGCTGGTAAGTGCGGCCGAAAACAACGGGGCCATGAACGACATGAGAATCGCCGGCGAGGCATACAGCCGGAGGGCCAACACAGCGTCCATGGCAATGGAGTCGGGAACCTGCATGACCCGAATCAGCCACGGCGCGGCCAGCCACATGCCCGCAACAAACGCCAGCGCGACGGATACGTAGAGCAGGCATGAAGTCGAAAGCAATTCGTTGAAGGCGGCTTGGTCGCGGCGGGCCACTTGCTCCGACAATTCCCGGCCCAAGGCTTGCCGGAGACCGAGGTCCGCGATCTCGATCATGCCGATCAGCGCCATCAACAGACCGGCGAATCCGTAGCCTTCCCGCCCGAGGTGGTGCAGCAAAAACGGCACCATGACCAGCGCGATCGCCGTGCGGAAAAACACCGCGCCCCATCCGGTGACGGTATTGCGAACGATCTGCTGCAGAGTACTCATGGCGGAGGGGCGCGACCGATGCGTGCGGGCAGCTTAATCTTCGTAGGCGACCCAGGGATGGTTGGAAAGTACCGCCGCGCATTGTCGCTGAACGTGCTGCGCCCGGGAGCAACCCAGCACCGCGCGTTCCGGAACGGCCGGCATCAGTTCCGGGGCAATGTCATCACGCAGGAAGAAGGCGTTGGTGCCGACCCGGTTGCCGCCGATCAGCCGGTACCCTTTTTCGTTTAGGACCCGGCAAAACGCGGTCAGCGATGCCCCCCCGTAAATCATGCCGAATTCCGGATGAAAGACCGGAGCGTCGGTGGCATCGCGCGCGACGGTGCGCGAAACGCCTTCCGGCCAGCGGGCGTTGATTTCCACCACAATGACCCTTGGCCGAACGATCAGGGCCTTCAAGACCCACAGATCGGTTGAGTCAATATCCAGCGACAGTAAATCCGCCTCGTCGACCGGCAGCCCGGAGCCGGCGAGCAATTCGTTCACGTTGTGTTCATCAACCCGGCGACACACCAGGGTCGGCGGATCCAGCTTGGTCGCGCGGGCAGCCCGGAACATCGCCCCGGCCCGATCAATGTCCGCCTGACTGATATCGATCAACAGGCCATTCCACCCGTGATGAACAATCAAATTGGTCGTGTTGTTTTCCGAGCAATCCCCGCAGCCGATCTCGATACACAACCGCGACGTGGTTCCGATCACGCTGAACAGATACAGCAGGATGCCGTCCTCCTCGAATTCCGAAAAGACGGAGAAGCCGACATCGGCGAGGGACTGCCGCGGATGCTCACGGTAGGCGGTGCGCAGCGCAATCTGGGCCATGGTGGTTTGCGGGCTCCACCGGGCCTGACGGGCGACCGGGTCGGTGATATGGCGTTGAAGGAGGCTTTTGATTTTATGTTTGAGCATGACGGGTCTCGGGTGGTTGGGTCAAGGCGCGCCAACCGGCGGCCGGGGCGAAAGCATAGGACCCGGGAGGATGACCGGATGGCTGCATCATCACGTGTTCCGGGGAGAAGTCAACCAGGGGGTGTCGATCCGGGATAAAGGCGTGCCGCGTAATCGGAACGGCTTCCGGCGGAAACCCCATCAACCGGGTGATCGCCCAGTCATGCGCGGCGGCGTTGATTGCGGCAATCACCGCACCCATCGGAACGGGATCAGGTCGCAACGGACCTTCGCCGTCGCCGGCAATGACGCCATCGGTGAGGTGCAGGGTGACACGCCGCGGCGAGTCATGCAGGCAACCGTGAACATCGGCGTACAGGAGAATCTTGTTCAGATCAAGACACATGCGCCATACCGTGTCGTTGCCGTGCCAACCGCCTTCGACGTTAACCGGAAGGCCTCTGATCTTGTCGAGCCAGAGGAGCTTGTAGGCCAAACGGACGCCGCGTCCGTACAGGCGGGGGTTGCCGAGGTGGCGTCGATTGAACCAATCAAGCAGGTTTTCCAGCAGCCATTTGGGAAGGGTGAATATTTCATAATTATCCCCGCCCCGGCTGGCCGCGCCTTTGCGGTGATGGGGCAGGAACTCCTTGCTGCCGTTGATACCAACCAGATTCTTCAAGGCGAGGGTGACGCCTGCTTTCATGTGCGTTTTCAGCTTGGGGACATTGATGACCAGGTCGGCTTCGAGAACATCCTTGGCGATCAGATAACGGTGACGTCCGGGAGCATGATTTTCCGGCAGGAGATCGGGATTATACATGGTGACCCGAAACATTTTGTGATCGGCGGAGATCGGTTCAAGCAGACTGTCGACACCAAGATCGACACGTACATATTGATCGAGCGGCTTGAGCTCGGTGCTAACCTTGAATGTGTCCGGCTTTCGGACGGATATCGTGCGACGAAAATCCTTCACGGAGATTCGCGCTCCGGTAGAGCGTAGGTAAGCGAACACGTCTTCGAAACCCTGTTGCATCAGGGCATCGAAATCGCACACCTGCACGGGGGCATCGCCAATAACCAGCGATGACGGGTTGGCCTTGAGCGCATAATCGATCAGCGGGCGCAATACCGACGGATGGGTGTACAGACATTCCGTTCCGCCCGGTCCCTCGTTGGCGTGCAAAACCCAATTTGGTTTGATGACCACGCGGGCCCCGGGCTTGACCAGATCGCCAATCGGATTCCAGTCCGGCGTACCGAAGCGCGCGGCATCGAGCCCGAGATCACGCAAGGTCGTGCGAACAGCCTCGTACACGCCGTTGGGTTCGGTCGACAGCGGGCCGGTATACTCCGGATAAGCCGTTCCGGGGTGATAGGGAGCGGCCGCCGGGTAGGCGGGGGTGGTCCAGGAGACTGCGACCCGTCGGGCGTGGCGAACATCTGTGTTGGAGATTGGCATGTATTTAAACCGGAGCGAAGATCAAGTCCCGCCAGTTTTCCGGGGATATCAGAAAAGAATTTGCCTGCGGGTATGCATCCTTGAATGCGCGGGAAATGCGTCCACGCCCTGTGGAGGTTTTAATCTCGGCGGCGAGTAAATCGCCGGGGCAGTCCTCCAGGTAATCCACTTCCTGCTGTTGATAGGTACGCCAAAAATGTGACGTGCGAGAGGACTGATTGTTTTTTAGGTGCTTGATACGTTCGGCAATAAAAAAGTTTTCCCACAAAGCGCCGGCATCACTGCGCATCTCTGGAGGAGCGAAATTATTGATCACGGCGTTGCGAATGCCGGTATCCCAAAAATAAACTTTAACCATTTTCTTCAATTCGTTGCGGCGGTTGCCAAGGTAAGGCGGCAGACGAAAGATCACAAAAGCTTTCTCGAGAA
The DNA here is from genome assembly GCA_937873455.1 of uncultured Verrucomicrobiota bacterium. Classification (GTDB taxonomy): domain Bacteria; phylum Verrucomicrobiota; class Kiritimatiellia; order CAIVKH01; family CAIVKH01; genus CALMUP01. Next base: position 77,540 of record CALMYG010000002.1, read on the forward strand.
TGCGTATATACGTGTCTACGGTTTTGCGATCCATGCCGGTCAATTGTCCGATTTCTGCGAATGAAACCTCCCGGCTAATTTGCAGCGCCAGCGCCCGGGTTAATTTTTCCAATCCATCTGGATTTCTTATCAAACCAACCTTAAGGATATCTTTGAATAAATAGCTGCCAGACAACTCCAGCAGTCGTGCGCGGGCATCCTCTTCTCCGGACAATACCGGTTCCGGGTACAATCCGTAAATCAGGGATTTATTCAGCAACCGGTCTGTCTCAGTGGCGCCTTGATAGCGCTCGAGCTCTTGTAGAGATATGGGGTGAAGAAAATACTCGAATTTCCTTCCAGTTAGCGGCTCTTTCATTTGGTCAGCCAGTTCAAAGCTTGAAGAACCGGTGGCGATCACTTGCAAATCGGGGTAGGTATCAACGATCAATTTGATGGTGAGGCCTATATTTTCTACACGCTGCGCCTCGTCAATCACCAACAACCGGGCGGCTCCGAACAATTGCCTGAGTGCCGTGGATGATCGATTGGAAAGTTTGGTCCGAATGTCTGGTTCGTCGGCATTCAGGTACGTCCCCCCATGACGACTTAGCAGATGTTTAACCAGAGTCGTTTTTCCGGTTTGGCGGGCACCATACAGAATGACGGCCTTTTTCTTGAAAAGCGTGTCATCCATGACTTTTTCTATTATTCTCGGGATCACAATTCCAAAATATTATAAGATTTAGGGAATACAAGCCTATTTTTTCAGCAACACCTGAATCACCGGACTGTTCCACAGACCGGAGGCGCGTTGGCGAAATTCCTGAAGTTTTTGAACCCGTTCGGTGAGAAAGGCGAGGTCTTCGTGATTGGCCCCGCCATGTTGCTTGAGCCAGGTTTCCGACTCATCGAGGAGGCCGTCCGCCGACTCGGTGGTGCGTCCGACCATGTCGATCATGGCCCGGCGGATAATCCGCCCGAATTCCACGCCGGCCTCGTAATAATCGCGCCGAGAACCCTTGACCCATATTTTATTCAGCGCACCCCATTGTTCCAGTTGCCGCACCGACATGCTGGCGCTGCCCTTGCTGATCCCGAGCGCCTCGCACAAATCGTCGAGGGATTGCGCGCGTGGTGAGAAGTAAATGTGCCCGTAGATTTGCCCCAGATTGCGGCCAAAGCCCAGACTCTGGGAAAGATCACCGGCGGCGGCGACAAAGCGCTCGCGGATGTCGCTGGGCGCGTTCATGCGGGTTGGAGAATGGCCGCAAAAGGCACAAGAATCACAAAAAGGTTAAAGGATGAGTTTTTTGATTTGGAATTTCGGAGCGCCAAAATCAATGCGCAGAGCATCGCGCTTGTTGGAGGCGCGTAAATAACCCAGCACGTGAGCACTATGTTCATCGGCAAAAAGTTTGTGACGCACAGGTTGCTTCCCGGACTTGAACGCCAAGCACTTGATTCTCTGCTTCTTCTCTCATTTTGTGTTTCCCGTGCTTTTCGTGGCGCATTTCAGTCGGCTTTGTCGTGATGGGCGAGGTACCAGGCAATCGTTTCGCGCAAGCCGTCCTCGAAGGTGGTGGTCGAGCGAAACCCGAATTTTTGTTCGGCGCGGGAGACATCCAGCTTTCGCCGGGGTTGGCCGTTGGGTTTGCTGGTGTCCCAGCGGATTTCCCCTTGAAAGCCGGTCAACCGGGCGATGGTTTCGGTGAGGTCCTTGATGCTGATTTCGAAGGCGCTGCCGATATTGACCGGTTCGCTTTCGTTGTAGGTTTCGGCGGCAAGCAGGATGCCTTCGGCGCCATCGCGGGCAAACAGGAATTCCCGGGTCGGCGATCCGTCGCCCCAAGCTTCAATGTAGGGCGCATTCGCTTGTTTGGCATCCACGCATTTTTTAATCAGTGCCGGTATGACATGGGAAACGCTGGGATGAAAATGATCATGCGGTCCGTACAGGTTCACCGGCAGCAGGAAGATCGAATTATAACCGTATTGCTGGCGATACGCCTGCGATTGCACGAGCAGCATTTTCTTCGCCAGTCCGTACGGGGCGTTGGTTTCCTCGGGGTAACCGTTCCAGATGTCATCTTCCTTGAAGGGAACCGGGGTGAATTTCGGGTAGGCGCACACCGTGCCGAGCAGCACGGTTTTTTCCACACCGGCCTTCCAGCATTCGTGAACCAACTGCACGCCCATCATCAAGTTGTCATAAAAGAATTCAGCCGGGTGCTCCATATTGGCGCCAATGCCGCCGACTTTGGCGGCCAGATGAATCACCAAGTTGGGCCGGGTTTCCCGGAGCAGCTTCCGGATGGCCTCCGCGTCGCGTAAATCGCAATCGTGTACATCCAGCGGAAAGACGGCTTCCGGATTTCGGCGCTTCAGCGCTTCCATGACGTGATGACCGAGAAAACCTTTGCCACCGGTGACGATGACCCGACGATTGTGCCATGAAAAAGTCATTACTGTTCTCCCCGAATGGATACGGAATGGACTTCGTCCCGGTGGCTTCCCCGTCAGGAAACTATCTGAGCCACAGAACGAAACCGCTCCACACCCCATTGCGTTCAAAACATATTGAACGATGTATTTCCAAACTCAAGATTAATTCGTGTGGTGTTGATGATTGTGGTTTTATTGGAATTATATTTGACTCCCCCGGTAACATCTCTCATATTCCCGCTCACTGATTCGAGTGGTGCGGGTGAGTACCCGTATCGAATCATTCGAACGCGTCCTTTACGGAAAACAACGCAAAAAACAGGCTGGAGCCTGGAGCAATGGTGTGGCGAACATGACGCTGCATGGTTGGGCGGGGATGCGAACCTTTCTCTTTATTTTTCTGCTGGGTACCGCCGTCCGCGCGGCAACCCCAGGCATTTCCTACACGGTTCCCGGCGACCCCTATTACGAAAACTTCGACGGACTGGCCCGCTCCGGCCTCAGTGTCGCATGGGATAACTTTGTCACCATTCCCGGATGGTATGCTGTTTCGGAAACCGGCGAGGCGCGAAGCAACTACCGGGCAACCGATGGCACATCGCCCATGGGCGGACGGTTGGTAAGCGTCGGGCGGGCATTGGTAAATCCGGCCAGCGATCGGGCAATCGGGCAACAGAACCCTGCCACCAACCGGGCGACGGTCGGTTACATCGGCGTGGTATTTCGTAATCTCACCGGTTTGACGCTGCATCAAGCCATGCTGAGTTACACCGGAGAATTATGGCGAGTGCCTGGCGTGCCAAACAAAGGCGATCAGCTTTTCGTGGAATATCAACTTTTCCCTCCGGGTGGAGGCACGATCAACGCAACAAATGGATGGATTCGCATTCCGCTGCTCACGTTCGTTTCTCCCGTTCCGCTTTCCGGTTACGCCCAAGCCTATGACGGGAACAATCCGTCCCACCCGGTCGGCAACCAGCGCGGACTTTCCTCGGGTTTGGCTCTTGACTGGTTACCCGAGCAGGAATTGTGGTTTCGCTGGTCCGATGCCAACAACCCGCAAAACGAGCATCAGCACCTCATGGCCATTGATGATGTCGGATTCTCCGCGCATGACACGCCGCCCGCGCCTGTGATTCGTTCCGTTTCCCCGAACAACATTTTCGATGCGATACGCCAAACCGTTACCGTCCGCGGCCATTATTTTCATCCCGAAGCCACGGTGAATCTGGTCGATGCGCAAAAGGGTCTACTTGTCGAGGAGGTAACCTGGGTAGACGCGAACACCCTGACCTTTAGCCTCAGCGTCGAGGCCAATGCCGCCGCCGGACCCCTACGCCTGGTGGTGATCAACCCCAGCGGCCGACGGTCCGCGACCTTCAGCGGCATATTCAGCCATGGACCATTTGTCATGCGCGCCTTGTCCCGGCCCCAAGTCGCAGCGGGGGGGCGCTCGGTTTTATGGGAGGCCATGCCCGGTTCCAGTTACCTGCTGGAGCAGGCGCCCGACCTGTATCAAGGCCCCTGGACCACCATCACCGGGCCGATTTTCGCCGAGTACCCCTTGGTCACCGTTACCGGCCTCCTTGACGGCGCATCCTCCGCCCACTTTTGGCGAATCCGCTATTTGCGCCATCACGCCGCCTTGCCGCTGCACCCGTTGGAGGTACCCGACCTGGTGGCCTTCTGGGATTTTCAGGAAGAAGCGGGAGATCGTTGGGACCGTTCGACCAATCGCTTTCGCCTCGTCGAGCAGCAGGGTCCGGTTCCGCGCATCCACCCTGCGGACGGCGCACCGTTTGGACCTTACGCCGCCCGGCTCCCCGGAGACCGATACCTGCATATCCCGCGATCGGAGCTGGGCCCGTTAAACATTCACGGATCAAACTCCCAGGTCACGGTCATCGCATGGTTGCGCCGCGAAAACATGTGGATCAATGCCGTCGCCGGCATTTGGAACGAAACCCGCTCCAAACGCCAGTATGCCCTGTTCTTCGGGATTTTGTTCAATACCCAAAACACCCAATGGCGCGAGGAGCGGGTCAGCGGCCACATTTCCCAGTATGGCGGCCCCACGCCGGGGCAATCGTATTGCTACGAGGTGTCATTGGGAGACACCCCGGTTCCCACCAATCAATGGGTGTGTGTCGCGATGACCTACGACGGCGTATTTGCCCGTTCTTGGTACAATGGTGCGTTTGATGGCGAAAATCCGCTGCCCGCCCGGCCCTACCGGATGGGCAACCCCTATTACGCGCCACTGGGGATTTTCGACGGCGGCGAAGACGGCGCGGATTTCACGGTGGGCGCCGTACACTGGTCCGGCAACATGGGAAGTTATTTCAAGGGCGAGCTGGGTGGTCTGGCCGTCTATAATCGCGCCTTGACCGCCGAAGAAATTTACCGGCTTGCCCTACCTGCCCTTGCCTTGGGACCTGAATAGAGCGGCCACGAGCCCGCCAACAAGATTTGACCGGTCTGCTTTCAACGATTACCTTGCCGATCTGTCAAAGACGTATCTATGGAACGAGAAATTTGGAGCGAACAATGGCGGTTGGCCGCCCTGAACCGGAGCGACATCCTGCGCGCGACGCTGGTCGCGGTCGTGGTGGGCTTGGTATTCGGCATATTCCACTATCAAGGCAACTCGCTGGACATCAATGCATTCGGGCGTTCTGCCCTGTCGTGGATGGTCGAGCGTTGGACCGATGATATCGAGTATGGCGGGGACTATTCCCACGGGTGGTTGGTGCCCATTTTATCCATTTATGTGATTTGGTACCGCCGCAAAGCCCTCGCCGCCGCCACGAAAAACGTGAGTTTGGTCGGACTGGTCATGGTTATTGGATGCCTTTTCCTGCACTGGTTGGGCATGAAAGCCCAGCAGACGCGCATTTCGCTCTTCGCCCTGGTTGGATTAACCTGGAGCATTCCCTTTTATCTCTACGGCTGGCAAGTTGCCAAACAACTGATTTTTCCATGCGCTTACCTCGTTTTCTGCATCCCCATGAATTTTCTCGATAGCGTCACCCATCCGTTGCGGCTCTTCGCCACCGAGGCCTCGGCGGTGTTGCTCAACGGGATCGGCATCGGGGTGGAAGCCTCCGGGGCTCGTCTGCACTCCCTGACCCCGGGAGGTTTTGATCTTGATGTCGCCGACGCGTGCAGCGGCATTCGTTCCTTGACCGCGATCACCGCGCTCACCGCCATCTACGCCAACATCACCCAGCGAAAAGCCTGGAAGCAATGGGCGATCTTCGCCCTTTCCATTCCGTTGGCCATTATCGGCAATATTGTACGCGTGTTTACCACCGGCATCGTCGCCGAGTTGTTCGGCACCGATACCGCCATGCACCTTTACCATGATTTCTCCGGTTTTATCATCTTTATGGTGGTCTTTATTCTGTTGATCAGCGCCGGATCCATGCTCGATGCCAACTGGCTGCGGGAGAAGAAACAATTATGGCTCGGACATCTACGCACTACCTGATCTTAATCGCCTTGCTGGTGGCGACGTCCATCGCGCTCGCCGTCACGGTGGAAACCGCCGGCTCCGATGAGGCCGGCATTTACCCGGAATTGCCCGATCTGGCCGGCGACTGGGTGGGCGATGAAATACGCTTTTGCTGGAATCCCCGGCATCAGGCCATCTATACCGCCAGCCAGCTCGAGGACATCAACGTCTGCCCCGACCCGGAATGCGGCGGTGAGTTGGGCGGCATGACCTTGATCGAGAAATCCATGCTGCCCTCCGATACCGTGGTGGTGAAGAAGCGATACACCCATCCGGATGGTCGGCAAATCATCGCCACCATCGTCATGAGCGGCAAGGAGCGCGCCAGCATCCACCGCCCGGAAACCTGCCTGGTCGGCCACGGCAGCGAGATCGCAACCAGCCGGCTGATCCAAGTCCCGTTGGAAGCCCGCGGACCGTTGGATGTGCGGATACTGGACATGCTGCGTCATGTCCGCATTCAAGGCGTGCCGCGTTCGTTCGGGAGTTACTACGCCTACTGGTTTGTCGGCAAGGGGCGGGAGACGGCCAGCCATCACGCCCGCATGTTCTGGATGGCCGCGGATCGCGTATTACACAACAAATCACACCGGTGGGCGTATATCGCCATTTCCGGAGACCGCCCGCTGGAAGATCCTGAACAGGCATACGAGGCGGAAATCAAGGATTTCATCGCCGCCTTGTACCCCCAGATGGTGGTCGCGCCGGAAAGCTGATCGCCCATTCAGCGCTTCAAGCGCCCGGCGGTCTCGACCAAAGAAGCGATTAAACCGGACAAGCTTTCCTGCTGCTGCTGATTCTTGAGTCCGCCGGCCTCATCAAACGCTTGATGCGCGGCGGGAACAGCCAGCATGTCCGGCATCACCATCACGCCGACATTGGCCAGCAAGGCCCGAAGGTTCAACAAGCCGCGCAGGCCGCCGAGGTTGCCGGGTGACGCGCTGATGAGTAGCGCGACTTTGCCGGCAAAGCATGCTCGCGGCGCTTCGCCTTCACGCTTGCGCGACGCCCAATCGATGGTGTTTTTTAATAACGCCGAATACGTGCTGTTGTGTTCCGGCGAGGCGATGACGAAGGCATCGTGATCCTTCATCAACTGTTTCCACGCGGTAACGGTAGCCGGCTCGCCCTCCCGGGCCTCCAGGTCCTGGTCAAACAACGGCATGGGATAATCGCGCAGGTCGGCGAATGTCGCCGCCGCGCCGGCGGTTTGCCCCACGTTGGCGGCCAGTCGCGCCAGTTTTTTGTTGTACGAATCTTCCCGGGCGCTGCCCGCGAAAAATAGAATGCGTGGAATCGTGTTCATCGTCGCTCCTGTTTGCTATGCAAACTATCGCGCCGAATCGGGAAAAAGCAACCCGGCCGGATTATTCGTTATCGCTTAGCGGAACGGCCTCCGCTTTCGGCCCGCTGGCCTGCGTGAACATCGTGATCAACTCTTGCGCGCTTTTCAGCTCAGGCTTGTTGTTAGGCCAGTTAAACACCGGGCAGCGCACCGGAAATCCCCCGCCGGCCCGCACGATATACACCGCCGGCGTTTTGTTGAACTTGAACGGGGCGAAGGTCTCGCGGGCCGAAGGTTTCAGCGGCATCTTCACCTTCACCTTGATGTAGTCCTGCAGGAACTTACTGACCCGGCCGTTTTGCAGGCCATGGCGCTCCCACCAGGTACACAGGCCCTTCTCATCGCTCGCATCGTGACGGAAAAAATACAAAAGGATATCCGCGCCCGTCTGTTTCTGAAGCTCCAACGCCTCTTGATAACCACGGTCGCCCTCAAACCACTTGCCTTTAGGAACCTTCGGCGCACCGGCCGGTTGCGCCATCACCGTTGCCAACGTCATCGAAAAAACCACCAACCCGGCAACCAGATGTTTCATACGATCCTCGCTTTCCTTATCGGTACCGGGCAAGTATGGCACAACCGGATTGAAAAACAATCCGCGATTCCGTTGGAGGCGGGAGAACCCTCGTTGCGTTTGTGCTGCGTCGAACCTTGATGCGCATCGCCAATCGCATTAGCATGCCGCCATGAACCTACGCTTCTCCATCGGTTGGGCGCTGATAACCCTGGCCACAATGGCGCCTTCGGTCGAGGCGCTCGGGCCGCACGAATGCGCCATCATCGTGAATCGCCAGTCCCGCGACTCGGTCGCCCTCGCCAATTTTTATGCGGATTTACGGGGCATCCCGCCGGTCAACATGCTTCACCTGGATATTCCCCAGCGTTTCACCGGCGCCGGCGCGGGCATGACGCCGGCTGAGTTTCGGCAATATATTTACGAACCCGTCGTCGCGTTATTGATGGAGCGCCAACTTCATTCCCACATTCTGGTCTGGCTCTACTCGCTCGATTTTCCCGTCCTGATCACCACCGACCCGCCGATGTCCCTCACCGGGCTCACCTTCACGCGCGGCCAACCACCCGCCGGCGAAGACATCCAAAGCGGCCTCTGGCGCTCTCCGCTGTACCGGGGGCCGGATAAAGCCGATGGCCCGGCTTCCCCCCCCATTTCCATGGAGCATTTCGCCGTTCACCTCACCACCAATATGCCCTTGCCCGCCATGATGCTCGGCTGGTCGGGCAGTCGCGGCATGACCGTCGAGGCCATTCAGCAACAGTTGCGCCGCTCCGCCACCGCCGATGCCTCCCAGCCTTCCGCATCGGTATTCTTTGACGTCCATGACGACATCCGCAGCACCACCCGGCAGTGGCAATTTGAACCGGCAAACCGCGAACTCACGCCGTTGGGAATTCTCGCGCATGCCGGCGCGGAACCCAGCCGAACCCGCACCGCGCTCATGGGCGTCATGGCCGGTCGGGCCATCATCCATGCTCCGGATTTCGGCGCCTTGACTTCCGGGGCCTACGCCGATCACTTGACCAGCTTTGGCGCCATCTTTGACACATCCGAACAAACGAAAATCACCGAATGGCTTCGCCACGGCGCGGCCGGAACCGCCGGTACCGTGACCGAACCGGGAAGTCTGACCGTGCCGACCCTCCTCTGGCCCAAATTTCCCACCGCGCGGCTGTTCGTTCATTACGGCGCCGGGTGTACCTTGATTGAGAGCCTGTACCAATCCGTGCGTTCGCCACTCCAACTGCTCCCGATGGGCGATGCCCTCGCCGCACCCTGGGCCAAGCCGCCCGGCATCACCCTGATCTCCATGGCCGACGACGAGGATAAACCGCTCAGCGGTAAAGCCGAATTCATGGCCAGCACATGGGGCGGCTTCGGCCAGGCGCCGCCGGTCACCGTGTTCCTGCTTGATGGACGGCCCGTGCAGCACCCCGGCAACCAGCCCTTGCTGGGCTTCGATACCACGCGTCTGTATGACGGCCATCACGAACTTCGGGTCATCGCGTATGCAAACGAATCGGTCCGGCACCAGGGGTTCGCCATCCGGGAGTTCAGCGTGCGCAATCGCGGTCGAGACGTCACGTTGGGCGGATACGCCCAGCGCCAAGAAGTTGATCTCTACCGGCCGCTCATCTTTCAGATCACCGCCGAACCGGAACCGCAAGAAGTCGCCATCGTCGCCCAGGAACGCATCCTCACCCGGGGCCCGTACACCAACGGCGTTCCCCTCAGCGTGCCCGCCATGCTGGTCGGCGCGGGTCCGGTCGCCTTCCAGGCGGTGGCGGTGTATGACGGCAAGGAACCGGTGCGCAGCGCGCCGCTGCACCTCAACATCCAACCCTTGAACCAGCCGCCGCGCCTCACCGGAATTACCATTACCACCAACGAACCGGAAGTCCTCACCGTGACCGCCGCGGCCGAAGATCCTGAGGGCGACACCACGGAACTGTTCTGGTATGCTGATGCCTTGGCGCTGACGCCGACCTTCGAGGCCGCGCCCCTTCCAAGTCGTGGAGCCATCCGGCGCGAGGGCAATGCCCTGATTCTGCATGCGTCCAACGACTGGTTTGCCGCCCTGACCGAAATCGACCAACCCAACCGGATCAAGGAACTGCGGACCACGTTTCGCGTGCTCGACGACGCGGCCGTCGACACCCCGCACCAAGCCACCCTGGTCTTCAACTACCGCGATGCGGATAATTTCATGGCCTTCGGCATGAACGGTCGTCAAAGTTCATGGATGCTCGTTCGCTTCCGCGATGGCGTGGCCGACGGCATTTTCTCCAAGGGCGCACCGATCGAGAACGGACGCGATTATACCCTCACCGCCGCCGTGCTGAATGACCGGCAGCTGGCGCTGCTCGTCGATGACGATGTGCTGGGGGTGGTTGATGCCGCCTTCGGCCCCGGAAAAGTCGGCGTGCGCACCCGCACCGCACCGGTGCGCTTCAACCACCTCTTCGTCGCGCCGCCCTCCGCGCTGACCACCGAGATTCGTCCCGCGGTCGGCGGGCTCTCCCTGCCGGAAACGCGTTCCGACCTCCTGCCGAACCTGCATGCGGTCGCCCGCGATATGCAGTGGACGGTCATCCAGCCGGTCCTCGGCAGCCCGGGCGTTATCGCGCCGTCTACGGAGAGCGAATCACCCTGATCCGGTATAGGCGACTCGTCGCGACCGGCGCGTCAAGATCGTGCCGGTTCGTCGTAACACCGGCCGCGAGCGCCACAAAGTTTGACGGCCCGGCCGCATGCTCCACCGTATAAGAAGATGCGTTCCCCACGGCGTTCCAGAATAACCACAACCGACCCCCGCTGTAGATAAACCGCACCAGGTTGGGCGCGCCGGCCTCAGCACCCCAAGGCCCGAGATAGCCGGGATAATGCCGGTAGTTCACACTGGCCAGCGGCGTGCGGGAAAGATCGCCGAGATTGGCTGCGGCAAGCCGGTAGTTGGGGGAAGAAGGCGCCGGACCAGCGTTGGCCTTGCCGGAAGTAAAGGCATAAGAAGCCAAGGCGTAGTTGGCGCTTGATGGCTTTTGCGCCATGGCCGCAAGGCCGCCCCCAAGCAGCAACACCAACACGAGATGACCTAAACGGCTCATGAAAATTTCCGCTAGTTGTAGATCCAGATGCGGACGCGCATTTGCTCAACAACTTCGTCGTGAAAAGCCCGCCGTACCCGGATCTGGTTGGTCGATAACTGATCGTAGAAGAACCCGTAAACCCCGGAGGACCCGACGAAGTATCCATACCCGTACGTAAGGGGGCCCAGGGCATTACGCGCCTGTAAATCCACCATATACCGGTCGAGGTTGCCGCCAAGGTTATGGTTTAACACGCGTGTTTGATTCTGCGAATAACTCAACCACCCGCTGTCATAATTCGGCCGCGGGAAGGTGCCCTCGGCCTGGCCGGTCACCTTGACATTGCCGTGTACATGGAGGCGGGCCGAGGGATTGTTGGTACCGATGCCGAGCTGGTTGTTCTTAAACACCAGCGACCCGTTATGATACATGAACATGTATTGATTGTCGGGGTCGTAGCCAATTGATCCGCCGAAACTTCCTCCGGCACGAAACTCCACGGTCGGCAGACCGAGCCCGGCATCGATGATGACATCGGCATCCCTGGTCTCCGAATGAATCATCGCCCGGGAATCCGTGCTGTAGCGAAACACATGCAAGGCCGCCTGGGGGTCGCTCTTCCAGAGGCCCACGTTGCCGATAAATTGAAACGTGTTGGTGCCATCGGTGTACCACGGCCCTTGAGCAGGCACGCTCTGGGCCACCTGGGCCACTGCCGAGGTCGCGGCATAGCCCGCGGTCACGGCATACGTGGCACGCTCGGCGTTGTAGGCAAAGGGCACGCTTTGAATGGGAATGCGCGGGGTCATTTCCGGATCGCTGCCAACCTGAATGGACAATGCCCGGTTATCGCCAATGAAAATAGTGGGGCTGATAACACCCAGGGTGACGGAGAAAAGTCCGCCGCGCACCTGGACCACCGATTGGGTTTGCACCCAAAGCACGCTGCCGGCGTCCTGATCGTTCCAAATGCGGAACACCATGGCCACGTCCGCATCAATGGGATTCCCCTGCGTATCCGTCAGGTGACCCTGGTAGGCAATGGAGTAAGGAATCGCCAAGGCATGGCCTGTGCACCCGAGAAACGCAACCGCCAGAATCATGAGTCGCCACGTAAAACCCCGATTCTTCATGTCGATCCTCCCGATGTTGCGGATTATGGATGAATCTCCGTATCCATGCATGGTCTCGCTGCAGTCAGCATACTGAAAATTTCGACCGCGCACAATCCCGCGAAACAGCATCCCGACGAGGACGCCCGGATCGTTCGGCGCAAGATCCGGATGGTAGAGCCCCGCCATCCGATCGCGTTTTCCCTTTTATTTTTAATAGATTGGTCGCTTTTCCCGCACCACGGATCGCGCACAATTTCCGGTTGTCGGGTGGCCTAGCGAATCGTCGGGGTTTTGCCGTTTCTTTCGCGCCACGCCATTTTGTCGAAAGTGATATACAGGCAACGCGCGCCGGGTATTATCTACTCGCGTGCGTATTCGATCGGCTAAATCTAACGGGGTAGTCACACGGCTTCATGCCGTATATTGGATCGTCGCAAGCATCATCGGCGCGGGTACGCCATGTATCGGTCAGGCACTACTGCCCACACACTACGCATGGGACCCCGGCGCTCCACTGCCTCCCGGCTGGACCGCCATCAGCATGGGCACGCCGTACACCACCACCGCATCCTCCGGAATCGCACCCAATGCTGGACGCTTTGACACCTCCAACGCCCGGCTTCATGTAGTCGTTAACGGCATCCCCAGCAATCTTGTCTATGCGCTCAAGGGAAACCCGTCATCGGGAACGGCCATCAACGGGATTTTCGAAGTCCTTGAATCAACCGATGGCGAGTTCTTTACCCCGGTTCAGGTCATCGTCAACAAGAACAACGCCTGGGTGACCTACACCAACGAACTATCGAGCCAAACCCGCCACGTTTTATTTCGCTACACCAGCAAAACCAATGGAAATATTGCGATTGACGATGTCCGCATCGAAGGGGCGCCGCCCGCGAGCGAACCGGAAGCTCCCTCGTTGCCGATTGGCGCCTTCACCGTCATGGCCGCCAATCTTTCCATACAGCCCAGTGCGTCCTTTTCCTATTATGATGATTCCGCCGGACGCCTGTTCCAGGGCCTGCAGCCGGACATCGTGGCGATTCAGGAGTTTACCGTCACCAATACCGGCGGACACCGCGCCTTCGTCGACCAGCACTTCGGAACCAATTACCATTTTTTCGTGGAATCAACGGATGGCGACACCGCAAGCCCCATGCCCAACGGGATCATCAGTCGATGGCCGCTGATCGCCGCCGGGGAATGGGAAGACGTCAACATCAGCAACCGCGATTTTGCCTGGGCCACCGTGGAACTTCCCGGCAGCGGCCGGGTGCATGTCGTCAGCGTTCACCTCAAAGCAGGCTCAACCGAGTCCGATATCGACCGGCGGATTCTGCAAGCACACGCCTTGACCAACCTCATCCATCACGCGTTCGGCTCGAACGACTACATCATCCTGGCTGGAGACTTGAATTGTAGTACGCGCAACGAACCCGCCCTGCGCATCTTGACCAATATCTTTAACGATGTTCGGCAACCCGCCGACCGCCACGGCAACCGGAACACCAACCGGGCCGGAAATCGTCCGTTCGACTTCGTTCTGGCCAACCAGGCCGTTGCCGCCTACGAGACCCCGCTGACCGTGGATGGCGTCCTTTTCCCGGACGGCCTGATATTCATCGACAACCAGTGGGATATACTACCTCACCCGATTCTGGCCGGCGACTCCTACGCACCGAACCGCCAACACATGCCGGTTATGAAGCGATTCGCCATCGACGTCACTTTTCCCCCGCCGCTGCATCCTCCCGGCGAATTGGTCTTCTTTGACTTCGAAGACAACGGCGGCCTGTTCGTAACGACCCCGGACCGGATCCACCCCAACCTCGCCTCGGCATCCAGCTACACCAGCGACGACGGAACCGTTCAAAATGTCGCGGGTATTTGCGGACGCGGCATCAGCGATACCGGATGGCAGACCGGCTTGCGGCATTACACCTTCACGGTCGAGGTTGCCGCCGGATTTCAGGCTTCTATTACCGGCATGCAATTTTTCGGCCGCAGCTCGGGAACCGGCCCGATTTTCTGGTATGTCGTCACCAGCCACGATCACTATGCAACCCCCCTGGCTACCGGCGAACAGCTCAACGACAGCCTATGGTCGCGCCACCTCTTTTCCTGCATGCTCGGCCCAATTACCGGCGCCGTGACCCTGCGTGTTTATGGGCTGGATGCTTCGGCGGGCGCCGGCACCTGGGCGCATGATACCGTCAAACTGTTCGGTTCGGTGACGCCGATCACCCCGCCCGAAGACGATGTCAACGGAAACGGCATACCGGATGCATGGGAATTCCAATTCTTCGGGCGGTTGTTGTCGCCAGGAGAAACCACGCTGGATAGCGATGGCGACGGGCTGTCAAATTGGGCCGAATTTCTCGCCGGAACCGACCCCACCGATGCTGCTTCCGGTCTTTTCGTGGAGGCTCACTTCACCGAGAGCGGCCACATTCTGGTATCCTGGAACAGCGTAACCGGGCGCGCCTACCGCATCGAACGCGCCGAAGCGCTCACGGGAACATTTACCCCCATCACGGAAGGAGCGATTCCCGCCACCCCGCCCGTCAACAGCCATCTCGATGTTTCCGTCCCCACGCATCATGGCCGTTTGTACCGCATACGGCTTGAATAACACACCGGACAACCACCTTTATGGCAAAAAAACGCGATAACGGGGTATCCCTCGACTCCTTCCTTGATATCCTCACCTGCCTGCAAGGGGTGCTGATGTTGATTATCATCACCACCGGCATCGACGCCGCGCAGACCAAGGTCATGGTCGCCACGCCGATTGAACTGGCCGGCAATGAGCTGCCCATCTTCATTGAATGCCGCAACAACCAATTGTTCAGGGTCCCGGTCGATGAAGCCCGCGAAGCGGTCGCGGCCAAGCAACTCGAGATCATGCGAGCCCGGCGCGCCGCCACCGGCGGCGGGAACATCATGGAAAGCATCGGTTCCGCCGATATCGATATCGGCGACTATGTGGTGGACTTCACGCGGTTCCTCAGCGGCCAGATCGCCCTGATGCCTAAAGACGAGGCGGAGGGGTATCAATTTTCGGTGGCGGAACGGGAAACGCCGACCAATTGGTTCGGGCGGATCGTGGCTGAAATGGACCCGGAAAACCAACGGCTGAACTTTCTTGTCCGGGACGACAGCTTTGAAATCTTCAAGCTGGCCCGGTTCGTCGCCTGGACCAAGAACATCAAGGTCACCTACTCGCTCATCCCGCGAAACGATCCGCTGATCTTCTGACCCGAACCGCACCGGTTCAACGGAATGTGGCGGCCACGGCGGCCTCCTGGCCGGCGGCGCCCGTTTCCAAGCGCGCCCAGTGATCGTTCGGCCCATACCGAAGGCCGACCACCCAGTGGTTCAGATCCATGCCGGGCGGCAGCTCCAACGCATACTCCTGATAATGACCATCAGCATGCATGGCAACCAGATACGCATGTTCCGGCTCCCGCATGTTGACGACGATGTGGTAGTCCGCAGTTTCGCCAAAACCCATGAAGGTAATCAGCAACGAACCGCTGCGATTCACCCGGTAGGCAAACGGATGCGGCAACGCCAGACGCTGGGTGTTGAACACGGTGAATTGCAGATCGACCAGATCGACATGCATGCCGCGCCGGGAGAACAGCTTGGTCTGGGTCACCGCTCCGGACTCATGCACGGCGATAAACCCGCTGACCGGACTCACGATCCCGCTCAACGTCACCCCGAAAAGCTGCGGGGTAAAAATGACAAACTGAATGTGCGTGATCGGGTCCTCCACCGGATCGCTCTTCGGCAACAACCGCGTGCGACCATCCATGGCGATCATCCCGGTATTGCGCACGAATTGTGGAAACGACACCTTTTCCCGGGCGCTCAACTCGTCGTAACCGCTCATGGCCAACAAGCCGGTCAAATACGAAGGGCTCTCCTCCGGTATTTCAATTTCGAAAATCGATTCGTCAAAATAAAGCGGCCCCTGCACCTTGCACGAGGGGTTGAAATAAATCGGCCCCACCGCCAGCAAGGAAGATGAACCGTCCGCGGTCACCAACAACCGGTTGCGGGCGCCATCCCAGGCCACCGATTCGATGGTGGAGCCCAGATCGATAATTTCATTCAGAATGCAATCGTGCGGGTCCATGCGGTACAGTTTGCCGCTCTCCGAAGCGATCACCGCCGTGCCGTCCGGCAGCGCGGCAATTCCCTCCGGCGATTCGATCACCTGATCGGCATACCACACCTTCAGGGATCGGGAATCGAGGGAGAAACAGCCCACCGTGCCGTGCATCTCGCTGGCGAAATACGCGGCGACGCCTTCCGGGTCGAACGCCACCGCCGAGAAACTGTCGAGCAGGTTGTGAACGGGCATCCACCATTGCCCGTTGGCATCGCGGTAAAGAACGGCGCCCGAATACAGCCCGGCAAAATTCCGGCGGCTGAAAAAGGCCTCCATGTTCGAACCGGCCAGCAACAACTCGCCGCGGGGACCCACCGCCACGGATTCCCACGAATAATCCGGACCCGGTTGCGGCATGGGTATCACCTCGCCGATGGCCCCGCCCCGGTGGTATTCCGGCAACTCAAAGCGAAGCAGCCGGCCCCCCGGAATATCCTCCACCACATACAGATGTCCCGTCCGCTCAAACGCCAACCCCTCCGGCGACTGCATCCCCTCCACCCGAATCAACCGATCCCCGCGCCGCTCCAACACCGGAGTGGAGGCGTCAATCACCAGGCGACGCGTTCCGTCCGCGTCGAGCCGTAGAATGCGCGACGCATCCTCCTCGGAAATATAAATCGATCCGGTATATGGATCGATCGCCAGCCCGTCCGGACTCTTCAACCCCTCCAACAAAACCGAAACCTCCAACAACGGCCGCTGCCCGCGATCGGGCAATGGCGGACCGAAGGTCTGCATCAAAAACGAATCGTTCGCCACCAACGATGACGTCGCCTCCTCGATCGTCACCGTACGCATGGCAAAACCGGTAAGCGCCAATGTCACCAGCAATAAACATCCGAACACGCGATACGCATCACGGTGTTGCCGAGATCGACCGAATCGGACCAGTTTAGCTGTTTTCATAAAAGCCACCTTGTACGTTACTCATGTACAAGCAGCCCACATGCCAAAACCACTCACATTCGCCAATCTGACAGAAACGGAATCGGTGCTTCGAGCAAACGGCACTTCCCCTTGGCCACGGGCCCGTCACATCGCAATGCAAGCCATTGTATCGCAGCAGGTTGCGCGACGCGCGGCCTCGCGTCTTTCACGCCCGTTTTGCGGACGCCTCATGCAGGGGCATCCGAGCGGATCACGGGTGCTATCAATTATGCTGGCCCGATGTCGGAAATGATAAAAAAGCCGCCCGACCCGGCATCAGTTGTCGGCGCCCACGTGCTCAAGAAAACCGCGAATCAAACGCCCGCTGACCCATTGGCGGTATTCGGCGGTGGAACGAATATCGGTAATCGGTTTAACCGAGGCGGCGGCGCACCGCTCGGCTTCGTCCAGCAGGGCCGCGTCGAGTGTGCGCCCGACGACCAATGCTTCAACATCAGGCAAACGCACCGCCGTGGGTGCGACGCTGCCCAAGGCCACGCTGAACCGGGTGATGGTTCCATCGCGAATTTCTCCCCGGTAACTCCCCATGATTTTTGAAATTGCCTGGGCGGCGCGCGGCCCCAGCTTCCGGAATTGCTCCCGCTCCGTCGGCTTCTTGACCGGAATGACAAAACGCACAATCAATTCGTCGGGGGCGAGATCGATTTTCCGGTAACCCCGTATAAAGGATTGCAACGACAGGTTGCGTTCGCCGCGAACACTGGCCACCACCACGCGAGCGTCGGCGGCCAGCAACGAAGGGGCGAGATCCCCGGCCGGACTGGCATTGGCAATGCTGCCGGCGATGGTACCCATCGCCTGGATCTGACCGCCGCCCACCGTCGCCGCCGCCTCGGCCAAAGCCGGTGCATAATGCCGGATCATCGCCGTACGCCGGAGATGCGCATGGGTTACCGCGCCGCCAATCACCAGTTCATCGTGGGTTTCACTGATCTCATGGAGTTCATGCAGATGCTTGATATCGATGGCGCGGGCGGGCGGCGGGCGCACCCCGGACTCCCACTGCACCATGAGATCGGTGCCGCCGGCCAGCGGTTGGCCGCGGGTGGCTTCGTCGGCCATAAGCGCCAGCGCCTCGGGCAAGGTTTGCGGAAACGCGATATCGATGGACTCCATGGCGGTCATGATTTGACAACCTCGTCGGCCGGCCAACGTTCCGCCGCCGCCTTTACCGCATCGATGATTTTTATGTACCCGGTGCACCGGCAGATATTACCGGCATGCGCATCTTTGATGGACGCATCGGTAATGTCCGGGCGACGCCGCAGAAAAGCGTACGAGGAAACCAACATGCCGGGGATACAGAACCCGCACTGGGCAGCGCCTTTTTCCAGATAGGCGTTTTGCAACAGGCGTCCGCCCGGGGTCCGCTCCAAGCCTTCCACGGTGAGAATTTCCGAGCCATCCCGCACCTGGCCGGCCGCCAGCAAACAGGAAACCACGATTTCGCCGTCGATCATGACGGTGCAGGCGCCGCATTCCCCTTCGCCGCATCCCTCCTTGGTGCCGGTAAGGACGAGATTTTCCCGCAAGACATCCAGCAGGCGCCGGGCCGGAGGAAACTCCACCGAGCGCTCTTCGCCATTAATGATCCAGGTTCGGGTGATTTTTTTCATGCGGCGGCTTCTCCGGTGCGGCGGGCGGCGGTCATGGCGGCAAACAACTTCTCCGGCGTGATCGGCAGGGTGTTGATGCGAATGCCCAATGCGGACTTCACCGCGTTGGCGACGGCCGGGGCCAGGCCGTCCATCGGTACTTCCCCCACCCCCTTGGCCCCCGGCGCGGTATGCGAATACGGATACTCGACAAAGTGCAGATCAAATTCCGGAATATCCAGCGCGGTCGGGACGACATAGGTCTGCATCCGGCTCGCGTCATATAACCCATCCTTGATTTCCATTTTTTCCATGACCGCGTACCCGAGCGCCTGGATCAAGCCGCCTTCAATCTGGCCGTGGGCGAGTACCGGATTGATCACCCGCCCGATGTCATAATAGCCGGTGACTTTCTTTACCGCGATTTCCAGGGTCAACGCGTCGATCTCGATCTCCGCGACGTTGCAACCCCAGGAATACGACGGATACGCGTCACCCTCGAACGTCTTTTGATTCCAGCGCAACGTGTCCGGCAACTTGAATTGATTCATCACCCGGAGCGGGCCGTGTTGCTTGAGGTAGGCTGCGCCGACTTCCTGAAACGTACGGGTTGCCCCGGTCACCGCTCCCGTGAATCGGTTGTCATCCAGCTCCACCCGCTCGCCCCCGAACAGGGACTCCGAGGCGAAAGCCTCGAGCTGCCTCCGCATTTTTTCCGCCGCGCCGAAAACGGTGCCGCCGACCACCATCGCGGTTCGCGAGGCCACGGTCGGCCCGCTGTCCGGAGCGTACTTGGTATCCGGAAACGGACACCGCACATGGTCCACATGCACCCGCAAACCATCCGCCCCGATCTGCGGCATGATGGTCATCGTGCCCTGCCCCATCTCCGTCGAACTGATCCGGATGTTGACCCCGACCTTTCCGTTTTCGAAATACTCGAGATCCAGGGCGGCCTTGGCCTTCAGCCGGCTTTCGCCATCCCCGGTGAATCCGGAGCCGTGGCCGAAGAAACACAACCCGATCCCGTAATATTTACCGTCGCGCGGCGTGCCGCGCGACGCCTTGCCGAGCTTTTCGGAGAAGCCGCTCCGGGCAAGGGTTTTCTCCAGCACATCGGGCGTGCCCATCGGCTCAAAGATGGTTTGACCGGTTCCCGTCGTGTCGCCCTCGTGCAGGGCGTTATGCAGCCGGAACGCCTCCGGGGTCATGCCCAGTGCGCTTGCCACTTCATCCATGTGCGATTCCAGGCCCCAAATCGCCTGGGGAGCGCCGAAGCCGCGAAATGCCCCGTTGGGAAACGTGTTGGTGCGGTACACTTTTCCGTTTACGTAAACATGCGGACATTTGTAGCCGAGGGTCGTATGCAAAATCCCGCGGTACATCACCACCGGACTCAAGGTCGTGTAGGCGCCACCGTCGAGGACGAAGTCCACCTCCATCGCCGTGATGGTGCCGTCGTTTTTCACGCCGGTGCGTTGCCGGGTCCACACCGGGTGCCGCTTGGTCGTGTACAGAATGTCCTGATGCCGGTCGTAGATAATTTTCACCGGCTTCCCGCACTTCAGGGCAAGCAGGGCGCAGTACCCGGCGATCAAGGTGGGAAATTCTTCCTTGCCCCCGAAGGCCCCGCCCACCGCCGTCTGCTTCACCCGGATTTTCTCCAGCGGCAGGTTGAGGGTAACGATCAACTCCGGGGCGATGTAGTAGGGACATTGCAAACTGCCCTGGATAAACACCCCGCCATCCTTTTCCGGTATGGCAAAGATGCCTTGCGGCTCGATGTATAACTGTTCCTGGTGTCCCGCCCAGTAGTCGCCCTCGATGATCCGATCAGCCGCGGCGAAACCGGCGGCGATGTCGCCTTTTCGGATGGTTTGGCCAGCCAACTCATGAAGCCCTTCGCCGTTGCGGTGGAAGCGATCCACCACCTCGCTCAGCGTCAAGATGGCCGGAAGCGCCTCGATATCCGGAACTATGCGGGCGGCCGCCGCACGGGCCAGTGCGCGGGTCGGCGCGGCGACCAGCGCCACCGGCTCGCCCCGGTACTGGATGTCATCATAGGCGATGAACGGCATGTCCTGCCCCATCATATCCACGATATTTTTACCGGGAATATCCTCCGGAGTGACCACGCAAACCTGGCTGAAGTCAAACGCGGGATCAAACACCAGACGCCGCAACCGTCCGCGGGGAACCGGAGATCGCACCACTTCGCCAAACCAGCAATCCGGCACCGGGACGTCATCGGCATAGAGCGCTTGCCCCCGGACTTTTTCCTCGCCATCCAACCGGACCATTCCTTGCCCGACGTGACGATATTCCACACGTTCCAGTACTGCCATAAACACCTCGTTATCCGCGAACTATAGACCAACACCTCCAAGAGGCAAATGGAATTCGAGGCTTCTCGCGTGGGAGCGCGTCCCTTACTCCTTGACTGATCCCATACAAAAATGGTCTTCGTTGCGACTCGTTGATATCCAAGCATTGGAACTTTTACGGCTCGTGTTTTCCAAACATTGGAACTCCGCGCCGAATAGGCTATGCCCCCACACTTCTTCCGTCAGGGCTCTTTCGCCTCGTCCGCGCCCTGAACCGCTTCCTCGCCGCCCGCTGGCAATGGCTCCAGAAGCACCCGGCGCCCGAAGACCACGCAGTTGTACAGGACGCGCGCGGCCCAGTCGCGGGTGACATAAGCGTTGCTGCCGGAAACTTCGGCCAGCGAAACGACCACGTCCTCCTCCAGGTCATACAGCGTCACGCCGACTTTTTCGATCGCCCAGTAGGCTTCCGAATCGATGTCACTATCGGAACTGAACCGGATGATCTTGCCGGCGTTTTCCCAGAACACCCAGAGGTTATTCGATACCCGGGACAAGGGCGCGATGTAGATGGTTTGAGGCCCTTCTGCGGCGCCGGTTGCGCCATAGCGCTCCCGGAAGGCCTGCTGAAGCCGGGCCATCAGCGCTTCGTCGGGATAGTTCCGTTCGTTGCGGATGGAAAACAGGTACTGAAGCAACCACGACTTTGATAGGGTGCGCCGGGTCCAGCCGGAAAAATCCTCCGGCAGGACGTCGAGTTTGTGGGCGCGCATCACACGATAATCGGCATTGGTCACCCGCAAGCCCAGCTCCGGCAAGGCGTAGTCCGCTCGCTTCAGCAGCACGGAAAAGGAAAGCGCCGGCACGAGGATTTCCACATAGCGGCTTTGATCGTTTTCGTCCAACGCGGGCGTCACGTCTCGTAGCATCAGGACCAGTTCATCCTCCGCGTCCACCGCCAGCAGGGCCGTCTCATCGAGATGCCAGCGGTAGAGGTGCCGCATCACCAGGGCGAGGAAGTCGTCGTCTATCTCCGGCGAGGGGCCGGAAAGACTCATCGCGGGAATGGAAAAGGTCGTGATGACGACCAGCAGGAAGGGAAGCCATCGGCGGAAGCCGGAGCAGGCAAACACGGTCATGGTTCAAGTCTCCTCAGGGTGAAAAAGCGGTTGCCGCCCAGCGAGCCCTGATCGCTGTCGGCGATACGCAAAAAATTTCCGCCGGGATGAAACCGCATCTCATCGGTCATCCACGAATACCCGCCGCCGGTGGCCGGCAGGTTCTGGGCGGAACGAACTCCGGCGTGACGGTCCTCCGGGAGTGCGTCCTCGGCGAGGTAGGCGGCGGCCAGCCCCGCGGCATGATCGAGCAAGCGGGCGAAGGTGCCGGGCTGACCGGTGCCGGCGATTCGTTGGAGGTTGGCGATCCGCTCGGTGACGCGGGGCACCATCACCGGTTGTCCCGCGGCATTGCGGTAAAAGCCGTCAAACTGACCCTTTTCGCCGCCGACGGTGATGATCTCAAGGATCTGGTCGGTCCGGATTGCCGCGAGTTGTTGCTGGGTGTAGCCGGGCGGGATGGCGCGCAACCGGCGGTTGAGAACCATCAACAACTGCTCCATGGCGGCCATGGTGTTGGCCTCGCTCTGATAACCGCGCTCACCCGGGAAGGGCACTTCGTTGACCAGCAGGTGGGCCACATAACCATGGGCCGTGGCCGGCGAAGGCCACTCCGACCAAGCTGGTTCGGTCAGAAGCAGCGTGATCACGACCACGAACAGGTATGGAACCATCGCATTCACGTTAACGCATCTTCTCATCACGGTGGCCTCATGCTGATGGTGACTCCTAACCACGGCTCCCGATCCAGGCGCTGGTCAAAGGAGGCGTCGCCCTCGCTATCCACGGCAAAACTGCGCAGGCCGGAGAAACCGCCGCCCGCCGCAACCCACCAGGACCCGGCGAGCCGCCAATTCGCCCAGACCCCCAAGTCCCACCCGCCAAACGAGGCAACCACGTTGTCCGAGGTGTCGGTCTGCTCCAAAGCCCACGTGGCTCCGGACGGCACGACCCCAAGCTGGACAAAAAACGAATCGACGGGAGCATAACTGACCGAAGGCCACGGCGCGAGCAGGGTGATCGCCCAGACGGGATCGATCACATAGGTGAAACCGACGTAAGGCAAAACATACCCATCGGAAAACCCGTAGTCATAAACGATCCCGTAATACCAGGTTGTTTGTTTTCCACTCAAATGACGGCCGACGATGCCCCCCATCCCGCTGGTGACCCACTCCCCGTCGTCCGCGAGGGGCGAATAGACGGACGGCATGACAAACCAACCCCATTGCGTTCCGGGATGGGACTGCCAGGCCGCGCCCACCGGCAGATAATACGAAGTCACCTCGCCATCCGGACGAGCATCCTCCGTGAAGCGAAAACGCGTGTGGCCAACATACGGGATCGCCACGGCAAGGCCGCGCTCCCCGATGTACAGGGGAAGCGCGGCATAGGCCGAGCTCTGGTGTGATCGAAACGAGAGGTTGTCCCCATCTCCTTCTACGCGACTAAACTCTGTTTTTCCGTAGACGCGATGGCCAAGGGACAGCACCGGCAGGAAGGGG
The DNA here is from genome assembly GCA_937873455.1 of uncultured Verrucomicrobiota bacterium. Lineage (GTDB taxonomy): Bacteria > Verrucomicrobiota > Kiritimatiellia > CAIVKH01 > CAIVKH01 > CALMUP01. The sequence continues at coordinate 101,214 of CALMYG010000002.1, forward strand.
ATATCGCTTTCGCTTCGCGAGAACTCAAACTCCATACTTTCCAGCTTGGTCATGGTGCGGGCCACCCATCCATCATCCGGCTGGGCAAACGAAGTCGGAGCCAGCCATAGAGCTGGCGCGCAGCAGACCAGCATTTTCCGGAAAACCTTCATCGATGCGCATGGGCCAAGGTCAGGACGTGGACGCAAGTGGTCCGCCAGGTTATTCCGGGGCCATGATGCGGGCCAGCATGGCAACACGTTCGCGGGTATCCGCGGTCGCCGCCTTGACCGCAGCCGCTTCCGCCGCGAGCCTTTCCAGGTAAGGCGTGGCCATACTGCTTCCCGCCCGGGTCAGATCGTTGCCGAGAAACCGCTGCATATCCGCGATGTCCCGGTCATAGGCCGCGTAGGAATTTTTAAGCTGCCGTGTCGCGTCCTGGATCGACTGGTAATGCTGCTTGAGTAGCGTCCGCCGCTCCTGCGCCAGCTTCGAAAGGTCTCGGTTATGGATCTCACCAAGTTCCGCCTCCCATTCCTTGAAATAAGCGTCCGACTGCTTCTTCATTGCCGAGTAGGTCGCTTTGACCTTACCGGCGATGTTCCGCATTTTTTCCGCTTCGGAATCAAAGCGGTCGTAGGCCTTGCGTAAGTGGCTGGCGTCCGCACGGTGCAAATCGGTGACCGCCTTTTGAACGGCGTCGATCTGCTTTTCTCCCTGATCGAGCAGGTCGCGCAACTCCGCCATTTTCGTGGCGGCCTGGGCGGATCGCTCCTGGCGCGTGGTCGAACAGCCCGTGCTGGAAAGGGCCACAACGACTGCCATGGCCCCCGCCAACATGTATTCCATTTTTCGTTTCACCATATTCTCCTGCAAAACCGTCGCGGAGGACGGGTGTATCGTAAGGGCTAGAAACCGAACCGGACGGCGGCGCCAAAGAAGATCGTGTCGGTGTCGATATCCGTACCTTCGCCTTCCAGATCGGCTTTATCGTTGAAGCGGTAATTGACGTTGAGATCGAGGTAAAGGCCGGAAACAATCTCCAGGTCAAAGCCGGCCTTGAGGGCAAAGAACGGCTCATCAGCGAAATCGCCGTCGCTGTACACCCAGCCCGCGCCGGCAGCGGCATACAGGGACTTGCCGATCACCACGTAGGCCTGCGGAGCCCAGGCATCTTCGCCGAAACGATCGGGCAACAATTCCAGGTCGGCCTGAAAGCCGAGCAGGTGGTCGCCTCGGTGCTGGTAGGAAATATAGTACGAAAAGCCGTTGTCATCGACATTCTCAACATCGACATCATCCAGCGCGACCCAGTAATTCACCCCCGCGCCGAGGCGGCTCCCGCCGTACGAATCGGTCGCAAATACCGCCATACCCAGAGTTAAACCCAACATCATGTTCGTCCATTTTTTCATCGTTTTACTCCGTTTCCTTTGTTTATGGAAATATCACGGACCAATCCTTCTTCATGTCCACCACGATCCAGCCCCGGCCTTCCGCCTCGTCAAGGGCCCGGTCCAGCTTGCCAATGTGCGACGCACGATCATAGGCCCATTCGCGCTCCTCGTCGGTGTGATGGATGATCACGCCCAACCGGGGACCCGCGCCGGCGGTGGTGTATTCGAGCATCTGGAAATCGCCATCGGAATTGCCGAAGGCGATCAGCGGGCGGCGACCGATATGTCGGTGAATACCCAGCGGCTTGCCTTCCTTGTCGTCGATAAAATCCACTTCGGGCAGGCGGACCAGCACGGGCTTGCCGTCGCGCACTTCGTACTTCGTTTTGATGCTGCTGCCGACGACCTGCTCGGGCGGGATGCCGTACACCGCCTCCGTCCACGGGCGCATAAATTCGATGCCGCCGCCGGAGACAATAAACGTCTTGAAGCCGTTCGCGCGGAGATAATCGAGCATCTCGAGCATCGGTTGATACACCATTTCTGTGTAGCGCTTGCCGGTCGTCGGATGTTGGGCGGTGGCGATCCACTTCGTGACGATCTGCTCGAACGCCTCCGTCGTCATGCCGGCGTGGGTGGCCATCGCCATTTCCATGAGGGCATGCTCACCGCCGGCGAGGGCGGCCTTCACATCGCCGTTCAGCACCGAAGCAAACGGCTCCCGGGTTTCCCACTCCGGATGCAGCGGGGCCAGTTCCCTGATGCGGTCGAAGATAAAGAACGCCTGGAAGTACATCGGCTGTTCCGCCCACAACGTGCCATCGTTGTCGAAGACGGCAATGCGTTCGGCGGGCGGCACGAAGTGAGGCGCGCCTTCCGTCGTGACTTTTTCAACCAGCGCGATGATCGACTGTTTGGGCGCGGTGTCGTTCCAAGACGGCAACGGATCGGCGGCAAAGACGGAACTGGCGAGAAACAGGGCGATGAGCCGGAAAATCTTCATGGTAGCAAAAAAATGGGTGCCGCCGTGAACCGGCGGCACCCGCAGGGCTTCGATTATTACCGGGTCGGAGGCGCCATGGCTTTGATTTGTTTTTCCAGGCTCTCCAAACTCCAGTCGCCGGGTTGCTGGCTGGGCGGAAATTCCTGCAAGGTCATGAGGAACTTGCTGGCCACGGCCTGGAGCGGCACGAGGATGAAAGCGCGGTCGATGTACCAATCGTTGTAGTTGTTGGCGCTCTCCTGCGCTTTTTCAAAGGGATCGCGGCGCAGGTTGACGAGCATGGGGGCGCGCAGGGAAACGAAGGGCTCACGCCAGAGTTGCAGTTGGCGTTCCCGGTTTTCCATGTAGGTGGCTTTCCAATCGCCCACCCGGATCGCGACGATTTCGGCGGCATCGTTCAGATAGATGAACTCGTTGCGCGGGGATTGATCGGTTTTGCCGGTGAGGTAGTCGAGCATGTTGTACCCATCGATGTGGTTCTTGTACGTCCGACCGTTGAGTTCCACGCCGCCCTTGAGCAACCGCTCCTTGATGTCGGGAGCACCGGCGATGGCGGCGAAGGTGGGCAGCCAGTCTTCGTGGGAGACGATGCCGTTGAGGGTGGTCCCGGCGGGGAATCGGCCGGGCCATTTGATGAAACACGGCACGCGAAAGGCGCCTTCCCAGTTCGAGTTTTTCTCGCCGCGGAACGGCGTGGTGCCGGCATCGGGCCAGGTGTTGTAGTGCGGGCCGTTGTCGGTGGAGTATTGGACAATGGTATTGTCGGCGATGCCGAGTTCGTCGATGAGCGCCAGCAATTCACCGACATGCATGTCGTGCTCGACCATGCCGTCCTGGTATTCGTCGCCGCTGGGCCCGCTGATTCCGATATGCTCCTCTTTGACATGGGTGCGGAAGTGCATGCGGGTGCCATTCCACCAGCAGAAGAATGGTTTTCCTTCGTTGTGCATACGGATGATGAAGTCCTTGGCGGCGGAGAGGGTTTCCTCGTCGATGGTTTCCATGCGCTTCTTGGTGAGCGGGCCGAGGTTCTCAATGGTCTGGCCGCCTTTGCCGTCGGCAACGCTCTTGATGACACCGCGCGGACCAAAGGTTTCGAGGAAGGTCTTGCCGCTGGCGAGCTTCATGTCGCGCGGGTAATCACGGTTCTCCGGTTCTTCCTCGGCATTGAGGTGGTAGAGGCTGCCGACGAATTCGTCGAAGCCGTGCACGGTGGGCAAATGCTCGTCACGGTCACCTTGGTGGTTTTTGCCGAATTGGCCGGTGGCATAACCCAGGCTTTTGAGGATGGTGGCCATGGTGACATCCGTTTTCTGCCAGCCTTCCTTCGCGCCGGGCAAGCCGACCTTGGTCATGCCGGACCGGACCGGGGACGAGCCGCTGATGAAGGCGGCGCGGCCGGCGGTGCAACTTTGCTGGGCGTAGTAGTCGGTAAAGCCGACGCCTTCGCGGGCGACACGGTCGATGTTCGGCGTCCGGTAACCCATCATGCCGCGGTTGTTATGGCTGATGTTCCACGTGCCAATGTCATCGCCCCAGATGACGAGAATGTTCGGCTTGTCCGACTGGGCCATCGCGCCGCCGACAGTCACCGCCAGCAACATCGCGAAAGCGATGAGATTTTTAACTGATTTTTTCATGTATTCCCTGTTTTGTTGTCCCGGGTGGCGGCTTAAAGCGCCACCGCTTTGTTCCATGTCGCGGCGAACGATCGTTCCCTTGGCGGGCCCCATCTTCCAACGGTTCCGCCAAAACCCCGATCCCTGCGACGGGGAAAACACTATGAAAAAATGATCTATCCGCATAATGCAAATATAACAATTTTATCATGCAGTTCTTGCATGGATGTTGCGGCGGGGAATTTGATGGTGGACTTGTCGCCTCGCTGGAGGCAAAAACGCATCCTCCTGAATCAGGGACACGGACTTCAGTTGACGCTCACCCGCAATCTGCCAAATGACCTCAACATTCTTGATTATAGCGGCTATTCTTGCGGTCGGCGTAATCACCGCCAGCGTCCTGCTCACGCTCGCGGTGGGACTGGAGGTGGATCGCGAATGTATACACCCTGTTGGCCCGGGGCCCCGTGGTCTGGCCGTTAACACCTTGTGCTGCTTGACCGCGCCGCTGACCATGGCCTTGACCTTTGCGGCATACGCCCAGCTTCTCGGGGATGCCTATACCTTCTCCATTCCCGCCCCGGCGCTGGTGGCAAGGGTGTTCCTGCGGCAGTGTTGCCGGCCGTGGTCGGCGTGGCTTGGCGGACGCTAAACTCCTCTTCCGTGAACCGAATCAGGCCTTGGATCCGCCGGGTATGCGGCGACAGCATTGCCATGCTGATCGTGTATGTTTTGGCAAGCCAGTGGGAGCAGGTACACGCCGGGGCCGGCTCTTCCGACGTTGCGATCGTCTTGATGGGCCGCGCGGAATACACTTTGTTCGGCACCATCTATTTTCTCATCGAAGTCCCGCAGACCCTGGGCGTCGACCGATGGACAACCACCGCGCCGGTCAAGTGGTTAGAGAAGGGTGTTGAGTTGATGCCGCGCAGATGCGCCCGTGGCGCATTAACAAAGAACGTTCTTTCTGTTCTTTCTTTACAACATAAATCGTAACGTTATGTTTAATAGTAAATGACCATAACCAAGCACACGTTAATTGCCGCATTGAGTAGGCTGGGAGAACTGGCCGACAAGCAGGGATTGACCTTGGAAGTCTGCCTGTATGGTGGTGCCTTAATGATGCTGGTATATGATGCCCGAACTATCACCAAAGATGTGGATGCGATTATTCACCCATCCAGGGAAGGACGTGTGCTGGTCGTTCAAGTCGCTCGTGAATTGGGGCTCCCGGAGGACTGGCTAAACGATCATGTGCGTATTTTTCTCGCACCCTCGGAACAATTGCGCCCAATACCCTGGGAGGGGCCGGGCATTAAACTGACCGCACCCACGGCGGGATATCTACTGGCCATGAAGGCACTGGCGTGCCGCGATCCGTTGCCTGGCTATGGAGGAGACCTGGATGACCTTCGCTTCTTGATTCGAAAGATCGGAATCCGGTCGGTAGTGGAAATCCAAGACCACATTGATAAATACTACCCGGATGATGTCATTACCAAAGAGCACGAAGTCGTGCTGACATCACTCATCGAGGAGTCGATTTGACGGTGAACGCTAAGCCTATCATGACCCGACCCAAAACGTTGGCCGATGTCGCCTCTCGGTCAGACTCCCTGCAATCCTTCGGCATGAACCTGCGCGATTGGCAACACGACATTCAACGGGGGGGTGTCCGGAGCCGGCCGGCATTTCTACGGCGTATGGAAGAAGAACCTCTCCGGTGCCGCGGACGCTTCCCCGGCGGCGATATGGCTGATGCCTATCTCGCCGCCTATGCCGAATGGCTGTCGGATCGTGCGGGCATTGCCCGACCCGGCTGGACGTGTGATCCCGGACGGGTTGCCGCCGACCCGTGGTTCGCCACGCCGTTGCGCGGGCGATTGCTGGCGATTACGCCCGCCTCCTTCCGGCAACGCAACCTTTTCACCACCCCTGAGGCGGTATTTTCCCCGGCCGCCGGGCGTCCATGCGTCGCTCCGGCGGTGAAAAAGGAAAAGGCACGGCAACGGCAACACGCTTATCGCCAGCGCATCCGCGCGCTGGTCGAAAAGGCCCGCCGGATGCCATGAACCCACGCTCATGGGAGGGCATCAACGCCCGCCGCGCCGACCCGCCGGTTTCTTTAGCCAACGCGTGGCCAGTTTGCGCTCCAGCTCGAGCAAGTTTCCGTCTTCGGTCACAATGGACGTCATCACCGCCTCGGCCAGCGGCGACAAGGTCCGGTGGGCCAGGTGCATAATCGCAAAGTTCGTACCCAGCCAGGGAAATTGAAGAGGAAGTACCACAAGCTCCCGCCGGGCCAGTTCGTGCCGGACCATCTTCAAGGAGACGATCGTGATCGCGTCGGAATCAGCTACGATGGTTTTCATGGACGTGATGGAGTTCACCGCGATCGTCGGCCTCCACTTTTCGAGAAGCTTATGCACCCCGGCCTCAGCACCCTTAAGATGCTGACCCATCAAGGCAATCCGGTTGGGCATCAGCGGCATGCTGACCAGCGGATACCGCACCAAATCTCCAGCGGCAAGGTTTCGCCGCCCCAGGAGCGGATGCCCGTGGCGAACGACCAAGTAGCCCTGATGGCGACTCAGCGTGATCTGCTTGATCTCGGTCGCGGGATTGAGCCAGGCCGGATCAGCCACGACGATATCCACTTCACGACGACGAAGCCGGTGGATTAACACATCGGGCAAATCATTCAACAGGCGAATGCGGACCTTGGTATCGAACCGGGCAAACGGGGCCAGCGCCTCGCCCACAAACATGTCACTGACGTACACACCGGCTCCAATGAATAGATCGCCGGTATCGAGGCCCTTGATCAGCGCGAGTTCGCGCTCCATGCCGTCGGCCAGCGCCAGAATGTCCGAGGCCTGTTGCATGAACGCGCGGCCGGCATCGGTGAGCATCGCCCCGTCGCGCCCGCGGTCAAACAGCCGGAAGCCCGCCTTGCGCTCCACCTCCTGAATACTTCGTGAAAGCGCGGGCTGGCTCATGTGGAGCACCTTTGCCGCCCCGGCAAAACTTCCTTCACTGGCGATCGCCGCCACCTGCCGCATTTCCCGCACATCAATAGTCATGCCGTTTGGTTATCGAATACTATCCATGATTGCAACCGGCAAATGTTGCGTTTCGCGGCCGTGCCCCGGGGCGAATCGGCGATTCCTCAATATAAGGTCCTTCCGGGAATGACGTGTGATTTTTCATTGGCTGATTTGTACCTGCACACCCGGCGGACCGTTTAAGCGGGTCCCGCCTTCGCCACTGCTACGGCGGACCGGCGTTTAAGGGTATCCGATCAAGGGTGGGGGTTACGTGTGGTATGCGTAACCCCGAGACCCCTCGACTTCGCTCGGGGTGACGGATGCGACGAACCGGTCATGTCGACCGTAGCGAAGCGCAGTGGAGACATCTTCGTGATTTACAACAAACCTCGTCGTTATCCTTCGTTGCCTTCTGTTATTAAACGTGCGGCCCGGTCACGGCCACTGAGCAGGGGGACGGAAACAGTCGACTCGTCTAACTATAAACCCACGCTAATCCCGGAAGCGCCTTTGCATGGAACGCATGCCCAATGCCGCTACTTATCCCCGCGAAACGTCGCAATGTCTTTGCCATTTCTACGCAACGCCAATTCATCTCCATGCACGTGAAAGCTATCGACCTCCTGCAGCACCCTGGCAAAAGCCTGCTCCAGCTCCATCCGTTCCGGAGGCCCCGCCATCAGCGTGCTGGCCAATTGCCCCATCATGACCCGGTCATGGACGAGGGCGTAACTGCCGGTCAGGCGATTGACGCCGCCAAAGATAACCAACCGGCCGCCGCTGGAAAACGTCATGGTCGGCGGGGCATCGCTCGCAATGGCCTTCCCGTTGAGGGATACCAGCGTCCACTCCTTGTCGACGGCGGTGTTGATGTCAACCTTGCAACACACGTGGGCGCGCCAGGCATAGGTCGCATCCGCGTCGGAAGTGGATGCCGCCACCACCGGCAAGTTGCCGGGATCCGGATAAATCGTGCGTCCCTCCTTGATGGTCTGCACCACCTTAATGTCTTTGATCGCCATCGGGTCGACCTGAACCGGATCGCGATCGAGGATCACCAGGTCGGCCAGCTTGCCCACCTCCAGCGAACCCTTGCGATCCTCTTCGCCGTATTGTTCCGCGACCCACAAGGTCATGGTCTTCAACCCCTCGTAGGCGCTGACCCGCTGGTCTTCGCCGATCACTTCGCCCGAGCGTGAGACGCGGTTGACCGCCGACCACAATTGGAACAGTTGATCAAGCGGGGCGACCACAAAGTCGGTATGATTCCCCGGCCGCAAACCGGCGTCGATGGCATCGCGCATGGGACTGATATACGCGGCCTGCTCCGGTCCGCGGTTGGCCTGGTGGGCATCAGCGAAATAATAGGTGTGCAGCGTGTAGAAGGAGGGGCGGATGCCGTATTCCACGAATTTCGGAATATGGTCTTCCCGCATGAACTGGGTGTGGATCGTGGTGACATTCCACGGGCGGGTGAAGTCGCCGCCGCGGGCATGTTCGTAAGCCTTGAGAAACAGATCAATGGCCGCGTCGCCGTTGCAATGGACATTCAGGGGCACATTCAGCCCGTACACCAACTCAAAGGCCTTCATGACCAGGTCCTCGGGAAAGGTCGGTTCGCCCACCCAGTTTTCCTCGCCACCCGGACCGCCCGTCAGGTACGGGGTGGTGAAGAAGGCGGTCCGGCCCTGCGGGGAGCCGTCAAGGGTGATCTTGACGCCACCGATTTTAAAGTTGCGGTCGTAAACGCCCCACTGCTCCCGCGGCACTGCTTCGAGGATTTTCGGCACATCGGTGATGAACGGGTAGGCAATAACATCAATGATATTGGCTCCGGCTTCGGTGGCCCGCATCATGGTTTGAAGCTGGGGTAGATGCGTGGCCCCCTCGTGGGCGGTGGTGATGCCGGTTTCGGCATACAGCATTTGCGCCGCGCGGGTGAGTTCGATTTCCTGCCTGGCCGTCATCGGCTCGCTTTTTTCAAACACGGGCAGGAAGGCGGTCTCCATGATCAGGCCCCACGGTTCGTCGGTGCCGGGCTTGCGCACGATCACGCCGCCGGGCGGGGTCTTGGTTTCGGCGCTGATGCCGTATTTCTCCAGGGCGAGGCTGTTGAGAACGCCGCCGTGCATCGAAACGTGGTCCACCCGCACCGGGTTTTCGGGGAAGGCCTCGTCGAGATCGTCCCGGTTCAACAAGCGGCCGTCCGGCATGACCGTGTCATCGTACCCATAGGCCATGATCATCTCGCCGGGCTGGATGTTGCGCTCGGCGGCAAATTTTTTAAGCTCGGCGATGATGCTGGGCACATCTTTCCCCGGCCCGGCCGGTGGAGCGTACAGCTTGCACTGGTTCGCTACCAGCAACGCGTTGATGTAATGGCTATGGCTGTCGAGAAAACCGGGCAGGAGCGCCTTGCCTTCCAGGTCCACGATCTCGGTCGCATCGGTCTTGAGTTCAAGCGCTTCATCCTTGTCGCCGGCAAACACGATTTTTCCATCGGCCACGGCCAGCGCCTCGACATAGGTCGGCGCCTCACCGGCCATGGTGAGAATCGAGCCGTTGTGGTAAATGGTATCTGCGGCAAAGGCCGGTAGGGCATGGCCAAGGCCCAGCATCAAGGCAAGGGTCGTTACGTATTTTCTGGGTCCCTGCGGGACTAGCATGTGATTTTTCATGGGTTGTATTCAGTATTCATGATGTCGTTGTCGCGAGCTTTGTCGTGATCTTCGTCGACCCCCTCCGCTGTGTTGAGTAATCAGCCGAATCCACACGAACCCACGGTTTGAGTTGCATACTATAAATCTTGAATTTCCGCTTCAAGGTTGGGGATATCCATCACACACCGGAAACCGATATGACTGGTCCCGGTGTCAGGCGGGGTGCCACGCCGGGCGGCCGGCCGATAACTTTCGCAGTAGTCGGGATGACATAAAAATGATCCGCCCTTGGTCACGCGCCGCTGCGCCCCCGGCGCAGTGGGTGGCGAGGGATCGCCGTAGACCAGCTTTTCGGGGGTATCGGGATCCGGTCCGGCCGGATTGTAACACACCCCGCCCTCTTCTTGCCGGGACGCATAGGTTGCGGCTTGATAGATATCGGCACACCAATTCCAGACATTTCCGGCCATATCATAGAGTCCGTAGCCATTGGCGGAAAAACTGCCCACCGGGGACGTTCCCATGAATCCATCTTCAGCCGTGTTGCGATAAGGGAAATCGCCATCCCATCGATTGACCATGAAACGGCCGTCCGGACGTTCTTCCTCGCCCCACGCGTAGCGGGCGCCTTCCAGACCGCCCCGCGCGGCAAATTCCCATTCGGCCTCCGTGGGCAATCGTTTCCCCGCCCAGGTGGCATAAGCCACCGCATCTTCCCACGCAACCTGCACCACCGGATGATTCATTCGGTCTTCAATCGAACTCCCCGGACCTTCAGGATGCCTCCACGTCGCCCCGGAGGTCCAATGCCACCAGGCATCCATACCCCGCAAGTCCACCGGGCCTTGTGTCGGCCGAAACACCAGCGATCCCGGCGCCAACATTTCATCCGGCGGCTTGGGCGTTTCCGGCGGGAGTTGCTGTTTCATTTCCTCCCAGTCCACCGGCCGCTCCGCCACGGTCAGGTATCCGGTTGCCTCGACAAACCGCGCGAATTCCTCGTTCGTAACCGGATAAACTTCCATCAAAAAAGGGTCAACCCGGACCCGGTGAGCCGGCCGCTCGTTCACAAAGGCCCACGGCGCTTCGGAGCCCATCATAAATTCTCCACCCGGAATCCGCACCATGCCCTCCGGCACATCGGCTTGGGCGTGGAAAGCGATGATTGCCTGATTGGTCGCGGTGTCAGTCAACGAGGGCAAGGGATCAGCAGCCTGCGCGTGGGTGGCCGTGAGGACCACCCCACACGCAAGTAGGATGAGGACAGATTTCGCCATGGGCATTCTCTTGGTAACTATTTGCAGGATACTCGCACGACAGACTGAAGCAAGAACACTCCGTACCCACTCATTCCAGATTCTCTCATAATGGCTTCCTTGATGGTCTCCGTCACCTTGATTTCATTGATGGTCTCCACATCGCCGACGGTCGGATCGCGCGACAGGATGACCAGGTCGCCGAGGTGGAGGCGCGCGAAACCAGCTTGCGCACGCGCTGGGTTGTTCACGAAAATCATTCGCGTCGAAACAAGATGGCGCGGGGATGATGGGCAGACGCTAGCCGATGTCGCGCGCCAATCGGACTCCCTGCAATTCCTCGGCATGAACCTGCGGGATTGGCAAAACGACATTCAACGAGCCCAACGCTTATACGGCTGACGGTATTCGGCTAATTTTACTGATGTCGATTCGGCGCCAAGTTTACGGTTGCCCGCGCCCCCCGGCTCAATCGGGTTCAAATACGGACACCGTAGCCCGGGTGACCGCGCGGGCGAGGGCTTCGTAGCCCGCTTGCTCAAATGGCGTGTCGTGAAAACCGCGCTCCACCCACAAGCTGGCGGTTCCATGCACAATCGCCCAGGCGGCAAGCACACGATCAAGCACACGACCGGAAGGCGAACCCGACTCGCCCAGGCAGTCCTGCACCATGGCCACCAGCAAATCGAAATTTTTGCGGCCATGCTGGTGTTCATCGGGAAGATCATCGTCCGGCTTGACCCCGCGAAACATCGCCCGGAAATAGTGGGGATTTTTGGCGGCAAACCGGATGTACGCCTGACCAAGCGCGGCCAGCCGCTCCCGGGGCGCGCCCCGGCGCTTGCGGGCGACCGCCCGCGACATCTCCGCATCCATTAACCGGAACCCCTCCAGAGCGACCGCGTGCAGCAATTCGGCCCGTCCGGAAAAATGATGATACGGCGCGGCATGGGACACCCCGGCCCGCTTCGCGGTCTCGCGCAAACTGACCGCCTCCGGCCCGCGCTCCGCCGCCAACGCGGCGGCCGCGTCGACCAGCGCCTTCCGCAACTCCCCATGGTGATACGAGGCCTTTACCTGTTTCATGGCGCAACCGTAACCTTTCATCTTGACATTGTAAAGATATTCCCGCACCGTTTGCCCCATGATTCGCTTTCTTCATGTACTGGCCGGGCTGAGTATCGCCTTGGCCGCCGCCCGGGCGGAACCGCTCCGGTTGACGCTGGAGGACTGCCTGCGTCTCGGCGAGGAGCGCTCGGTAGCGTTAGCCTCCGCCCAACGCGAGCGGCTCATTGCCGAAGAAGATATCCGCCGCATCCGGGCGCAAGTGCACCCGTCGCTGGATGCCTCCGGTTCCTATACCCGTCTCGGCGAGGACATCGCCTACTTCGGGTTGGAGGGCGCAAATGCATCACGCAATCAATACCGGGCGGCGCTGAACGCGGAACAACTGCTCTATTCCGGCGGGAGCGTGCGGGCCGCATTGCGGGCGGCGGAATCCTACCGGATCCGGGCCGACGAGGAAATCAACCGGACGATCGCGGCTCTCCGGCGCGACATCACCAAGGCGTTTTATACGGCGCTTTATCACGAAGCGGCGGTTGACGTCGGCCAGGCCTCGGTGGCGCAATTGGAGGAGGTGGAGCGGGAAGCCCGGATGAAATTCGAAAGCGGGGTTCTCTCCGAGCTGGAGTGGCTGAGCGCCCAGGTGCGGCTGGCCAACGAACGGCCGGTATTGATCGCGGCGAAAAACGAACGGGATAACGCCCGCTCGGCCTTGCGCAACCTGCTGTACCTGGACGATGACGCCTGGGCGCTGGATGACGCGGGCGAGGCGCTCGAGGAAGACGCCAGACCCATCCCCGCCGAGGCGCTTTCCGCATTGCAGGAACTCGGACGGGCCAATCGTTGGGAGCTTCGCCAGGCGGAAGTTTTTCTCGATATACTCGAAGCCGATATCCGGGTGACCACGGGCGAATTTTTACCGGAAGTAAAGGCTTTCGCATCCTACGCCGGGGCCGACCCCTCGGACTACAATCCCATCGAGGACGAGTGGGATTGGCAATGGGTGGCCGGGATACGCATACAATGGAAATTATTTGATGGCGGCGCGCGCCGGGCCATCCGGGCGGAAAAACAGTTAAAAAAAGAAATCGCCGCCGACGCCATTACCGACCTCGAGCGCGGCATTGATGTGGAAATCGAAACGGCATTCCGGCGCATGCGGCAAGCCCTGCAGGTGCTGGAAGGAAGCCGGGAAACCATCCGGCTGGCCGAGAAAGCGCTCGCCATCGCCCGGCTTCGCTACGATCGCGGACTGGGAACCAACCTCGAATTTACCGACCGCAATCTCGAACGCAACCGGGCGCACCTTCAACACCTTGCCGGACGCCTGGCCTTTCAACATGCCGTGGCCGACCTGACGTATGCCTGCGGCGTGCTTGAGACGCCCGAACCCAGGAAACTTCCATGAAACGATTTCGTTCCGTACCCATCTCTTCGGTCGTGCTCTGGTCCCTGATCGTCGTGATGACGCTCTTGATCATTTTTTCCATTTTTGTCCGCCGCAGCGAACCGGTGGTTGAGGAACCGGCAGAACGCGCCTATCCGGTGCGCTTGCTCACCTTAACGGCGCGTGATCTGCCCGACGTCGTATCGCTGCCGGGCCGGGTGGAGCCGATGGTGCGGGCGCGCCTGCCCGTGGACAAGCCGGGCCGGGTCGTGGAACGGCTGGCCCAACGCGGCGATACCGTCACCAACGGCCAAGTGCTTCTTCGCCTGGATGCGCGCCTGTGGGAGGCCATGCTCGCGGCGGCGGAAATCGAACTGCGTGAGGCGGAAAAAGAATACCGGCGCTGGATCGATCTCGAGGCGGCCGGCGCGGTGTCGGGAAGCGACATGGATATGATTCGCACCCGGCTCGAACGGGCCCGGGTCGCCCATACCGAGGCCAGCACACATGTTTCCCAATGTGAGGTGCGGAGCCCGGCGGACGGACGGATCAACGATCATTATGTCGAGGTGGGCGAACACGCCACCGAGGGTATGGCGGTGTTTGAACTGGTCGTAACCGACCCGGTGAAAGTTCGATTGGACGTCCCGGAACGCGATGCGCCAGCGCTCGCGGAAAAACAAACCCTCACCTTTACCGCCAGCGTGCTTCCCGGGCGGGAATTTACCGGCACGGTGAGCTTCGCCGCATCCGCGACGCGGCCCGGACACGCCACCTTTGCCATGGAAGCCATCGTGGAAAATCCCGACGAACATCTGATGCCCGGCATGATCATCGAGGCGCGGTTTCAGCGCGGGATGATGAACGGTGCGCTGGCGGTTCCCCTGGAGGCGGTGATCCCCCGCCGCGGAGAACACATGGTGTTCATTGCCCGGGACGGGCGCGCCGTGCGTCGCCTGGTCCGCATCGACCGCATTAGCGGCGAAGAAGCGGTTCTTTCCGATGGGCTGCAGGCCGGTGACCACGTGGTGGTGAGCGGCAACCGGACCTTGATCGACGGGGCTTTGCTGGCTCCGCTGGAGTCGCCATGATTCTGACGAATTACGCGATCAAGTTCCGCACGGCGGTCTTTGTCTTCATCGGCGTTTTGAGCATCGCCGGCGGAATCGCCTACCAGCAGCTACCGCGGGAAGGCACGCCGGATATCACGATTCCCTATGTCTTCGTCACCGCGCTGTACGAAGGAACCTCGCCCGAGGACATGGAAAAGCTGGTCACCATTCCCCTGGAAAAACAATTCAACGACCTGGAAAACGTCAAGAACGTCACCTCCACCTCCTCGGAGGGGGCGAGTTCGGTGGTGATTGAATACTTTTCCGGCCAGGACATTGATATGGCCCTCCAGAAAGTGCGCGACAAGGTCAACCTTGCCCGCCCGGATTTGCCCCGCGACCTCGATGAACCGATCATCCAGGCCATCAACTTCAGCACCGACTTCCCCATTTTCATCTTCAGCCTATCCGGCGGCGGGGATTTGAACCGGCTCAAAGGCATTGCCGAAGACCTTCAAGATGCCATTGAATTGGTGCCCGGGGTGCGACAAGCCTCGCTGGCCGGAATCCGGGAGCGGGAAATCCGCGTGGAGGCGGACCTAAACCGCATGATCGCCTTGAACATTCCGCTGGACACCATCACCGCCCGCATCGCCGCCGAAAACCGGACCATTTCCGCCGGCAACATCGAGGTGTCCGGGCAAAAATTCCAGGTGCGGGTTCCCGGGGAATACAAGCTGGCCGCCGATTTGCGCGACATCCTGCTCGTCGAACGGGATGGCGTCCCGGTTTACCTGCGCGATGTCGCCACGGTGACCGACACCTACAAGGATATTGACTCGATCTCCCGCATCAACCACGAACCCTGCGTATCCATTGAGGTCAAAAAACGCAACCGGGAAAACTCCGTCCGGTTGATCCGCGAGGTGAAGTCGATCATCGAGACGTTTCCCATGCCGGCCGGGATCGATGTCACCTACGTGATGGACGAGTCCGAATACGTGGACATGATGATCAACGAGCTGGAAAACAACATTGTTTCCGGCTTTATCCTGGTGGTGCTGGTCCTGCTTATTTTTATGGGCGGCCGCAACAGCTTGTTTGTGGCCACGGCGATCCCGTTATCCATGTTGATCGCCTTCGCGATCATGATGGTCCGGGGAACGACGCTGAACATGATCGTGTTGTTCAGCCTGGTCCTCGCCCTCGGGATGCTGGTGGACAACGCGATTGTCATCGTGGAAAACATTTTCCGCCTGCGCAATCTCGGGTTGTCGCGCATTGAGGCGGCCCGCCAGGGCGCGGCCGAGGTCGCCTGGCCCGTCATTACGTCCACCGCCACGACCTGCATGGCCTTCGCCCCGCTGCTCTTCTGGCCGGATATCATGGGCCAATTCATGTCGTTCCTGCCGATCACCCTGATCATTGTTTTGTGTTCCTCGTTGTTTGTGGCCATTGTGATCAATCCGGCGGTGTGTTCGGCCTTGATTTCGCGATCACGGCGGTCCGTCCGGGAACCGGGCGTCAATCAAGACCACCCGTTTATTGCCGGATACGAACGATTCCTCCGCACCGCGCTGCGCCATCGCGCCGGCGTGCTGGTTCTTGGCTTCATGTTCCTTTTTTTCAGTTTCGAGATGTATGCGCATCTCGACCTCGGTTTCGAATTGTTCCCGGAAGTCGAACCGCGCAACGCGGAAATCAAGGTCAAATTCCCGCAGGGCACGGCGATCGAAACCACCGACGCCGCCATGCGGGAAATCGAGGCCCTGCTGCCGGCCTATCCGGACATCAAGTTTTTCC
Organism: uncultured Verrucomicrobiota bacterium; assembly: GCA_937873455.1. Classification (GTDB taxonomy): domain Bacteria; phylum Verrucomicrobiota; class Kiritimatiellia; order CAIVKH01; family CAIVKH01; genus CALMUP01. Next base: position 117,482 of record CALMYG010000002.1, read on the forward strand.
TCACCAAGGTCGGCATCGGCGGAGGCGGGGGATTTTCCATGGGCAGCTCCGCGCCCCACGAAGGGCGCATTCACGTGGAATTCTTGCCCTCCGACCAGCGCCAAACCAACACCATGGAACTGGTCTACACCTTGCGCAACGAGATGCCGAAATTTCCGGGCGCGGAAATCACCGTGGACCGCCAGGAAGAGGGACCGCCGACCGGCGCTCCGGTGAGCATTGAACTTTCCGGAGAGGATTTTGATGAGTTGGCGCGCTTGTCCGCGGACATCATCCGGCACATCGAGCACCTTCCCGGCTTGGTGGACTTGCAGGATGATCACGAGGCCGCGTTGCCGGAATTACAATTCGTCGTCAACCGGAACCGGGCCGCCCTGCTTGGACTGGACACCCAAAGCATCGGGCACTTTCTCCGCTCCTCCATATACGGCCTGGAAACCAGTAAATTCCGTGCCGACCAGGAGGAATACGATATCACCCTCCGTCTGCCCCGCGAACAGCGGGATACGTTCGACCTGCTCGACCGGATCCACATCCCGCTGGCCTCCGGGCTCTCCGTGCCCCTGAGTTCGCTGGGCGAGGTCGTATACACCGGCGGCAAGGGTTCCATCAACCGCAAGAACCAGAAACGCGTCATCACCATCAACGGAAACAATCAGGGCCGGGGCGTGGATGTCCTGATCAAGGAAGTCCGCGCGCTGCTGGATGACTTTCCGCTGCCCCAGGGCTACAGCATCCGGTATGCCGGCGACACCGAGGAGATGCAGAAGTCCATGGCCTTCCTCAGCCGGGCCTTTCTGGTCGCCCTCGGCCTGATCCTGACGATTCTGGTCGTGCAATTTAATTCCGTTTTTCTCCCGCTGATCATTTTGTTCTCGGTGGTGCTTTCGATGATCGGCGTCACCTGGGGATTGCTGATCACCCAGATGAAATTCGGCATCATCATGACCGGGCTCGGCGTGATCAGCCTCGCCGGCATTGTCGTGAACAATGCCATTGTCCTGATCGATTGCGTGCGGCAACGACGCGAAGAGGGACTCTCCACCGACGACGCGGTCGTCGCGGCGGGCCGCTTGCGCCTGCGCCCGGTGCTGCTGACGGCGGTCACCACCATTCTGGGGCTGATTCCGATGGCGGTCGGCTACAGCCTCGAGATTCACGAATGGCCGCCGCGCTTTATCAGCGGCGCGGAAACCAGCGCCTGGTGGGCTCCCATGGCCGTCGCGGTCATTTTCGGGCTCGCCGCGTCCACGGTATTGACCCTGATCCTCGTCCCGGTCATGTACAGCCTGTTCGACGGCGTCGCCGCCGGGCTGCGCCGTCGCTTCGGCGGCGGCGAGGAGCCGTGATCCGATGCCGCTCACGGAGCGGCTACTACCACCCAGGAATCAACGCCTGGGCTGAGTTGCTGGCGAGCCGCCCAGGGTCGGCCACTGCGCTCGGGCGCATCCTTGATTGGCTGACTTCAATGTGACACAGGCATCCTTGCCTGTACACGGACCTGAGCCAGGCGGGAATCCGTCGGCGGGGAGTCGTTTGTCCCAGCGGGCCGCCAGCGGTGTTGTCGCGGGCGGCGCGACCATGAGGTCAGCGCCACCCGCTCCGCCTTGCTGGCCGCCGGTCGCCGACGACCGGCTCGGTCCGCTGGATCAACCGACTCCCCGGACCCCACGAAGCGCGGGGTCTGCCCGACGGTTTCCCGCGGTAGCGCATGCGCCTGCGGCGCATCAAGAGGACGGGCTCGTTGCACACTCCCTTTATAATCCTGATGGGATGGATGATGAACGAAATGGCATCAGTCAAGGAATCAGGAATGCGCGCACTGCGATCAATCTCTTTGTTCCCGTCTTGCCATGCCGGGCGGCCTGGGGTATTCCTATTCCTATCAGGAGCATCCCATCATGGCGGCCATCAACAAACATCCGGAGGCACGCACCACGGAGCGCATGGTGACGTTTGAGATTACCACCGCGCATCCGCTTCCGGTGGGCCAGCAGGTTTTTATCGCCGGCAACCTCGAGATGTTCGGCGCCTGGCGACCGGACGGCTTTCCCCTCACCCGCCTCGACGACAACCTGTGGAGCGGCTATGCGGTGATCGCCGAGGGCGCTGCCGTGGAATTCAAAATTACCCGCGGCTCCTGGAGTACCGAAGAAGCCGATGCCGACGGCGCGCCACGCCGCGAACATCATTCCCTCGGCGCGAAAGGCCCGGTCGCTTTCAGATACACCGTCACCCGCTGGATCGATCGCCCGTAAATCCCAGCGCATAGCGTCGCATCGACGCGCCAACGCTCGACCATACCGGGGAATGTCCCCTCACCATCGCTGCTTGACCTTTGCGCCCCGTACTCTCTACATTGGCGGGACGAAGAAATTTAAGGACAGGAGTTATCTTTATGGCGACAGAGAAAAGCGACACGGCGACTTCCCAATACATGCTGCTCTTTGAATTGGAAGGGGCCGCGCTCAATGGCCGGGCAAAATTGTTTGAAGCGACACGCGAAGTTTTCCAGGAAGCCGGACTGGCGCTCAACGAACGCCAGTTCGCCCGCCACTGCGTGCATGCCGCTCCGGCGTATGTGACAGAACGCGTGATCGCCGAACTCGGCGGAGGCAAGCTGGGGGATGAAGCAGCGGCCCGTATCCTCGCCGGCTACACCACCCGTATGCAACACGATGCGGCAAGCCTGCATCCAAACTTTGTCGCCGTGCTCGACGAGGCCGCCCGCCGGGGCATCCGGGCCACCGCGCTGACCGTGCTTCCCGAAGATATCGCCCGAAACATTATGGATAAAACCGGCCTGGCCGCCCGGCAGGTTGACGTCATGTTCTTCCCCGAAAACGAACGGCACTTTCCGCGCACCGATTGTTGGCTTAAGGTTCCCCGGTCCCTGAGCAAGGCCGCCCGGGCATGCATCGCCATTGCCGGCACGCGGGACTCCGGAAAATCCGCGGTATCCGCGGGCATGCGCTGCCTGGTCATCCCCGACACCTTCACCGCCTATCAGGACTTCGGCGGCGTGGACGCTGTACTGGACAGCCTGGATGATATCGTTCTTTCCGAACTGCTGGACGCCCTGACCTGATGGGCGCCCCGTGAACGAACCAACCGGACGCAACCATACGCCTCCTCCCGCCGATTGGAAACCAATCGACCGCCTGATCGAAATCATGAGCATCCTCCGCGGGCCGGGCGGATGTCCGTGGGACCACAAACAGACACTGGCCACCCTCAAGGAGCATCTGGTTGAGGAAAGCCATGAAGTGCTCGACGCCATCGACAGCGGCGATCGCGGCAAATTGAAAGAGGAACTCGGCGACCTCCTGCTCCAGGTGGTGTTTCAATCGCAACTCTGCCGCGAAGAAGGCGCCTTCACCTTCGACGACGTGGCCGCCACGATTTGTGAAAAATTGATCCGCCGCCATCCCCATGTTTTCGGGGACACCCAGGTCAGCGGCTCCGACGAGGTGCTGAAAAACTGGGAGGCGATCAAGAAGTCGGAGAAAAAGGACGGCACGCGCTCAACCCTGGAAGGCGTTCCCAAAAGTCTGCCCGCCCTGCACAAAGCCCACCTTGTCCAAAAAAGAGCGGCCCGGGTCGGTTTCGACTGGGAAAATATCCAGGGCGCGCTCAAAAAACTGGACGAAGAAGTCGGCGAGGTCCGCGAGGCGATCACCGACGACGACGAGCAGGCGGTCGGCGAGGAGCTGGGCGATGTTCTCTTTGCCGCGGTCAATGTCTGCCGGTTTTCCGGCCACAATCCGGAAGAACTGCTCCACCAAACCATCCGCAAATTCACCCGCCGGTTCGAATACGTCGAACATGCCGTGCACGCCCAGGGAAAACAGCTCGCGGATTGCCCGCTGGAAGAGCTGGAACGCTACTGGGAAGACGCCAAAAAGCGGGAGTAAACGACGCGCCCAGCGTGCGCGTCTACAGCAAAACGTCCTGATTATCGGCGGTTTCTGTAGCCGCCCGCGATGAGGGCGGCCATTTTCAGCAGAATCTGAATCAACATCGCGACCCTCATCTTTATGAAACACCGCGAGCATTCAAGGGGTCATCTCGAGCGAAGTTCGACGAAGGAGAACGACGTCGAGAAATCTTCGCCACGATCAGCCAGCCAGAGACCCCTCGACTCCGCTCGGGGTGACACATGATGCGAATCGAGCGGCTTTCCGTTCATGTAAACTGATCTAACGCCTTCCACCAAGGTGATTCGTACTAGGAAACCGGGAACGCGCCCTTCACGAACGAGGATGGATGGTGGCGACGGCCGGATCCGGTTCGCACTAAGATTTGCGCGGATCAATGCGGTCGAGTTGATCAAACGGATTAAACAGTGCGGACTTTTCGGTCTTCAGGTTGAGTCCGGCGCCGCCGCCGTGACCCGCCATCTTGTTTTTCTCGTGTTCGTGATCGTGGCAGTAGACGCACAACAACTCCCAGTTGCTGCCGTCGGGCGGATTGTTATCGTGGTTGTGGTCCTTGTGATGAACGGTTAGTTCCTTGAGGCGTACGCCGGAAAACTCACGTCCGCAACTGGCGCACACATGCGGGTAAATCGCCAACGCGCGTTCGCGGTACCCGCGCATGCGCTGGGCGACATCCCGACGCAATTCGGCGGCGATACGCTCCCGTTGAGCGGTATCGAGGGGCGGGCGGATTTTTTTCATCGCCGCCGTGCCCCCGTTACCGCACCGGGGCCGGGGCGTTGTAATCAATGACCGGGGCGGAGGCGGGCGCGGGCGACGCCTCCTCCTCCACGGCAACCGGCGCGTCAGGCGCCGGCTCCCCCGGGTCTTCGTCCGGCGTTACCGACTCGTCTTCGGATACGTTGATATTCATCAATGTCCGGCGGGGCGGTTTGGCGGCATTGCCGGGGGCGGCTTTGTCATCAAAAAGATTGATGGACAAATCCCGGGTGTAGGGTACCGGGCGGTTTTTCTCCCAATCCTCCAAGTACCGGGCTTTTTCCCGGTCGGTCATTTTGCCGAACGGGCTATCGGACCAGCCGGTATGCCATTCCCGTTGGCGGGAGCTGTTGGCCGAATACAACCGGGTGGACTCCGCCCGGGCTTCCGCCGGCGTCATCAACACGTACGGCGTCAACAACACGACCAACTCGGAGCGCTGCCGCTGATCGGACTTGAATTTAAACAGCCGTCCCAGCACCGGAATATCGCCGAGCAACGGCACCTTGGTCTCGGATTTGGCGTTGCGGCTGAGGATCAAACCGCCGAGCACAATGGTGGAGCGGTCACCCACCGCCACGGTGGCGTTCAGTTCGCGCTTGGTGATTTCGGGCACAAGGTTGCCGTCGATCAAGATTTCCCCGGCAACGTCATCGGCGGTCTGGTTGACCTCCATGACCACCATCCTCTGGGGATTGATCCGCGGAGTGACGGTGAGGTTGATGCCGATATCCCGGTACTCGTAACTGGAGCGAATGGATCCGCCGTCGGTTGTGCTGGTGGTGGTGACGACCGGGCGCTGGGTGCTGGCAATGATCTTGGCCTCGGTGTTGTCGGTGGTGACAATGACCGGGGTGGAGAGAATTTGCGCATTGCGGGAGTTGGCGGCCAGACGGATCACCGCATCAATGTTCAGGTCGAAAATGCTCATGTACCAATTCAAACCGCCGGAGGAAATACTGCTGGCATCGGCGATGGTGGTGGCATCGCGCGGCACGCCGGCGCCCAAGCTGGTGCCGCCGCCCCACGCCGCAACCGGCTCCACGACCGACAAACCGCCGCCGGGACCCACGACCGCCTGGTTGTAGGCGAGCATGGATTTTTGCACCCAGTCGATGCCGGAACGAATTTCGTCGCTCAAACCAACCTCGATGATGACCGCCTCGATAACCACCTGGGCGAGCATGATGTCCAGATGGTCGATCAAGTCCTCGAGCACGGCGAGATCGCGCAGCTTGCCCATCATGAGCAGGGAGTTGGTGCGCTTATCGGCGAGAATCTTGGTTTCGGGCGAAAGGCGACCGATGGCGGTTTGCCCGGGGGCGGCCGGTTCAGCGGTGGCACGTTGTTCGGTGCGGGCGCGAATGAAGTCGCGCAGGGCAAGACTGCGGGCATCGGTGGCGCCGGCGTCCGTATCCGACGGACCGGCGCGGGCGGTACCGGATTTTTCCGCGGAGGCGGCGCCGATAAATTCATTCAGGATGCCGGCGATTTCCTCGGCCTTGGCGTACTCAAGAGCGACCACCCGTACGGTGATCGCCGGATCGATGGGCCGGTCGAGGACTTCAACAATGCGGTCAAAGAACACAAAGTTTTCCGTGCGGGAGATGACGAACAGGATGTTGGTGCGGTCATCGGCGATGATGCGCACCTTGCCGGTGACGATCCCGCGCTCGGCCATCTGCATGGCCGCCTCAATTTCACTGCCGGCCTGCTGGGCCTGCTGCTGGGCCTGGCGGGCCCGAATAACGCCGGGCGGGGAAGGAATGGACGGCATGGCCTCGGGGACGGCGATTTGCGGACGTTCTTCCTTGGCCTGCGAGTCGGCAATCAGTTCGTTGAGTTTACCGGCGACCTGCGAAGCCTCGGCATACCGGATTTCATAGATGCGGGTTTCAATCTTGGCCTCGACCGGCTGATCGAGAAAATCAAGCAACTCGGTTATCCGGGCAAGGTTGGATTCGGTATCGGTTACCATCAGGCTGTTGGCGCGTTCCAGCGGCTGGATTTTTCCGTACCCGTGGAGAAACCCCTGAATGACCGCCTGAATTTCCGCGAGTTCGATGTGTTTGAGGGTGAAAATCTGGGAAATCAGCGCATCCGTTTCCCGGAAGCCCTCCTCGGGAAGACCGATCCGGATGGCCATGCCTTCCTGCCGGGCCTGGCCGGTCTGGACGGCACGGAGAAACTTGTCGCCCATCGGCACCAGGGTGATGTTGTGCATGGACAGGATGGCCTCCAAGGCGATCATGCTCTCTTGCACATTCAGTCGCGTCTGGCTTTTCAGCGTGATGGAGGCATTGACGCCCGGCGATTTGATGATCGTCTTTCCTTTCAACTCCGCAATAAAATCAAGCACCTGATCGAGCGGGGAATCGCGGAAATTCAATTGCAGCAGCTTTTCCTCACGCCCGCCGCCGGGCCGCGCCGGCGGGGTCGGCGCCGGATTCTGCGGCGCCGCCGGAGCGCCTACTTCTTCGAATTCGCTGATGCCGGGAGGAACCGGCATCGGAAGTTGCGCCATGGCCGGGGCCGCCAGCATGCACCAGGCCAGCATCGCGGCTACCGGCTTCTCCACGCGCCGCCAACCCGCTGTCGGAAAAAAGAGGTTTCTCGTTTTCATAGGATTATTCCGTTCACGCTTCCTGTCCATCCGTCAACCGCCATCCCGGACTTCCGCTTCCGGCGGCACGCGTTGATACGCAAAAAATATTTTTAAATTCCCTTTAAGTTGGTCGCCCTGGGACGGGGTCATGGTCATTTGCCGGATATCCAGCGTCGCCCCGGCCACCTGCACCGCATACAGGAAACGGACCAGCGGCTCCAGACCGGCCTCCCACGTGACTTCAATGGCCTGTTCGTAGAGATCGCCGATCATTTTTTCCGCGTCGGGGGTGATGCGGGTGGTGATGACGCGGTTTTCGTCGGCCAGCCGGCGAACCTGGCGCAGCAATTCAGCGCCGACCGCTTCGTTCATCCCGTACCGGGGCAACGTGGCGCGCAATTCGCTGAGTTGGCCTTCCCACTCGCCGCGGGTGTTGAGAATGCGTTCGGCCACCGCGCGGTCGCGCTCGAGGCGTTCCCGAACCGTGGCGGCCTGCCGCCACTGCTCGATCCGGGGCGCGCCCAGCAGGTAGGTCAAACCGAGCAGCAAGACGCCGATCATGACCAGGACCAAATGAAAATCGCGCCGGCTGAAAATCATGATTCCTGCGCTCCCGCCGCCGAGGGCAGCATCATGGTGATCCGGAATTGCGAGCGGGTCCGGCCGCCGCGTTGCGCGGTGGAAATACCTTCGGTTTTTACTTCGGTGAACAGCGCGGATTTTTCCAGTTGGGCGATGAAGTCGTTTACCGGGCCGTCGGAATCGGCTTCGCCGCGGAGGTTGACCTGGGAAGCTTTGTTATAGGTGATGCTGGTGATTTCCACCCCGGCGGGCAGCAATTCCGAAATTTCCCGGAGGCACTCGAGGCTGGAATAGGTGCGGTCGGCGTATTGCTGCAGCCACTCCACCTGACCGCGCAGGGTGCGCACGGCCTCCACCTCTTCGCCCAGCCGGACAATCGCCGTCTGCGATTTTGCCAGCCGGGTCTTCTGATGGTTGGACCAGTAAAACAGGCCCGCCATGAACAACAGCCAGACCCCGAAGGAGGCCCCGGCAATTACCAACGCCCGCCGCTGAAACTGCTTGGACTGGATACCGCGCCGCCACCCCGCCGGGGCGAGATCCAGGCTGGCGCTTTCCGGAGAGGACAAGCGACGGCTAAGGCCTTCGCTCAACGGGGGCAGGGTATTCAGATCGGCCGACATTACTTCCAGCGGAAGCGCCCGGCGCAGTTCCGCTACCACGGCCTCGGAGGGCCGCCCCATCGTCCAGAAGGTTAGCCGCTGGGTTTCGGCCGCGCCCCAGCTTCCTTCCAGCGTCATCAGGGTATACTCAAGTTCGTCGGAAATCTCCCGGGCAAAGGCCGGCTGTTCAAGGTCGATGCCGGTATCAAGAGCGCGAATGACCAGCGGCACGCCGTCGCGCACCATGATCAACTGGGCGCAGGCGTCATCGTGAATCACCACGGCTTCCTGACCGGATCCCAGCAAGCGCCCTTCGTCGCGGATCAACGTCCACCACCCCAACACGTCGACATCCACCGATTGCGGGTACAGCCCGGCGTTCATGAGGAATTCGCCGAGGTGGTCGATATAGTCGTGCTGGACCGCGGCGATCAATACGCGCGAACTCTCTTCGGTTTGATGGAGCACTTCAATGGCCAGGGCCATCTGGTCGGTCGGGAACGGTGAAAACTTATCCACCTGAAGCTCGGCCATTCCGAGCAGCTCCTGCGTATCAACCGAGGGCAGCTCGATGATCCGCATCAACACCCGGTCCGAGGGAATCGCAATGCCCAACGAGCCTTTCAAGGGGGGCAATTTCCCCTTCAGGAACGTCGCGGCCTCGGGAGAGCGGTGATCGGTGAGCCCTTCCGGCCAGTCGAGCGGAACGGATTTTTGCTGGCTGATTTCCGCCCGGTGCTTGCGATGCTGCAGCGCCGTCCATTCCACGCGGCTTTCCCGCAACACCAAGGCTATAATGGATCCTTCAGACATAAACCGGCAGTATGGAGAAAATCTTCCAACATTCAACATCCAACGTTGAACCCTCAACGCTCGCACAAAACGCCATGGCGCCCACCCCCCGGATGTTCCATGGTGACCGTCGATGCCTGCGTCAAGGCATCGCTTCTTCGCGCCAATAGACCGGCAAAACCCCGCCCTCTCCGGCCTGCAGGACCGCCCAAATTCCGTTCCGCACCCCGTCCACTTCGCCTATTGAGACCACGCGGAGGTATTTTCGTTCGGTTGTGGTAATCAAATCCCGCAATTGGGGGTCCAGGCCAGTCTTGGTAATGACTTCATCCACATCGCGGAAGCCGTCATCCTTGGTATTGGGGATGCCGTCGACGCCGGTCCGGTATTCCAGAATGGCATCGATGACATATTCCTCGATCTCCGGCAGGGTCATCAGCACCTCGCGCGACGCGGTGTTGACGTTTACCTTGCCGTCGCCCCAGGTGGTCAGCCATCCGGCGATCCCCCGGTACATGACCGAGGCGTCCTGCGGCGACGGCCCGCCGTACAGGAGGTTTTCATCGAATCCCTTGATCAGCAACAGTTCGTCCACGGTATCGAGCGGCGCGTTTTTCACCTCATAGCCCCGCTCCTTGTAAAACGGATCATCCGACTCCGCCCCGTGCAACCGGTGGGCGTCGCCTTCGTCGATCCAGTCCAGAAAACAATCGATCAATTCAGGCCAGCGGGTATTTTCCACGCCGGCCTGGTCGAGAATTTCCTTCCAGTCCTCTTCGGTGAGGACATTGACATTGCGCCGGCTTTCCTCGGGGAGAATATCCACGATGAACCGCCCGCTGCCCAACTCCGTGGTTACGCCGGAAATGCCCACGCCACGCGACAGGTTGATCGATGCCACCACCAGTTGCTCGTCCTGTCCCGGCTCCAGCACCAGCTCTTCGTCCTGGTTCTCCGTGACCTTCCGGTTCAGCGCCGCCAACGACCATTCCATGCCGGCCCGGGCGAGGTACTGGGCCTGCACGCGCTTGCGTTGAAACGCCGCGACGTTGGCCTCGACCTGCATGTCAAACGCCATCGAGCTGATCAGCAGGGTCATGATCAGAATCACCCACACCGCCACAATCAACGCCGCGCCCTCCTCGGATGCAGGACCGCCGGACTTCTTCGCGCGGGCAAACCATGTTCGCGGCTCGCCGGGAATCATGCCCGGACCTTTGCCAAAAGTTCCAAACCTTGGAACGTTTCCATCCAAAAAGTTCCAAACCTTGGAACTTTTTTCCCGGCATGCCTCGGTCCGGCTCATGGCGAACGCTCCCGCATGCGAAGGTTCGGCGCGTTTTGTTCGCCTTCGCGTGGCGGACGGCCGCCCTCCGGATTTTCCTGCTGTTCGCTGGGCGAACGGCCCCGGCGGCGCTCCGCGCCTTCGCCGGGACCCTGCGTAACCCGCACCGCCCCGGTCACCGCCGGGGCAACGGGAATTTCGACGATTCGCTGCAGCTTGATCGGCGGCTTGAATTTCTCCACCGGCTCCATATACAACGTGATCCGGACCAGGCTGGGAACGGCATTGGTGTCTTCCCACTCGTCGTCCCAGTCTTCGTCCTCAAAATTATAAATTTCCACATTCAGCCCGTTGACCCGGGGAGAAACAAACCAGGGCTTCACGTCCGCCTTGTCGATCTCCTCTTTCAGGTGCTGAAACGATCGGACGGCCAAGCCGGAATCCCGGCCGGCATCTTCCACGCTGAGCATGATGCGATACAACCCCCGGCTCAACGGATCCTCGGGAAGCATGAACGACCCGCCCGAAGTCACCCAACTGATGGTATCGCGCGGCGCGTCGCCGCCGCCCTTGGAATCCAGCCAGAATCCGAATTTATCCGGGCGGTTCGGGAAAAACGCCGTCGAGCGCAACGACGACACCATCTGATCGATCACAAAATCGCCATGGGTGATGCGATCCAGAAACTCGCCGCTACGCCGCCAGCCGTCGAGCGTGGTGGCGAAGGTGCTCCAGATAATGGTAAAGGCGGTGGCCAGCAAGGTGACCGCGACCAGGACTTCGAGCAAGGTAAAGCCCACGCGTGATGCGAGCATGCGCCTCGCGGAGGCGCTACTACATCCTGGTGTCTGCCCTGGGGTGTAGTAGCCGCTCCGCGAGCGGCAAACCATGCGCCTCGCGGAGGCGCTAAAAAATTCACCTCCGTTCAAAGGACCCTCCCATTTTCTCCTCCGGCCAGTACACCAACGTAACCACCTGCTCGCGGCGGGCGGTTTTGTCCTCGGTCCAATGAATTTGCGTGGTCACCCGCCACAAGCCGTCTTCCTCGAAGCCTTCCTGTTCGATCTCGCGCACCCAGCGGAAACCGGGATAATCGGACCCGAAGCCGCCGCTGCCCGCGATATCCTCGGGCTTTTCCTCAAGCTGCATGGGTTTTTCCACCTCAACCAAGGCCAGCAATTCCCGCGCGGTCTCGTAGTTTTTGGCCTGGCGGGCCACGGAAATACACCGCCCGGCGGCGGTCACCAACGCGACCAAGCCGGTGCCGAGAATCACCAGGGCAAGCATCACTTCGACCAGAGTCAGTCCGGCGCGGGAGCCGAGGCGGGTGCCCGGGGGTTGAGGTTCGGGCTGGCGGATGCGGGACACGGGAAACCGGAAGCAGACGATCCGGGACATCCAGTTTCCAGTTTCCAGTTTCCAGTTTCCACTCATCAGAAATTCCCGAACTTCGCGTCGACCCGCCCGGATATGGCGTCGCTGGTAATGCTGACCAGCCGGTTGTTTTTATCGGTGAGTACGACTTCAAATCCGTCGGACATGCCGTTGGGATGATAGTTGATCCAATAAACGCCTTGAAACTCCTGGCCGCCGCGTTCGGAGCGGAACGCTTCGATTCTCACATCGCGGCCGAGTTTACGTACGAGCTCGGACTGAATGGCCGGCTTTTCCGCTTCTTCACCGCCGCCGGCGCCGAGGACGGTATCGGCGGCCCGGGAGCCGCGCGAATCCAGAAACTTGCCCCGCGCGTCCGACCCGGCGGCCGGGGTTAGGGCGATAATTTCCAGTTCGCTGTCGACGCTATCCAGCAGGATGGCCATGGGAACCTGGCGCAACACCGCGGTGCTGCGGGCGTATTTGTGGGCCATCAGTACGGTGCGCGACGCGGTGCGCAATTGGGAGCCGCGCATGGTGCGGACAAAGCCGGGCAATGCGATGGTCGCGGCCAACGCGGCAATGACCACCACGATCAGAATTTCAATGAGGGTAAATCCGCGGCGGCGACCCGGTAGCGGAACCACAACCCTTCTCCATCCGCTACGCATTGCCGTACATCCTTCCGCGCCCGGCCCCTCACGCCGGCGTCATCGGTTTATTTTTCCACGGCCCAGTTGCCGATATCGTCGGCGCTGGGCACCCCGTCCTCGCCAAGCGAAAACACTTCGAACCGCAGTCCGCGCCGGGAGCTGCTGGCGGCATACTGATAATCGCGGCCCCAGGGATCCTTGGGCAAACTTTGCAGGAAAGGATCGTTGCCTTCGGTCAAGGCGCTCAGGCTGGCCGGGTATTTGCCTTCGATCATGTTGTAGGCATTGATCGCGGTGGCGATGGCGCTGACATCGGCCCTGGCCTTGCCTTCCCGGCCCTGGCCGAGAAACTTCGGCACGTTGATGGCCGCGATGGTGGCCAGCATGCCGATAATCACCACCACCAACAGAATTTCAATGAGGGTGAAGCCGGCGGCCCGGTGTCCACGTCGCGATGTTTCGTTTTTGTTCATAATGCGCTCCTACCTTGGTTCAGACATTCAAGCCGCTGGTGAGTTCAAACACCGCCATCAACATACTGATGGCGACAAACCCGACGCCAACGGCAATCACCAGAATCATGACCGGTTCCAGCACGGTGGTCAAAACTTTCACGCTGCGGTCCAGCTCCTTATCGTAGCGCTCGGCGATGTGGCCGAGGGCGCCGGCCATATCCCCGGATTCCTCACCGACCGCCAGCATATCGGTCAATAACGGGGGAAACACATTTCCGGCGGCCAGCGGGCCGGCGATGGTCGAACCGTCGGTTACCCGGTCGCGGGCCTCGTGTACTTCCCGGGCGATGACCTTGTTGCCCACGGTGTTCTCGACAATGGACAGCGCCTGCAATACCGGCACGCCGTTGTGCAACAACGCCCCCAGCGTCCGCGCAAACTGCCCGTAGGCATTGGCGGTGACAATGCGGTGGATGACCGGAAAGCGCAGCATTTTTCCGTGCCACCACAACTCGCCGCGCTCGGTGCGGATGTAGCGCCGGAAAAAGATGAACCCGGCGATCAGGCCGATCGCCAACAGCCAGCCATAACTCAACACAAACGAACTCGACCCGATAAGAATACGGGTCGGCAGCGGCAGGGTCGCCCCCAACTCGGCAAACACCACCGAGAATTTCGGGATGACGAAGGTCATTACAAACACGATGGTCAAAAATCCGGCGGCCAGCACAATAGACGGGTAGGTCATGGCGGTCATGACCTTTTCCCGGGCATCCAGCACCCGGTCGTAATGAAACGCCAGGCGCTCCAGTGACTCGGAAACCGCGCCGCTCGCCTCGCCCGCCCGCACCATGCTGACATACAAGGTCGAAAACGAATCGGGATACTGCGCCAGGGCCTCGGAAAGGCTGGCTCCCTTGATAATCTCATCGCGCAACTTGATGACGATCTCATCCGCGGCGGATTTGGTTTTGCGGCGCGACAAGGTGTTGAGCGCATTGCCGAGGGTCATGCCGGAATTCAACAAATCGCCCAGCTCGCGGGTAAAGATCAGCACTTCACGCATGCTCATCCGCGTCTTCTTACGGCCGAATGTGATCGCCGGGGACCCTTCCGCCTGCGCCTTTTTGGGTTTCTTCGAGGCCGCCGCCGGCTTGATTTTCTTGTCCGTTTTCGCGGACGCCGCGCCCAGCCCGGCCTCGGTCACCGAAACCGGAACCAAGCCTTTGCGCTCCAGGGCCAGCAGCGCCGACCGGCGGTCCGGCGCCTCCAGGTTTCCCTGGGCGCGCTCTCCCGCCTTGCTGCGGGCGATGTAGGCGTAAGAAGGCATCAGCGGATAAAGGTTAAAGGGGGCAGGTCGAACGTTGTTTGAACGCTCGTCATTCCCCCGACAAGGCCTCGTCTTCTTCGGTGACGCGCAACACTTCTTCAATGGTCGTGACGCCGGCGAGCACTTTGTTCCATCCGTCATCGCGCAGGGTATGCATGCCTTCGCGCAGGGCCATGGCCTTGATCTCGTTGGACGAGGCCCGGGCGACGATCAGCGGGCGCAAAACATCGGTAATCACGATCAATTCGTACACCCCGGTCCGTCCGCGGAATCCGGTGCCCCGGCAATCTTCACACCCGGCCGGCTCATAAATCGTGCCCTCACTGAGACGCTCCACCGGGAACCCGACGGATTGCAGGAAGGTCGTGTCGACCGTGCGCGGCTTTTTACACGCCGGGCACAACCGCCGAACCAGGCGCTGGGCGACCAAACCCTCGACCGAAGAGGCGACCAGAAACGGCTCAATCCCCATGTCGATCAGGCGGGTCACCGCGCCGGCCGCGTCGTTGGTGTGCAGGGTGCTGAACACCAAGTGACCGGTCAGCGCGGCGCGGATGGCGATTTCGGCGGTTTCCTTGTCGCGAATTTCGCCGACCATGATCACATCCGGATCCTGGCGGAGGATATGACGCAACCCCACCGCGAAGGTCATGCCAATCTCCGACTTGACGTTGATCTGATTGACCCCGGCCATCTCGTACTCAATGGGATCCTCAATGGTCAGGATGCGCAGGTCGGTGGAGTTGATGGTGTGCAGCCAGGCATACAAGGAGGTGGACTTGCCCGAGCCGGTCGGGCCGGTCACCAACAGAATGCCGTGGGGCTTCGTGATCAGTTTGAGCAGCAATTTTGTGTCACGCTCGGCCATGCCGAGCTTGTCGAGCCCGAGCATGCCGCTGCTGCGCATGAGCAAACGCAAACTTACGCTTTCGCCGTAAACCGTCGGCATGGTCGACACGCGAACGTCGATTTCCTCGCCCTGAACGCGGAGGCTGATGCGTCCGTCTTGCGGCAGGCGTTTCTCCGCGATATCCATGTTCGCCATGACCTTGATGCGGGAAATAATCGCCGATTGGAAGCGCTTGAGTTGCGGCGGGACGGGAATCGGGTGCAGCACCCCGTCCACGCGGTAACGGATACGCAAGTCCATTTCCTGGGGTTCAAGGTGGATGTCGGTCGCGCGGTCCTTGTGGGCTTCCCAGATGATCTGGTTCACGAACTTCACCACCGAGGCTTCCTGGTCCAGCTCGCTTAGGTCTTGCTTGGAAATGTCGTCCTCGGCGGTCACTTCGATACGGCTATCCGCCATCATCCGGTCAAAGGTGTCCGCTCCGATGCCGTAAAACTGCTTGGCCGCCTTGGCAATATCGTTGGCCGGACTCAAGGCCAGTCGCACCCGCATCCCGGAAGCCAGGCGCAAGGCATCCAGCAATCCGGGCAGAAACGGATCGTGGGTGGCGACCCGCAACACGCCCTCCTCCACCGCGGTGGGAATCACGTTGTATTGGAAAACCGCCTTGGTCGGCAACCGCTCCAGCGCGGCTTTGTCAATGGCCAACCCGTTCAGGCGGACAAACGGAATAGCCATCACCCCGGCCAGCGCCCGGAGAAAGACGTCATCCTTGGCGTACCCCAAGTCAATGACCAGGTCGGTGATCGCCTTATCCTCCTCCTGATACTTGCCGACGAGGGTATCGACCTGCTCTTCGGTAAACAGGGCCGTCGCTTCAAGCAACGCGCCGATTTTGGATTGGGTAGCCAGTGCCATGGTTGTTATCGACCGGACCCGGGGCATCCGCGTTCAACGGTCGCGGTAACACTAGGTCCGAGCCGCCTCCATGTCAATGCGGCCCATGCGACGAAGATGACAAAACTGCCGGGGACATGGTATACGGCTTGCCATGAAACGCGATCCGTCTCATACGGCCCGCCCCCTGTGGGCGATCCTGTTGTTGTTGGGCTTTCCCCTGCTGTTTGGCGCGGCCATCGCTCCCTGGGTTTACCAGGCACTGCAGGCATTGGGCGAAGTAACCGATGCCCTACCCAAGCTGACCGAGAGCCGGTTTGAGAAGGTGGCCTCCCGCTGCGTAATGCTTACCGCCGCGCTGATCCTGTATCCGGTCATCCGCATGACCGGGTTGCTGCCGGAACTGCGACGGGGCCTGACCCCTTCCCCCGACCGTTACCGCGACTTCCGGCAAGCCTTTCTACTCGGCGCCGTTTCCATGGCGCTGCTCTACCTGGCCGGGTGGGCGCTCGGCGCCTACGGACCCCATCCCAAGGCCCCGACCGGCATGATGCTGCCCGCGGCCCTCGCCGGTTTTTTTATCGGAGCTTTGTTTATTGGCATCTTCGAGGAGATTTTCTTTCGCGGACTGATTTTCGGGACCTTGCGAACCCGACTGCACGGCGCCATCGCCTTGCTGGGATCAAGCGCGTTTTTTTCCGTTATTCACTTTTTCCGGCCACGGTTTCCCGAAGCCGTGACCGAAACGAGCTGGCGGACCGGGTTTGAGTTGATTCCCCACCTGTTCGCCCGGTTTAATCCCGAACGCGATGTCGTGTTCGCCGCAACCCTCTTTCTCATGGGCGTAACGCTTTGCCGCTTCTACACGCGCACGGCCAATCTGTACTTTATTATGGGCCTGCACGGGGGGTGGGTGTTGGCCATGCTGACCGGGGCCAATCTACTCCGCCGCAACCCCGAAGCCTGGCCGACCCTCTTCGGCCACGGCGATCTGGTGTCAAAAAGTCCGCTCGCCCTTCTGGTCATGGCGCTCTTCCTGGCGGCCAGCCTGATCCCGGCCCGAAAGTCTGCTTGAGAAACGCACCAAAAATGCCATAGTGCCACCCTCTGGTAACCAGCCCGCGAAGCGCTTCCGGGAATTAACGATGGTTCATTACATGGGAAAGGGAAAACCAATGCGTACAGGACTACTGGCTTTGATGGTGTTGATGCTCGCCCCGGCAGCGCGGGCGGTGGATGATTTTCTGGTGTTACGGGTCTCCACGCCGTTTATCTTCAGCGCATCGGCCGGCCTTCGTTTCGGCGGGGAAACCTACGCCCCCACCCTCCAGGGCGAAGTCGGCGTCGGTGGCGGCAAGATCGCCGTGGGCCTGGACGGGACCGGACACAACAAAGTCGGCCTCGGCCTTAAGGCCGCCTTCCTGCGGACCTGGATCGAGCCGGTCGATGTTGAAAAAGATCAATCCTTCCTCGGCGTGGAAGGCGAATTGAGCATTTACCGGCTGGTCGCAAACCTGGGCGGATACCGTCGTGTCGGCGATGGCGAAGACGATTGGTTGCTGGCCGCCGGCCTGGGCTTCTATTTCTAAGGGCCGACGCCCGCCACCGCCCTCTACCATAAACAAGGAGTATAGCATGAACACCCCCGCATCACCTACACACCGTTGGACCTTTTTCCGTTCAGGAGGAGTCGATCAGGTTTTACTGCAAAAGGGCGAGGACATCGCCGGCATCTGCTCGTTGGATCAAAAACTGTGGATGGCCCTCGGCATGCCCACCCGCGGCGTGGAGTTTGACCCCCGAACCGCCGATATGATCGACGCCGATCACGACGGGCGCATCCGCCCGCCGGAAGTCATCGCGGCCATCGAATGGGCAAAAAATGCCTTCACCTCCCTCGACGCGCTGATCGCCGCCGCCGACCACATACCGCTTTTCGAAATCAAAGCCCCCGCCTTGCTCGCCGGGGCCAAACGCATTCTCCAGAATCTGGGCAAACCCGACGCTACCGCCATTGGTATGGAGGACCTCGCCGACGAGGCTCGCATTTTCAGCAACACCCGGTTCAATGGCGATGGCATCATCCCGGCCGACGCCGCTACGGATGAAGCGACGCACAAAGCGATCACCGACATCCTCTCCGTCACCGAGCCGGTGGCCGACCGCAGTGGAAAACCGGGCCTGAACCAGGCCGGTCTCGACGGCTTTTTCACCCAGGCCGAAGCCTACCTCGCCTGGTCCGCCCAGGCGGAAAAAGATTCAACCCTCGCCCCGTTAAGCCTTGAGGCCATGCCGGCCGCGCTCGAAGCCGTCGATGCGGTACGCAGCAAGGTCAACGACTACTTCGCCCGGTGCCGGTTGGCCGCCTACGATGCCCGCGCCGTCGGCGCCCTGAACCGCGAAGAATCGGAATATCTGGCCATCGCGGCCAAGGACCTCACCATCACCGATGCGGAAATCGCCGCGTTGCCGCTGGCCGCCATCGGCCCGAATCAACCGCTGCCGCTGAAATCCGGCCTGAATCCCGCATGGGAAACCGCACTAAGCACGCTGGTTGAGAAAGCGATCACGCCTCTTCTCGGCGCCAAAACCAGCCTCACCGCCCAGGAATGGGAGGCGGTGCAGGCAAAACTGGCCCCTTACGCCGCATGGGCGGCATCGCGGCCCGCGCCCGCCGTCGCCGCGCTCGGGCCGGCCCGACTCAAGGAGCTGGTCGACGGCGGCGTACGCGCCGCCATCGCCGCGCTCATCGCCGAAGATGCCGCCCTTGCCGAGGAAAATGCCCAAATCCTCGCCGTCGAAAAACTCGTCCGGTTTAAACGCGACCTCTTTAAGTTGCTAACCAACTACGTGAATTTTTCGGACTTTTACCGTCAAAACGGCGCGACGTTTCAGGTCGGTGTGTTGTACCTCGACGCCCGTGCCTGTTCACTCTGTATCGACGTCACGGACGAAGCCAAGCACGCCGCCATGGCCGGCTTGTCCGGAGTCTATCTCGCCTATTGCGACATTACCCGAACCGGCGAAGCCAAACGCACCGTAGTCGCCGCCTTCACCGACGGCGATTCCGACAACCTTATGGTCGGCCGCAACGGTATCTTCTACGACCGGAAGGGCCGGGACTGGGACGCCACAATTACCAAGGTGGTCGCCAATCCGATCAGCATCCGCGAGGCCTTCTGGCTGCCCTACAAAAAATTCATCCGCTTCATTGAGGAGCAGGTCGCCAAACGCGCCCAGAGCGCGGAGGAGGCGTCCAGCGCGAAACTGGCCGACACCGCGGCGGTCGTCGCCACGGCTGACCAGAAACCGGCCGCCGCCCCGGCGAAAAAGATTGATCTCGGCACCATCGCCCTGATTGGCGCGGCGGTCGGCGGCATCAGCGCACTGGTGGCCGGCCTGCTGCAAGCCATGTTCGGCCTGGGCATCTGGTTGCCGCTTGGCATCTTTGGCATCATGATGTTGATTTCCGGCCCGTCCATGCTGCTCGCCTGGTTGAAACTTCGCAACCGAAACCTCGGCCCGCTCCTCGACGCCAACGGCTGGGCGATCAACACCAAGGCGAAGCTCAACGTTCCGTTCGGCGCCGCTTTAACCAAGATGGCCACGTTACCCGACGGCTCCACCCACACCCTTCAGGATCCGTTTGCGGAAAAGAAACGGCCGTGGAAGACCTACCTCCTTCTTGCCCTCGCCGCCGCCCTTGGCTATCTGTGGGTAACCGGAAAACTCGACCGGCATTTGCCTGAAAAACTGCGCCGCGAAAAGATTTCATTAGAGAAACTCGCGCCGCCGCCGGAATTGCTGGGCCTGACCGATGAGGCTCCGGCCGCTGAAGAGCCGCCCTCCACGGAACCGGAAGGCGAGGCGGCGCCGTGATCAAACTCCGGGGAATCGCCGGGCTTATCGTCTTGTCCGTCCTCGCCGGTTGCGCCACCCCGGAACCGCCGCGACCGCCCCCCGCCGCGGAACCGCCGCCCCTGCGGGTGGGCATAGCCCCCAACACGCCACCGCTGGCTTTTATGCAACAAGGTGAACTGGCCGGCGTGGAAATTGAATTCATGCGGCGGCTTGGCCGCGACCTGGGCCGCCCGGTCAGCGCGGATATCCTCCCGTTTGAAGAACTGATTGACGCCCTGCTCGCCGGGCAACTTGATGTCATCATGTCCGGCCTGTCGGTCACCGAGGCCCGCAAAATGCGGGTGGTGTTTACCGAGCCCTGGCTCAGGACCGGCCTGCTCGCCATGATGCGTCACCGGGATGCCGAGGCCGTCGCCTCCGTCGAGGCCATCCGCGATTTCCGCGGACGCATCGGGGTGATACCCGGCACCACCGGTCACGACTACGTCCGCCGCCATTGCCGTCAGGCCAAAGTCGTGCGGATTGCCAGTCCCGGCGATGCCGCGGTGCAACTGCAGCGCAATGTCATTGATTTGTTTATTCACGACCTGCCCAGCGTGCTTTGGCAAGTGTCCGCCCACGAAGCTGAACTGACGGCGCTGATGGAACGGCTCAGCCATGAAAACATCGCCTGGGCGGTCCGCTCCGATCAAACCGCCTTGCGCGATCAACTGAACGCCGCTCTCGACCGATGGCGCCAGGACGGCTCTCTGGACGCCGCCATCGGTAAGTGGATACCGTACTTCGACAGCCTGCGGTGATGATGGCTCACCCGAGGCACAGCCAGGCCGCTTCACATCATTAAAGACCTACGGGTAATGGGTGTCCTATTTCGGAAACGGGAAAAAAAAGCCCATCCGAACATGCGTGCGGATGGGCATTCCGAAAACGGGAAAATCCGGTGATTAGAAATAAAACCGCATGCCAACCCGCAACCGGTGATCGGTGTCCTTGATCTTGTCACCTTCGTAGAACACTTTTTCCTCCGACCACAAGAGGGTGTATTTTGCGGACAGCGCGATGTTGGAGCTCAGGAAGTACTTCACACCGCCGCTGGCCCCGGCGAACATGGTGTTTTCGGAATCAAAGCCCGGCACGTCCGGGTCAAAGATAAACCAGCCGATATCCGCGCCGACAAACGGCACAAACCGACTGTCGATATAAAAATTATACTCGGTAAACCCGCCGATCCGGTAATCCGTGGAAAAGTCGTCATTGTACAAACCAAGTCGACCGCCGACTTCAAAGTAGTCCCGAAAGAAATACCCATACGAAACAAGCAAATCAGTCACCGGCCCGATCGCGCTGTCGAACTGGTATTCGCCCTCGATCACGACTTCCCGGGTGCCCTGCTGCAACATCGGTACAATTTCCGGCGTCTCCGCGACGGCTACCGATCCGATCATGGCGGCGAGCGCAATCCAAAGTCCCAGCTTCTTCATAATGACTCTCTTTCCTGTCAGCCGGCAAATGAGTTGGTGTTGCGCCGGCGGCAATGGTTGTTTACGTTGTTTAACGGCGGGCATAGGTACCGCCGGAATAGTATGAACGTCAAGTACGATTGCATAACGGCACGAAAAGGAATGGCACCATGAAACTTGAAAAAATCGTCGAGCACGCCTGCCGGTTCTCCCGCCCCTACGCGATCACCTCCGGCGACAAGTTCCGGTTACGCGACCACAACCCGGGCGATACCGGCCCATGGACCGCCAAAGACAAACCAACGGCCAAAAAAGCCCTCCGGGAGGGCGTGGAAGCCTTGGCGGCATTGCAAGACCGGCTTTACGCGCATGATCGCTGGGGCATCTTGCTGATTTTTCAAGCCATGGATGCCGCGGGCAAGGACGGCGCCATCAAGCACGTCATGTCCGGCCTTAACCCGCAAGGCTGCCAGGTCGCCTCATTCAAAGCGCCCTCCGCCGAGGAACTCGATCACGATTTTCTGTGGCGCTGCCAGCGTCACCTCCCCGAACGCGGACGCATCGGCGTTTTCAACCGCTCCTATTACGAAGAGGTCTTGGTGGTCAAGGTGCATCCGCACCTGCTGGACAAACAAAAACTTCCGCCCGAATACAAGACCAAGCACATCTGGTCGCAACGCTATGAAGACATTTGCGCCCACGAGCAATACCTGTCGCGGAACGGACTGGTCATTCGGAAATTCTTCCTCAATGTTTCCCGCGAGGAGCAGAAAAAGCGTTTTCTCGAACGCATCAATGATCCGGCCAAAAATTGGAAGTTTTCCTCGGCGGACGCTTCCGAACGCGGACACTGGGACGCCTACATGAAGGCCTACGAAGAAATGATCCGCAAAACATCGAGCCCTGAAGCCCCCTGGTATGTGGTCCCGGCCGACCACAAATGGTTCACCCGGATCATCGTCGCCGCCGCGGTCATCGACACGTTGTC
Organism: uncultured Verrucomicrobiota bacterium; assembly: GCA_937873455.1. GTDB lineage: Bacteria > Verrucomicrobiota > Kiritimatiellia > CAIVKH01 > CAIVKH01 > CALMUP01. The sequence goes on from CALMYG010000002.1 coordinate 139,913, forward strand.
TTCCCTCGACATTCACTACCCGAAAATGAACGACGCCAAACGTCGTGAATTGGCGGAAGCAAAGGCGGCCCTGCTTGCCGAAGCCGCTTCGTGAAAACCTGGAAGGAGACGCGAGATGTCCTGCGGGAAATTCAATGCGCTCGTCGCGCCGGCCACGGGTGCGCCCTGGCCATCCTGACCCAGGTCAAGGGTTCTTCCTTTCGGCGGCCCGGGGCCAAATTGTTGATTCGCGCCGACGGCGCGTTGACCGGGAACGTCAGCGGCGGATGCCTCGAGCAGGACTTGCGTGAACGCGCCCTGACCGCCATCGCCGGTTCACGGCAAGCGGTAGTCCACTACAACACCGGGTCGGATGAAGACACCGTATGGGGCCTCGGCCTGGGCTGCGATGGCGAACTCGACTTGCTCCTGGTTCCGGTTCTCGACGATGGATGGGTGGATCGCGTCCTTGCGCGCATGGAAAATCATCGGCCGTTCGCCTTGCGATGGCGGCTCCACCAGGAACACCCGACACCGCCGGAGATCCTGGAAGAAGAAGCCCCGCCCCGGCCCTCCACCGACCCGGAAACGTTCACGGAAACCCTCACCCCGCCTCCCGACCTGGTGGTCATCGGGGCGGGCGACGACGCCCTGCCGCTGGTTGAACTCGCCGCCTTGGCCGGGTTTCGCGTCACCGTATCCGATCATCGCCCCGCCTACCTGGCGCCCGAACGATTCCCGCGTGCTCATGCCATACGACGGCTGCGTCCGGAAGATGCTCCGGGCGTGCTGCCCCAAACACCCGGCACCATGGTTGTGATTAAAAACCATGCCCTGCATATGGACATGGCCTGGGCGGCCTATTATGCCGAAGCGCCCATCGCCTACCTCGGACTGCTCGGACCGCGCAAACGGTGCGAAAAAATAACCGCCACCCTCCCCCAGCCGGTTGCGCCAGTCTTCGGGCCCTGCGGATTGGATGTCGGATCGGAAGGCGCCGAGCAGATTGCCCTGGCCGTGGTGACGGAATTGCTTGCGGTGGTCAACCGTCGTGCCCCCATCCATTTGCGCGACCGGACCGGGCCGATTCATACCTGAACCTAAACCGCGGTTTTCGCCTCCGTGGCAAAGCGCTCGACCACCCGCAACTGCTCGGCGGTCATGTTCACTTCCATGTGACCCTTCACGAATGCCACGCTTTGGGCCGCGTCCAACCCGCTTACCGCCTGCACCAAACAACAGGTAAAAACCGATGTGCGCCCCACCCCGGCATGGCAGTGGATCGCGATGTTCATACGCTTCAGCAAGACCATCGCCTCGGCGGCCATCCGCCGCATCGAAGCCAAATCCGGAGCGGTCATATCCTGAATAGCCAACTGACTGTATGCCGCACCGATTTTGCGGTATTCGCTGGCAAGATCCCGGTGGGCCTTGCGTTTGATTTCGTCGTCGGTGACCAACATGAACACATGACCAATCCGGTGCTCACGGTACAAATCCAACACGCGGTTACGGGTATCGTAGGCGCCAAACGGCATCGGGCTGACATAAAGCCGTCCCTTGGTCCGCAATGGAATTTGACGGAAGATGCCCGGATCATTCCGGGCTGATCGATGGGAAAACAAACGGGTCAGCATCAGGCCTCACCCCAAACCGGGCCTGGTCAGTTGCTCAAGCCGGGAATGGACGGGCTGCCTTCCCACGATTGGGGAACATTCCACGGCAAATCCGACTCGCGATCGGGATCCATGGAGGCGCAACCAGCGGCCATCACCGAGGCAAACACACATATCATGCCGAAAAGGCGCATCGTCCTCATCGGGATCGCAAAACGGATCACGGCCACACCGAAGGAGCAGCACTGTAGTAGGTAAGCTCCAGGTATTGAACCACGAGCAAGCCGATGATGCACAAGGCCGCGAGCAGACTCAACAAGGTGGTGATTTTAGAAGACAACGTTGTCGCCCTCCTTCACGGTCGCCTGGGCCCAATCGGCCTGCAATTCGGCAATCGACATGTTGCGGGACAAGCCGCTGATCGTTACCTTGCCAACCAGGGCATCTTTGCGATGAATTAACATTTCCGCCTGCGGAACCAGGCCGTCATCGCTGCCCAGATCGATGACCACAAAGTTCCAATCCTTGTTGACGTGCAGGATGCGACCGGTAAGGCCCTTGGGCACGGCGCGCGTGCGGCCTTGGCCGAGTTCCAAATCCATCAGGTTGATGGTTTGCTCCAAGGTAAGGATTTTGTCCTGCGCATCGCGAAGCTCGTCCTCGGACTGAAGAATCTGGTTGTTCAAATCGTCGATTTGAATGGTAAGCGCGACTTTTTCCTGTTCCAGACCATCGACGCGGGTTTCCAGGCGGGAAATGGTGCTATTGCGTTCGTTGACCGTCTGGGTGAGATTTTCGACCTGCACTTTGGCGCGGTCAAGGTCGGAAACCGTGCGGGCGAGTTCGTCCTTGGTCATGCTCAAATCCTGCCGGGTCGTTTCCAAATCCTGGCGGGTTTGCTCCAAGGTGTCATAAATAACCTGGGCGGCGGCGGTAAGTTGCCGGAGAGGCGCATCCATACGCGCAAGACCCTCGGCATCCTCCGCGGCCAGCGCACGGACCGCAAATCCATCATGCCGGATATTGCGGGCGACATCGGCCAACGCCTGCTCGGTCTTCTGAACCCGGCCCTTGAGCACCTCGCGCTTACCGAACAATTGAATGCCCAGCACCAGCGAACCAATGCACAACAGCAACAACAACACCACGATGGGCTTTAACGCCTTGGCCATAAATGATCTCCTGGTCGATACACAAGCTGATTTGTAGCGTGGATTATGAACGCTACCGGAGGGGTGTCAAACCCAAATAATCGCGATTCAACGGGCATAGGGCGCATCCCTGATTCATTTACTGATCCTATTTCGTTCATCATCCAGCCGAACAGGATGTTAAAGGGATTCTAGAACGAGCCAAAGCTCTTGATGCGCCGCAGGCGCATGCGATACCGCGGGAAGCCGTCGGGTAGACCCCGCGCTTCGTGGGGTCCGGGGAGTCGGTTGATC
>CALMYG010000003.1 GCA_937873455.1 uncultured Verrucomicrobiota bacterium
CGGGATTTTCCCGCTTTTGTATTCACGGTACCGACGGTCAGCTTCTTCAATCCAGAGTTGCTCAATATGCCGATCGCTCAGATTGTCAAGGCTGGCAATCAAGTGTTCGGCAAGTTTGGCCCGGTCCGTCGGCGGCAGCTTCAACGCCTGGGCCTCGCATTCGATCAATTGTGGCGACATGGACAGGTCTCCTCTCCTATAAATAGACTATGAAATTCTGAGTTCAGGATCAATCCCCGGTTTACTGTGCCCAGCGGCGAAGGGGTAAACGGGGACACAGAACGATCCGTTGTCATAACGCATTGCTTCCGGGCGGTAGAGGCGGGAAAAGGCGCTGTTTCTGTGTCCCCGGTTTTTCCCCACCTTCTTTTGCCTTGCCCGTGTCGGCCTACCATTTAAATTCAATCCGTGAAAAGGGAGCAAGCCGCCTGGAACGCGGAGTGCGGCTAATACTGTTCGCCGTATAGGAAGACCGATGAAATTGACGGACCTGGGATTTGACGGCTGGTTTGAGCAACACTGCGCCTCCCTGCTGCAGCCCGGACAACGTGTAGCGCGTGTCACGGCCGTCGATCGGGGCGCTTTCCTTGTCCGGCATCAAGACGCCGAGACCCCGGCGGAATTGACGGGCAAGTTCCGTTTTGCGATTGAATCCGCCATCGACCTGCCGTGTGTGGGCGACTGGGTGTGTGTGCAGTGCCACGGATCGGGCAGCCCCGCCATTATTCACCATGTTTTCCCGAGAAAGACATTCCTGCGCCGCAAATGCCCGGGCAAGACCGTAGACTTCCAGATGATTGCGGCGAACATCGATGTCGCCTTCATCGTGCAGTCTTGTGGCTACGACTTCAACCTGGCGAGGCTCGACCGCTACCTTGTGATGGCCCATGAGGGCGCGATTGAGCCGTGGATACTGTTGACCAAGACAGATCTCGTATCGCCCGATGCGGTGGATGATGTTGTCGGGCAGGTGAAGCGCCGGTGCGCCTTCGCCCGCGTCGTTGCCCTCAGCAACACTACGGGCGTCGGCTTGGACGCGTTGCGTGCGCTTCTCGTCGCCGGACGAACCTATTGCCTGCTTGGCTCATCGGGAGTCGGAAAGACCACGCTCATCAACCGGTTGATTGGCCGAGATACATTTGACACGAAAGCCGTCAGCGGGACGGGAGAGGGCGTTCATACGACTTCCCGGCGACAGTTGCTTTTGCTGGGTGGCGGTTCCATGTTGATCGACACGCCGGGGATGCGCGAGTTGGGCCTTCTTGGAGCAGGCGACGGCGTGGACGACACGTTTGCCGATATCCAGGAATACGCTGTGAGCTGCCGCTTTGCGGATTGCACGCACACCAACGAACCCGGATGCGCAGTCCTCCTGGCCGCGGAAAATGGGATGCTGAGCGAGGACCGATACCAAAATTACCTCAAGCTCAAAAAAGAGTCCGCGTTTCATGATCTCTCCTATGTTGAGAAGCGGATGAAGGACAAATCTTTCGGTCGATTCATCAAGTCCGCCAAGAAGAGCCTGAGGAAGTAGAAGGCGATTTCGGGCGTTAAGACCATGAGCAAATTCGTAGGCATTCACGTTCGTGCTGAAGGCGATTATGATACGCAAACGATTGCGCTGGTATCCAAGTTGAATTGCGGCTTGGAGATGATGGCGGATCGATTGATTGAGGAAGCTGAATAGTAACGATGCCATGCGTCGTCAGTGGGAGCCGGGCGGTTTCCCGCAGTACCGCATGCGCCTGCGGCGCATAAAGAGGTCAGGCGCGTTGCATGATCTTCTTCATGATCCCGATGGGGTGATCGTGAAGGAATAGGAATCGGTCAACCAATCAGGGATACGCCCGGTCCGCGGGTCACGTATTCTCTAGGGTTGAATTACGCTCGCCGGCGGTTATCCTGTTGCCTTCACGTTTAAAGCAAGGAACCGATTGATGATCGAAGACATTCAAAAACGACTGCTGGAGATGAAACAGGGCTTGATCGAGCTCAGAGGTTATCTTTGACGTCGATGCCAAACGTCTGAAACACGAAGAGTTGGAGGCGCGGGCCTCGGCGCCGGACTTTTGGAACGACCAGAACCGGGCGAAGGTGGTTATTGCCGAAACCAATGCCCTGAAAGATGTGTTTGAGCCTTTTGATGCGCTGCAGCGCAGCATCGAGGACCTGGACGTCATGATGGAATTGGCGGAGGCGGAAACCGACCACGGCCAAATCAAGGCGGCGCACCAGGAATGCGCCCGTCTGATGGAAAAACTGGAGACCGACTACCGCACCTTCGAACTCAAGTCGCTTCTGGCCGACAAGCTGGATGCGAACAACGCCTACCTGAGCCTCAACGCCGGCGCGGGCGGTACGGAGTCCTGCGACTGGGCGCAAATGCTGTTGCGCATGTACTCCCGCTACTGCGAGCGCGCCGGCTTCGAGGTGGCGGTGATGGACATCCAGCGCGGCGATGAAGCCGGGATCAAGAGCGTCACCCTGCAGATTAGCGGACCCTATGCCTACGGGTATCTCAAGGGCGAGCGCGGGGTTCACCGCCTGGTGCGGATCAGTCCGTTTGACGCCAACAAGCGTCGCCATACGTCGTTCGTCGCGTGTGATATTGTAGCCGAAATCGACGACTCCATTGATATTCAGATCGAAGACAAGGATTTGCGCGTGGATACCTTCCGGGCGAGCGGGGCGGGGGGACAGCATGTCAATAAAACCGACTCCGCCATCCGGATTGTCCATATCCCAACCGGGGTGGTGGTGTCCTGTCAGGCGGAACGCTCCCAGCACTCCAACCGCGACAAGGCCATGAAAATGCTGGCGGCGCGGCTGTATGAGTTGGAGCGGGATAAACAAAGCAAGGAAATGGAGAAGTTTTACGGCGACAAGGGGGAGATCGCCTGGGGCAGTCAAATTCGTTCTTATGTGCTGCAACCGTACCAGATGGTTAAGGATCACCGCACCGAGGCGGAAACCGGCAATGTGGATGCCGTCCTTGACGGCGACATCACCTTGTTTATTGAACATTATCTGAAAATGAAGAAGTCAAAACGATGAACTGGCTGGAAAAAATCCTCGACCACAAACGGGGCGAAGTGGCGGCATGGAAACGGGAAACGCCGTTGGATCTCTTGCGGGAGGAAGCCGCGCGGAGCGTTTCTCCGCCGGATTTCCGGGAGGCGTTGCTGTCCCGTCCGATCGGATTGATTGCCGAGGTCAAGCGCCGGTCGCCTTCAGCCGGCATCATTCGCGATCCCTTTGAGCCGGCGGCCATCGCCCGGGCCTACGAGGCGGGCGGCGCCCAGGCGCTTTCCGTTTTGATGGACCAGGAATTTTTCGGAGGCGGCCCTGAACCGTTTCGCGCGGTCCGCGCCGCCGTGTCGTTGCCGCTCCTTTATAAGGAGTTTGTCATCGATCGCTGGCAGGTCTGGCATGCCGCCACCTTGGGCGCTTCGGCGGTGTTGCTGATTGTCGCCGCTTTGGAACCGGATGAACTGTCCGGGCTGATGGAGGATATCGCGACGGCGGGCATGCAGGCGCTGGTTGAGGTACATGATGAGGCGGAAACCGCGGTTGCGGTGGAGCGGGGGGCCGCCATCCTCGGAATCAACAACCGCAATTTAAAAACGTTCACGACCGACCTGGAGACGACCGGGCGGCTTCGGGCGGTTATCCCGGCCGATCGGTTGGTGGTCAGCGAAAGCGGCATACGCACGGCGGAGGATGTGGTCCGGTTGCGGGCGATCGGGGCGGATGCCTTGTTGGTGGGCGAACATTTGCTGCGCGAGCCCGACGTGACGAAGGCGGTAAGGAATTTGATGGAACCGGCATGGATCTCTTCATAAAAATTTGCGGGATTTCCACCTTCTCCGATGCGGCGGAGGTGGCGGCAATGAAGCCCGATGCCCTCGGTTTTGTGCTTTGGCCGGGGTCGCCGCGCGCGGTTGCGCCGGAAGAGTTGATTCGTTGGCTGCCCCGGGTGCGTTCCCCGGCGATCAAGGTGGGGGTGTTTGTTCAACCAAAGCCGGAGGAGGCGGTCCGCATTGCGCGGCTGGCCGGCCTGGATGTGATCCAGGTACACGGGGAGGTTGATGTTTCCGCCTATGACCGCGCCGGCGTGAGGGTCTGGCGGGCGGTGCATGCGGATCGGTTGTCGCCGTTGGAATTCAATGGTCCGCGCGTTGACGCCTGGGTTGCGGACACCTATAGTAAAGAACTTCCCGGTGGAACCGGCCGTGTCGGCAATTGGGAGGCGGTCCGGGCCTTGATCCAGGCCACTGCGATACCGGTATTGTTAGCCGGCGGGTTGCATCCCGGAAACGTGCGCGAAGCGGTTCGCGCGGTGCATCCCTGGGGCGTTGATGTCAGCAGCGGCGTGGAAAAGGGTCCGGGGCGCAAGGATATGAACAAAGTCAGGGAATTTATTCAACAATGTCGAACCTTGTAACACAACCCGATTCGCGCGGGCATTTCGGCCCTTACGGCGGCATGTATGTGCCGGAAACCTTGATGGCGCCGCTGCAGGAGCTGGCGGAGCAATACGGCAAGGCGCGACGCGATCCGTCCTTCCGGAAGGAATTGGCCTACTACCTCAAGGAGTTTGTGGGGCGGCCGACGCCGCTGTTTCTCGCCGAGCGGTTGTCGGAGGAATTGGGCGGCATCCGGTGCTTCTTGAAGCGGGAGGATTTGTGCCATACCGGCGCGCATAAGATTAACAACTCCATGGGTCAGGTGCTGTTGGCGCGCCGGATGGGCAAGAAGCGGATTATCGCGGAGACCGGCGCCGGTCAGCACGGGGTGGCTACGGCCACCGTTTCGGCGATGTTCGGCCTGGAGTGCGTGATTTACATGGGGAAGGTGGACATGGAGCGCCAGGCGCTCAATGTTTCGCGTATGCGCCGGCTTGGCGCCCAGGTGGTGGCGGTTACCGCCGGCCAGCAGACCCTGAAAGAAGCGATCAGCGAGGCGATGCGCGACTGGGTGACCAACGTACGATCCACCCATTACATCATCGGGTCGGCGCTGGGGGCGCATCCGTATCCGATGATGGTGCGGGATTTTCAAAGCGTGATCGGGCGGGAAGCCCGCGCCCAGTGTCTGCGCCAGACCGGCAGGTTGCCGCATGGACTGGTCGCCTGCGTCGGCGGGGGCAGCAACGCCATCGGGCTCTTTCATCCGTTTCTGAAGGACCGCGGGGTGCAGATGATCGGGGTGGAAGCGGGCGGGGAAGGCATTCGAGCCGGGCGGCATGCCGCCCGTTTTGCCCAAGGTAAACTTGGCATTTTGCAGGGCACCAAAACTTTTGTGCTCCAGGATCGTCATGGGCAAATCATGCTGACGCATTCGGTGAGCGCCGGGCTCGATTATGCCGCGGTAGGTCCGGAGCATAGCCGGTTGCGCGATCTCGGTCGGGTGGAATATGCATACGCCACGGACCGTCAAGCGATGGATGGCGTGAATACGTTGTGCCGGCTGGAAGGCGTTCTTCCCGCATTGGAAACGGCGCATGCCATCGGTTACCTGTTGCATCACCCCCGCCGTTTCAAGAAGGGCCAGATTGTCGTGGTGAATCTCTCCGGGCGGGGTGACAAGGATGTCCAGCAAATGGAGGCGTGGGATGCGGCTCATGCCGCGAGCGGACGGAGCGCCGCATCATGACCGTTCAAAGCATGACCGGCTTCGGGCATGGAAACGCCCAGGGCGGCGGGTTGCGCATTCAGGTCGAAGTCAGCTCGGTCAATCGCAAGCAACTTGATGTGGTGGTGAACGCGCCGCGAACGTTGCTCAGTCTTGAGCCGTGGTTGGTCGAGCAGGTTTCCCGGCGGATCTCTCGCGGACGGGTTACCCTGCAGCTCGCGGTGCAGCATGCGGGCGGCCATGCGTTTGGCGTGGTGATTGACAACCGTCTGGCCCGTCGTACCGCCGACGCGCTCAAACAACTGGCGCGTCACTGCGATGTGGATCCCGCGGTGACGGTCGGCGACTTGCTGCGCATCCCCGGGATTGTCACCGCATCCTCCGCCGATCCTCAAGCCGAAGCGGTAAAGCCGCTGTTGGCGAAGGCGCTTGATCAGGCCTTGGACGCGTTTACCGCGATGCGCCGCCGCGAAGGCGTCGCGCTCGCCCGGGAATTATCGACGCGGCTGGATCATCTGGAGAAGATTTCCGCCGCGGTGTCGCGGCGGGCCCCGGCATTGGTCAAGCATTACCGGCGTGCGTTGAGCCAGCGGGTGCGCGCCTTGGCCGGTGAGTTGCCGGTACCCGATGAACGTCTCGAAAAAGAGGTGGTGCTGATGGCGGACCGGTCCGACATCACCGAAGAGTTGACCCGGCTCGGCAGCCATATCGAGCAGGCGCGCGGCATGCTCCGGCAAAAAGAACCGTCGGGGCGGAGCCTGGATTTTCTCGCCCAGGAAATGTTTCGTGAAATCAACACCATTGCCGCGAAGGCGTCGGATGCCCGCATCGCCGCATCCGTGGTGCAATTCAAGGCGGAATTGGAACGGTTCCGCGAACAAACCCAGAACATCGAATGATTCACCCCGAACCACGCCCCTTGTTGATCGTGATCTCCGCGCCTTCGGGCACGGGCAAGACCACGCTGTGCGACCGCCTGATCTCCGAGTTCAGGACCATGAAGTACTCCGTATCCTGCACCACGCGCTCCCCGCGCGACGGGGAAATCGACGGCGTCGATTACCACTTTATTTCCGAAGACGCGTTTGAAGGCAAGGTCAAGGCGGGTGACTTTCTCGAACATGCCGAAGTGCATGGCCGGCATTACGGCACCTTGCGCGACGCGGTGATGGCGAATCTGCGGAAGGGCATTGATGTGTTGATGGATATCGACGTGCAGGGGGCCGCGCAAATTCGCGACGTGATGATGCGCGCATCCGCCGACGATCCGTTGCGGCGCGCGTATGTCGATGTGTTCATCGCGCCGCCATCACTTGATGTGCTGCACGCGCGCTTGAAGGGTCGCGGCAAGGATTCCGATGAGGTGATCGAGCGGCGCATGCAACAGGTGGAGAAGGAACTTGCGTGTTGGCGTGACTACCAATACTTCATCATCAACGATCGTCTCGACGCCACGTACGACACCTTGCGATCGATCATCATCGCCGAACATCACCGGTTGGCGTCGTGAGCGCGCCGGAAAAATTCTGAAAAATATTTCACGTCCATGATTGACGTACGCGCAAAACATTTTTATTGTGTGAATCAGAAGTAAGAGATGCGTAAATGAAAAGCGTTCATCCAATTTATTTTTTGATCTGATTCCTCTCGATCATGCTCCCCCTCTTTTCATCGTTTGTTTTCTTCTCGGAAAAAATCCTCAAGCAGGATGAACGCCACGCGAGCGAGAAGACGATGCCTTCCGAAAATTTCAACGCTGTTCCAGAATGGAAGTCGACCGCAACGGCATGCATCCGTTAGCGGTCGCGTAGTTCAGGAGAAACGCGGACCCATTATCCAATCGGTAGCGAAACAAAAACAACAAACGATAGAAGGGAGGGAAGAAGACATGGCGAAGAAAGCTCCTGCCAAGAAAAAAGCCGCAGCCAAGAAGGCTCCGGCTAAAAAGGCCCCGGCCAAGAAGGCCGCTGCCAAAGCGAAAAAATAAAACCGTATTTGCGTACGGTTGATTCTCCCTAGGGAGAATCTCAACAAATGACGGTCCGAGACGCTGCAAGTCGAAGGGCCGTCATTTGTTATTTATAGGGATAACCCAACCCCCGGCGTTCCGGAAACACTTTCTGGATGCAACTTGACAGGCCCACGAAATGTGGGCTAAACACAGATTCAGGCACCTATATGTGGTAGGTTGGCCAGCGGAGTTTCCCTTATGAGATGCCCGAAATGCAGCCATGCGGATGACAAAGTCATCGACAGCCGCTCCATCCGTAATGGCGACGTCATCCGCCGACGCCGGGTTTGCCTGCAATGCGGCCACCGGTTCACGACCTATGAGGAAGTGGTGAAGACCAGCCTCCGGGTGATCAAGCGGGATGGCCGGCATGAGGAATTGGACCGGCGCAAGTTGTTGGGCGGCATTGAGCGGGCCTGCGAAAAGCGGCCGATCAGTTCCCAGCAGATTGAAGGGCTGGTGGATGCGATCCTGAGCGAGCTGGAAGCGGAGTACGAGCGCGAGGTGCCGACCACGGTCATCGGCCAGAAGGTGATGAATCACCTGGAGGAGTTGGACGAAGTCGCCTATGTACGTTTCGCTTCCGTGTACCGTCGCTTCCGCGACGTCAATCAATTCCTGAGCGAAGTCGAATCGCTCATCGGCAGGGAATAACCATGTGGTGGGCTGATCCGGCATCCGATTTATCATCTCCCGCCTCCACGCTGGTCCGGTATCTGGAATCCATCGGTGTTGAATCCGCGGAAGCGCCGGATGTGGCCGGTTCGGTTCTTTCGTTTTGCCGGGCGCGCCATGGGACAGAGCATCTGCCGGAGAGCTATCTGATATTCCTGGGCCTACGCGCGGCGCGGCTTGATCCGGACGCCGCCGCGTGTCGTATGGCGGAATATATTCAAACCTGCCCCGGCGACGCGGAATGGTTGCGTGCGTTGGCGGCGGCGGCGGATGCTCCGGCGCTATTTGAGGCGTATCGCCGTCGACTGGTTGGTACGCGTGCATCAAGCCTTGATCAGACCGGTCAGATTTTATGTTTGGACATCCGCGCGATCCGGGCCGGCGCCCGCGAGGATTTGGGGTTGCTGTGGATGCCGGTGTTGCGTCGCCTGGCCGAATGGGTGGTGGCGTGGCGCCGCGGGAATCCCGGCCGGGGGGCGTTGCGGATTATCGGGCGGGTGGGCGGCGATGAGCGAACCCAGCGGCTTCGGGAATATCTGGTGGACGCGCTCCGCCATGAAGAGCGCCACGCCGCGTTGCCCCCGGCCGCGCTTTACCTGGATGCCTGACTTTTGCGGTTGACAGGCCGTCCCGGTTTACGCACTATCCGCGCCTTTGCCCGAAAAAGCGCGTTGCGCGCCGGTCGGGTTTCAGGAGAATTGATTATGACCATGCATTCCAGTTTTAAGTCGGCGTCCAAGATCGCGGTCAAACGCAACGTGCTGAAGCGTTATGAGCGGGTGAACCAGCTTGCCAAGAACGGCAAGTGGAAAGAAGGAGACCGCGCGTTCGGTTTGCCCAAAACCAAGCCGGAAGTGTAAACGCCGGACCCGTATCCGGAAGCCAACGACCCCGCCCTTGGCGGGGTCGTTTTGTTTGCTACATCCGCTTGTCGATGAAATGCTCGGTGATGTACGCGCAAGCCCGCTCCAACGACGGTAGGATTTTGGTGCAGAAGCGGACCATCCAGGGGCTGCAGTCTTGAAACGTGAACGGGGAAAAGGCGACGACGAATTTTTTTAATTCATGGGAGGCGTAAAAGACCTCCATGGAGGTGCCGATGGAGTTTTTGCTGTAGTTGACGAGGATGATGTCGGCGTCGCGGATGTCTTGAAGATCAAACTCAACGATTTCGTTGGCGCTGTCGACTTCGCGGTCCTTGAAGTTGCGCCGCATGGGATCGAGGAGGATAAAGTGGTCGCTCAGGAGTGCGGTGGCGCGTTCGCGCCAGGCGCGGGCCTCGCCTTCGTGTTCGTCCATGATGGGTCCGCAGAGGTAGATTTTCTTTTTGGCGATTTCGTCTTTCATGTGTTCCCCAAGGTTGAATGTCAGCCCTTCATATGCCGGAAGGCTCGGTCTTCGATCAAGCACATTCACCCGCCGGTAGACGATTGGCTTGCGCCGGCGGTAAAAAGCGTTACAACTTCCCCTGCATTACGTGAAAGAACCATTAGACCAAAGAGGTGACCGTGCGCTGGAGTCGTCAATTTATTCCCACATTGCGTGAAGTACCGCAGGAAGCGGAGATCCCGAGCCATCAGCTTATGCTTCGGGCCGGGCTGATTCGCAAATTAAGCGGGGGGTTGTACTCGTTTCTTCCCCTCGGTTTGCGGTCGCTCCGCAAGGTGGAGCGGATCGTCCGGGAGGAGATGGACCGGGCGGGCGCCCTGGAAATTCTGATGCCGGCCCTGCAACCCCAGGAAATCTGGGAGGAATCCGGTCGCTTTGAGGTGTTGCGGCATGTGATGTTCAAGATGAGGGACCGGCAGGACCGTTCGATGGTGCTGGGTCCCACCCACGAGGAGGTGGTCACCGGATTGGCGGCGGGCGAAATCAACTCGTACCGGCAACTCCCCCGCAACTTCTATCAGATCCAAACGAAATTCCGTGATGAAATCCGTCCGCGCTTCGGCCTGATGCGCGCAAAGGAGTTTATCATGAAGGATGCCTACAGTTTCGATCCGGGCTGGGACGAAGCGGAGACCAGTTATCAGGCGATGTATCAGGCGTATGTCCGGATTTTTCACCGGTGCGGGTTGCGCACGAAAGTGGTGGAGGCGGACACCGGGGCGATGGGCGGCAAGTCTTCCCATGAATTCATGGTGTTGGCCGAGGCCGGTGAAGACGGATTGGTTGAATGCGACCGTTGTTCATACGCCGCCAACCTGGAGCAGGCGGAAGGACGTTTTCTCGATACGCTAACGTTTGGGGATGACGCATTGACGCCGGAAAAAGTGGCGACGCCCGGCCAACGCACCATTGAAGAAGTTTCGGCCTTTCTGAAGGCCGAGCCGCGCCAATTCATCAAGACGCTGATTTACGTGACCGACGGCAAGCCGGTGGCGGTGCTGGCGCCGGGACATCGCGAGATCAACGAGATTGCGTTGCGCAAGGAAATCGGCGCGGATGCCGTTCTCGCCGATCCGGACGTCATCGTCGCGGCCACCGGGGCTCCGGTCGGTTTTGCCGGTCCGGTTGGTTTATCGATCCCGATCGTCGCCGATATTTCCTTGCGGGGGAGTCGCGGGATGATCAGCGGTGCAAACGAAGCGGATTTCCACCTCCGGAACATTGGGTTGGATCGCGATGCCGGCGAGATCCGATACCTTCCGCTTTTGATAGCCAAGGGTGGGGACGGTTGTCCCCGTTGCGACGGCATGCTGAAGGAGGCGCGCGGGATTGAGGTTGGTCACGTATTCAAGCTGGGAACCAAATACAGCGAAAAGCTTGGGGCAACGTACCTGGACGCCCAGGGCGAGAAACAAACCATGATCATGGGGTGTTATGGAATCGGGGTGACCCGGACCTTGCAGTCGGTTATTGAACAAAGCCACGACGCCCAGGGCATTGTCTGGCCGGTATCCATCGCGCCGTACGAGGTTACGGTCATGGCGATAAACGCCACGCATGCGCCCAGCGTTGCGTTGGCCGAACAACTGGTGGATGGTTTGACCGCCGCCGGGGTGGATGTATTGTACGATGATCGTGATGAGCGGCCGGGGGTGAAGTTCAAGGATGTTGACCTGATCGGAACGCCGCTCCGGGTCAGTGTCGGCGAGCGCTCTTTGGCCAAGGGCGAGGTCGAGGTCAAGGATCGGAAAACCGGCGCACTGACCGGTGTTCCGGTTGAGCAAGCGCTTGGCATTATTGTCGAACAGGTTCAGGCGATGCGGGCGGCACTGATGCCGCCGGTGGCCGGATAAGGAGAAGGCGGTATGCCACGAAAATTTGATGTAAAAGGCACACGGGAATATTTGTATTGGTCCGTCGGGTTGGCGCTGCTCACGCTGTGGGCGGTTCGAGACGGCTGGGCGGGTTACTGGGCGGAGATCGGGTTGCGATCACTCGTCGCCAACGTCGTGGATAAATATCCGGATTACCCTGGCGACAGTTTTTACATTTTCAACCGGGTGCTGACCTTTCTGGCCGGTATAGGTTCGATCGTCTGCGGGGTGATCCACCGGATGGTGCGGTAACGACGGCGCATCCCTGATTCACTGACTTCAACGTGACACAGGTATCTGTGCCGGTGATCACGTCCTCAATGCCATAGGGCGTTTTGTAGCGCCCGCGCCGAGGGCGGCTTTTGATGCGGTGTGGGAGCCGGCGCGGATTTCTTGCGGACAGTCTTGACCCCTTCCGTTTATCCTATACTATTGCTATGAAGAGTTTAGGTGCAACCATCGCGGCAATAGCTGTCGGCAGGACAAACACAGGGGGAGTGTCATGACCAAACGAGATCTGGTAGTGCGCATATCGGAAGAAACCGGGTTGATCCAGCAGGATGTCTACACGGTGATTCAAAAAACATTGGACTACATTGTCGAGGGCCTGACCAAGGGCGAAACAATCGAGTTCCGGAATTTCGGTGTGTTTGAAGTGCGCACGCGGAAAAAGCGTATTGGTCGCAATCCCAACAAGCCGGTTCAGGTGGTGACCATCCCCGAGCGCAAAGTCGTCAAGTTCAAGCCGGGTAAGATCATGAAGCAGTTGATCACCGACCGCCCGATGGACGCTGTTGCCGGCACCCCCGCCGGCGCCCCCGCCGGCACCGACGCCCTGTAAGTCGAGCGCATGGGTTCCGAAGAGTTTCAACCGGTTCAGGGGATGAGCGATATCGCTTCCCCGGATATCGCCGTCTGGCAGTTGTTGGAGCAACAAGCGCGCGGGGTCTTCGCGCGGTATGGTTTTTCCGAGGTGCGCACGCCGCTGGTTGAACGGAAGTCGGTTTTTGAACATTCCCTCGGTGACACGACCGACGTCGTCCAAAAAGAAATGTACCAATTTGAGGACGCGGGCGGCCGTGCCCTGGTGCTGCGGCCGGAGGGAACGGCGGGCATGATGCGGCATCTCGCCGGCATGGGACAAGACGCCGCCAATGCCCGGGTTTATTACATCGGACCGATGTTCCGGCGTGAACGTCCCCAAGCCGGGCGCAAGCGCCAGTTTCATCAATGCGGCGCGGAGGCCATCGGCGAAACGAACGCCCATGCCGACGCGGAAATGATCGCCCTACAGGCGCATTTGTTAAAGGAATGGGGCCTGCAACAATCCGTCATCAAGATCAATACGCGCGGTGCGGCGGCTGACCGGGCCGCGGTGCAGCGCGGCATGCAGGAGAAGCTTTCCGCGCATCGCGAGCGGTTGTGCGACGATTGCCGTCGTCGGCTGGAGGTCAATGTCCTGCGGGTGTTGGACTGCAAGAATCCGGGTTGCCGGGAGATCGTGCGTACCTTGCCGCCGATGACGGCATTCATGTCCGATGAGGCGCGAACGTATCTGGAGGAAGTGTTGCGGGTGATCCGGCGCCTGGAGTTGTCGGTTGATGTGGATCCCAATTTGGTGCGCGGTCTTGATTATTATCAACACACGGTATGGGAGATCAGCCACCCGGGACTCGGCGCCCAGGATGCGGTCGGAGCCGGCGGGCGCTATGAAATTTCCATGGGGAATCGCACCCTGCGGGGCGTGGGTTTCGCGATGGGTTTGGAGCGTATTCTGATGGCGTTGGCCTCGGAAAAAAAGACGCCGGAACCCGCGCCGTTGCATGGCATCTGGTTGGTCAGCCTTGATCATGCGCTGCTCGACATCCATCTTCAGTTGGCGCAGATGTTGCGGATGCGCGGCTTGGATTGCGGCTTGGACTTAAACGGCCGAAGCGTGAAGGCGCAAATGCGCGCCGCCGGAAAGTCGGGCGCCCGCTGGGTTATTCTCCATGGCGCGGCCGAGGATGAAAAAGGCGTCTTCCAGTTAAAAGACATGCTCGACGGCACCCAGCGCGAAGTCACCATGGTTGAGTTGCTGGAGCAACTTCAGCGATAGCCCCAAGAATTTCCTTTGCTCTGAGCGCGATACCCCGCGCCGTCCGTTTATGGGGTCGATCGTGAATCGATTCTCGTCGTTCCATCTACAGGCACGTATGCCTGCGTCACGCGTGAGGAATGCGCGGTGTGTTGTCCGTGTACGATTGTTTACCGGGCGATTGTCCGGTTTATCATCAATCAACAACGGGGTCGATGCGCATGCGGTAGATGACGATGTCGGGTTCAGCGGAGGCTGAAATGGCCATAATCGCGGGCAATTCCGAGCCGGTTCCGCGAATATCGGCTTGCTGCGGAGCGGTGTGCCAAACCCCGCTGGCGAGGTCGGTGGTGAATTCGAGGGTGTAGCGGCGTTCCACCGAGGAGGGGCCGAATTGCACGCCCAGGCCGGTTTCGACGGGGACGACGCGAAGAGCGAAGTGGCTGTCGGAGGAATTGGGATCGGTATCGGCAAGGAATTCCTCGTAATTGGAGACGCCGTCGCCGTCGGAGTCGCGCGCGGCGTCGGAGGCGTCGAAGGGATCGAGTCCGTGTTTCAGTTCCCACCAGTCGGGAATGCCGTCACCGTCGGAATCCAGGGTGGAGCTGATGATGCCGAGGCTGTGTTGGGCGCCGGCATCGACATCCTGAAGGCGCGGTAATTTTAGCGGGCTGGCGCTCATGGGAAGGCCGGGGGTGATGCCGCCCCAGATGACCACCGAGCCGTCGGCTTTCAGCGCCATGCTGTGCGTTTCGCCGGCGGATATTTTGACCACGCCGCTCAACGCGTTTTCCGGAACGTTGCATTGGCCAAAGAAGTTATCGCCCCAGGCGACGACACGACCTTCGGGGGTCAGGGCAAGCGTGTGGTAGTAGCCGGCGGAGATCGCGACTGCGCCGCGGGCCTCGCCGGGGATGTGAAGTTGGCCGAAGGAATTATCGCCCCAAGCGACGACGAGTCCGTCGTTACGAAGCGCCACGCTGTGCATGCCGCCGGCGCCAATGGCGCGAATGCGGTTCAGGGCGCCGGGGACATCGGATTGGCCGAAGGAGTTATCGCCCCACGCCACGATATGTCCGCTATTGAGCAGGGCTAAGTTGTGCATGAGGCCGGCGGAAATGGCTACGACGCGTTTGGAGGCTTCTTGCGGTACTTGGAGTTGACCTTCGTCGCCGCGACCCCAAGCCAATACGCCGCCCGTGTCGGAAACGGCGAGGCTGTGCATGCCACCGGCGGCAATCAGTCTGATCGTCGGCAGGTTGGCGGGAATATCGGATTGTCCAAAGTCGTTATTGCCCCAAGCGATGACCGAGCCGTTCGCGGCGAGGGCCAGCGAATGCTGGTTTCCGGCGGACACCGCGACCATGTTCATGGCGGCAACGGAAGGGGGGATGGAAAGCGGAGCGCCCCAGGAAACCAGGCGCCCACCGGCTAACGCAACCGGAGCTGTAAAGATCATTACAGCTAGATAAACCGGTATAGCCTTAATTGTACTCTTCATGCCCATAGCTTTGCTTAACGAGAAATTAGGCCGATGTCCTACCAATACGCAAGCAAAAAAAGACGGTTTTTTCAAAAACAAGAATGGGGGTGTTGCGTGTGCTGCCGAGGGCGGTGAGATTACGCTTTGACGGGGGTGGGGGTGCGGCATATCCTTCCCCGGTGTTTTTACGCGACGCACAATTGGTTGCCGTGGATTTTGAATCGACCGGTGCGGTTGCCGGGTATCGTGAACAGCCTTGGCAATTGGGGGTTGTTCCGATCATGGCGGGCCAGTTGGATTGGGAAGCGGCGCAATCGTTCTGGATTCACGTTCCGCCGGATCGCCCGTTTTCACCGTTTGCTCCCGGGTCCTGGAGGTTGGTGCGGGATGACTTGGCCGGTGCCCGATCGTTGCCGGATTTATGGCCGGTGTTGCGAGGCCGGTTGGCCGGGGTTCCGCTGGTGGCGCACAATGCGGCCACGGAAAAGAAGTTCTTTCGCCAGGCGTGGCCGTTGCACCGGCTGGGCCCTTGGGTCGATACCTTGACCTGGTCGAGGCAGGCTTTTCCCGACTTGCCTCATCATGATCTCATGCGTGTATTGCGGGCGATCGGTGGCGAGCGGGAGCTTGAACAACGATTGCCCGGGCGAGCCGCCCACGACGCGTTATACGATGCCGCCGCCAGCGCGTTGGTCTTGGCCCATCTGCTCCAACAACCCGGCTGGCGCGATCTGGAGTTGACGGATCTTCGCCAGGGCGGTTCAGGAGAGGGCGCGCGTTGATTCACACGCTCGAAAAGCGGCGGGGAATAACGCCGGACGGACCGCCTCCGGCAGGATTATGACCCGGCTCGAAGCGTTCCCGTTTTTTCGACCAGCATCTCGGTGATGGATCGTAGGTATGCGCAGCGGCGGGGTTGGTCGCGGTAGAGCGCGATCATGGATACGGGATCGTTCACGCCTTGGGGATGACGGGTGAGCAGGTAATAACTGGTGTGGATTCCCTGCATATCGGCGCTGAGCATGCCGATCATTTCTTTCGAGAATGGCACTGGACATCGGGAGGCCGTGATCAAGCTTTCCAGATCATCTTCGGCGATGCGGGTGGAGGCGAACCAGCGGGTCCAATCGCGCTGAAGGGTCTGATCGGCATAGTCCGGGGCAAGGGATTTCCACGCGGTGTACAGTTCCTTCCAGGAGGAAATGGCACGAGCATAGCTGGCGTCCGAAGGTTCTGTGGTGAATTCCGTCACTGCTTCCAAAAAGTCCCGGCTGGTTGCCGTTACCTCGTTCAGGGCCTCTTCGGAGAAGCCCCCGTCTCGCGCCAGGGCGGTTTGGGTGAATGCGACCACGAGAAGCATAATCCACGTTTTCATCAGTATCCCCCAAGGTTTGGACTACAATACCATAGGGAATCACCCGATGCCAGCCCAGTTTAAGGAGGGTGGTCGGAGCTGAAGCCGGATACTGCCGCGGGTTGCTCTATAACGCCTGCGCGGCAAGCGTTTCAGGACGAATCTGGATCAGGATGAAGGCGGCGGGGCCGGTACGGTTTGCCCGGGGCGGGGGCGTGATGGTGATGCGTTGGCTCATGCCCTCGCCGTGAACGATGGCCCTTGCCGCGTCAAGGTGGGCTTGGGTCGCCGGGCCGAGGAGGCGCACCTGCGCACGCAAGGGTTGTTCTGAAGATGCGAGCAGGGCGGCGAGTTGATGCAAGGCGGTTCGTGCCGATTCGGGCAGGGCGTCGGCCTCGCTCAAGGTGTCGCGCACAATAACCAGCAACCCGTCCGGGGTTTCTTCCCGGATGTGTCCGGGAAAAGCGAAGGCTTCCATCCAGGTGGTGTCCGGCGCCGCCGGAGGAGGCGCTTCGGAAAATTCCACCGGGATGATGACCGGGCGACGGTCGATCGGTTTGGCATTAAATACCATGATCAGCAGGATGGTGGATACCGCGGCCAGCACGCCGGCGGCGGTCATCCAGATGCGCGGGGTCTTGACCGGGAGCGAAGGGGTTGTGCTTTCCCATTGGACTTCGGGGATCCGGGATTCGGCTTGCTCCTGATCGCGACCGGTTTCCCGCTGGTAACGTTCGCGCAGGGCGATCCGTTCCGTCTCGGTGAGTTCGGCGCGGGTGAGGTTTTCGTCGAGGAATACATCCAGCGGGCCGGCCCGGTCGGGGGGGATGATGATGGCGGGAATGTCCGCCAGCCCGGCTTCGCGGGCAGCGATCAGCCGGCGGGCGCCGGCGAGGACCGCGTAACCCGAATCGGATCGGGCGACCAGGATGGGTTGCAATACGCCGACGGCTTTAACGGACTGAATCAGCGCGGCGTCGGGTTTGCGGACATCCGGGGCAAGCGGGATTTCGGCAAGGGGGATGCGGAGAAACCCGGCGCCGGGAGCGGCGGAACCGCCGGCCTTGATCCCGGCGACTTCGCCGATCATGGAGGTTAAGCCGCGACCGAGGCGCGAGGGGGCGGGTTCAGGATGGGTCATGATTGCTGCCTCCTTCGATACTCACCGGTTCCTCCGTGCGCGTTGTCGAGGCGCTGCCGGATGCATGATTTGCCATCGCCGCGACCTGGCTGGCGGTCGGCAGGGGTTCCTCGCTTTCGTCGGCGATGCCGAGTTTTTCGCGGTGGCGCTCGATGAATTCCTTGGCAAACTGGCGGTAGGCGGCGGCTCCGGTGCTGTACGCATTGTAGGTGATGATCGGCTTGCCGAAGCTCGGGGCTTCGCCGAGCCGTACGTTGCGGGGAATCAGGGTTTCGTAGACCTTGTCTCCGTAATGCTGGATGACTTCCTGCACGACCTGTTGGGCGAGGTTGGTGCGCATGTCGTACATCGTCATGAGAATGCCTTCGATATGCAAGCCGGGATTGGTTCCGCTGTCGCGCAATTCCTCAATGAGGCGGGTCATGACGCTCAATCCTTCCAGGGCGTAGTATTCGCATTGGATGGGGATGATGACCGAGTGTGCGGCGGTGAGCACGTTCATGGTAAGAATGCCGAGGGAAGGCGAGCAATCCAGCAGGATGAAGTCGTAGCCGCCGTCCAGGATGACTTCGTGAAGGACATCGCGCAGGCGGACGAGGTAGTTATCCATACGGGCGATTTCGACTTCGGTGCCGGCGAGATCGATTTCCGAGGGAATGATGGCCAGGTTGGTGATGGCGCTCGCCTTGATAACGTCGCGGGCGGGCCGGCCTTCGATCAAGGCGCGGTAAAGGCTGGCACCGGGTTCCTTGGGCAGGCCGAGACCGCTGGTGGCATTGGCCTGGGGGTCGAGGTCGATCAGCAACACGTTCTTGCGCCGTTCGGCCAGGCAGGCGGCGAGATTCACCGCGGTGGTGGTTTTGCCCACGCCGCCTTTCTGGTTGGCGACGGCGATGACGCTGGCCGGCATGGCGGGTTAGTCCTCCAACAGCGCGGGAAACGCTTTGCGAACCCGGGCGAGGTGGCCGTCTTCCGACTCTTTGCCGCTCAGGACCATGAAAAGCGACACCAGGTCGCGGCCTTCGACCACGTACCGTTGATCGGGATTGCGTTCGATGTGTTTGGTCAGCTTGCGGGTGGCCTTGCTCAAGGTGAGGGGGCGTGGCGGGCGCGCCGCCGGTATGCCGGTGATGATTTCGGCGATGAGCCGGTCGGCGACCAATTTTTCCTGGCCGGGCGGAGCCTCGAGAATTTGCCGGCATAGTTGCTTGGCTTTGGTCCAGGTGACCTTGTCGGCATCCAGTAGTTTGCGCAGGCGCGGGTCCATACCGGGGACAAAGCGGATGATTTCTTCGATCCAGGATTCGCTGCGATCGAAAAAGGCGGCCAGCTTGGCTTTTTCCCAGTTGGCGTTGTTGAGATAGATCACGGTGTCGAAGTATTCCGAGACGCGGGCGTCCAGGCGGTCGGCGTTCAGTTTGAGGTTGAGCGCGCGCATTTCATCGACTTCGCCGGCGACGACCCGCACGTCGATCCGGTCGAAGTAACCGGGGTTGGCCTGGCGGATGTGCCGGATGGCGTTGAGACGGTGAAACCCTCCGACGAGGAAAAACTCCCCGTGATTGCGTTCCCAGACGACCAGGGGTTCGAGCAGTCCGTTTTTGAGGATGTCCTCGGCGTAGTGGTTTACTTTGGCCCGGTTGAGCGGGCGGTGGTTGGCAATGTGCGGATGTTCCTGGATGGCTTCGATCGGCACATAGTCGTAACGTTTGGTGGTCAGCATGACAAAAACTCCGAAAATCGGTGAAAAAGTTAAAAATCGGGCTAGTTCTTTGCATACCTCGGGTGGGAAATCAATCAGAAACCCCCGTGCATAAAATATTGTCAAATCTCCCGGCCGCCTTCATCATCCCGGCACTACGTATGAATAACATTTCCGTTCCAACCTTGCAGATTTCCGTTGTTATTCCGGTCTACAACGAAGAGGAAAGCGCCGAGTTGTTGTGCCGGCGCCTGCACGAGGCGTTGTCCGGTCTCGGGCGCACCTACGAGATCATCCTGGTGGATGACGGTAGTTCGGACCGTACCTGGGAGGTGTTGACGCGGATGGCCGGCGAGGTGCCCGGGCTGGAGCTGATTCGCTTTCGCCGCAACTACGGCCAAACCGCGGCGATGAGCGCGGGTTTTCATGCGGCCCGGGGCGAAGTGGTGATCACCTTGGATGCGGACCTGCAAAACGATCCGGCGGATATTCCCAAGCTGCTGGAGCGAATCGATCAGGGGTACGATGTGGTGAGCGGATGGCGCAAGGATCGCAAAGACGCCTTTATCAACCGGCGACTGCCCTCGATGCTGGCCAATGGCTTGATCAGCAAAATTACCGGCGTGGAGCTGCATGACTATGGATGCACGCTGAAGGCCTATCGCCACGAGGTGGTAAAGAATATCCATCTGTACGGCGAAATGCATCGCTTTATTCCGGCGCTGGCGAGCTGGGTGGGCGGATCCATCGATGAGGTGGTGGTGCAGCATCATGCGCGGAAGTTCGGACGTTCGAAGTATGGTATTTCGCGGACGTTCCGGGTGGTGTTGGACTTGTTGACGGTGAAATTCCTGTTGCACTACAGCACGCGGCCGATTCACATTTTCGGCAAGCTGGGCGGGGTGTTTGCGATTCCCGGTTTTCTGATGCTGGCGGTGATGATTCTCGCGCACCTGTCGTTCCTGGTGTTCGGCACCGATCTGGGGGCCGACCTGATCAAGCGTCCGTTTTGGATCATGACCTCGTTCGCCTTGATCCTGTTCAGCCTGCAATTCATCAGCATGGGGCTGCTGGCCGAGATGCAGATTCGCACCTACCACGAGTCCCAGGCCAAGCCGATCTACTTGATCCGGGAGCGGCGCGCCTCGACCGCGCCGACGCGTTAATCGCATGGGCGGCCTTGCCTGGTTGGGGCCGGCCGAGGTCTCCGGCATGGCGGGTGACCCTCCCGCCTTGTTTCAACAACAACTCATGGAGCATTCGGCTTTTATCGCCTACCTCTACGGCGCGGTCTTTGTCGTCGGCTTCATTTTGCTGGTCGGGTTTACGTTGTGGATTCAGACGCACCCGATATCCTGGGCCGAGCCGGTTCAGCGGTTGTTGCGCCGACCGTGGACGGTTCGCGATGTGGCGGTGGTGGTGACGCCTTTATTGGTGATTCAGGCGGGCTTTGTCATCGGCTATGCGGTGTATGCTCCGCCGGAGGATTTCCCCGCCGACCGGCTGGAGCGCGTGGTGACGGCGATTCAGGGCGTGTTGTTTCACGTCGCTGGTTTGGTGTTGGTAATTTTTCTGGCGAGAAAAAAAGGTGTTGGCTGGGCGGAGGGTTTCGGGGCGCCCGGACGCCGGGTGGCCGGTTCGGTTTTGGCGGGCGGGTTGGCGTTGCTCGGGGTGATGCCGCTGATTATCGCCTACAATGTCAGCGCCCAGCTCCTAATGCATTGGTGGGATGTGACGCCGCAGGTCCAGGATGTGACGCGGATTATTTCCGGCGCGAGCGGCGTTTGGGCCAAGGCGTATTTTTTTGTCCTGGCGGTGGTGGTGGCGCCGGTCGTGGAAGAGGTGTTGTTTCGGGGGATGTTGCTCCCGGCGCTCGCCCGGTTGGTCGGCGTGCGCCCGGCTTTGGTGGTGGTGGCGGTGCTGTTCGCCCTGGTGCATGGGTTGTACCTGCCTTCGGCGATTATCTTTTTTATTCTTTCGATCGCCTTTTCCCTCGCGTACATCCACCGGGGAACGCTGGTGACCCCGGTGGTCATGCATGCCGCATTCAACGCGCTGACCATGATCGTGTTGCTCCGTATGTGAACGAGGTTGAATCTTGTCGGGGTTTGCGGCACGATTGCGCGCTTTATGACGATGTATCAGGAAAATGCCGAGGTGGTGGACCACGCCGAAATTCAGGGCGGGTACAATCTGCTGATCATGCGGTCGAGCTCCATCGCGCCGGCGGTTAGGCCCGGACAGTTCGTCCATGTGCTGATTCCTCATCTGGGCGAGTCGATTTTGCGCCGACCGTTCAGCGTGTTCAAGGCCGACGGCGATCAACTGGCCATTCTCTATAAAGGAGTGGGGCGGGGAACCCGCACGTTATCGTATTTGCGACCCGGCGAGACGTTGAATGTGATCGGTCCGCTCGGCCGGGGGTATCCCGGATTGACCGAGGGCCGCTACCCGGTTTTGATGGCCGGCGGCTATGGCATGGCTGCGTTGTATTTGTGCGCGCGCGAATTGCCGGTGAAGGGCACGGCGTTTTTCGGCGGGCGTTCTGCCGCGGACATTCTGTGTGTAAAAGAATTTGAGGCGCTCGGTTGGCGTGTCATCGTCACGACCGAGGATGGTTCATTGGGGAAGAGCGGCAAGGTGACCGATGCCCTCGATGCCTGGATGGCGGGTGAAGGCGCCCCGGTGTTGCCGGAGTTGTTCGTGTGCGGGCCGTCGGGCATGTTGAAGGCGGTGGCCGAGCGGGCCTTGGGCCAAGGGTGGCCGGCTTGGATTTCCGTGGACAACAACATGGGTTGCGGCGTCGGCGCCTGCCTGACCTGCGTGCTCAAGGTGCGTAATTCCCAATCCGGCGACTGGTCCTGGGCGCGGGCCTGCCGCGAGGGCCCGGTGTTTAACGCCGAGGAAATTATCTGGGAGGCAGTGAACTGAAGCGGACATGAGCGATTCCTCCTCTATCGATATGTCCGTGGACATCGGCGGCATCCGGATGAAAAATCCGGTGATGGTGGCTTCGGGTACGTTCGGCTATGGACCGGAGTACGCGGACTTGGTGGACTTGAACCGCTTGGGCGCCCTGGTGGTGAAGGGCATTTGCCTGCAGCCGACGCGCGGAAATCCCACGCCGCGAACCGCCGAGGTGGCCAGCGGTCTGCTCAATGCCATTGGCTTGCCGGGCCCGGGTGTGGACGGATTCGTAAAGTCCTACATGCCGTTTTTGCGCGGTTTCAATGTGCCGGTGATCGTGAACATTTGGGGAAAAACCATCGACGAATACGTCGAGGTCGCCCGGCGTTTTGATCAGGTGGAAGGCATCGCCGGTCTCGAAGTCAATGTTTCCTGTCCGAATATCAAGGAAGGCAGCGCGCTGTTCGGCACCGACCTGGATATGTTCCGGCGCACGCTTGACGGTATCCGCGGCGCCACCCGGTTGCCGCTTATTCCCAAGCTGGCGCCGAACGTCGCCGATATCACGGCATTCGCCCGGGCGGCGGAGCATTGCGGGGCCAACGCGATTTCGTTGATCAATTCGTTTCCCGGCATGGCGGTGGATATCAAGACGCGCCGCCCGAAACTGGCCAATGTTACCGGCGGCTTGACCGGTCCGGCGATCCGTCCGATTGCCGTGCGGCTGGTCTGGCAGGCCGCGAAGGCGGTCACAATTCCGGTTATCGGCATGGGCGGGATCAGTACGCTGGACGATGCGCTGGAATTTTTTATTGTCGGGGCCAATGCGGTGGCGCTGGGCACGGTCAATTTCACCAACCCCGCCGCCGCGGTGGCGGTGATCGACGGCCTGACCGCCTACCTCAAGCAAATCGGGGCGTCTTCGCCGAGGGAATTGGTGGGAACGTTGGCGTCATGACATCGCCTGCACGCCGGTTGTTTTTTTGGATTTCGTTGCTGCTTTATCTCGCCGGTTCCGCCTGGTGGTTGGTCGCGGCGCCGCATCATCCGGAACATCTGTTGCGCGCCATTCCGGGACAGGCCACGCTGGTGACCTATCACGAAGGGCTGGATGCCCGCTGGGACTCATTGGGTGAACACCCGCTGGTTCTGATTGCCGCCGGCGCTTCGGGGTTGGATGCCGAGGCGTGGCGCGTCCTCCGCGATGATCCGGGACTGCGCAATCTGATTGCGATGCTCGGGCAACGCGAGCTGGCCATCGCGTATGTGCCGTTTTTGAATTACCATCAAGAAGGGACATGGGTTATTGCCAGTTGGATCGGCGGGCGCAGTCAGCGGTTGCGGTGGTCGCAACCGTTTTTGAATGTGCCCGGGCTGCAATCGGCGGGAGTGATCGGCGGTTGGCCGGTGTGGCAGTGGTCCTGGGAGTCCGATCTGGGTCGCCAGCACCTGACCCTCGCGCTGGTGGAAGGCATGTTGGTGGCGACTACGGCACGCGATCCGCTGGCGATGCAGATGATTCTGGATGCCTACAACGGCGGGTTTCCCTCCGTTGCTTCGCGCCTGGACCTTGACGAAGCGAACCGGCATCTCTTGACGTCTCCGCTTCCCGACCGCGGGTGGTTCCGTCCGCCGTTTGGTCGTGATCCGCTGGTGTGGCGCGCCGAATTGGACCTTAGCGATACGAATCGCGCGGCGGGTGTGTTGCAGTTGGAAGGGGCTGCTCCGCCAGGAGTTTTGCCGGACGCGCTGGAATTGGATGACATGGCGCGTTTGTGGCGGGATGCGCCGATCGGCATCGCCGCCGTGGGGTTGGATGCACTGCTGCCTTTGTTGGGTCGCCATGCGCAATGGTTGCCGGTCGCGTTGATGCGGGATGCGGTGGTGGCGAGCGGCGCCAAATCGGCGGTGCTGGCGCTGTTTGGCGGGGAACACAGCGGACGGTTTCGCGGGATCAAGGTGCCGGCGTTGATGGCGGCGTTGCGGATGCCGGAGGCCGAGGATCCCGCGTCGCTGATTGCCAATCTGGTTGACCGGTGGAACGCGACCCGTCGGCTCGGATTGTTGCCGGTGATGCAGCCGATCAACGGCGTACCGGTTTGGCGGTTGGAAGGGATTACCGGGGGGGTATATGGCGGACTTGCCCCTACGGAACAAGTGGCGGTTGCCGCGGTTGGTTCCTGGTTGGTGGTGGCCAGCAACTACCGCACGTTGGAACTGCTGGTGCGTGAACCGCATTCACCCGATGCCGCCGCACCCTGGACCACCGCGTTGAATGAGGTGGCCGGCGTCGGCCTCGGGCATCTTGCTTTTGATCTGGTGCGCAGTACCGAGGCGTTTCGTCTGGCGATTACCGCGTATGCGTTGAAATTATTGTTTGAAGACGCCGGGGGAACGCGTGACCAGCGTCAAAAACTGAATGAAGCCAAGGCCTGGTTGGAAGTCTTCGCCCGCTTGGATCGCCTGGGCATTACCTTGTCGGCGGCCGGTAGCGATTTAAAAATTGATTTCCGGGCCGGTCCGTAAAATACTCGAAGCCTCGCAGGATCGGGGGTTGGTGGCCGGCCACATAGGCCGGAACGATCATCGGGTCCGGTCGCGAAGAACGGATAAGGTCTATGAAAAACATGTGGGTCTTGCTGGCTACCGGCTTCGGGTTGGGGTACAGCCCGGTGGCATCGGGCACGTTTGGCACCTTGCTGGGCATTCCGCTCGCCTATGCGCTTTTTGCCTGGCAAACCGACCCGCTTATTCAGGCGGTGATCGCGGGAATCTTGGTGGTAGTGGCGATTCCGATCTGCGACCGGGCGGAAGTCGCGCTCGGCGGCAAGAAAGACGACGGTCGGATCGTCGCCGACGAATACCTGACCTATCCCTTGACGATGATCGGACTTCCGTTGTCTCCGGTGATGCTGGGGGTGGCATTTTTAACCCACCGGATTTTGGACATCATCAAGCCGCCGCCGGCGCGGGGATTGCAGCGGCTGAAGGGCGGGTTGGGGGTGACCATAGATGATGCGATCTCCTCGCTGTATGCCTTGGGGCTGAATTGGCTGCTCTACCTGTATGTCTTGCAACCTCGGGGTTGGCTATGATCCTGAAGGACAATCCGCTGAAGAACATGGCTTGGCCGCGCTTCACCGAATTGCCCGGCCAGGAGAAGGCGCGGTTTCTCAACCGGGGCAACAAGCCGTACCACGCCTTGATGTCCCAGCAGTTTGATCGCGCGTTGCTGGATCGCATCGGCGACCTGGCCACCAAAACCCGGAAGATCGCCAAAACCCGGGGCGGCATGAATTTTCTGCAGGGGTTGCTTTCGGAGAAGCGGGTCATGCTTTACTTTGCCCAGCCCTCCACCCGGACATTCCTTTCGTTTTATGCGGCCTGCCAGATTCTCGGGATCAAACCCGCCGAAGTGCGCGACGCTTCCACCTCCAGCGAAATCAAGGGGGAATCGCAGGAAGATTCCGTGCGCACGTTCAGCTCCTATTTCGACATGATCATCATGCGCCATCCGGTGGGCGGATTTGCCGAGCGGATTGCCTGGCTGCTTTCGCAAACCGACCGTCCGGTTCCGGTCGTCAATGCCGGTTCGGGCAAGGATCAACATCCGACCCAGGCCCTGCTCGACATCTACACCCTGCAGCGCAGTCTGGAAAAGCGGCGCGGGGGACTGGAGGGCGCGCGCATCGCCTTTGTCGGCGATCTGGCTCGCGGGCGTACCGTGCGCTCCTTGTCCATGCTGCTCCGCCATTATCCCGGCGTGCATCAGGTGTTTGTCGCGCCGCCCGCGCTCCAAATCGGGGAGGACATCCTCAAGAAACTTGATGAAGCCGGCATGACGTATGAGGTTACCCCGGATTTTGAGCGTATCATTCCCGAGGTGGACGCGATCTACATGACCCGCATTCAAGACGAATGGGACAAGGCGGGCGAAAGCGGGACCGTCGACACCTCCGGGTACCATTTTACCGCCGCGCATCTGGAGGCGCTTCAACCGCACGCCATCCTCATGCACCCCTTGCCCCGGCGTCAGGAAATTGCGCCGGAAGTTGACGGTGATCCACGCGCCAAATACTGGCGGCAGGTCCGCAACGGCATGTGGGTTCGGGCCGTGCTGATCCTGATGATTTTTGACCGCGACGGTGAAATTGACCGCTATTACGAAGACCTGATGAGTTGAGGAAACCATGAAACATTTAATCTCGCTGCAAGATTGGCCGGCCACCCTGATTTCCGATGTTCTCGCGCTCGCCGCCGAGGTGAAGCACAAGCCGCAGAACTACGCCCAGGCGATGCATCGCAAGACCTTGATGATGATGTTTGAAAAGCCGAGCTTGCGGACCCGTGTTTCGTTTGAAGCCGGCTTTTGCCAGATGGGCGGCCACGCCATCTATTATGACCTGGCCACCTCGCCGCTCAGCTCGGGCAAGGAAAACGTGGCCGATATGGTCCGGGTGGTCAGTCGGTATGTGGACATCATCATGGGCCGGCTTTACGAGCAGAAACACATCGAGGAGATGGCCGCGTTGTCACGCGTGCCGGTGATCAACGGACTCACCAACTATGACCACCCTTGCCAAATCCTTGCCGACCTGCAAACCATTCTCGAACACAAGGGGCAACTCAAAGGCCTCAAGCTCGCCTACCTCGGCGATGGCCACAACAACGTCACCCACGCCTTGATGTTCGGCTGCACCAAGATGGGGCTCCACATCAGCGTGGGTTGTCCGCCCGGCGCCGAGTACATGCCGCTGGATAACGTGATTGCCCTGAGCAAGGCCAACGCCGCAGCAAGTGGCTCCACGCTGGTGGTCACCCACGATGCGGCGGAAGCCGCGCGCGATGCCGATATCGTGTATACCGACACCTGGATGAGCTACCACATTCCCGCCCACAAATCCGAAATGCGGGTGAAGGTGTTCAGCCCCTACCAGGTGAATGAAGCGCTCATGGCCCACGCCAAGCCGGATGCCCTGTTTATGAACTGCTTGCCCGCGGTGCGCGGGTACGAGCAAACCGCCGGCGTGATCGACGGCCCGAATTCCGTGGTATTCGACGAAGCGGAAAATCGCCTGCATGTTCAAAAAGCAGTCATGCTGCGCCTGCTCGGGCTCGCTTGATCAGCGCGATTATGAAGCACGTTCGTTCTGTCGAGTCGGTCATGGTCACCGTTCGGGATCACCAAAAGGCGATGATCGTGCGATGCGCATCTTGATCGTCAAACTCAGTTCCCTTGGCGACTTGTTCCATGCCTTGCCGGCGGTCGCGCGCATCAAGGATGTCTGGGGGGCGGAGATTCACTGGGTTACCCATGCCGGGTACGCGGATCTGGTTGCCCGGTTTGAGCCGGTGGACCGGGTGATTGCGTTTCCCCGACGGCGGTTTTTTTCCCAAGCACGTTCTTTTGTGCAGGAGCTTCGCCGGGACGACTACGACGCGGTGTTCGATATGCAAGGTCTGCTCAAAAGTGCGTGGGTTGCCCGACTCGCCCGGACCAAGCGGCGCGTGGGGCCTTCGTTTCACCGGGAGGGATCGCGGTGGTTTTATGACGAAGTGGCGGGTCCGCGCAACAAGCAGCGGCATGCCGTCGTGGAAAATCTCGATCTTCTGGCCCACCTCGGCATTCCTCAGGGTGACGTGGCGTTTCCGGTGCGCTGGCCGGTTCCCCCGGGTTTGCCCGCGGGGCCGCGGGTCGGCGTGATTCCCTGCTCGCGGTGGGCGACGAAGAACTGGCCGCCCGGGCATTTTGTCGAGGTGGCGCGGGCGTTGGCCGGTGAGGCCCGGTTGTTTGTATTTGGCGCGCCGGAAGATCGTGGAGTCTGTCGGCAGATTGCCGCTGCCGCTGGTGATCGGGCCACGGATCTCTGCGCGCAAACCACGTTACCGGAATTGGGCGGCTGGTTGCAGGCGATGGACCTGGTGATCACGGTTGACTCCGGTCCCATGCACGTTGCGGCGGCCGCCGGGGCGCCGGTATTGGCGATTTTCGGGGCGACCGATCCGCGGCGGACCGGACCCTACGGCGCACGACACCGGGTGTTGGCGCGGGACGATCTGCCCTGCCGACCGTGTCTTTCCCGGACCTGCCGTTTGCCGGAGCGGGATACGCGGTGCCTTGCGGGATTATCGCCGGAAGCCGTATTGGCCGAAGCGCGCGCCTTGTTGCGCAAAACTTAGCCGTTCCGTCGTCGCTTTTTTCCCGGTCATGGCTTACTATTCCGCCATGGCAACGGTTTCGTTTCATTTTCCCCGATGGCTGGTCATGACGTCCGGCGTCGCCTGGTCGTTGTGCGCCGTTCCCACCGGTTGGTCGGACGATTTGGCCGACTACGAGTGGCGCAGCCGGGTTAGCGGGATGGTGAGCGGCGCGTTGCACAAGGTGCGGTTGACCGCCGAGATCTATGACGGGATGCGGGCATTTCCGCTGGATGCCCGACTGGTTGATGAAGAGGACGTTCCCTGGCCGAGCATGATTTGGTCCCGGTTGGACCGCAAGGCGGTGGAACCGGTGGCCATCAGCCCGGTCGGACGAACCGAGCGTTTGGCCGAACTCGGTTACACCATCAAAAAATTTCAGGTTTTACCGGATCGGCGGACGCGGGAAACGCCGCGCCACAACCGGGTGGTGATCACCACCGGGGGCGGTGATTTTGTGCGGCGGGTGGAAGTGTGGGGCGGGCCGGATGAAAACCGCTTGGTCTTGCTGGGTTCGGGATTTCTGATTGAACGCGGCGCGCCCGCACCCGTGCGCCAACGGGGAATTGACTACCCGGAATCGACGACGCCCTGGCTGGCGATTCGGTTGTTTCACGACCCCCGGCAACCCGATGAAGCGCCGGAGTGGCGCGCGACCGAAGTGGTCCATGTGCCGCGCACGGCCGCGGAATTTGATACCATCGTGATGAAACGGATGTCCCGGCCGGACGACGAACCGCGACGCGAGGGGCTGGTTGATCTTTACCTGGATGCGGGGGCGCGTCATCGCCCGCTGCATGCCATGGTGCTGCCGTTTAACCGGCGCGATACCGCGGCGCCGGTTCGGATTTTCGGGCGCAACGATGCAGACCGGGATTGGCGCTGGGTGGCGGACGGCGGCCTGCACGATGTGGCCGGTCTCCAACAAAACCGGATTGCGTTGAATCGCGCGGACTACCGGTATTGGCGCGTGGAGATTCATGGCGTTGACGAGCGGTCGTTGCGCCTGGGCGAGATCACCGCGCAGGCGATTCCGCATTACCTGGTTTTTATGGCGGCGAACAACCGTCCGGCGTTTTTATATTATGGTTCCCCGCGCTACCAGTTGCCGCGACAGGATTTTGTTCGCGGCGTAAGCGCGGAAACCGTTGCCGAGGCGCGGGAGGCGTCGCTGTCGCGCCGGCAGGTCAATCCCGCGCGGATGGCCGGTACGCTGGATGCCTACGGGCGCGGGCTGTTGCATTTCGGCACGGGGGTGGTGGTGCTGTTGGTTGCGCTGGTCACCGTGCGGGTCATTCGCCACCGGTTCATGAACTGACGTCAATCGCGCAGTCGGCGATCGCGCTTGGTTCCCGCGTACAGATCAAATACCAGGAGGCGTCCCTCAATCGGTCCGTTGAACAATTGCAGTTTTGTTCGCGGTTTGAGGCCGATGGGTTTGATCATCTCGGCGTTGCCGGTAAACACCGCCCCGGTAAAGCCCTGAGCCTTGTGTTTCATGAAGTCGCCAATATCCTTGTAATGCGCGGCGAGATCGGGATTCGCGGCGAGTCGTTCGCCGTATTCGGGATTAAAAATGATCAGGCCGGGTGGATCAGGCAGCTTGGTTTCGCGAAAGTCGCCAACCGAAAATTCAATCCAGTCCGCCACCCCGGCCCGTCGTGCATTGGCCCGGGCGGCTTCCACCGCACGCGGATCAAGATCGCTGGCGAAAATCGCGACGCGGCGCGGGCGGATCAGCCGGTTTTTCGCGGCTTCGCGGCGCAGTGTTTGCCAATCCGCCGCGCGGTAGTCGTTCAGGTGCATAAAGCCGAAGTTATCCCGTAGAAATCCGGGGGGCGTATGCGAGGCCAACAAGGCCGCCTCGATGGCCAGCGTGCCGCTGCCGCACATGGGATTCACCAGGGTGGTGGCCGCGTCCCATCCCGCGCCGATCAGGCAGGCGGCGGCCAGGGTTTCCCGCATCGGTGCGTTTCCCGGTTGATGCCGGTAGCCCCGGTGGGAAAGGGGCTCGCCCGACGTATCCAGGTATGCATCGAAAAAACGGCCCTCCCAATGCACGTGAACCACGGTTTTGTTTCGTTCGGGTCCGGAGTCCGGTCGAAAGCCGTTAACCTGGCTCATCCGGTCCATCAAGGCATCCTTGGTTTTCAAGGCGACGAATCGGGGATCATCGCCGCTGACGCTTTTCCCGGAAACCGTGATGCTGACCAGGCCCTGCGGGGGAACCCAGCGTTCCCAGGGCCAGCCGACGAGGCGCTTGTACAATTCATTCGGGTGTTTGGCCGGACCATCGCCGAGCTTCCAGAGCACCCGGTGGGCGGTGCGCACATTGAGGTTCAAGCGCATGGCATCGGTCATGGCACCCTGGACGGAAACACCGGTTTCTGTGGAGCCGCACACCTTCAGGCCCAGCGCCTCCACTTCCCCGGCCAGCATGGGCGCCATGCCTTTGGCGGTGGTGATTATGATCAGGTTGCGCTCCAGGGAATCCCGGTTTGTCGAAGAAATGTTGTGGGTCATAAAAAAGTTCCAAAGGTTGGAAGTTAACACGGAAAAAAGTTCCAAGCATTGGAAAAATCAGAATCGACCGCTTTGATGAAACAAGCGGGAGGGTTTTGGTTTACTCGTTTGCTTGACTGGAAACGCTTCGAAGCACAGGGTTTTCGCCGGGTGTAGCGTTTTACCCGGTTCGCGTATTTCTCGTCAGAATTTAACGATCATTGGACTTGCTAGGTGATAACCCCTCTGCCATAGTTTCGCGAAGTCTGAATCAACAGTTGCTTTGAAATGAGGGAGAACCGAACGTGAACAAGTATGCATATGGGTTGGTTGCGCTGGTGATGGTGTTGGCGGTGGGTTGCACGACGCCCGCCAAAAAGATCAAAGAAATCCGTTTGGGTATGACACCGGAAGAGGTCCTTGATGTCATGGACAAGCCCTTTACGATCCGTGCCGCCAAAGTTTTCCAAGACGGCTACACGACCGAGGTTTGGGAATACCAGCCTCGCTTCTTCGAAGTGAACCCGAAGGTCTTCTGGATCTATTTCGAAAACGCCAAAGTGGTACAGTGGGGTGAGCCGGGAGATTTTGCCGGCAAATCCGGTCGTGCGGTGCCGGTCGACGAGTATAAGCCGTTCAAGTCGACGCGGTAAGCGTCGTCCATCTCTTTTAAAAGGCGCTCGCCGGAAGCGCCTTTTCAGAAAGGCTTGTTAGATACGTGGAGCGTATGGCGAAGAAAACCAGCGTGAAGATGCTGGCCGTGATCACCGGCGTGGCGCTCGCCCTTCCGCCGGGTCCGACCTTCGGTCAGTTTCTGCGCCTCGGCCCCTTCGACTTTGACGCCCAAACCTTTCTGGAGGCCATTTACACCACCAACGTCGAGCAGGAACGGCCGTCCGATGCCACTGCCGATCGCGAAGATTTTTATCTGGTTTGGGGTTTGGATCTCAAATCAACCGCCCAGTTCTTTCCCCGGACCACGGTTTCCCTCGACACCGGTATCGCCATAGAAAAGCACTTCAACCGCTCCGACTTGGATAACTCAAGAGCCCCGTTTGGCCGGGTGATTGGTCGTTTCGACACCGACTGGGATCCGATCAAACTCTACGGCGGTGTCCGGTATGAGCGAACCTCGGAGTCGGTGGATGATAAATTTATTCCCGCCGGAAAGCCAAAGAAGCGCCGGCAGGTGGGTACCAAGCTGGAATACCTGGCCGGAACGGATTATATCGGACGGTACGTGGATGTCGGAACCTATTACAGCCTCCTGCAAGAACGTTATGACAGCTTTGATTTCTTTGAGGAGGAAAGTGACGAAGCGACCTGGTTCTATTACGGGCGGATCAAGTTAACCGAAAAAATCCGGCTCGGGTATGAGGTCGAACGAACTAAAACCGACTTTGTCAATTTGCCCGATGGTGAAGGCGATTGGGAGAAAACGGAAAAAATTCTTCTCGATTTCACGCAAATCCTGTTTGAGCGCCCCAAGGTAACCTACTCCGTGGGTCTGTTGCGCGAATACGATGACGAGGGTGAAACCGAAGGGTGGGAGTGGACCCATACCATCAATGTCTCGGACGAATGGGATATCAGCCCCACGTAAAACTTGAAGGGGTTTGCCACCTACACGTACGAGGAAGTGCCCGATGACGATGATGTTTCCTTTCAGTATGGCGCCACGCTGACCCATCAGATCTCCAACCGCGCCATTCATTCCTTTACCGCCACCCGGCAACCCGTCGATACCCTGGGTTCCACCGAGGATACCAAGGAGACCGCGTATCTGTATCAGCTCAAGATCGACGACTTCCTGCTGCGCGACCTCTCGGCCATCGGATCGTTCAGTTACTCCATCAGCGAGCCGGTTGATGGGGAGACGGAGCGGATTCGCATTTATACGGCCGGGCTGACGCATACCGTCCAGTTAAATCCACGGTTGACCCGGAAATTGAGCTACCTGTATACTCGGGAAAGTTCAAATCTGGAATTTGAAATTCTTGACGAGCACCGGGTGACGCTCGCCTTTGTCCTTCAGTTGTAGGTGACGATCATGTTTTCTCGCTTGGCGTGCCGCCGGCGGACGGTTCGGCTGATTCCGCCGCTTGCTGTTTGGCTTTTACTTTTAGCTATTGGCTCCGTTTCCCCGTTGTGGGCCAAAGGGGTGATCGGTGGCGATTTGCTCCGCATTTCCGTGGATGAATCGCCCGATCTGAATGGCGTATATACCGTAGCCGGCGATGGCACCATTGATTTTAATTACGCCGGACGCGTGGTGGTGGAAGGAAAGACCGTCGACGAAGTGGCGGCGCATATTCAGCAGGTGCTGGAAGCCAGTTATTTCAAGCGCGCCACCGTGCAGGTGGATGTGTCTGAATACTTCTCCGGAAGCATCATGATCCTCGGTGCGGTTCGTAATCCCGGAACCCTGGCTTACAAGGGAAATGAAATTGTCACCTTGTTGGAAGCCTTGATTGCGGTTGGCGGCATGACCGAGCGGGCGGCCTCCGATCAGGTGAAAATCTTCCGATGGAAGACCGGCGGTTCCATGGAGCGCGAAGTGATTAACGTCGATATCAAGCGCATCATGGCGGAGTACGATTTTTCGCGCGATCAATACCTGCGCCCCCGCGATATTGTGGTGGTTCCGGAGATGGGGCAGCAGGATAGCGTTTCCGAATTTCTGGCCTTGGGCGAATTCGGACAGACGGGATTTCATCCGGTTACCGAAAACATGAATATGATTCGCGCCGTATCCGTCGCCGGTGGCGTATCCCGTGAGGCGCATCTGGAGTCGGCCCGGGTCCTGCGTCCCTCCGGGGGCGGGAATTACACGGTCATTCCGGTTGATTTCGCCCGGCTGTTCGGCTCGGCGGACATGTCCATGAATCTGCCGGTTTTCCCGGGGGATATTATCTACCTGCCGTCTCTGGCGCAAACCTCGGGCGGAAAGGTTTACTTTTTGGGCGAAGTCGACAACCCCGGGATGTATCCGTTGCCGGTCAATCGGGTCGACGCCACGCTCGCGCGGACCATTCTCCAGCGGGGCGGACTCGGCAAGTTTTCCAATGGATCGGCCATTCGGGTTCAACGCAAGAGTCCGGATGGTTCACAGCAGACCATCGTCTTTGATGTCGAACGGATCATCCGCACCGGTGATTTTGACAAGGATATTCCTCTTCAGGA
Organism: uncultured Verrucomicrobiota bacterium; assembly: GCA_937873455.1. Taxonomy (GTDB): domain Bacteria; phylum Verrucomicrobiota; class Kiritimatiellia; order CAIVKH01; family CAIVKH01; genus CALMUP01. The sequence goes on from CALMYG010000003.1 coordinate 34,131, forward strand.
TGAGGATGTCATCCTGGTTCCCCGACGGGTTTTCAGCTTTTAGGCCATGAAAGAAATGATTCAACCTCCCAACGAATCTCCGACCGGCGTTGTGCCGTCGTCGGCCGCTGCCGCTGCACCGCCAAGCGTTCCCCCGGGGGCGGTCGGCGGCCTTGATCTGGTCAAGCTGAAGCAATACCTCCACATCGTCGTCCGCCGTATTTGGGTGGTGGCGATTTGTTTTGTGGCCGCGTTGTTGATTGGCGTGCTTCAAGTATCCAAACAGGAGCCGCTCTACAACGCCTCCAGCGTTATCCTGCTTACCCGAGGCTCCCAGCTTCCCGCTCAATTGTCCGGCGTTGAACACAATACGTTTGGCGACTTTGTCGATACCCAGACGCGCATTATCCAATCGCGCGCGGTGCTGCAACGGGCCCGGGAAAAGATGAATATGCCCGATCATGAGATATCCCGGCTTTTTCGCCGCTCCATCATCTGGCCGATCGGAAAATCCTCCGCGATCTCCATTACGGTTGAATCGCTGGACCCCGAATTTTCCGCTCAATTCGCCAACAACATCGCCCAGGCGTATATCGAATTCAAAGAAGAAGAACGCGTCGCTTTATCGCAAAATACGTCCATCAATTTGATGCAACAGGCCAACCGGATCCGCGAGGAATTGCGCAAGGCCGAGGAACAGTTGGTGGTCTACAAGAAAGAGCATTCGATGGTGCTGACCGAGCGGGAGGGTAACATCGCCGCCGGGATCATGGCCGATCTGGCCCGGCGCACCGCCGCCCACCGCTTGGAGCGCATGGTGCTTGAGTTGCAGCGCCCGCTTTTATCCGATGCCTCCGACGAAGTGGTCCTGACCGCGTTAAGCAGCCGCTACGTTTCCATGGCCCCGGTGTTTCAGCCGCCCGCCGGTGCCGGGGTCGGCGGGGCGGTTGATCCTTCGGCGGCGACGCTTCCGGTGTCCACGCCCGCCATGGGGTTCATTGACTTTGATACCGCGGCCGCCGCCGAATGGAGCGCGCTTCGGCGTCAAAAAAATATCCTGGAACATGAACTCCGGGCGGCCCGGGAAAACCTGCGGGATAACCACCCGACGGTGCGCAAGCTGCTCCAGGATATCCGTATCGTGGATGCCGCCATCAACCGCGAAGTTCAATACGCCACGGAAAAATTCTACGCTGAACTCGAGGCCTTGACCTTAAAGGAAACGTCCCTGGCCCGCGTGAAGTCGCTTTGGCTCGACGAAGCCATGGACACCGAATTGGTCATGGATCGGTTTGAAATCCTGCGCAATGACGTTGATCGCCTGCGTCGCCTTCTGGATGCCGTATTCGCCCGCATTCGTGAAATCGACATAGCCTCCGGTATTATTCCGGATAACGTCTCGATCATTGAAGTGGCGACGCCGCGCCACAACCCCATTACCCCCCGGAAAATTCAAAGCATTTTTCTGGCCGGATTGCTCGGCATCGGGCTCGGATTGGGCATCATTTTCGGTCTGGATTTTCTGGATGACTCCATCCGGTATCCGGAAGAGGTGGGCAAGACGCTCGGGCTGCGATTTATCGGGATCATTCCGTCGGCCAATTGGAGTTTGTCCGACATTCGAACCCATTTGTTGTCACAGGTGGACCCCAAAAGCGGTTTGGCCGAGGCGTATCGCAATGTCCGGGCCACGTTGTTGTTGGATGACCAGACCCGGAAAGTCAGGACCATCCTGATGACGTCCGCATTGCCGCGGGAAGGAAAAACAACGACCTCGCTAAACCTGGCCATCAGCATGGCCCAGGCCGGCATGCGGGTGTTGTTGGTTGATGCGGATTTGCGGCGTGGCGAAATTCACAAGTATTTCGGATTGGAAGGCGGGCGCGGCTTGGCCGATGTGTTGAGCGGTCAGGCCAAGGCGGAGTCGGTCATTCAACGCACCGGCGTTCCCAATCTCGATATGGTGGCCACCGGGCCGTTTCCCTCCAATCCCGCCGAGTTGATGTTGCGGCAGGAATTCCGGACCTTTATGGACTACGCCAAACGCGCCTACGACAAAGTCATCTTTGACGGACCGCCGGTCATGGCGGTTTCCGAATCCGGGGTATTATCTTCACTGATGGACAGTACCATCGTAGTGGTATGGGCGGGCAAAACATCCCGGAAGGTGTGTCAGATTACCGTTCAAAGCCTCCAGCAGCGCGGCGCACGCATCGATGGTTGCATTTTGAACAACCTGGAATTCGGACGCGTGGGTTACTATTATTATTCCACCTACTACGGCTATTACACCTACGACTACCGGTATGATGATTCGCCGGTGAAGACATGAAGGAGCGTCGAGGGATGACGCCATGATCTTTCACCGCGGTCGTGACCTTTCTTTGCACCGGACCTTTCTCCTGGCATCCGACATTCTGGCGTTGCTGTGTTCGCTGGTGTTGGCCGCGCTTTGGCGGCTGGGCCCTCAAGCCGGGTGGGATTATTTGGAGACTCACCGACTGTCACTTGCCGCCTCGTGCGGCGTTTTCCTCGTGGTTTTCTACGCGTCGGGCATGTACGAACGGGCGGCCTTGGTGCGCAAGGCGCATTCATACCGTCTTCCGATGGTGGCCGTCACGATCAGCGCCGCGATCATCGTGGTGATTTTTTATGCCCAGGCGCAGTTTCAAATCGGCCGCGGCATTCTTTTGCTCGCGTCGGTCTTTGTGTTTTTTATCACGTGGACGACGCGCCATCTCTATGGCATGGCGGTGGGTCACGGCTACCTTTCCAAGAAAGCGTTGCTTATCGGGGAAGGCCGGGATGCCGAAAAGGCGTTGCGGTTGATCAAGCAAACCGCCGACTCCGGTTTCAAGGTTATGGGCGTGGTGGCCAGCAAGCGCATGGCCCCGGGTTCGTTCCTTCAGGATGTTCCCGTGGTGGGCAACACCGAGAAATTGCGCGAATTGGCCGATGCTTTCGACGTGGAGACCTTGATAGTCGCGACATCCTTGTCCCGTGAACCGGCGGTTCTCCGAATGCTGCGGCCGCTGCGGTGTTCCGGCATTGAAGTGATGGATTATGTCACGTTATACGAAATGCTGGCCCAGGAAATCCCGTTGGATCATATCAACGACGAATGGCTGATGAACGCCGCGCTGAACGGGTCGGTCATTCACGTCAGAAAAATCAAGCGGGTCATGGATTTCGTCATTGCCTTGATCGGCCTGATTATCGCCACGCCCATTTGTCTGGTTACCGCGATTGTGGTGAGAATGGATTCGCCCGGGCCGATTTTGTACCGACAGCGTCGGTCGGGCATCGATGGCCATCCCTACCAGCTTTTCAAGTTCAGAACCATGCGCCGGGATGCCGAGGCGGCCACCGGTGCGGTCTGGTCGACCAGTAACGATAGCCGTATTACCCGGGTCGGACATTATTTGCGAAAGTGGCGGATCGATGAAATTCCCCAGTTGCTGAATGTGCTGAAGGGCGAGATGAGCCTGGTGGGACCTCGGCCGGAACGCCCGGAATTCGTGGAAACCTTATCGCAGGCGATTCCCTTTTACCGGGAACGGTTGATGGTTCCCCCCGGAGTGACCGGATGGGCCCAGGTGAAGTTTCCCTACGCCTCGGATGTCGATGGAGCCCGGCGCAAATTGCAGTTTGATATTTATTATATCAAACACATGGGCTTCTTCCTCGATTGCATGATTCTGCTTCGCACCGTTAAAACCGTGCTGGTCGGGTTGCGTCATCACGATCCGGTTGTACCTCATCCGGAACAGCGAGGCGAAGTCACCGAACTGCCGATTCCCCAGCATCCGGCCGATGGCGCCAAAACGGCATGACATCGCCCGAAGGACTAGCGCCGTATGACGATATGCGGCGATGGGTGGTGATTCACGCGCGGCCGCGCTGCGAGAAGAAGCTATCCGACTTTTGCGAGGCGCGGCATATCCCGGTTTTTCTACCCATGATCAAGCGTCGCCATCGTTACGGCGCGCGGATCCGTGTGTTTGATATTCCGCTGTTTGCCGGGTATGTATTCGTACTGGCCGATCACGCTCAACTCATGACGCTGCGGCAGAACCAACGGGTGGCGAATGTTTTGGTGGTAAGCGATCAGGAAACCTTGTTGCGCCAACTCAATCACATCAAATGCGCGTTGGTTAATCAGGAGTCGTTGGAGTTGTTTCCACAACTTGGCGAGGGGATGAAGGTGTCGGTGCGGTCGGGCCCGCTAAAGGGCGTTGAGGGATTTGTACATAAAATCAAATCCAAGACCCGGATTGTTTTGAATGTTGATTTTATTCAACAGGCGGTTTCGGTTGAGGTGGATGCCGATTGGCTGGTTCCGGTATAAGCGCCGGAGCGGGTTGTTTAACATAGCGCTAGGCCGGAGTTTTCAGGTAGGCGACCACGTCTTGAAAGTCCGGGGGAACGGGCGCCTCCAGTAACATGTCCTCGCCGGTGGTCGGATGCCGGATCCGCAACTTCCAGGCATGCAGCATGTGGCGCTTCGCCGGAACGCCGGGGTCGGGGGGGCGTTTGCGCCCGTACACGGAGTCGCCAATAACCGGATGTTTGATGTGGGCCAGATGTACCCTGATTTGGTGGGTGCGGCCCGTTTCAATCCGGACTTCCAGCAGCGCCGCGCCGTTAAGCTTCTCGTAAACCCGGTAATGTGAAACGGCGGGTCGGCCGTGCGCGGCCCGCACGCTCATTTTTTTCCGATGTACCGGGTCTCGCCCGATGGCCGCCTTGATGGCGCCGGTTGGCGGGTTTGGTACACCCCATACGACGGCGAGGTATTCCTTGGTGGTCGTGCGGTCTTTGAATTGTCGGGCCAGTTGCATCAGCGCGGATTCTCGTTTGGCGACCACCAGCACGCCGCTGGTTTCCCGGTCCAGGCGATGCACAATGCCCGGTCGTTTTTCTCCGCCGATGCCTTCCAGGTCGCGGCAGTGAAACAGGAGCGCATTGACCAGCGTGCCGGAAGCATGTCCTGGCGCGGGATGAACAACCAAGCCGGCGGGCTTGTTGACTACCAAAATATCGCGGTCTTCGTGGATAATATCCAAGGCGATTGCCTCCGCGGTCAGCGGCGACGCCTCCGGTGGCGGGATGACAACCCGGGCGCTGTCGCCGACGGACACGGGATGGTTGGGTTTGCGCGTCAATCCGTTGAGGGTGACGCGGCCGTTCTTGATCCATTCCTGCCAGCGCGCACGCGAGATGTCGGGTGCGCGTCGGGCTAACCACACGTCAAGGCGCTGGCCGGATTCCTCCGGGCTGACCGGCCCCACCTCCCGGTGGGCTTCCCCGGTGAGTGGCGGCGTGTTCATGCCCGGTTGATCAGTTCATCGAGTTTCGTTTCAAGTACGCTCAGCGAATCCGGTCGATCAACCGGATCGTATTTGATCATGTGTTTGATCAAGGTGATGACTTCTGGTGAGCAATCCTCCGGAAGCATGCGTTCGTTGAAGGCGACGCGGACGGCGGAAACGTGCTGCAAGGCGGCCCTTTCGTGGCTGCCGGCCTTGATCATGGGTTCACCCTTCAGCATGAAAAACAACACCATGCCGAGGCTGTAAATGGAGCTGCGTTCGTCTTCGCCGGCTTGCTGGATACGTTCCGGCGCCATGTATTCGGGCGTGCCCGCGACCGGGCGGTCCGGCCGGGACTGATCCGCCTCCTCGCGGGGAAGCACCAGGCCGAAGTCGATCAGGCAGACGCTGTTGTCGGCGCGAATCAATATATTGCCGGGGCTGATGTCGCGATACAAGTAGCCGTGATCGAGGATATGCCGTAGCGCACCGGCAACGGCGCGTGTCCACATCAACGCCTCGCGTTCCGGAATGCGCCCGAAGGTTTCCACCCGGCGCTTGATGCTGTCGCCGGGAACGAATTCCATCACATGGTAGTAGGCGCCCTGGCATTGCCGTTGCTCGAAAAAGGTGGCAATGGCCGGGTGATCGCCTACGGTTCGGTGTACATCGGCTTCAAATAAAAACTCACGCAGCAAGCCGGCATCAATCTCGCGATCGGTTCGCAAAATCTTGACGGCAAAGACGTGGCGGGCATCGTCCCGGCGAACCGCCTTGTACACGCTGGATACACCGCCCGCGCCAAGCGGCTCAAACAACAAATACTCGTCGTAGACCGCCGGTACCAGCCCCTTGAAGCCGCAGGCCGGGCAGGGAAAAATCGTCAGCGGGGTCAGGGTCTTCAGGGAAGACGTGTGCCCGCAGGCCTCGCACAGGTGCCGGCCTTGCTCGAAGGCGGCCCGGCTACGACGGTTGAGGTCGTAGGATTTTCTGAAAACATCATAAAACTGGCGGATCTTCATGGTCGGTCCGGCGGGTATCCGTTTGACGGTTTGGTGTCATGACTGTTCGGAATCCGGCATCTCCTGAAATTCTTTTTTCTGGCGTAAATGCAGCTCCCACAGCTTGGCATACTTTAAGAAGGCGCCGTAGGCATTGGTGATGGCAATGATAAAGCCCGGCATGCCGTCGAGGAAGCCGAGGCGGAGGAAGTAACCGCGGAAAAACCGGAAAAAGGGCCTGAACAAAAGATCCAGGCGGCTGAATCGCTGATCTTTTACGAATTTTTGTTGGGCGGTAATGGTGGAGAACCGGTTGGCGGTTTCGTTTTGGTCGCGTATATCGTCATAGGTGTAGTGATACACCGGGTTCTTGAGCCGTTTAACCGGACCGCGGACCGCAACGCGATCGTGCGGCTCCTCACCTTCGGTGCGGCCATAATCCTTGTGAAACAGGCGGAGCTTCACATCGGGGTACCATTCGCCGTGTTTGATCCAACGCCCGAGGAAAAAAACCAGCCGGGGAAATTCATAGCCCAGGTGCTTGCGATTCACCGTGGCGAATTCGGCGAGTATTTCGTCGCGCAATCCGGGTGAAACCTCTTCGTCTGAATCCAGGTATAGAATCCACGGGTATTGCGCTTTTTCCCGGATCAGGTTGCGCTGGCCGACATAACCAAGCCAGACGTGTTGGTAGACATGCGGCGTAAATTCCCTGGCGATTTCCAGCGTGCGGTCCGTGCTGAAGCTGTCCATGACGATGATTTCGTCGCACCAGGTCAGGCTTTGAAGACAGCGCCGGATTTTGTTCTCCTCGTTGAAGACAATCACACAGGCGGATATTTTTTCTCGCATGGGCGGGGCCATCAATTGGAGGCGGAAAAGGCGGCCGTTTCATCCGGATCGTGTTGAACGGTCAGGCGGGCAAGGCCGGCGGCTTGCAGAATGGAGGGATCCAGCAGTTTGGGCGGGCGCGCCTGTTCATCCACGAGTTGATCGAAATAGTGCAGGCGGGCGACAAATCCATAGTACCGTTGGCGGCTCACGCCATCTCTTCCGCTGTAATAACCTTTGGGCGCGACGTAGCTTACCGTGAAGGTGAATACGTCCCGCGTTTCCTGTTGCAGGGCGGATAGATTGGCTTCGGTGTACGGTTGAATTTTGCTGAGGGCGATGCCCAGCGTGTCGAGGTTCTGCTCAAAGAAGTATACCAGCAGGCGCACCCCCTTGGGGTCAATCGGTCCCAGGCGCCGGTCGTATGCGAGTTGAATGCTGATGGTCCGCATTTCGTCGTAATCGCTGGATTCCCGGAAACGAACCTGTTCGAGCGATTGAATGCGCACGGCATCCAGGGCGCTGATGATCTGCTGGCTTTCCAGGCGGCCGAGGCGAATCCGTTCAGTAACCGCTTTGCGGTACAGTTTGGATTCCGCGGTTCGCGACAAAATCAAGGTCCATTGATCGCGGGCCCGGAGAGGCAAGCCACGTTTTTCGAAAAGCTCGGCCCGCACACGGTACGCCGGGAGATAATCGGGGTGCTCAATCTGAAGGTGTTCAAGCATGGCGTCGGCTTCTTCGTAGTCGCCGACGTTGATGGCTTCCTCAACCGCGGTCATCACGGCCTCGACGTCGTTGATCGTCGGCGTTTCGACGACAATAGCATTTTCGGTTGCCGGGGCCTCCGTTTCGCCACGGTTCAACTGACGCAAATGCTCATAAATGAACGAGAGGTCTTCGCGGATGCGCCGCAGTTCGTCGTTAAGCGGAGGTTCGCCGCTTTCGACGGACTCATGGGCCGGCATGGGGGCAAGTTCAAGGACCGGCGCCGAGGACTCGACAAGCATATCGAGCGGTTCCAACCCGCTAAGAACTACCGGCGGCCCCGGCTCCTGAATGGCCGATTCCTGATTCCAGTAACGCCCGGCTTGAATCAAAGCAAAGGTTCCCCCGGCGACGAGAAGGAGCGAGGCGGCCAGCGCCATGGTCCGTTTCCGGCCGCGCCGCCGGCGCAGGGGATACAGCTCGGGGCCTTGCTGGACTTCTGCCTGCACGACGGCTTGAATCAGCAGGCGGGTCCGCCCTAATTCAATAATATCCCCGTGCTTGAGCCGTGCTTCCTGAACTTCGTGTTTGTTCAGGATAACTTTGTTCATGGTGTCCAGATCATGAACAAACAACTCATCGCCCCGTTGTTCGAGGCGCGCGTGGCGTGAGGCCAACTCGGTGTCTGGAAGGATCAGGTCGCAACCGTCGTCTTTCCCGATAATCATCGATTCGGGATCGACGGTGATCCGCTCCCCTTTGGAAGGCCCGTTTAGAATTATAAGTCGATACATCATCCCATTTGAGGATACAGAACCCGGTCCTAAACGCCAAGTCAACTTTATCCGGCGCCCGAACAAGAAATTAATGTTGTCGGCACCGGGTTATCGCCTCGGCCATTTCATCGATAAATCGTTGGCGACTGTAGCGTTCCGCTTGTTCTCGTATCGCGGCCTCCGACCATGAGCTTGCTTCCGCGTCGGCTCGCGCATCGTTAAGGGCGTCTTCAGCTTGGTGGTCAAAAAAGCATCCGGACACCCCTTCCCGGACGGTTTCGGTGGCGCCGCCCTTGCGATACGCGATAACCGGGGTTCCGCAGGCCATAGCCTCGACTGGAACGATCCCGAAATCCTCCTCGCCGGGGAAAACCAGGAACCGGCAGCGGCGGTACCAGTCCCGGATGACGTCGTCCGGTTGCCAGCCGAGCAGGCTTACGCTGGGGCCGGCCAGCGATTGTAGTTTTTCGAATTCGGTTCCGGCTCCGATCACCACCAGGCGGCGACCGGAGCGGGTGTAGGCGCGTACCGCCAGATCCACGCGCTTGTAAGGAACCAATGCCGATACGACCACATCGACATCTTCCCGGGGGACATGCGGGTCCGGGGTGTAATAATCGGTGTTGGCGGGAGGGTAGACCACATCGGCGTCACGACCATAGAAGGTTTCAATGCGTCGCCGGACATGGTGGCTGATGGCGACGAACCGGTCGACGCCCTTGGCCTGGGCGCGGTCCCAGCGCCGCAGGCCAGCCAGGGTGGGGGCGAGGAGAAGGCGCTTGGTGGTTGATGCGCCGAAATATTCCTCATGAAACGTCCAGGCATAACGCATGGGGGTGAAGCAGTAGCAGAGGTGCCGGGTTTCCGGGTGGTGCGGAAGCGCCTTGGCCGCGCAGTGGCTGGTACTGATCAGCAAGTCGGCCCGGGGGCGGCCAGCCGTGCGGATGGCCAGCGGAAATAACGGCAGGAAATACCGATAGGTTTTATGGATGCCGGGAACGCGTTGCAGCCACGAGGTATGAATAGGGCGGTTGGCGATGGTTTCAGAAACCGAGCCGGGTTTATAGAGCAGGCAGTACAGGTGCGCCTGGGGAAAACCCGCGCCAAGCAATTCCAGCACCTTTTCTCCTCCGCGCATTCCGGTCAACCAGTCGTGACTCAGCGCCACCTGCCAGCGCGACCAGGCTTCCGGATAGTGAACTTCATGATTCATGACGGGGCATGCTACCGGATGTCGCGGAAAAAGGGGAGTGCGGATTCGCCAACGGTCGTTCAACGGAATCATATCCGGATTTTTTTCTGGCATCCATCCGCTTGCTTGGGCAGGTTATCCGCCCGATGAGCGATCAACATTCCATGGAACAACCTCTATTGTTCGGCGAAAAAGGCGGAAAGCCCGCCGTCCCCCCGGTTCCCGCGGCTCCACCCGAGGTTCCGCATCATGTCGGTAAAGGGCATCAGCAAAAAGGCGCGCTGCGGAATTTGATCGACGACAACTTCCTGCAGTATGCCTCGTATGTCATTAAAGACCGGGCCATCCCCGACCTGGCCGATGGCTTGAAGCCGGTGCAGCGGCGCATTTTATTTTCCCTCCACGAGAACGACGACGGCAAATTCATCAAGGTTGCCAACATTGTCGGCTACTGCATGCAGTACCATCCTCACGGCGACGCGTCGATCGGCGACGCGCTGGTTACGCTGGCCAACAAGGACTACCTGATCGAGGGGCAGGGGAATTTCGGGAACATCTTTACCGGGGATGCCGCGGCCGCGCCGCGCTATATTGAGTGCCGCCTGACCGATCTGGCCCGAACCCAGTTGTTCAACGACAAGCTCACGGAGTTTGTGCCGAGTTACGACGGGCGCAGCAAGGAACCGGTTACCTTGCCCTGTAAGATTCCCCTGCTGCTGATGCTCGGCGCGGAAGGCATTGCCGTGGGCCTGTCCACCCGGATTCTTCCGCATAACTTTATTGAGCTGCTGGAAGCCCAGGTTGCCATTTTGCAGAAAAAGAGCTTCAAGGTGTTTCCCGACTTTCCCCAGGGCGGCTTGCTGGACGTGTCCGAGTACGATGAAGGCAATGGCAAGGTCAAGGTGCGCGCGGTCATTGAAGCCCGCGACAAGGACAAGGTGATCATCCGCGATATTCCGTTCGGAACCACCACCGACGCGGTGATTTCCTCCATCGAAGACGCCGCCCGCCGGAAGAAAATAAAAATACGCTCCATCAGCGATTTCACCGCGGAAAAAATCGAGATTGAGGTGACGTTGGCCGCCGGCGAAAGCGCGGAAAAGACCATTCAGGCGCTTTATGCGTTCACGGCATGTGAAACGTCGATCAACAGCAACATCATTGTCATCCGGGACCGGCGGCCGGTGGCGATGACGGTGAGCGAAATCCTGCGGTTTTATACGGATCAACTGGTTGATGTCTTGCGCCGGGAGCTGGAACTGGAGAAGGCTCGCTTGCTGGATGAGCTGCATCACAAGAGTTTGGTGCAGATCTTCGTGGAAAATCGCATCTACAAGGATATTGAGGCCTGCAAGACCTACGAGGCGGTGCAGAAGGCCGTGCTGGATGGCGTAAATCGTTTCCGTCATCTGCTGCGGCGGGATGTGACACCCGAGGACATAGAGATGTTGCTCGAGGTTCGCATCAAGCGCATCTCCCTGTTTGACATCAACAAAAACCGCAAGGATATGGATGACATCGTCGCCGCGCTTGATGTCGTCGAAAAAAGCCTGGCCACCCTGATTCCATACGCCATCAAGTACCTGAAGGATTTGATCAAGCAGTACAAGGATGTTTATCCCCGCCGCACGCGCATCACCACGATGGAGGCCATTGAGGTCCGTGAGCTGACCGCCAACGAGTTGAGCATCAAGTTCGACGCCGCGAACGGCTACCTTGGCACCGATGTCGAAGGTGAAGAGTTGTTCAAGTGTTCCTCGCTCGACAAGGTGATCGTGGTCTGGGATGACGGCACGTACAAGCTGATCACCCCGCCGGAAAAATTATTTGTTGATCACCATCTCACCTATTGCGCGGTGTTTGACCGGGACAAGCCGATGACCATGGCCTACACCCATAACCGCGTGACCTACTTCAAGAAATTCGCCTTCGGCGGCACCATCATGAACCGCGATTACGAATGCGCTCCGGAGAAGTCGGAGGTCATTTATTATTCCGACAAAAATCCCGCGCAGCTTTTCGTGAAATACGGGGCGATGAAAAATCTGCGCATCAAACAGCAGGTCTTCAATATCAAGGACGCGCTGGTCAAAGGCGTCAAGGCTCGCGGCAATCAACTTTCGGTTAAACCGATCAAGTCCATCAGCGATTCGAAGCCGCGTGGATGGGACGATGCCGATGATGCGCCGCAAGGGGCGATGTTGACCCTGTAATGGGTTGAAGGCGCGTTCAGGGCGTGCTTGCGATCGGAATGAGGATCTCGTTCCGGCGCAAAAACCATGGGGTAAACGGGGGGTTGTAGCGCGCCCAAACCGGCTCTCCGACGGCGGACAGTTCCTGTGCCGCGATCCAGTCCGTCAACCGATCCCGGTGGCGCAGGTATCCGGATTCGGTCCAAAAGCCCCGGTAACGGATGGCGGCCATCCGGCGGGCGGGAATTTCCCGTAGCGAAACGGCTGGATCTTCCGGTTGCGGCAGTGTTTCCAAGGTAAACGATTGCGGCATCATAAAGCTGACCCGCCACCGGTCTCCTTCGGCCTCCTGACCGACCGGTGCGGTCATGGCGATCTTGCGGGACGTCGCATCCCGTTCGGTCATGGTGGTGGTGGGTCGCGCGCGGTTATGGCCGTCGATGTAGCGGAACAGGGGACGAAAGGCGCGATTGCCCGCGTCCTCCAGAGAGCCCTCCACGATCACTTCGGCGATACGTTGCGGTGCATAGTCCCGAATTTCAAAGCGTCCGTCCCGCAGGAGGACGGTGTAAGCGGCTTCTTCGATGGCCATGACGGGGGCTCCGATAACTAAAAAGGCGGCGAGTAAAGCAAGTCGGATACCAGAATACATGCACACAGGATACGTGATCGCCCGGGATATGCCAATGATCTTTCGTGGAAGGGCTGGGCGCGCATCTCTGATTGGTTGAGTTGTTTGTTAGACCGAATACCTGAAGGTCGTTCATGACGTGAAGGGGTTTGGTCATGCTGCGCGTGAGCCAGGCAGGAATCCGTCGGCGGGGAGTCGATTGTCCCAGCGTGCCGCCAGCGGTGTTGTCGCGGGCGGCGCGGTCTATAGACCAG
>CALMYG010000004.1 GCA_937873455.1 uncultured Verrucomicrobiota bacterium
CGCTCAGCGGTTGATACACCGCGCCATTGGCGCTGGTGATCTTAAACAAATTGTTTTGAAAACGAGCCGAAGCGGTGGATCCCAAGGTGATGCCGACCGGACCGTACACCAAACAGTTGATTACCGAAATATTGGTTCCATCCAACCGGAAGGCCCGTTGGGTATTCCCATTAAAAATGGAATTGCGAAACTCCAGATTCGGACTGCTCGCGGCAAAATCCCCCCCACTGACCCCATTGGCTTGAAAAATCACCCGCTCAAAATAAAGGTTTCCACTGTTGCGGGGGGTCAGGGCGGTTCGGCTATTGCGCAGGGTCAGATTGAAAAAGTGAACAAACGGGGCGAAATCCATGACCATCAAGTCCTGGGCGATCGTTCCCCGGTCGAAAACCGTGCCGCCGGCCGCAAAATTGGTCGAACCGATAAACCGGAGCGGATTGCCGTCGCCACCCCGCTCCCGGTACGTCAAGCCGAGGGTGTTGGTGATCACATACAGGCCGGTATCGATATACACCGCATCACCCGGGCTCAAGGTATGGAACCGGAAGAGATTGACCAACGAGTCCTTGGGCGAAGCCGCGGTGGCCAGGTTGTTGGATTGTCCGGCGACGGTGGTGTATACATTGCCGACCGTGGAGGTGTTGTTGACGAAGAAGGCGAGGTTGGTGTTGCGCACCGAAAAGAACCCGGTGTTTTCACTGACGATGTTGGTGAAAGCTTCGTAGCGGACCCGCCATTTCGCCGCGCCGCTGGATCCATGCAGGGTGGTGTTCCAGAAGGCGACTTCGTTGGTGGCCGGCACCCCGGTGGCGAACACGGTCCATGCTCCCCCGCCGTCCAGACTGTACTCCAACCGCACGGTATCGGAGGGTTGGGCATTCCCCGCCACCCAGGTCACCCGGGCCGCCGTACCGGAGGCCACCCCCCCGTCGTTGTAGGTCAAGGCCAACAGAAACCGGTTCGTTCCGCTACGGCTGGCCTCTACAGTATTTCCGAAACGTCCGGCGTTGACCCGCCCGCCGTTTGGACTCGTCTCATTGGCGAAATCCCAGGAGCGAGGTCCGAAATCGATTAGAGGCGAGGTCACATTGTCGTTGGTAAACGACCCGTTCAGAAAACGCCCGAATTGACTGCGTTCGTGAAAATCGAAGGCGGCCGGATTGGCAAACAAGGGGTCCAACACGGTACTGTGGGAATCTGATGCATAGGTTGTTTGCCAGTCATACAGCCGGGGAATCGCATCGCTGCCGCTGGTGGACAACGATGCCAAAGCGGCATCGTTGTCTAAAACATACACGTTGTGATTACCCAGCACGGCACTTTCCCGACGGTAAACGAAATTACCCAGACCAGAGGCTCGCAATACGGAATTACTGACGTATGCAATGCCTGGTGATTGACGATGAAGAATACCCAGATTTCCCCAAAGCACCGAGGAAGCAATCATACCGTTGGTACTGGCTTGAAGCTGAACTTGGTAATCTCCGTTCAAGGCCATCACGCTATTCAGCAAAAATAAATTATGTGAATTGGCTAATGCATACACCCCGAAGCGGGAGTTGTTCCGAATTTCCAACCGCTCCAGCCGCACCGACGGGCTGTTGTTCATGACAATCCCATCCCGCCCGCCCCGGAGGCTGATATCGGTGATTTCTACATTCCCCGCCCCCGACAAGGACCAAACATCAAACGACGTATTGGTGCGGTTAAACACGGTTCCTCCGGCGGTTCGATTGGTGCTGCCGATAAACCGAATCGGATTCCCGGGCGCGCCGGAGACATTGACCGTGACCGTGTAGTTGGTGTGCAATCCCGTGTCGATGTAGACCACATCCCCGGCGGTCAGGGTGTAGGAGGCCAGCAAGTTGGTCACCGTGCGCTTTGGCGTGGACGGGGTGAGGCCGTTGTTGGCATCGTTGCCCAAAGCCGTCGTATAAACGTTTCCATTGGTCGAGCCGTCGTTGACGTAGTAGGTCACCGCCCACCCGGGTGCCGTGGCAACTAACGACAACACCAAAAGGGCATGACACACACGGTAGCGCTTGAATTTCATAAGGTCTCGCGATTGGCCGTCACAACAGCTTTATGACAGCAGGTTTTAGGTAAAAAAATACCCCGCCAAGCGGGGTAAGTAAATGAAAAGATGGCGCTTTGAGGTGAACCTTATCGCCAGCCTTGTCGTTAACACCTTCTCGTTTACACCTTTTCGCTCACCCAGGATCGATTCGGCCACGCCCCCGATCTCCGAAATCCGGACAAGGCGCAAGAGATACGAAACCACCGAATAGCCACAACCACATGGCAACCAGGGCATTGCGAAACATGATTACACAAACCAGCATGTGTTTGATCGGCGTGTACGCTTAAGATAAAGAGATTGCATGCGTACTCGTACACCTACACCCAAATCTCTTTATTGGTTGCGGATGGAAACTGCGTTAGGGTGTAAACGCCTCCCCACGTTAATCCGTGTCATCCGTGTTATCCGTGGTTCATTTTTATCCTATTCTTTTTGTCATTCCGAGCGCAGTCGAGGAATCTCGGCCGCATAACCAGTCCGAGATGTCTCGACTTCGCTCGACATGACCCTGTCCCTTTCGGCCACAGTATTCTTTACAATGCCACAGTCGCTACCACTTATCAATCAAAGAGTAAGCGTGATTAACGCCCCCACCCAATTAATCCGTGTCATCCGTGTTATCCGTGGTTCATCTTCTCCGCAGGCAGGTCTTCCGCCTTCGCAAGGCCTACAGCGGGCAAGCAGGCCTCAAGTCTCCGGTCTCCAGTCTCCAGTCTCCAGTCTCCGGTCTCAAGTCTCCGGTCTCAAGTCTCCGGTCTCACTCCAGCGGATTGGTCCGGCCATGGCGCAGAATCTTCCATCCCTTGTTAAAAGCCCGAATCAGAAACGGGGGTTCCGAAACATATTTCTCGACCAGCACCCGGTTGAGGTAGTGAAAATCGTATTTTTCGCTGATGCGAAGCCATAATTCGTAATCGTCGAAGTAAAAATCCGGATTCCAGCCGCCGACTTCATCCAGAACCGACTTCTTGTGCACCACGCAATCGGTATCAATGAAGTTGTACCGCTTCAGTTTTTCGCGGGAATACCCGTGCAACCAGCGCTGGAAGGGATTGCCCCAAACCCGCCGTCCGCTTTTTTTATCCCGGTACATGCAACGGCAGTAGGCGATCGCTGCGGCGGGGTTCGCCTGCATATACCCCATCATGGTGGACAAGTAATTCGGCCGGTAGATGTCGTCGTCATCCAGGTAGGCGATGTAGTCCCCCTTGGCCATGGAGAAGATCGCATGGTTTTTGGCGATGGCGCCGTGGCTGCCCGGCGGCGATTTCACCGGCAGGTTGTAAAACCGGAGCCGGGAATCGCCGTAGGAGCGCAGCGTGCCTTCGGTATCATCGGGCGTGCAATCCCCCACCACGCACATTTCCCAATCGACAAAATCCTGGGCAAGCACGGATGTTATGGCCGCGCGGATCACCTCCGCCCGGTTGTAGGTGCTGGTGACAATGCTGACCCTGGGTCCGTAATCACTCATCATGATTCCTCAATGAAGCACCAACCAGCCTCACCTTTTTTCCGGCGCCTGATAAACAGAAGCCGGATCAATACCCTCGGTATTCAACTTCCAGACGTTCGCATCATACAACTGACGGGCACGAGCGGGATCAACTCCCTGCTCGGTTTGGACACGAATATAAGCGTCCCGATCCGATCTATAGTCACGGGAATCCTGCGCCCAGGTTTCCTTGGGTTGATCAGAGCATCCCGTGACCAGAATAAAACCCGCCGATAATATGAACCCGGCAGCGTTGCCAATAATGGGATGAAAGATTTCCATACAAACAACGCTACGACATACGGGAGGTACACGGAAGCAGAAAGAGGCGGGAGCTGATACTATCCCAGCAGATCATTGTGTTCCCTGTCCGCTTCTGGAGGAACTTTGTCTTGAACTTAATCTCAAACCTCGTCTGATCTGATGAGGACAAGACAAGACAAAGTTCAACACGAAGTTCAAGACAAAGTTAAATGCGACGTCTGATGGCCAGATCGTTGCAAATTGCCCCGTCTTTCGATCTATTTGTAGTTCTCTTTCCTACCACTCCGTCCTAACTCGAAACCACGCCGATGTGGCATCGTCCGCGGCCAAACCCTCCAAACTCAACCAAAGCATATTCGTTACCCCCATATCCCGCCAATCCTCCCAAACCGGATGCACCCCCGGCTCATGCGCCCGCTGAACGATAAAATGCGCGGAGGAACCGGCATTGGCCCAGGTCGCCGGCCACTCGAGCTCCAACCGTTCCACGCGGGATACCTGTTGCGTGAAGACCTGATGACTTTCGTTGGTAACCAGGACCGGGTCGTAGGCGATCCGCGCAGCAAACCGGGTGATCATCCCTTCCCGGCTCAATAAAAAGGCCCGGGTCTGGCCCTGGTACGTGCCTTCCCCGACGATTTCACCCTGGTTGTTGATGGCGTAAGCCCGCCGCAGCACCCATCCCCCGGAGGATGCCGCCAACGCATTCAAGTCCTCCATGATCCCGTTTCGCCAGAGAAACGCCCGCTCCTGCCCATTGGAAACCGAACTCCCAACGACCCAACCGTAATCATTTACCGCGTAGGCGTCGGACGAGGCCCCCTCCCCGCCCAGCGCGCCCAGATCGCGCATCAGCGCATTGGTGGCGATGATATTGCTGTCGGGAATTTTCCATTGCCGGTTGGAAGGATTTACCAGAAAGGCCCGGGTGATCCCGGCGGCATTCACCGCCCAGCCCACCACCTGCCCTTCACGGTTGATCCCCCGAGCCCCGCTATACTCCCCACCCAGCGTGCCTAACAGGCGCATTTCTCCGGCATCCCGGATTACATTTGCGTTGGTATCCACCCATACATAGCCCCACCACCGCGGGTTCGGGCTGAAGACAAACGTAATTCCGGCCACCAAGCCCTCCTCATTGATGGCATGTCCTTCACAGGAATGATAATCGTGAAACGGCGGCAGGTGGTAGAGGTCGGGCTCGACGAAAACGAACGCCTCCGGATCCGTCGCGAACGGTTGGTTGGTGACCAGTTGCGACCAGCCGGTGATACGACCAGCAGCATTGATCGCGAATCCCTGACTGTTTGGCCCGCCCAACGTGCCAATGCTTTCCAGCACGCCGTTGCGGAACCGGAAGGCATGGCGGTTGGTGGCGGAAACCGCGGCCCAACCCACGGTCACCCCCTCGTCGTTGATGCCATACGCTTCGCTGAACGCTCCCCCCTCAAGAAACCCTAAACCGGACAGGGAACCGCCCGACCAGACAAAGGCTTCCGGCTGCTCGGCGGCATTCCATGACCACCCAACCACCTCGCCCCGGTTGTTGATGGCCCGCGCCACACTCCCGGTCCCGCCCAGCGTGCCGAGATTGATGATAGCGTACTCCGCGGCATGCGCCGAAAAGTCGGCCAAAAACACTGCGAAAATCACGAATGGAAGTCTCATGGTATCCAGTATACCCCGAACAAGCAGAAAGACGATAGGTAATCCCCCGTAACCAAAGCCCCACTTCTTCCGCGTTTTTCCCCTCCAGAGGCGGGCAGGCGTGTCGTTTGAAGTTTTTCAATGAAGGTCAACACAAGGTTAAAAACATCGTCCATCGCCCATCCGCCTTCGCTGCGGCGGACAAGTCGTCTATCATCAACTTTCCGCGTCTTTCCGCGTTTTCCGTAGTTGCACCTTCTGTTTAATTACGGATTTAAAACCACGGAAAAAGCGCCTGCCCACCTCCGGAGGGAATGCACAGAAACTTTTCGTGTGTTTCGCGGTTTATTTATCCTCAAAATAATACGCAACGCGTGCATGTCGCCTATCTACTATTTCAGCGTCCTCTTTTCCGAAATGGGACACCCATTACGAGTAGGTCTTTAATGATGTGAAGCGACCTGGTTGTGCCTCGGGTGAGCCATGCGGGAATCCGTCGGCGGGGAGCCGGCTGTCCCAGCGCGCCGCCAGCGGCGTTGTCGAGGGTGGCGCGACCATGAGGTCAGCGCCACCCGCTCCGCCTTGCTGGCCGCCTGTCGCTTGCGACAGGCTCGGCCCGCTGGATCAACCGGCTCCCCGGACCCCGCGAAGCGCGGTGCCTGCCCGACGGCTTCCCGCGGTACCGCATGCGCCTTCGGCGCATAAAGAATGGTCTGGCACGCTACACGGTCATCTTCATGTTCCTTGTGTAGTGGATGATGAAGGGAACATGAACCTGGTAATGATCTCTTTCTCGCTGCGACGTCATCGGCGCAGCGAGGCACACGTGCGAGCGGCGTCCGGTGATCCCGCGGGCGCGGGATCAGCAGAATGGTGGTCTGGTTTGGGATGATTTCAAGGCGGGGCGGTCGTCGCTGGACTCTAGTCCGCGGCGACCGGCCCAACACGGAAAGCGCCCAAATCCAGGCCGCCGTTCTGCGGCCGGACGCGGCGAGCCATCATCTTTCCATGCACTCGGGACACCCAAACACGCGATATCATCATTGCAAACCAACGATTTGCCTATACGTTTTTAACCGGCTCGGAACTCAGGAAAGACGTAACGTGTGCATGTCGCCTATCTACTATTTCAGCGTTTTTCTGTGTGTTCCGTAGTTGCCTGTACTTTTTAGAACTACGGAAAACGCGCCTGCCCGCCTCCGGAGGGGAATACACGGAAAGATTTCGTGTGCTTCGTCGTTTCTCAATCAGGAACGCAGCCCCGGATCGCCTCGGCAATTACATCCGCCGCCAACTCCATCCCGGCCTCATTCCAATGGGTATCATCCGGCCAATACAAAAGTTCCCCGCGTGCGGCCGCCTCCCGAAAGACCGGCAAGGGATTCACCACGCATATCCCCGCCTCCCGCAACGCCGGGGCCAGGCTTTCGAAGATGGAAGGATACAAGGGTTTTGGACCCTCGCGTACCGCTACCGGCAGCCAATCCCGGTAGACCTGCTCCTTCTCCGGCATCAAGAGCATAACCCATAAAATTCCCCGCGGTCGGAAATACGTTTCATTGATCCGGGTCAGGATTTGCCGCATTGCCGGCACATCCCGCTCCTCCGGAGTCCAGCTCATGCTCCTGATGTTTTCCCGGTAAAACAACAACGAATGATCGGCGAACGGAACATCAGATACCACCACATCGGGGTTGATCTGACCCAATACCTGGTACCGGAGATTCACCCAGGTTCGACGGAACGCCCGGGCCATCACCGAACTGTTGGGGAGAGATTGCTTGAGCCAGGCCGGGGTAAGCAAACGCCAGTGAAACCGTGGCGGCTTCACCTCACGATCCGGCGAGGCAGACGCGGTCACGTGATCCACGTAATGGGCCAGGCTCTGAAGAAAACTTGCGCTGGCGTCGCGTTCGGACAACGACCAGACCACCACGGAGGGAGGATGGGAAAGAAACCATGGATGCTCCATAAACGCAATCAGCGGCATATTCGCCCCCCGCCCGGCGTGGGCAATGGTGTAGACCGGTGATTCCAATCGACGACTCAAACGCGCCGCCGGCAACGCAGCCATATCGCGGCCCTGCAGCAGGTAGCTATCGCCGGCCCAGACCACCGGAAAGATCGCGGCCTCCCCGAGATTGGGATTGGGATAACCAAAGGCATCGTAAACCAACGTGCCGCCGGGCGCACGTTCGATCCCGTAGCGGGCGATGGCTTCCGGCACCGTGAGCATGGCGGCCAGATCGCCGCCCAACGTGGCGGGAAACTCCTGGCGACTGCCGGGCGCATGAGCGCCCATGAAACGCGGCTTGGCCGGCGCCGAAATAAACGAGCGGTGCCAGTGGAAATAACGGAACCGCAGAACCCAATCCAACCCCGTCATGCCCAGCCAAACCACGAGGAGCACGAACAAGGGCAATCGTATGAAACGAGCATGCAGCATAATTGTTAATGAATTACGAAACAAACGAAAGACACGAAAGGTTAGGATTCATGCGCATTCCATGTGAATTGAGCATTAAGAATTGCGCGTTGTGAATTACTAAACCTGAATTTCCGCGCGAGCAATGCCCATGAATCGGCAAAAATCAACAAGTGATAATTCACAATTCACAATTTTCAATATAGCCTAGAATGAAGCGGCAATATCCCATCGTCTATCGTCTATTGCCAATCTTTTTCCCGTTTTCCGTTGCTTCCGTAGTTTCCATTTCCTAAACACGACAAAACACCACCACGGATTTCACGGATAGCACGGATTAATGAAGAACGGCCTTCGCCTCCCTTTTTCAATCCCTTTCTCTCATCCGTGTAATCCGTAGTTTCCATTCCCTAAAACTGAAAATACAAAAACGGCGAACTGCTGTTGACCATTAATACACCGATGGACACGACGAAGAGGACGATCACGCCCGCCGTGCGTATCACGATCTGTGGGGTCGACGAACCAAACGCCGGTGCGACTTCCTCATCTTCCGCCACGCGGAAGAACCGCCAACTGTTCGGCAGGCAAAAGGCCCCGAGGCAAGCCATCACCAGGGCGCTCACCAGGAATCCCAACGGCAACCCGGTGGACCAGTCCACAACGCCCCAACCCTGTAACCCGGTCATCCCGGCCCACACCGCGAGCGCTTGGTTCAGATCGGCCGCTCGAAACGGAACCCAGGCCAGACAGACCAGCAGGAAGGTTCGAATTCTCCCCCACCCCGCGTGACGTGGTGTCGCACGATTCCAACAGCGCTCCCAGGCGAGCAAGCCGCCATGCATCGCGCCCCAGACCACAAACGTCCAATTCGCCCCGTGCCACAATCCTCCCAACAACATGACCAAAAGCAAGTTGACATAGGTTCTACCCGGCCCGAGGCGGTTTCCGCCAAGCGGGATATACAAGTAATCGCGCAGCCAGTTCGACAGGGAGATATGCCATCGCCGCCAGAAATCGGTAATCGATACCGCCTGATACGGCGAGTTGAAGTTAATCGGAAAACGGAAGCCGAACATCAGGCCCAACCCCACCGCCATGTCGGAATACCCGCTGAAATCGAAGTAAATCTGCATGGCATAAGCCAAGGTGCCGATCCACGCGGCGGCAAATCCCGGGTGCGCGGTATCAAACGCCAACGCGGTCAATGGGGCCACCGCATCGGCAACCAGCACTTTTTTTGCCAATCCAACGACAAACAACGCGGCCCCTCGCGATGCCTTGCCCCAGGTATGGGTTCGCTCCGCCATCTGCTCGGCCAGTTCGTGATATCGGACGATAGGTCCCGCCACCAACTGGGGAAACAAGGCCACATAACAAGCAAAATCCAGAAACGAGCGTGTCGCCTTGGCCCGACCTTTGTACAGGTCAATGGTGTAACTCATGCTCTGGAAGGTGTAGAAGGAGATGCCGACCGGGAGGACGAGGTGGAGGAGAGGAATGGATACGGGATGCTGGATACTGGATGCTGGGAAGAGGGTGGCGAGGCCGTAGTTGAGGGTGGTGGCGAACATGTCGAAATATTTGAAGAAGCCGAGAAGGGCGAGGTTCGAGATGACCGACAAGGCGACCCATTGTTTTTTGCCTCGAGTCGTATGCGCCCTCCCCAATCCTTTTCCCGCCGTGAAATCAATCACGGTGGATAGCACCATCAACCCGCAAAACCGGTAATCCCACCAGCCATAAAACAGATAACTGGCCAAGGTAAGAAACAGGGTGCGACCGCGAGCCGGTAACAGGTAATACCCGGCCAGCACAAGAGGCAGGAACAGGAAGATAAATTCGTAGCTGCTGAAAATCATGGGAGTGGGGAGGAAGGCTGGATACCGGATACTGGATGCTGGTTACTGGATGCTGGAAACACTTAGTCGCCTACACTTACTCGCATCCACTTAATCGGATACTCTTACTCGTTTACTCTTAATCGATCCACTTACTCGCCTACACTTAATCGGATTCGCTTCGAATTCACGATCGTTTAAGCGGGTCGAGTAAGTGTAACCGATTAAGAGTGGGGATTAAGTGTCATCGGAAACTCTCCATTCCTATCCTTGGTATCCGTGGTTAAAAGGAAAATACCACTACGGAAGGCACGCCTGCCCGCCTCTGGAGGGGATTTACGTGGAAGCGGATGAGGGTATAACTACGAAACACACGAAAGAAAATCTGACCATCTCTTTCCGCGCAATTCCGCGTCTTCCGTAGTTTTCACTCTTTTCGTGTGTTTTGTGTTTTTCGTAGTTTCAATTTTTCCCGCAATTTAATCACGTGCACTGCATTATCTGCTGGCATTCACTTCGCAACGGAACCGGCCAGATTCGGATTATCCGGATTCACAATGACCGCCTGCTTGGCCGGAGAAAGCATAAGATCCATGTCTTCCATGGGCACCGCGCCCAGCAAAACCTCATCCCCGAGGACCAGGGCGCCGGTAAAACATGCCCGGTTTCCGAAATTGACCTGAACCGGCCCGACGTAGGCGCATAAGAGCCTGCATCCGTCCGCGGTGGTGACTTCCCGCTTTTCCAGTTCAGCCAGCTCAAGCTGTAACGCTACATGCTCAGGGACACATAAATGCAACGCCCCGATATCCGCCAGCGCCTTGACCTCCAGCGGGGCCAGTCCAGCCTTCCGGGGATTGGACAAGATCAGGTTGGCTCGTATCAATCCCATAAATAAAGCATAGGCTAACCCGGAGGAGTGTCAATGTGCTTTCCGGTTAGGCCACACGTATCCATGACCACTTCACCGCAGACTATAGACCGGAGACCGATTACCTACACGTAATCGCCTACACGTACTCGCTTACTCTTACTCGCTTACACTTAATCGGATTCACTTACTCGATTCACCTACTCGTATACACGTAATTTCGATTAGGTTAGCGAGTGTGTTAACGATCGATGTTAAAGAGAATGTGGGCTACTTTTGAATAGTTGAAAAAGACCACCACGGAGTTTACGGATGACACGAATCATAAGATCGATTGCTTGCACATACTCCATTCGTTTATCTGGCGCTCAGACCCCTGGTTCATCTTGGCTGCCCCCAGCATGTTCAAGCCGCTCAAGAAATTGATCAAAGCGATCCAGGTCAGCTTGCAAAGGTCCTCTAACCGCATCAAACCGCCCCCGGACAAAGTCGATCCGGGCCCAGTCGTAATCGATGTCATAGTAGTACCGTTTAAAATGACGAAAGCGCAGCAAATCATCGAGCAAGGATTGCGTGCGGTCCGTCACTACCGGCTCCCGGACATTCTCAATCGCAAGGGTCATCTTGCTGAGCAAATCCTGATGCCAACGATCCTTACGCAAGGAGTTCTCGAAAAACTGGCTGATCCTCAGGAATATGGTCTCCAGACCGGTGTAATAATTGACCAGCGTATCCGCGAGCACAATAGCTTGATCCCGGTTGCGCTGATCTGGTAAAGGCAATCTTCGCACGGCATCATCATAGAAGCCTTCCAAACGCGCCAAAACGGCACGTGTTTTAGCGATTTCACCACGCAATACCGCCACCTCATTGGACACGCTCATAAACCAGCTTTCCTTTCATGCGTATAATGGAAGCAAATTCCGGCTCTATTTTGTCAATTTCGACCAGATCAAGAGGGAAACTGGTCATCGCCTCCGCGTCTCGGTGCATCTGAAAAAACGTCAGGGAATCCGTTGCGCCTTCCACCGCAATATCAATATCGGAATGCTCATTAAAATGCCGGCGATTAATCAGGGATCCCCATTGGTAAATTCGAAGGGGGCGATAACGCTTGGCCAGCAGTTCAATAATCGCCGCAGCATCCCGGGCGGCTTGAGCATATCTCCTGTCCAGTTTCGCCTTGTGGACAGCCTCCCGTTCTTCAAGGCGCTTGCGGGCGGCATGAATATCAATGGATGCTGGCCGTGCCATAGTCTAAAGGTTAGCCGAAAATCAAGAGGCCGACAAGCGAACATTCCCCGTTTTTGACGTCTCCATCCCCATCCGTGATATCCGTGTGATCCGTGGTTAAAAAAAGACCACGGATTACACGGATCGCACGGATAGTTTAAAACATGAGGTACTCGCCGCTCGCTTTTATTGCAACGTGCACGTGCAATGGTTCTGTTGAACAAAGCATAAACCACTGGCTATGGCCGCATGTTGTGGTTGCGGCGTGTGAATTCGCCTGTTGTCGTTCGTCCTTCGCCCTTCGTCCATCGCCTATCCCTCAAGCCCCATAACCGCATTGATTTTATTCATCACCACATCCCACGTGAACAGGGATTCAACGCGGCGGCGGGAGGCTTCCGCCATGCGCTTTTTATTGCTCGGGTCGGTGTAATACCGGTCAACGGCGTGGGCTATGGCTTCCGGCGAACTGCGCGGTACAATGTACCCGGTTTCGGAATCCGCGATCATCTCCGGCATGCCGTTGACGTCAGCGCCAATGCAGGGCAACCCTTGACTCATGGCCTCAAGAAATACGAAACCATACGAATCGCGCAACGACGGCAAAACGAAAAGATCAGCCGAACGGTAGTGGTCCAAGCTGACCTTCCCGGATATCCAGTGCACGCCCGGCTGATCCGCCAACGTGCCTTGTTGTTGTTTCTGCGCCTCGTCCGGCCCGACAATGAACAGCTCCACCTTGGGATGCCGGGCGCGGATTGCCGGCATTGCCGCCAAGACATCACGCCCGCCTTTAAGACCGAAATCCCAGCCGACAAACAACAAGCGGTGGGTAAATTCCTCGGGAAACTCCGCCGGTGCATTCCGCTCATATTCCGGCGGAACCCCATTACCAACCGAGGTGATCTTTTCCGGTCGGACCCCCGATGTCTCGATGATGTTTTGGCGCAGGTACTCGCCCGCGGTGAATATATGGGTCGCGCACCGGAACAATTCGTCCTGCAAGGCGATGAATGCCGGCTCCTTGCGGGGATGGGGTCGCCATGGCGTAAAACCATCGTCACGGGCCAATCGGGCATTATAATTGATGAATACGTAGTATTCCATATCCCGGTAACCGGGATGAGGAAAATACTCCTTGGACATCTGGAGGATTTTTCCGC
Source organism: uncultured Verrucomicrobiota bacterium (assembly GCA_937873455.1). GTDB lineage: Bacteria > Verrucomicrobiota > Kiritimatiellia > CAIVKH01 > CAIVKH01 > CALMUP01. Next base: position 13,020 of record CALMYG010000004.1, read on the forward strand.
CCGGCGGGAGCAGTCGGTCCAACAACTTGCCGTTGAGCCGGGTATGCCGCTGCCAGGCCTCGGGCGAGTACATCCCGAATTCCCAACGTCGGCGGAACCAGACCTCCCGGCGGGGATGGAACCCCCGGATGGCCGGCCACAACCTGGGCCATAACGCCTGGCGACAATCAATAGGAACCACCGGATGACCATGCTCTTCGTACCACCCGGCAACATATTGGCTCAACCGGGAAGATGATTTCGGTTGCGCTATTAGGCCGATGGCTGGTTTATAGGTGGAAGACATGCGTTGCGCCGGTAGAGTTTTTCAGGGCTTCCCGTGAGTGCAATATCCGGAATTGATTACTGCGCACGAATTAATCTCTTCAACATACCGAAATTGGATATCATCATTCATGTAGTAGAATGCCTCGAACTGATTTATCTGATCTTTGGCCATTTTACCGCTCATCTTAAAACTTAAGAACCAAGCCAATGCAATACTCTAACTCACGATTACATTCAACAGATAGATTAGATGTAAGGCTCGTCACTCAGGCTAGGAGCAGGCCCCCCAAAGCTGGGCACTACTTAGGATCATATGCTCAAGCTCGTTCATGAAAGTCCCCCAGCACTTGCCGAGCGCGAATCGGCCAAGCGTATCTCTGTTCAAGGTGGACACGAGCAGTCGCACCAAGCCGACGGCGCAACGCAGGGGCATCAATTAGCCGTCGCACTGCCCGCTCCCACGCGTCCATATCATCTGGACCGGCTAGCAATGCATCGACCTCATCTGTTAGCACTTCACGCAACACGGGAAGATCTGAACAAACGATGGACTTACCTGCTGCCATATATTCGAATAACTTCAACGGAGACATCCATGCCGATATATCGTGGCCACCCGATACAACTACGGCGTTACGATAGGGAGCAAGAACCACCCAAAAGCGGGCCAAATGTTGCGGCAACTCACAGGGGTCAAGGTGGCCGTGGAAGACAAGGTTGGTCAGGCCGGGAGTGGACGCCCGCCAATGATCAACAGCACCCGGTGTGCCGCCGATCACCTCAAACCGGACATCTGGCATACGCGCGGCAAGCACGGCGATGGTTTCCATACCCTTGCCTGGATAGAGATGGCCGGTGTAGCCGATTGTCGGATTCGGTGCTTCCGCAGATGGATCGGATAAAGAATAGATGGCTGGATCGGCTCCGTCATGTGCAACAATCACACGACCCACTTCAACCCTGTACATATGCTGGAAGTAATCGCGCAAACCAGCGGAAATAACCACTACATGGGCCAAGGCATCAGAGCGGAGCAAACAAGCGAAAGAAAATCTTGCCACCCGCCCGACCAGCGGCTGATGCGCCTCAAACACGGTAGCAACTCCACATGTCGAAGCGGCGGCGCAGGCGGTGACCTGGCGGCTGTATACCAAGTTTGCTCCAAGACGCCGTGCTCGTTTCGCTGCGCGTATCGCGTAGACATGGGGAGACCACCGCCGGTAAGCGGATTGCAAGTGTTCAATAGTAAACGATGCGGGAACCCCGTAGCGCTTACAAATCTCGGCGCCAGGCGGAGGCTCGACAGCACCCATCCAAGGAACAATCAGGGTTACATCGTGTCCAATGGATGCAAACGCTGCACACATCTGCATGACCTGAACACCGTTTGCTGCAGACGACGGTATGGGATAAGGACCTATGTAAACTAGTTTCATGGTGTAGTCTCTGCACCGCCATCCAGGCCCGGCCAACGGGTCAACAGGTTCTCCTGCCAGGACCGGCCATCACCAGAGAAAGCCGCTCCCCACTCGCGAGTCGGCATGCCAAATCCTTTTTTCCCCCGATCAAGGATATGTTGGGGCAGGCGATCGCGCAATGCATGCCGGAAGATCCCTTTGGAACGACCACCGAGATAACGGATATCTTCGGGTAAGGAAAACGCGAATTCGATTAATGCCTGGGAAAGCAAGGGCACCCGGACTTCCAGAGCTACCTGCATGCTCGCCCGGTCGACCTTGGTATGGATGTCGTCGTGGAGGTAGGTGTGAAAATCAACGACCTGCCAGCGGGTGCGGACCGGCAGATCATCCCGGTAATATTTCCGGAAATACCAGTAGTCATCATAGTCGGCCGGAATATTCCAGCGAGCGGCCCAGGCGCACTTGTCCTGCTTGAGCAAACCTCCAAGCAACACGGTATAGGCCTCGAACTCGTTCCACACCTTTTCGTAGCCGAGGCGCCGAAGTGCGCGGGAAAACGGATCGCGCCGATGCGAGCGACCCCAGCGGGTTACTGCGGGAGCAGCGCAGGATCGCAGCATGCGGGAAGCAGGACGTCGGCGGTGCATGGCCTCGTACCAGCGGTAACCACCAAACAATTCGTCACCACCGTCGCCGCTAAGGGCGACGGTAATGCCATCGCGCGCAAACCGCGACACCAGATGGGTGGGTACGCTCGAACTGTCGGCGAAGGGTTCATCGTACCACGACGGGATATTGCGTTGACCCAGGGCGGCGTCTTCCGGCCCACACATCCGGTGGGCATGCGCAGTCCCAAGGTGGCGGGCGACATCTTCGGCAAATGCGCTTTCGTCATACCCCTTCTCGGCAAATCCGATGGAGTAGGTATGTATATGGGGCGAGCGCCGTACCGCCGAGGCGGCAACGGCGCTGGAGTCGATACCCCCACTGAGAAATATGCCGACCGGAACATCACTCATCAATTGCTCGACGACCGAGACATCCAGCAAATCAAGCAAACGATCGGCGGCGCCCTCGGGAGTGGTTGGTTGTGTGGTAACCGGCAACGACCAGTACGAGGAAACGACAATGCCACCGGTTGTCAGATCACAGACGAGTTGCGAGGCCGGAGGCAACTTAAACACATCGCAATACCGGGTTTTCGGAGTTGGGATATACCGGTACGTCAGGTAGTCGTATAAGGCAGTTACGTCATCAACCAGATTTCCCGCTCCATGCCATGTTGTCAGCGCCTTCAGCTCTGAAGCCCACGCAAACCCTCCATTCACCCGGCTGTAGTAGAGAGGTTTAATCCCGGAGCGGTCACGCGCCAAATATACCTTGCGCTCGGTTTTATCATACAACGCAATGGCGTACATGCCATCCATGCGCTTCAGCAATCCATGAAAACCCCATTCCCGGTACCCGTGCAATACGATTTCGGAGTCGGAATGACTGGCAAAGGAATAGCGAGGTTCGAGCTCGCGCTTTAAGCCGGGATAATTATAGATTTCGCCATTAACCGCAATGACCACATCGCCGCGCGCGTCGGTCATCGGTTGACGTCCGCGCTCCGAGAGATCGAGAATACTAAGACGCCGGTGACCGATATAGACCTGATCATCACACCATTCGCCCCACTGGTCGGGACCCCGGTGGATTAACGTGTGCAAGGCACAACGGGAGAGCTCCCGCTCAAAGCGGCTAGCCTGCGTATGACCAAATAATCCACACATTGCAAAGATCAATCCACAAGCCAACCATCAACGTTTATATCCCTCCATGTAGAGGGACTGGATGGTACGCGCCTCGGTGTCCGGCTCCAGTTGATCGAGGTCGGGAAAATCGGAGGCCCGGAAAGCCGAAGTTATGATGTCCTTAAAGCCGACGTGCTGCAGCTCATACGCCATGGACTCGTGATCATAAATCCATTGGTGTCCCCACCCGTGCATTTGCCCCATCAAAATGTGGCCCGGCGTCACCAGGCCTGGAAACGAAGCGCCAGCCTGATAAACCCGCCGAAAATATTCCTGATCGCGAGCCTGATAATGCTTGACGTAAACATCCAATGCCGGACAGGTGATACGGATGCGTCCACCCGGCTTTAGTATGCGATACGCCTCGGAAAGAAAACGACGCCCTTGCTCCAGCGTGAGATGTTCGATGAAATGGCTATTGTATAAATGGGTGGCCTGATTGTCGGCAACGGGAATCCCTGCCGTAAGATCGAAATTTAACAGATAAGCGTCCCCGGCGTGAATCAACTTTCCATAAGGTATCTCGGTCAGTGACATCAGTTCGATGTTCAACCATCCCGGCACCCGGTATTTTCCACACCCGGCATGAATTTTTTCCATGCCGACAAGATCTTTACGAATGCGCCGCACTCGACTGGGGCGGTTCCCGTAGCAACGTATTGCGTCCTTAATCAGGGATCGTAATGATGGGGGTATATTCATAGGACACACTCGCATACTTGATTCGCGAAAAAAGACCGACCCCGAACAAGCGGCCTTAGGCACTCATTGATAAACAGACGCCCAGCCTGCCATGGAACGGACATCATGCGTCGCTGCCGTATAACCCTAAAGCCCTGAGATTCTAGATAACCGCGCAATTCCGGACGGCTCCACTCGCGTATGTGAGCGGGATTAGGTGACCGACGGCTCACCGGCCCCCGGGCGGCAATCCGATCGGGAGTAGATAATACCAACACACCACCCGGCTTCAAACAGGCGCGTAGAAAACCCAGCAGGGGATCGGGATTTTCCAGATGCTCGATGACATCCGCGCAGATGACAATATCCGATGGAATAGCCTGCGCGGAATCAGGATGCTCCAGATCGATCTCCAGCCACTGACCAAAATCATACTGCTCACGGCAGTAGGCAATACCTTCTGCTTGGTCATAGCCGGTTATATCGAGCCCGGGGAGATTGCGATGAATCGCCTGCAGTTTGGTTCCAACCCCGCATCCGACATCAACCAAAACCTTGGCCGCCTGCTTCCTGGCCAGGTCTTCGGCGTAGGCATAAACACTCGCCTGATAGTAATGGGCATTGCGGATGCGCTCCTCCGTCCAATACCGCGAAGACGCGTCGTAGTGCTGGCGGGGGTTGTCCTGATAATCATCAGGTAAACCGAAGGGATGTGATGTCATGGAGAGAGGTTAAAGGTTCAAGGTTAAAGGTTCAAGGCTAACGGTTGAAGGATGACGGATGACGGTTAAAGGTTAAAGGTTGAAGGTTCAAGGTTGAAGACTGAGGTTCCCCGCCCCGCTGCGGGGCGAGGTCTCGTCCCTATGGGACGGAAAGGTTGAAGGTTAAAGATTCAAGGTTAAAGGTTGAAGCTAACACGAGTAACTGGTGACGAGGGCGGGTAGCGGATAGCCTGTTCTTCGTCCATCGCGGCCCTACGACCATAGCGTTTTTACAAACGGGTAATCCAACAGCTTTCTGTCTGCCGTGATAAGTTGCATATCCTGACAACGAGCGGTGCCCACGATAATCCGGTCCGCAGGATCGGCATGAAATGAACCGGGTAGGGCAAAGGCATCCTGGATGATGGGTAGATTGATATCGACACTTGACCAGCCATTCTCCTCCGAATACCGGTCAAACCATTTTCTCAAGCCTTCAACATGCCCCAGTCGGCTTCATCAAAAACCGGAGCGGTAAGGTAGGACTTGATGCACGCCGATCCTTTGCCACGACCCAATGTGGTGCGGTTCTTTCGCGTTTTTTCGATCGGCGAAAAAACGGCTATCGACTGATTCCGGTTGCATATCTGAACCGGCTCACCCGATTTGACCACCCGTAAATACTGACTCAAATGGTTTTTGAATTCGGCTACATTGGCGTGTTTTCATGATTACGTCCCTCAAACGGCTGATATGTCCACATAGTTGTCTTTATAGTTGGCCATGTCAAGACACCTAGCCTAATCCCGTCATCGGTGGGCGCATCCCTGATTCCTTGACTGATGCCATTTCGTACATCATCCATCCCATCAGGATTATAAAGGGAGTGTGCAACGAGCCCGTCCTCTTGATGCGCCGCAGGCGCATGCGCTACCGCGGGAATCCGTCGGGCAGACCCGCGCACGCGGGTCCGGGGAGTCGGTTGATCCAGCGGACCGAGCCGGTCGTCGGCGACCGGCGGCCAGCAAGGCGGAGCGGAGGGCGCTGGCTTGTCTCGGCGAAGCCTTGGCGAAGACGGATCTAAAGACTGCGTCGCCCGCGACAACACCGCTGGCGGCCCGCTGGGACAAACAACTCCCCGCCGACGGATTCCCGCCTGGCTCAGGTCCCCGTGCACAGGCAAGGATGCCTGTGTCACAGTGACGTCAGCCAATCAGCAATGCGCTCGTCATCGGCCAGCCGGATCCGGGGCTCAAGACAAACCACGATCCGTTGCCGGACCTCAGGGTATTCAATCCGGAATTGGCGCAAATGTCTCATCATCTCTCCGGGATGCATGTTGGTTTAACCCTTGGCCTCGATGGCAATCTCCGCATCACCCAATACAAAATCCACCTCGGCCCCGCTGGATAGTCGCCAGTAATGGAGTTGCGTTTGCCGCGCCACGGTGCGGCAATAAACCGCCAGTTCATGAAAAACCCAATTTTCAAAAGCTTTCCTGAAGGTGAAAAATCAGCATGATTCGAGTGTACGAGTACGTATACGGTCTATGGTCTACAGTCTATGGTCTACAGTCTTGCTTCATCCTTCAACCTGCTCACCGTAAACTTTCGCTTTCCCGACGGTAAAACCGGGATGGCTTCCACACGCATAATTTTCACGTTGGCCTCCGGCCCAAGCACTTCGGCAAATTCTTTCCGCCAATGCGCCACCACTTCGGGCGTCGGCTCCTCACCAACAACGAGTAACTGGTAATGATCAAGCGTCTCCTGCACGAACTGGAATTCCTTGACCCCTTTGGCGCCATACATCAAATGGGTGAAATACTCGCCGTGGTCAGGCCGGACTGTAGACTAGAGACCGTAGACCATAGACCGCAGAAAACCACCTAAACCGGACTTTAGAATGAAGATCACGCTTAATCGTCTATCATCCCTTAGCCATCGCTCTAGTTGGCGGTTTCGGCAAATCCGAAACGAGGACGACCTCGACTTCTTCTATTTTTTGCAAGTCCCGATCGTGGGTCACAAAATAGCGTGCTCCGCACAATCGTGAAACGGCCAACTGAATAGCATCGGGGGTGTTGAATCCATAGCGGGCCCGGTAACGAACACACTCATCTGCCACCTGAATATTGAACGGATACAAAGACAAATTTCGGGAGTTCGTTAAAAAGGACCGATACCGCGCGGCAAGCTCGGTCTGGCCAAGTTGTTCCGGGCGGGTAAGCACCTCCACATAGGTGATCATGGAGGTCACCAATCCAATATCAAGTTCCGCGCATTGATCCAGCAGGTTCCGCACCGGCGCCGCGTACTCCGGGTGATTCTCGATCAAATAAATCAGTGGCGCGGTGTCGAAGGCGATAAGCATGCCCGCTTCCAGATTTATTTCCATTCCGAACGCTCCTGCTTGATGTAATGATCTACATCGATCGATCGCCAGATTTCCTGGCCTACTCCGGCGATATCCCGCAAGTCCAGCTTTCCTTCCTGGCTTGAGTTCGCAACCAGGCTGGTAGGATGCCCAGAGTCAAACCCGGTCAAAACAGCAATCTTTCGGCCTGCTCTCTCAATGACAAAGGTCTCATGTCTCAAAGAAACCCGGTTGAGAAGCATCCCAAAACCTTTTCTCGCCTCAACAGCACCAATTGTTTTCATAGGGAACCCCAGACGTTCAATCGATATGATCAGTGCGATCATGATGATTGTCAAGGTGTTTCGTGGTTAATTAACTGCCGATTTTAGGGTAAAATGATAAGCGAAGAGGAAATCATTGCTGCGGAGGCGGGAGACAACAGACTATAAACCGTAGACTGTCGACACCGTAAACTTTCTCTTTCCCGACGGTAAAACCGGGATGGCTTCCACACGCATAATTTTCACGTTGGCCTCCGGCCCAAGCACTTCGGCAAATTCTTTCCGCCAATGCGCCACCACTTCGGGCGTCGGCTCCTCACCAACAACGAGTAACTGGTAATGATCAAGCGTCTCCTGCACGAACTGGAATTCCTTGACCCCTTTGGCGCCATACATCAAATGGGTGAAATACTCGCCGTGAATCAACGCGCCGCCGCGCGTCCGGATGGTATCGCCGCTGCGTCCATGGACCTTCTCGATGCGGCGGCCTTCCTCCCCCTTGCTCCAAGCCACCAGATCACCCGTGCGGTACCGGATAAACGGCATGGCCAGATTGTTCAGGTAGGTCACCAGCAATTCGCCATCTTCCCCGGTTTCCAAAACGACATCGGTGGGATTCACCGCCATGCCTCCCCGCCCGTCCTCAGCGGCAATTGCCCCGAATTCCCGGTTCCCGTAGCGATTAAATACCCGAACACCGAAGACGGTTTCGATGGTGTGACGTGCCTCGGGCGTCAGAACTTCGGCGGAGGAGATGAGAGCGGTGAGAGGATAGGATAGAGACCTGAGACCTGAGACGTGAGACTTGAGACTTGAGACGTGAGACTTGAGACGTGAGACTTGAGACTTGAGACTTGAAGAATGATCGAGGCTCGTTGTTTTCGTTTTGCACCTCACTTTCCCGTGGTGAAGATCATGCCTTTTTCCTAAGGTCTCAGGTCTCACGTCTCGAGTCTCATCTCTTTCCCCCAGGAATCGCGCGTAGATATCCAGCGACCCCGCATACGCCACAAGGATGTGAGGGCGGAACCGGGTCATGCTCTCATGAAACTCCGCCATCCGCTCCTCTCCCATATTAAACGCATTGTACCAGCGGCGGTTGTCGATCCACCACCTCAACGCCAATTTCGCATCCCGGGCCGCCGACCGGATATCCTTGTCCGAACCCCACAGCATGGCGATCCGATCCCCGTATCGCCAGCCGGCGAGCGAATCGGACCAATACAACGAAGATTCCCGGGCGATTTGAGTGGCGCGATCGACGAGAAACCGCATCGGGGTTCCGGAGGAACCGCCCGTGGCATCGAGTGCGATAGACAATGGGCAATAGGCGATGGGCGAAATCGTCCTCTGTGCTTCGTTTTCCACCCTTTGCTTATTTCCTATCGTCCCTCGTCCATCGTCATTGTTTTTTTGTCCATCGTCTATCGTGCATGGTCCATCATTTCCTGCATTCCGCCCCCCCTCCGCCACAAACCGCCCCCGGTCCTCCTGGATCATCGTCCGCTCCATCATGGGCAGCGTCTTCAGCACGTGTCGCGCATTCTGCGGATTAACCTCGTCGGGAATTTTATCTTTCCAAAACGGCACATGTTCCCGCGCATGATTCAGCAATTTAGCCAGCTTGTCATTCCGGTATTGCTCCTGCTCGTCTTCAGAAAGCGAAGCCACGCGCTGTTTTTCGGCAAAAGCGGCGAGTACCGCCCGACGGTGACCGTTCTTGCGGTCAACCAGAAGGCGGGACAATAAACTGGATAAAAACGGTTTCATTACTTATTCAATGAGAATTGAGAATTGTGAATTGCTACTTTCTTCCCGATGCCCTGCTTCGATACACCCGCAAATTCACAATGATCAGTATTAAATGATCATTTTTCAATGTACTTGCTCAAGGACAAGTCGCTTCATCACCACCATCAGAATCTTTGCCATATTCCGGGCTATCCTCTCGCGCCAGGTTTTTTCGTGTAGTTCGTATAGCTGCTCCAAATATCCGAATTAACTCGTCTGTCTCCACCAACACCGGATCGATAACGGCTATATCATCGATCAGCGGAACCTTGACCGCCAGCCTCAATCCACGTCGGGATTCCTTGAGTTCCTTCAGGCAGATGCTGAGCTTGCGGGAAAAATCGCGTGGTGATTCCGCGCCTTCAGCCTCGCCGTGGTTGAATAACGGCGAGGTTCCCGACCGCAGCAGTTGGCCCGCGACATGATTGCCGGCTCTGGTGGGTTTCATTTGCTCAGTTACACTGATGATCGCCGCCGCATAGTCTAGTAACCGCTCTTCCAGATCGTATTGCTTACTCATACTTTTCTTTATTGCCCATTGTAAATTGATAAATGTGAATTCTGAATTGTGAATTTCTTTACTCCCCACAAAATGCCAACCTAGCCCCATCCGGAAATTTTCAATTCGCAAACAACAATTCACATTTCACAATGTTCAATTCTCAATTGCAAAGATTTTCATACGTGACCAACTGCGGCAAGCCGCTCATAAACATCCAGCAGTTTCCGCGCACTGCTCTCCCACCCATGCTCGCGTACCGCTTTTTCCCGGTTCCAGGCCCCGCACCGTTGGGCCAACGCAGGATCCGCCAGCATCCGCAGGATCGCGGATGCCAGTGACTCCGAATCGTCACGCCCAACCACCAATCCGCCCGGCGCCTCGCGAATCCGCTCTCCCATCGCGTTTTCGCCAAAGCGCTCCGGCGGATCATCCCCGGCGTACCATTGCTGTTCGATGGGCGGCAGCGAATCGCCTAGCAACCTCGGCACCCAGCCGCAGTCCGTGGTGACCACCGGCAACCCTGTGGCCATCGCCTCGATCGCCGCAAAGCAAAACGATTCATAATCACTCGAAATCACCTTGATGTCGGCGGCGGCATAAATATCCGGAAGCTGATCAAACGGCGTTTCGCCGAGAAAAACAACTTTATCGCTCACCTTCAGCGAGCGACACAGGTCTTTCGCTTCCGTCATCAACGGCCCGCTCCCGGCTAATACCAACCACGTCTCCGGCTGCTCCCGTAACACACGCCCAAAGGCATCGATCAATAACCGGTGATGCTTGAACGCCTGAAACCGGGCGACGTAGAGGAGAACCGGCGCGGAGGGGGGAATGGCGTGCTTCGCACGGAAGTCGGGTTGAGGGTTGAAAGTTGAAGATTGAAGGTCGCAGGTTGAAGGTTGAAGGTTAAAGGTTGAAGGTTGCAGGCAAAAACCTTCTCTTTTATCTCCGGGTTCCGGGCTCCCTTGAACCTTTAACCTTGAACCTTGAACCTTAAACCGCTTTAGGTCCACCCCGTTCGGCACATCCACGACATCCGGGCGAAGCGCCCGGCGTATAAGATCAATCGAGGTTCCACTGGCAATCACCGCATCGGCGAGCTGAATACCACCCCAGGCATCGTAGGCATTGGGGGCGGTGAGGCGGAGGACAAGCTTAGACCGGAGACTTGCTTGCCCGCCGCAGGGCGTGCGAAGGCGGGAGACCTGAGACGTGAGACCATCATTTTCTTCCTTAACTTCAGGCCTCCGGTCTCGGGTCTCAAGTCTCTGGTCTGGGGTCTCAAGTCTCTGGTCTTGCTTCAGGAGACTCACCAGATACGGCAACTCGCAAATTTGGATGATGTCGAATTCATCCTGATGCGCCTCAATCCACTTCGCGGCTTTTCGCTCAAACTGCTGAAACTCCCACACCCTCACCCGCCATCCCCCCTTGACTTTATCCCACGGGAACCAGGGAAGATAGGGGGAGCGAAGGAGGACCATAGACCGGAGACCATAGACTGTAGACGTGAGACCTGGGGCCAAGGTTGAAGGTTCAAGGTTAAAGGTTGAAGGGAGGAGGGGCCCTTCTTGGTTGGTTGAAGATTGACCGATTGACAATTGGCTTCCGACCTCTGACCTCTGACCCCTGATTTCAGTCTTCGGTCCCTGGTCTTCGGTCTCAGACCTATAGTCTACAGCCTCAGGTCTATAGTCTACAGTCTCAGGTCTACGGCCTTCAGTCTCAGGTCTTCTTCGAAACACCGGCCATCCCGCCAACACGGTGACTTCATGCCCCATGCGGGCCATTTGCGTGGCCATTTCGAGATCAAAGGTCTCGCCGCCGCCGCGCTGCATGGCCGCCATACGATTAACAAAGAGAACACGCATCAATTTGTTCAAGAAAATTCAACTACGGATTTCACGGATACCACGACTAATCAAGGACCGCATCATCACGCAAAAACATTATCCTCGTTTACGCAGGAGATCGTCGCACCCAAAAACATAACCTTTGTATTTATTCGCATGTTTTTCATGCGCTATGTTTATACGGCTCATTGCTTACCAAGCAAAGCACGGGTTATACACCTATTAGCCGCTTCATTCGTGCAATCCGTGGTTTCTTGATTGCGTCAACGCCAGACCTTGCCCGATTGCACTTCGAAATAAATGGTCACGCACTCAACTCGATATTCCGAAGCGTTCGAGCCATTTGCGGGCAAAATTTTTCAGCGGAGCGGGAATTCGGGTACGCCACGTCGGCAACAGAGCCCGAGGAATCGCATAGTGCCGCAAGGGAAGCGGGGAATGACGAAGATCTGCTTTGCCCGGCAAGGCCTGAAAAACCCGGGCATAACCTTCCGCCATAGCCTCCAGCGAAAATCGATCCCGTATACGCGCGCGTCCCGCGTCGCCGATGCTGCGCCGCCGTGCCGGGTCTTTTGCGAGCTCGATAACCGCCGAGGCAAACGATTCCGGATCCGCAACCTCCGCCAACAGGCCGTTTTTTCCATGCTCGATAATCTGATCCACCGATCCACGAATACGTGCGGCCACGGACGGACAACCCGCGGCCATGGCCTCCATGAGGGCATTTGGACAGCCTTCAAATCGAGATGGCAATATAAAGGCGTCGGCATGGTGCAACAAGCCGGTCACTTCGTCATGCGTGAGATTTCCCCGCAGGTCAACGAACCGGCTTACTCCGCGTTGCGTAAAGATCTCGCGCAAGGCTTGTTCGTCCGGGCCCGATCCGGCTACGGTAAGTCGGGCATCAACACCGCCATCGCGCACCCGACGCAGAATATCCGGCAACAACAATATGCCCTTGTCGAGGTCGGAAAGTCGACCGGTATACACCAGATGAAAATCCTCATTCGAATCGTTTATGGGCTGAACAGCTTGGTGAGCGCTAACTCCAACCCCGTTGTAAACGACAGTGATTTTTTCCGCCGAAACGCCGTACCGCGATATCAAATCATCTTTTACCCGGTCGCTTACCCCGAAAATGGCGTCGAGGTGCCCGGCCAGCGAAGCCGTAGGGGCGTACGTTCCCCGTGTGATCATTGGAATCCGGGCCGTGGTGCGAATCGAGTGCGGGAGGTAACGCACAAGATTGGTTGCTACCAGATCGCAACCCGGCAACACCATAATCGCCTGATAATCCTTTCGGGATAAATGATCGATGAGTATCCGGGTGGCCCGGGGTAAATCATCTTCAGGAAATGTTACATAGTCCACCCCTTCGATGCCTTCGAACCGGCTGCCGGCAAATCGTTCGGCGGTGATGGGGGGAATACATCGGAAATCGATGCCTTTTGCCGACAGGGCCGGCCGGATCCGGGTGAAAAAGGAAAACGTTCCCCCAACCTGCGGCTCACAGAAATAGGCGATTTTCATGGAAAACGGTTCAAGGTTAAAGGTTGCCCGCCCTGCTGCGGGGCGAGGTATCGTCCCTAGGGGACGGAAAGATTAAAAGGGGTGGCAAGGATTTACACGTACTGGATAACGCGACCAAGATCGATACGGTGTAAGCGAAAAAGTGTGGGCGAAAAGCTGTAATGGTCTTACTCCTTCTCTTTTACCCCTTATCCTTTGCACCTTATCGATGGACACCCGATAACCCCTCCATGATGCCAAGCAGGTGTCGGCGGGTCGCCTCCCGGCTGTAGTTCCGTATGCAGGGTTCCCGGGCTTGTCGGCCGAGGGAGCGGGCCAGCTCATCGTTTTCGAACAACTCCCTAATCGCCATGGCCAACGCCTTGACATTATCCGGCGGAACCACCAGCCCGCATCCATCCAATACCAAGGGAAGATCCGATACCGCCGATCCGATTACCGGCTTGGCCATGGCCATCGCTTCAAAGATTTTAATCGGCATCTGTGACTGAGCCAGTAATGTATTATGTAATGGCAGCACAACGAGATCTCCGACGTCCAGATAGAGCGGCATTTGCTGGTGAATATCACTATTTTTGGTGGTGAGCGCGTTTACCGGATCGCCAGCGACCACCAGCCATCTCCCAAAGTGCGGAGAGTCGATCATCGATTGAAGGTGTTCAGTAATCGGACCCACCACCAATAGTCGAATCTCATCCTGGTCGAGAAGGCAAAGAGCCTCCAGGATTTCCTCAACACCCTTGTGTGGACGGACAACACCACCAAATACTATTATCTTTTTCCCGACAAGTCCCAGGCTGTGCTTCAATAATGTTACTTGTTCCAGCGGCTGAGGCTTAAAAAACTGACAGTCGACACCAGCATGAATGACGTGACCTCCAAAGCGTTTTTGTAACCAGGTTGTTGTTGATAGAACGGAATCAGCCTTGCGAATTGACGACTCAACAAGGGGAAGATAACACGCCTCCGCCGGATGATGGCCATGCTTCAGCAAACAAGCGATCTTTTGCCTGAAACCCAGTGAATGCCAAAGCGCTCCATCCCACTCATCGAGATAGACAGCAACAGGAACATTCCGCTTCTTTTTTGCCATTAACGCAATGGATACGCTTGTAGCAAAACCCTTACAGGCAATAATCACTTCGCCTTGTAGGGCGTCTACGAATCGCCGGCGTTCCCAGCAGTAATCCGGGAGCCGGTAGAGTTTTTCAGATGGAATAGCTTGAAACGGATAGGAGCCGCGATACAGGGAACATATGCCACGGCCAAAATCAGGCCCGATAATTTCCGTGCGAAAATCCGGCTCCAGCATACGTGCCAACTTAAGCGCTGCACCGATGGTTGGAGATCCGATATCCGGAACCAGAAAGGAAATGAGCGTTTTCACAAACAGACTGATTTAGGGGATATATAGCCGCGAGTATCACGGCGAGAAAAAAGTGGAAAGGGCGGCAGATGATCCATCAAAGCGTCAAATAATGATAATGGGAGTGCGCCACATGGACAGCGAAATCCCAGGTAAATCCGCGTTCGCCCTTGAAGGAAGCGGCGAGACCGCCGGGGTAAGGGTTTTGATCGACTAGCAGCCAATCGGTAATACCCCGCTCATGTAGCCGCCATGCCGCGCCTAAGCCGGTGGGACCGGCTCCGATGATGAGAAACTTTATTTTGATCATGACAATGCTCTTTTCTTTTTTAAACACACATTTATGGAGATAGCTAATCGCCACACTTAATCCCAAACACTTACACCTTGAGAACTAGGTGTAGGGACTAGGTGTAAGGACCACGTGTGGCAAACAAACACTTAATCCTGACACTTAATCCCAAATACTTACACCTTGAGGACCAAGTGTAGGGACTAAGTGTATCAATTACGTGTAGGAACTAAATGGAGGGACCAGGCGCGAGGACACTAGTAAACAGCAATCGTATTCTTTTTTGACTTGATCAGGCCCGAGATCAATAGACTTATCCTGTGCAGAAAATGCCTTCCTTTGCGCAACTCAACTTCAGAAAAACCAGCAGTATCCATAAGCGCGGCGGATTGCGTGGTTGATTTAGACGCGATTTGAAGAAACTTGATTTGATCGGCATTGCTAAATCGACCATTTCCCTCCGCAATATTCAAGATAATGGCCGTAGTTGCTTTATCGAGTTTGACCAGTGCATTTTGACTACACTTCGATGATGTTTCGACCTGTTCAATCCATCCCACAAGTTCCAGTGCGACTTGATATGCCAGAAGACTTTCATGCCCAAAGTAACGTTTGATGGGCATAGCCCCATAATTGGTTCGCGGTTCGTGAACGCGTTTTACCGTGATATTTCGCAGACTGATCAACATGTTCACAATCTCGCGCAATACTTCTTTGCCCTGCCGGCAGGCAATTTGATCAACGAGTAGCTTGATGGATAAAATATCCATACATGCGGCACATTCCAAAGCTGATCCATTTGCTATCGCAAGAAAATTTGCTCTCTCTCTGATGCTCCAACTGGCGCTGGCATGAGCAATATTAAGCAGAATACTTTCTCCTGCTCTCCAGATGATCACATGCCGCCCGCCTCTTATTGATTTCCCGCAATATCTCAGCACGATAGTTCAGAAATGTCCTCGACCGCTGGTACACCTCTAGCTTTTCATGGTCAAAGGTGTTATTCATCACGAGCGGTCACCAAATTTTTCACACTTAATTTTGTCACTTAATCCCAATCACATACTTTGAGGACCAAGTGCAGGAACCAAGTGTTGCAAACAAACACTAAACACCAACAGCTTTTCCGGCCGCTTCCCAACTACTTTGGTACGCCTGATTTGCCCCCCTGCTTCCACATTTTACTTGGCCTGCATTGCATCGATTGGATGTCGTCACCGCCGACATCTAGAGCGCCGGGCGAATCAGGTCGCTGGTGGTTCCATGCCGTGGTCGGCAAACCATTTACGGAGATACGATCGATCCAGCGCATCTTTTTCCCGTTGGTCTGCTTGGTCTTCCAGAGAAGCTGGGGTGATCGGCCCACACGTTATCCCGCAACGGCCCGAACACACTGAATGTATACACTACGGAAAGCGCGCCGACCCGCCTCTGGAGGGGAATTAAGCGGAAATGATATGCAACTTTGTCTTGAACCTTGTGTTGCCTGCCCGCCTCCGGCGGGAACTACATCTTCTTTTTTCAGCCGATTCAGACAAAGGTCAAGACGAAGTTCAACACAATGTTTTGGGGAACAAATTGTTACCCCCCCTTCCGCGACCTTCAGCGCATTCCGTAGTTAACCTTTTCCGCCGCCTCTTTCCCCGCCGCATAGGCCTGATCCGACCAGACATACTTCCACTTTCCATATAAACCGGCGGTAATGATCCCTTTTGTTTCCAGCCACTCCGCGATCCGGTCAACCGCGGCCTGCCGGCCAAGCGTCGGTATTGTGTAGGCATGGGATACTTCAATATGGTCCACCGACCGCACATCACGATCGGGATCGAAACCCAGCATCCGGCCCAAGTCCATAACCGCCTTGCGCTTGAGTTTCTCGTGATCCATCACTTCGTCATCCCTCCGGAAAATTTCCGTCTGCAAGACCGTGGTTTCCGGGGGCAGACTGCCCGGAATCAGATTGCTCAACACCTTGACCCGCGATACATCGATTTCCGGGTCGTAGATATAAAACCAATGATAGGGCGCCAGATCCGGTTTGTTGACTACGATGTTTACGCCAAGCATCTGCGTGTGTCGCAGGGTCGCCGCATCGGTCCGTATCGCGTCGGGGACCTCATTGCCCATCGCCCCGATCAGACAATTCAGCGGCATCGTGCTAATCAGCTTGTCAAATCCAATGGTTTTTCCGTTTGAAAACAGGATTGTTCTTTCTTTTAACCTTAGACTTTCAACCTTGAACCCCGTCGCGACCTCGACGGACCGGTAAAACTTCTCAAAAAAAGCGAAGAATCCACCCCGCGCCGGATAATGAAAAGCGGAAAACACCGATTGCTTTTCGTCAACCGGCTGGTATGCGCCTTTGCGGATCCGCTCGATCTGCGAGGGCAGCAACCGTCCGGAAAGCCAATCGGTATCCATTTCGACCATGGCGGTCCGCCAATACTTTTCGGTGTATTCGCGGTAAAAGTTTTCGGTCAAGAAATCGCCATACTGGCTTCGGCACCAAGCGTCATAATGGACCGGCGGCACGTCCGCTGGCTTGGCCTGGGCGGCCAAGATTTCCGCCAGCGCTTGATCCCGCATCGCCGCCGGTAAATCCCGCAAATGGTTCTGTACCGGATAGGTTACCCAGCGGCCATGCCACCAGTTGGCGACCCGGCTCTGCGGGACGGTGACCACCTCCCCGGCATTGGCGAAGAGTTCGCGCTTCCAGTGTTCGTCTTTAGCGTGGCAAATGTGCGCCCCTTCATCAAAATAAACACCATGTTGCCGATGGGAATACACATGCCCGCCGACATGATCCTTGGCCTCATAGACCACCGAACCGGGAAGGTGACGGGCCGCGCCGAGACCGGTCAGGCCGGCGCCGAGAATGACGATTTTGTTGAACATACTGGCTTGCCACTCCTTATCCTTTACTCCTTATCGTTTACACTTTTTCGAATGAACCGACACCGTTGCCGATAGAGGAAGGCGATAACGTGTAAGCGATAAGGTGTAGACGATAAGGTGCGATGGTCTGCTTTTACTCCTTATCGTTTACACCTTTTTGAACGACTACAGCGTGATGCACAATATATTAACTACGAAATATACGCTTGTCCGCCTCCGGCGGGAAATACACGAACTATACGAAAGAAAAAGCAACTACGGAAAGCGCCGAGTCACGCGGAAAGGAAGAATGGTTACAGCATGGCAAGGAGGCAGGGTGACCCAACCAAACTTTGTGTTGAACTTCGTCTTGAACGTTGTCTGAACTGAAGCGAATCAGGATAAGACGAAGTTCCCTCCAGAGGCGGGCAGGCAACACAAAGAACGATTCTATTTCCGCGTCTTTCCCCTCCATAGGCGGGCAGGCGCGTATTCCGTAGTTTAATCCCTTGCCTCAAGTAACGTCCGATCAATCCCCTCCCGCCAACCGACCGTGGCTTTCCAACCAAGCAACGCCGCCGCCTTCGTGCAATCCGCGATCTGCACATCCGGTTCGCCGGGGCGGCGGGGTCGAGCGCCCAGCTCAAACAAATCCTCGACGCCATAATGCCCGGCAATCGCCATCACCACGTCGGCGACCTTAACCCCCTCGCCACAACCAAGATTAAACTCCTGATAGCCGGAAGCATTTTGGGCAACGGCCATGGCAATCGCCTCCACGACGTCATCGATATAAACAAAATCGCGTTGCTGCCGGCCATCCGTCATGTGGGCACGGCGTTTCAGTCGAGCCGACTCCAAGGCAAATGGAATCATCATATCGCCTCGCTGACCCGGACCGTACATAATAAATGGTCTTAACCAGACCACCGGGATGCCGGTTCGGATGCACCACGATGCGGCAAGGTCTCGAGCGGCCCGCTTGGCCCAACCATAGGGCGACAAGGGCAGTTCCGGCATATCCGATTCCAACAATCGCCCCGCCCGATGGCCATACTCTTCGGCGGAACCCATCATGATCAAACGCTGGAGTCCACGTTCACTCCAGTAGTCCAGCAACTTGGCGAATTGATCAATTTGCCCGGCCTGAATGCCGAACCCCTGATAACGGCGCATATCCCAGGCGAGATGGATCAGGACAAAGGGGGTGTCGGGCTTTATTGAAGCAGGCACTAACCGCGAAGGATCTTCGAGATCGGACTGGTGATGCGTCACGTTGTCGTGACTGGAACCCGAGTGAAACAACCGGTCGACCGCAATGATTGACCGACCGGAGTCGGCCAGGCGATCGACGAGTTTACGCCCAAGAAAACCTTCAGAACCGGTGACGATGATATTCATAAGACTGTAGACCGATTACCATCACTTAATCGCTGACACTTAAACGACCTGCTTCAAAAATGATGAGCCCCAAATCTTCGTCCCGATAAGGTGCGAGCGATAACGAGCAAGCAGACCAAGCACACACCTTATCCGTTACACCTTATCGTTTACACGTTATCGAATATGCCAAGCCTCAGGGCGAAAAAACGGGATGATTCGAGTGCACGAGCAGGTGTGAGAAACGTCTCCATTCTCATCCGTGCTATCCGTGTTATCCGTGGTTAAATAAATGAACACCACGGATTTCACGGATGACACGGATCATGCAATACAAGGGCGGAGATTAATCGTTTACACTTAGTCGCATACACTTAATCTATTCGTTTACCTTTGATCGACTAAGCGGGTCGAGTAAGTGTAACCGATTAAGAGTAGGGATTAAGTGTCATCGGAAACACTTTGTCCCACACTTAGTCGCTTACCCTTAATCGGATACCCTCGACCTGCTTAAACAATGATGAGCCCCAAATCTTCGTCCCGATAAGGTGTACGCGAGTAGGTGTGGACGAGCAAGTGTGAGAAACGTCTCCATTCTCATCCGTGCTATCCGTGTTATCCGTGGTTAAAAAGGAAAAGACCAATACGGAAGGTGCGCCAGCTCGCCTCTGGAGGGAACTTCGTGTTGAACGTTGTCTTGTCCTGCTTCGAACCGGTTGGAACAAAGTTCGAGATTAAGTTCAACACAACGTTTGGTTGGGGTAACTTCCGGCTTTCTATTCTTTGTCTTGAACTTCGTGTTGAACGTTGTCTTGTCCTGCTCTGACAAGGTTATGCTACCATCTCACCCACGGCGCCTTGCCGCTATCGTAGATTTTTTCCAGGTTTTCACGATCCCGGATGGTATCCATGCATTGCCAGTAACCCGCATGCTTGAAAGCGGCCAATTGCCCGTCGCGGGCCAGACGAGTCAGCGGGTCGGACTCCAAGCTGTAGTTGCCGTCGGCGGGAAGGCGACCGAGAAAATCCCGTCGAAACATAAAGTATCCCCCGTTGATGAAATCGTGATGCAGGGGTTCTTTTTCCTGGAAGGAGTTCACCTGGTTGTCGTTGGCGATTTCAATCATGCCAAACCGGGAGGGCGGATGTACCGCCGCCACCGTTCCCAGCTTGTCATGGCTGAGATGGAAATCCCACTCCCGGTCAAGCGGGATATCACAAACCCCGTCACCGTAGGTCAGACAAAAATGCGGGGCGTCGATGTACGACGCCACCATCTTCACCCGGGTTCCGGTCAGGCTGTTTTCCCCGGTTTCGACGAGGGCGATTTCCCAATCGGGCGTACGGTCCGCCTCATAAGCATATTCCCCCGACTTGCTCTTGATCTTAACACTGGAGGTATGCTTCAGGAGATTCATGAAGTACTCCTTGATCACAAAGCCCTTGTAGCCGAGGCACACGACGAATTTCCGGAAGCCGAAATGGCTGTAACTCATCATGATGTGCCAGAGAATCGGCTTGCCTCCGACCGTGACCATGGGTTTGGGAATGATCTGGGTTTCTTCCATCAGGCGCGTTCCACGCCCTCCGGCGAGGATGACAACGGGGATATCGGCTGGTTTAATGCTCATAGGTAACTCCTGATTAATGAACTACGGAATTCGCGGAAAAACGCGGAAGGAAAGATTATTATTTCAGCGTAATTCCGTGTTTTCCGTAGTTGATTTTTCCTGAAATACGAAACGTTCGATCTCCACACGGGGATAGGCCCCGAAGTTAACCAACAATCCCAAGTGCATACCGGTCGCCTTGAGGTAATTGATAATCTGGGCGCGATGTTCGTCGAGAATGGCTTTTACCGCCTTGAGTTCCACGATTATCTTCCCATAGCAAACGAAATCCGGAATATACCCTTGTTTGAGTTCGTGTCCCTTGTACGTCAACTTGACGGTTGGTTGTTCAACGAAAGGGATACCCAATATCCCAAACTCAATCGCCAAGCACTCTTGGAATACGGCTTCAAGGAAGCCATGCCCTTTATCCTTGTAAACCTCGAAACATGCCCCGCGTAGTTTGAAACTTTCCGCCTCATACATTAATTCGCTCATATTTTCCTTCTTTCCGCGTTCTTCCGCGCTTTCCGTAGTTAACTTTTCTTTCTTTTTAAAACTACGGCAGTCGCAGAAGGACGCGGAATATCTGGTCTTAATTTCAGCGTAACTCCGAGCTTTCCGTAGTTTAATCATACCGTCGCCCAAGCGTTGCCGATCTTGCCAGCCGCTTCGGTGTACGCCTGAATCTCCCCGACCAAAAATTCCCGCTGCCCTCCAGCGTCATTTCCGGCGGCGATCAGTTGCTCGTAGCCTTCCACGGTTCGCTTCACCGTTGCCTCAAAATTCCACACCGGTGACCAGCCCAGCAGGCTGGAAGCCTTCTCAATGCTCAACCGGAGAAAGTTGGCTTCGTGGGGATGTTTGCCGACTTGATCGGTAATCCATTTGCCCCGGCCCAACGTTTTCACCATGGCGTCGGCAAGTTCGCCGACCGATCGCGCGGCATCCAATCCAGGGCCAAAATTCCAGCCGTCCTGGAACATGCCCGAATTGGTCTCCAATAGTTTCGCGCCCAGCCAGAGGTACCCGGACAACGGCTCCAGCACATGCTGCCAGGGTCGCGTGGCGCCCGGATTTCGGACCAACAGCGGCTCGCCCCGGAGCAGGGTTCGCATGGCATCCGGGACAATCCGATCGGCCGCCCAGTCGCCCGGACCAATCACGTTGCCGGCCCGGGCGCTGGCCACCGCCATTGATCCTTCGGGCGGAAAGAATGAGCGCCGGTAGGAGGCTACCACCAGCTCCGCCGCCCCCTTCGACATACTGTACACATCATGCCCCCCCATCGGATCGTTTTCCCGGTAGGCGTAGGGCCATTCCCGGTTTTCATAGCACTTGTCGCTGGTGATCATGACCGCGGCGCAGGGAACATCGACGTTACGGATGGCTTCCAGCACGTTCACGGTTCCCATGATGTTGGTGGCGGCAGTTCCCACCGGATCCTTATACGAAGCTCGCACAATGGCCTGGGCGGCCAGATGCAAGACGATATCCGGCTTCACCGCTGCGATTACGTTCCGCACCAATGCAAGGTCACGAATATCACCATCGGTGTGATGGCAAATATCTTTCAGGCCGGCCTGCTCAAACAACCATTGGTCATTTTCTGGCGGCAGAGCCAGGCCATAGACCTCCGCTCCAAGATGATGTAGCCACGTGATCAGCCAGGAACCCTTGAAGCCGGTGTTACCGGTGACCAGCACTTTTTTACTACGGTAAATATTATTGAATGGCATAGATTACTCCTGAAGAATGGGTTAACTACGAAATACACGAAACATACGAAAAGAAGAATATCTGAGACCATTTAAAACTACGGAATTCGCGGAAGGACGCGGAAACAAAATGAGATTTCGTGCCCTTCATGTCTTTCGTAGTTTTTAATATTCCGCGCTTTCCGCGTTTTCCGTAGTTTCCCTTCTTTGCCGATCCCGTTAGGATGCCGACATGAAAAAAACCTTGATGATTTTGACCAAGGACCGGCGCGACTGTGTGGATATCAGCCTGACCCTCCACGAACGCGGCGGCAGCTTCGAGGTGTTTGACCACGTTGTCTTTCTGCTCAACGACGTAACCAAGGCGCACATGCGTTATATTGACGAATGGATCGACCGCCATCCCGGCGTGGCCTGCGACAAGATTATCGGCGACGGCACCCGGCCACAGGGCATCTCCGACATGCAGAACCGCTGCATCGCCACATATCCCGGTTGCTTCTACGCCAAAACCGACGAGGATGTTTTTCCGCCGCCGAACTGGGCCCGCATGATGTGGGAAGCCTATGAGTCGCACCGGCATCTCGACAATTTGGCGTTAATCACTCCGCTACTACCCAACAATTCCTACGGTCTTTACATCCTGCTGAACCATTTTTATCCGGAATATCTGACCGATTTTCGAGAACGCTTCGGTAAGAATCCCGAACCCCAACGGGTCAGCCCGACCTGGAACAGCCCGTACATCGCCGAATGGGCGACGAGGAAGTTTATCCATTTAACTGATGCGAACGAAGAGCAGAGGAGGAGACTTGAGACACGAGACCTGAGACTTGAGACCTTGGCGGAAAGGCAAAAGACGAGGGATAACGTTAATGACCTTGAGTCTCAAAGTACGGCCTCAGATCTCATGCCTCAAGTCTCAAGTCTCAAGTCTCAGGTCCCAGGTCTCCGGTCTCAGGTCTCAAGTCTCAGATCTCCCTTTCATCTCTTCTCCATCCCCTTCAGCATCGGCTGCATCGGCTATGATTACCGGCATGTCGAACGCATGGGCGGGATTCCCTGGAACGATGAACCGGGCTGGTGTGACTGGATTGAGCAACATAAGCAGGTCAATATTTTGGATTGCCGGCAAATCGCGTTGCATTACACCTTTTTTGTCCAGCAGGAGTGGCTGGATCGAACCACCTTGATCGAAGCTATCCGGGCGGCCAACCTTCCCGACACCTTATCCATCGCCGAGCGGCTTCAGCTTCCCCGATGGGGTCGGATGCTGCGCCAACTTCCCGCCATCGCCCGGCGGCGCATCAGCCGAAAGGCATGAGCTAAGATATAACCACGGATTTCACGGATGTCACGGATGAGATCAGCGTGTACGAGTACGTGTAAGAGTAAGAAAATAAACCGAACTCATCGCAATAGTTCCGAACCCTATTTCTTTCGATCATCCGTGATATCCGTGTAATCCGTGGTTCGTTTTCAGCCGGGACTTCGCGCAGTCCGGCCGACGATAAGGAGTAGACGAAAAGGTGGTTTATACATCGGGCGGTCTACAGCCCATCGATCTCTCAACATCACGACGAAGCGTTGCCGTAATATTTACGCAAAGGGTTGATCATCGGGGTTCACCAGTTCAAGCCCCGGAATCACCACAAAGTTTTTATCATACGACCACAACGCCGTCGCGCCATTTTCATGGGCAATCAACCCTATTTGTAGATCAAATATTCTGGGGCCACCGAGGTTCAAATCCGTCGCTTTTTTCAGCAATCGCATGCCAAATCCAGATCCGGGGAGCCAGATGTGACCACCGCCATCTTCAATGAGCTGATGAATAAACGACGTTGCTTGCGTGGGGGTCGAGGGTCCACCCACACATCGCGGGTGGGTAACGACGCCCCAAAATTCGGTCAAACAGGAAAAGGCTACCCCCCATCCCGATGGATTCCTGACGATATACTCCATAGCCTTGAGGGCTTTGCCGTGCTCAGGTGTTCCCGAGCGATGGGTATAGACAAGCAAGTTGGTATCAATTCCGATCATTTTCCGGACTGCAGCCATTCGGTCATCTTACTGCGATCAGAAACATTTACGTCCGGTGGCAAACCTCCCTCGTGGAAAACCCAACGGATTCCACCTTTGCCCGGCTTGCTCTTTTCGTCGTAGTGACGATCAAGCCGCGCTTGCAAGCCTTCAATAACAAGTTCCCGAAAGGGTCGGCGAAGCTCAATGGCCCTTTTTTTTGCCTGAATCATCAGATCATCTGGAATGTCGACGGTTGTCTTCATGCAGTAAACCATATAGCAACATTGCTGCATCGTCAACGGGCGCGGAACGGAGAAGAGCTGCGTGTACGAGTACGGGTACGTGTAAGAAGAATATCTACAATTGGCTTCCGGGAACAACTACGTTTAAGTCGGGAAATAGTTGCCGGAAGTCGTCGCTGTTCCGGGTAATGAGACCTTGAAATCTTGAGGCGAAGGCGCCAATCAGCATATCTGCCAGCGGTCTTCGCGGCACCCGCTGCATTCTTCTCGACAGAATGAACCGATACCATGCCTGGTGAGCAACGCGTGTATCCTCCTCGGTCCAAGGCTCATACGCTACGACTCCCAT
Organism: uncultured Verrucomicrobiota bacterium; assembly: GCA_937873455.1. Taxonomy (GTDB): domain Bacteria; phylum Verrucomicrobiota; class Kiritimatiellia; order CAIVKH01; family CAIVKH01; genus CALMUP01. Next base: position 38,057 of record CALMYG010000004.1, read on the forward strand.
TTGGCAAAAAAAATCGCGTTCCCGTTCGTAATCGCCGATGAAAGCAGGAGCGAGCTCAACCACGCTGATGGGCGAAACGATCAATCCCTGAGGTAGATGGTCTTCCAAACACGTAGCCGAGGAAAGGCCATAACTGGCATCCGCCTCAAGCACATCAATCAGGATACACGTATCAACTACCCAGGCCATCAGATCGTTTCACCCTCACGCAACTCGCGCATCCATTCTCCGGTTGACCGGGATTCCCTGAAGGTTTTGGCATAACCCAAAACGCCCATCGGCCCGACCACGGATCCCGTACCCTGTACCTTTACCCGGACCTCGTTTTCGGATACCGGCTCCCATAATAGTTTGGTTCCGGGACGAAGGCCAAGCAGTCGCCTGACCTCTGCCGGGATGGATGCTTGTCCCCGCTCCGTAATTTTTGTGATCAGCGTTACCATGACACCAGACTATCATGCCGCGCCATCATGTCAACATGCTTGATTGCATGACAATAATGGCGGCGGCTCATCAGCTACGGAACGGAAAAGATCTGCGTGTACGAGTAAGAGTGAAACGAATTCTCCGCGATTGCTTCCCATACACGTACACGCGAATCTTGCTTCCAGAACGAATTTTTTCCAGCAATCCGCGTTATCTGTGTAATCCGTGGTTCTTTTTTCCGCCGGGACACAGTCCCGGCCTACATTGGCATCTGGTGTAGGCCGCTTCTGCGAAGCGGCGTTTTCCGCCGGGACACCCGCCTTCGCAAGGCCTTCCGCCTTCGCAAGGCCTACGGCGGACAAGACGGCGGGCAGGCAGTTCCGGCCTACATCGGCCCCTGGTTTAGGCCGCTTCTTCCAAGCGGCGCTTTCCGCCGGGACACAGTCCCGGCCTACATCGGCCCTTGGTATACGCCGCTTCTGCGAAGCGGCGCAGCGTTCCGTTCTATCCGCCCAGGGCGGCGCGACGTGGACGTGCGACGATCAACGCATATCGCTGGACGCCGGAGCGAACATAATATTCGCCGGACCACGTGACCTCCATCACCTGCTCGATCAGGGCGATTTGATCCATAAGCCGCCTCGGGTAGCGTCCGCGATCAAACCGGCACAACAACGTGTTCAAGATGTGCCAACCGCCTGGGCTAAGATCCATGATGACGACACGATCGGTGACAATTCGGTTGAGCACGCGCAACAATTCGACGTTTTCCTCATCGGTAATGTGATGCATCACGCCAAGAATCATGGCCTTGGTAAAAGCGCCATCCGGATAATGAATGGTTCGCAAATCTCCGACTTCGAAGGTGCGGTTCGGGGCGGGATGCAACGTGCGGGCGGTTTCAATGTAAGGCTCGTCCAAATCGATGCCCAGATAGGTTGCATCGGGATGATCGACAACCGGGGCATAATCCCCGGTCCCGCAACCGACATCGAGAATGCGATCACCGGCTTCAACCGCCAGTGCTTTTTTTATGGGGTTTAAACGCAATCCGAAGTGAAAAAGACCCCGGATATACCGGTAGCCAAACGAACTGGCGAATAGACGGTCCACCAGACGACGAACCGGACGCACGATTGCTGCTTCTTCCTTCATCTCTCTCCTACCTTTTCCGGCCTACTCGCGCGATAACCTCGCGGAGGTCGAGCCAATAAATTTCGTTCATCGGGCGCCGCCACGTTGTACTTCGATCATACCAACCATACCCGGCAACCTCATCACCCTCGCGGGTAATCCCATATTCCATATCCAGCATCACCTCAACCGGCGCTTCCGATAACATTGTGACCATGGTGGAAACAAACGCGCCGCGAATCAAGGTGGCATTGCCGTAATGGCCCCAATGAAGGATATCATAACTGGGGGGTGACAACAGACCGGGCGTCAAGCGGTCACGGAACATGCTTGTATCCACCACCATGGCGGTTTTTTCCTGCCAGACGCTACGGGTTTCGCCCAAATACTCATACAGCGCCCGGTGGAAAAGACCGGAGTCGCGCCATTGAGCCGAGGTGCCCTGGTTACTAAACATAAAGAGAACCAGAAGCAACCACGTTGCCACCCCGGGAGCGTTACGAAACCACCGCCGGGACATCACCGCAAGGCCTAGACAAAACCCAAAGGCGGGTAAATAGTTCATGCGCCCGCCCGGCCAGGAAAGAACCGTGATAACATTGACGACGGCAAACCACGCCAGTGAAAAAACGACCAGTCGAAATGCGGAAAAGGGCGCCTTGCTGAACGCGGCTTCAACATGTTGTGCACCGCGTCGCCATCCCGTCACGGCGACGGCGGCCGCGATCATGGTGATCGGGATCAACCACATCAACCGGGCTGTGGAAAGGGTCAGAAATCCATCGAGTCCATGCGCAAAGGCTTCCAGCACCCGCGTTCCGGTCCACCATCGGACCACTTCCCGGGCATTCCAGGCATACCCGGCGACATCAAATTCCACCTGCCGTTTCGGAAAGAGCAAGGTTCCCAGGGTCCCGAAACCATCGGTGAATTTCCAAGCCAGATAAGCGAGAATCACCACGCCAAGACCGGACAAACCGGCCAACGCGCGTTTCTTGTTTCCGGGGTCGCATAACAACAGCAAGGCGGCCGGAATCAAAATTCCGATTTCATATGAGAACAAGGCTACGGCAAAGGATCCGGACACGGCGATGAGCCGGGCGGCACCTCCATGCTCCACATAGCGAACCCACAGCCATACGGTGAGCAGGTAGGCGGTGAAACCGACACCATAGGAAACCGACATGGTGTGCCACTGATACGACTCGGTGAGGTTGGGTAACACGGAAAACAGCACGCCGTACACAAATGCGGTTACCCCATCATGCGTCAACGCATAAACGGCACCCATGCCTACCAGTAAATAGGCGGCGGTATATACATACCCCGCAATATTATAGGCGAGAATGTGGTCATCCATCAGGTAGTAACTTGCCATCATGATGCCCGCGCCGAGCGGACGATCCGGCCAATTCAGCGCCTGCATGAAGGCCTCGCCCAACGACGAACAGGACGAGGCGATTTTCCACAAACGCCAATCGTCCACGGTAAAATCCACCACCGGTGCGCCGGCGTAGCGGCTCAGCCATTGAAAGAGCACAAGAAACAAGGCGCCGCCGAGCAGGATAAACCCGCGCTTGCTGCCAGTATGCGAAATGGAATTCATAATGCGGGCGAATCGCAGGATGCTTTAGGGGCTTCCAACCGCGCCAGGGCAAAACAAGAAACCCCGAAAGGAAAGTTCATATATGCCAATACCGGCCACTCTGCCCGGAACAGTGTATACATAACGCGATCAATCAGGCGACTGGACACATCAAAGTCGGATCCGGCCTTCCTTTCCTGCTTGCTCAGCTTCGCCAGAAGCCGGAACAAGGCGATGAGGGGAAACAGGAGCGTATTAAAATAGGTGGCCCGCTCGACAACCAAGCCGGCGGACTGAAGCTTCCGGACCAGTTCCGACCGTGTATAGCGGCGATAATGCAGGCTGACAACATCCTGAAGCCCCCACATCCACCGGTAACACGGAACAGATAATACGATGGCTCCGCCGGGTTTTAGTAACCTGCGAATGATGCGCAATCCGCCTTCATCGTCCTGGATATGCTCCAACACATCAAACAGGCATACGACATCATAGGATGTATTCGCTACTTCGGGAGGCAAATTTTCAACGGTGCCGCAGTACACCCGGATCGGACCTCGTGCATCAGCCTTCGCGGCGTTGGCGGGATCTGGCTCGACACCGGTAATCGCGGCGGTATCCGGATAAAGGGTATAAAGATTCTCGCCAGGCCCCACCCCGATTTCCAGAACCCGGGTTCCTTCGGTCCATTTCAGATGGCGGGCCAACAAGCCGCGCAAAATTACCCGGCGCGCCCGGAACCACCAGTGCTCATGCTCCAAGTTGCCGTATTCTTTTGAAAACGCCTCTTTCATGCCGGATCGTCCGAGTTACCCGCCCATCCGGTGCGGGCATTTACGACATAATGCGGGCGGTTTTTAACTTCGTCAAAAATACGACCGACATACTCGCCGATGATGCCGAGTACAATCAATTGAATGCCGCCGAAAAACAACAACATGACGGCAAGGGAGGTCCAGCCCGTGGGCGTCCGTCCATAGAAAAGACCACCTACGATGGAAAAGACCATCAGCACGAATCCGAGCAGGGAGGCTAAAGCACCGACCCAGGCGGCGATGCGGAGAGGAACCGACGAAAATGAAATCAGACCGTCCAGGGCAAGATTGACCAACCGGCGCATGTTGTACTTGGGGGCGCCAGCTTGGCGGGCTTCGCGTTCGTAGGGCAAACCGATTTGCTTGAAACCCACCCACCCGCGCAGGCCGCGGATAAAGCGGTTGTGTTCGGGAAGAGCGTTGATTCTATCCACGACCCGGCGATCCATCAGGGAAAAGTCGCCGGCATCAAGGGGAAGGTCCACATTGGCCATTTTTTTCAGCATCCGGTAAAAGGTCGCATAGGCCAGACGCAGCAAACCGCTTTCTTTCCGGTTGGTGCGAATGCCGTACACGACGTCGTAACCTTCCCGCCATTTCTCGATCATGGTCAGAATGAATTCCGGAGGATCCTGAAGATCGGCATCAATAACCGCTATAACATCTCCCTTTGCGTGAACAAGGCCGGCCGTCACGGCGGCTTGATGGCCGAAATTGCGGGAAAACTGGACGCAGGCAAAGGCCGGATTCGCCACGCAGGCCGCGTCCAAAATCTCCTGGGTTCGGTCGCGGCTGCCGTCATTGACAAACAAGACATACACCGGATACGGCCAGTCGGCGGTAATACGCGACAAGCGATCCAGCAACTGAGGCAGCACCTCCTCTTCGTTGTAGCAGGGGACGATAAGACCGACGTCGGGTTGGGCTTTGCGTTGCGGGTTCATAACGATCTTCGCCAAATGATACTTTCTTAAATTGAACTACGGAATGCGCAGAATAACGCGGAAGGGATCCGCAAATAAACTACGAAACATACGAATTACACAAAAATTCAAGCGCCTGCTTTCGTGTTTATTGTGTTTTCCGCAGTTCAAATTATTTCCGCGTTTTCAGCGTCTTCCGTAGTTTATTTCTTTTTCAGCAGCCGGTTCAGCCTATACGCGCCATCACGGAGCCCATCACCCCACAAGGCTGGACTCCACGGCTTAAGGGACAAGGCTTCACGATCAAACCAAAGCGCTTTGTCCGGATATCCTTGATGCCGCCAGTAGTCCGAATTGGTCCGGCAGGCACGAACAATGGCCTCCACCATTTCCGACTTGGGTACGATACCCTTCCACAACGCAACATCCCGTAGAAACGCCTGAAAGAGCGGGACCGGTTCCGGCTTGGCTTTCCAGTTGCCGGCGGTGATACCCGCCGCGGATTTCCGGTATTTTCCCAACACCTCGGGAAGAAAGCCAATAGAATACCGGGCGGCGGTGCGCAGGAAAAACTCGTGATCTTCGCCGAGGTATCCGTAGGGGTCGCGGTGGTTGAACGGCCCGATTGTATCGTAGTGGGTTCGGCGCATCATCACCGAACTGATGGTGATCCAGCAGTGATCCAAAAGAGGCCGGAAATACGCGCCGGTAGGTGGAATCCGGCCCTCATGCCGGACCTCCAGTTCACGTGACGCGTCATCAATCACCCGGCAGGCGGTATGACACAACGGGATATCCGGATGCGCCTCGAGAAAGGCGACCTGCCGCTCGATTTTTTCCGGATACCACGCATCATCGGAATCGAGCAGGGCCACGTAGGTTCCCGTCGAGGCCTGTATGGCCTGATTGCGGGTGATCGGACAAATCCCGGAATTGGTATCGCGGAGGATCAAGGTGATGCGATCTCCGTATTCCCGCAAAATCTCCACGGTGCGATCGGTGGAGGCGTCATCCACGACAACCACCTCGATATTCGGGTAGGTCTGCCTCAAAGCGCTGTCCAAACATTCCCGGACATACTTTTCCCGGTTATAGGTGCCGATGCAGATGGATACTTTTGGATTACTCACCATGATTTCGCCACGTTAAACATTCAGTTATCCACACGTAATCGACTACACTTTGTCGCACACACTTAATTGTTTACACTTAATCGCATACACCTAGTCGTTTACTCGTACTCGTTATGATGCTGAAAAGGACTAAGCGCGGACGATTCAGTGTATTCGAGTAAGTGTAAACGATTAAGTGTAAAAGACTAAGGGTATGCGTGATGCCAACGAGGCGGGATGATGCTCTGTTTCATGAACGAACGGCGAGCGCTTGTTCAAACACATCGACAAACTCCCTCGCCCGGAGGTTCCAATCAAACGTCTCGGCCCAAGCGCGGACGGATGGACGGCGGGCTCGTAGAGCATCCCGTTCCCGGGCCAGCGCGAGCAGTTGATCAACCCAGGCATCCACATCCTGATCCGGGAGAATGAAATTGCATCCCGGATCCACGTATTCGCGAATACCGCCAACCGGATTGGTCATCACCGGGGTACCGCAGGCCATGGCCTCGAGGATGGCATTGTTGGCGGTGCAGTCCAGCATGGGCATGATGAGCAGGTCGGCCTTCTGATAGGCAGCCAACAAGCCTGCATCGGGAAGATGCCGGGGAAAATCAGCGTACGGAACATCCTGATAGTGCAGGGAACGCTGATCGGCACTGGTTAAAATGGTCATCTGCAGTACCCCGGGCGGCAAGGCGCGCAACACGGCGGCCATGAACGCATGATCGCGCTCGGTGCTGCCGACTAGCAGCCCGCGGAGCGGGCCTTCGCCGGATGCTGGACGTTCGGGATCCGGCCGGAAGTACGAGGTGTCAACTCCATGCCGGGTTACGAACAACGACTCGGCGGGAAAGCCTTGTTCCAAAAAATACGGCTTCTGCGAAGCGGACATCAGGGTGATCACGTCAAATGATCGAAAGCCCCGGTAGCCGCCCAATACCCGGGGCAAACGGCGGGAGCTGGCATGAAACGTCCCGGCCAGCAGGCGGGCTTTTTTTCTAAACCAGGCGGGATGTCGCGGATAGGCAAACTCACCAAAAAGAAAATGGTCCACGTCCACCGGCGCGCGGCCCGCACGCGCCATGCGCCACTCATCCCATACGGGAAACAAATAACTCCATTCGCTGCCATACCAGGATTGGGAAAAACGTCGAACGACTTGACCCAGCCGCCAACTGACGTGCTGCGCCTGCTCCCACCGACTGGTGTAAAACACCGTCTCCGCCCCCATTGCCTCGGCGAGCGGATACATGCCGGAACGCCGGGTATAGATATCCGGATGATGCACATAGGCGCGAATGGAGAGGGGCATGGGTTGAAGGGGAACTTGGGTTTACTTTGTGTTGAACCTTGTCTGAGTATTAAACCTTGCCTTGAACTTCGTTTTAAACTTTGTCTAAAGAATGCCGAAAAGATTAAGTTCAACACGAAGTTCAAGACAAGGTTTATGGTATTTACTGACCTTCGTTATTCATCATCCCCCTCCACCACCGCAGCCACCTCGGAAGTTGCTGCTTCACATAATAGTCCATGGCTTCTTCGTCCACCAGGGTCAGGCAGTTGACCCGGGGCATGCCGGACAAGGCTGGAAAATCCGGCAGACGCGCTTCGCGGACCATCAGCATGGTATTTTGCCGGTAACACATCATGACGGCTTCGTCGTGCCAGATGCGGGGGCGGAGTCCATCCAGCGCGACATAGCCATGAGCGGCAAACCTTTTTCTCCAGTAGCCCGGCCATCGGGCATTGATGTGATCATTGCCGGGTTGACCGGGAACGGCGGCGGAGAACAAAATACAGTCGCTCAACGAGGTCAGCAGGGACACAAACGGCTCACTCGAGGCCGGGTTAAGATGTTCGGCGACTTCGAGGGAAATCGCCAGATCAAAACGGCGGTCCGCGGCCGGCGGGGCATTCAAATCCACCACCTGGAATTTTTCCCGGGGAAACACCAATTGGTTGGTATCGACATACGCGCCATCCATGCCCCGGACATCAGCTATCCCGGCATCAACAAAGGGTTTCAGCCAATGGCCATGCCCGCAGCCCACATCCACCACCGAGCGGGGAGCCAGCCATTCCAGCACCAGCGGCACAATCCGGGCCGAGGAATGACGGGTGCGTTCAAGGTAGTGGGCGTGTAGTTCGTTGCTGTATTTGATGGTCATAGTAGCTCACCGATTTTTATCGAACACCTATAGTTAAAACTTTGTGTTGAACTTCGTCTTGAACATCGTCTTGCCTGCCCGCCCCTGGAGGGAGCTTCATCTTCAACCATTTCGGAAAAGGCAAAGTTTGAGACAAAGTTCAACACAAAGTTCCAGACTTCATCACCCGGCGCGCCGCATCGAGAACCGCCTCATACCGTACCGACGCGATGCAGCCCGGATGTTGCCGGCAGGAGGCGTTGACATGCCAGTACAGGCAACCGGCGCACGGCTCCGCGGCTTTGATGGCCGCATGTCTTCCGCCCAACGGCGCCCATTTTTCCGGAAAGGTCGGCCCCCACAAGGATACCGTCGGAACCTCAAGCGCGGCGGCCAGATGCATCGGCGCACTGTCGTTTCCGATCACGCAGGCGCTTTGTTGAATTAATGCCGCGGAGCCGGCCAAGGTAAACAGACCGGCCAGATTATGCGCCGGTTGGACCATCTGGGCTCGAACCGTTTCACACAACCCATGTTCCCCGGGCGATCCGGCCAAACCTACCGTCACCGTATGATCTCGAACCAACGCATCCGCCAATCGGGCAAATAACGCCGGCGGCCAGTTTTTACCCGGCCAGCCACTTCCCGGAAATATAAGGACCAGCCGGCTTCCTTCCACATGCCGGTCGAGCCATGCCTTCGCCTTCTCCCCGGCCGCGTTGTCCAATGGGTACGCCAACCGAACTGCAGGTCGCTCCAGACCCATCAACGGCAGGAAGTCCGCTACCGCGTCCATTTCATAGTGCCGGCTGTCGAATGCTTTGGTGATGTACTCCCGGGGACGCGGCAGTTCAGCCAACGGCCACGGCTCACCGATATAAACCGGGGCTTGCAACCCCACAACCAGCGGAAGCTCGCAAAAGTGCGGCGCACTGGGACTAAATACCACATCCAATCCCGGGCCACGGAGGTCTCGAATAAACGACTTTTCCTTCGCCACCGACCGGACCCCGCAGCGATCACCGCGATGGTACTGCACCACATCCGGGCAGTAAGCATGGACCTTATCGAATAACCCGAATGATTCGGCCAGAGCCTTGCTCCATGGTCCGGTCACCAACTCCAGCGTCCAATCAGGGCGTTGGCGTTTAATCTCCCGCACCGTCGGCATCAGGTGCAGAATATCGCCCAGGTGGCCCATGCGGAGGATGATTACGCGGGCTACTGATACATGCGATGTAGGACTTGAGACTTGAGACGTGAGACTTGAGACTTTCGCTTCGGCGAGTTCTTCTTGGGTCTCAGGTCTCAGGTCTCGCGTCTCAGGTCTATCCTCCCCCACCGCCCAATCCAGCAGAAAGGCATACCGGCGGATGCAGGTATAGGACTCGAGACGGGTTTGCCACCACCAGGCACGGCGGAGCGGTGTCAGCCCCTGCGTTCGACGCCAGCGATGGTAGCCGGTGTGATGAGCGGCCAATCCACATGGTCGATTCACCAGATAATCGAGGGCTTCGAGACCGTTGCGAATGTTTGAAATCACAAAATTCCGGAGATTTTCGCCGCCTCGCAGAGGCGGCCTACACCAAAGGGCGCGTTAGCGACCTCCCCGCCCGACGATTTTCGCCACCTCGCAGAGGTGGCCTACACCTGTCCGTAAATGGTGTAGGCCGGGACTGCGTCCCGGCGTTGAAACGTAATAAGACCATGGTTGTGATCATGTTAACGCCCATATGGCGGCCACACGATCAGGCCGGCCATCCGTATTCGGCCACGCTGTGGTCCACACCGGCTCACCCAGACTCCAGGGCGATAGTGACCAATTGACCGGACGGTAATCCCCCAAGGCGGTATCCCAGTTGTTGTTCAATTCCGGATGATGGCTGAGCATCACATACCGCACACCACGTTCTCGGATACCGGCAAAAACCTGCTTCACATCGGCATCCGGCAGGCGTTCCAGATAATCCAGGCATACCACGAGATCGACCCTGGGCCATCGCATGACCATCGGATTAAAATGTTCCGCTCCGACTGGCGGTTGCCGGGTTAAACTCAACCGCCTTACCCGGGAAAATGTTCCCAACGGGATGATGGACTCCCATGCCGGCCAGTACGGGAAAACCGCCACGGATGTACAGGTCGAATCAACCGGCCATGAGGACCAAGCGGGAGGCACTACGGAAACATCAACTAAACCAGCGTTCTCGTGAACATGCCGCCGGATCCGATAATAACCCGGCATCCGCTTGATCGTTCTTTTCAGCCAAGACCTTTTTTCTCCCCTTCCTTCAACCTTTAACCTTAAACCTTTAACCGAATTCTCCGTCCTCCACGTGCCTTTATACTGCAGCTTGACCATCCGCCGGGTTTCCGCGCGATCCATAAGCTCGACTTCCGGATCGGTTTTTCCGGTTTTATCGTACACGGTGCTGACTGCGGCATTGGCGCAAATGTATAGGATGTCGTAATCCCTCCGGGGGGTTAGCCGGGAAGAACGGTCCACGATCGTATCCAACACCGATTGGATAAAACGGCGACCAGGTTCGGCGGCGAAGACCTGATTACAAAGACGAACCGGCTCTTCCGGCTCACCGCCCCGGATCGGTTCAGCCGCCATGGATTGGCAGAACGCGGTGTCGTTGACATTTTCCGTAAACAAACGAACTTTTTTTCCCGGTCTGGGTAACAGTCGGTCCATGGCGACGAGCGGATTCATGTCATACTGCCAATAGATGCCACCGAAGTGATGGATCAACCACCAGCGAAAAACGTCCACCATCATGGTTGGCCGGGCCAGCGATATCATCAAGCGCCAGAGCTCAGGGGCATTTTCCTGCACTACGTCCCGCGCCTGATCAAGCGTCCAGAGGCGCACATCAAAACCGGGGGCATACCGGACCATCCGCTCGAAGGGTTGATGATCAAACGCATGGCAATCCGCCAGTAGTTTCTGGTTCTTGTCCCATGGGAAATAAACCATGTGAATGATGCGGGGTATCACAGAAAACAAACCGGGGACCGTGTGATTCATGCAGCGAGAAAAAATAATACAAATAATTAACCACGGATTTCACGGATAACACAGATAGAAGAATCGAAAAACGAACGCACAGAAAAATTAACTCCTATCCGTGATATCCGTGCCATCCGTGGTTAAAATTCCGCACCGTTATGCTCCCCGGTAATGCGAGGCGATCCGGGCGAGGTTGGCGGCTTCCCGCGAAAAATCGGGGTTGCGCCATATCCGGGTGGCGCTTTTCGCCCATCGGGAGTTTTTCCGGGCAATGACGGTGAATGCATCGCAATAGATGCGTGATTCCCGCCAACGCACCAACTCCTGGGCAACGCAATGCAAACCGGCCGCATCCGCGGCCTCGGCCACGCTCCGAGCGCTGGCCAGGGGGTCGCGCCAATAATAGGATTTTTCCAGCAAACCCAAACGGATAAAACCTCCGTATAGTTTGGGCACCCGACGGATTTTCTTAATCAGCTCATCATAGGCCCCGACATTCGAATGATGGAGAATCGCCACGCCTTCGTCACTCAATACCCGGGGTAGCTGGTGCACGTACGCGCTCATGGTTTCGGGGTCCACATGCACCAGGGAATCAAAACTGAAAACCAGATCGGCATAGCCGTCGGGAACCGCTTCCAGCGACTTCCCGTCATTAACGGCAAAAGTCATGTGAGCGTTATCGCGAAACCGGGAGCGGCAGGTTTCGATGCATTGTTCCGATAAATCGATTCCAATGTACTCGCGGGTCAACTCCTTGAGAAACTGGGTGATACGCCCCTGGCCGCAGGCGATCTCCACCATACGTTGAACCGGGACAAACGGAAGAATACGCGGCAAAATGGATCCATACCAATGATTGGCCACCCCGCCCCACGGCTCCGACCACTCGTCGCCTTGATCCGCCCAGTGATATTTACCGTCCCATACGGCTTTATTTTCGTCCACCTGCATGATGCACCTCAATTTCCGGGATGGTACGGCTTGGCCACGGCATTAAAGACCCCGGCGATGTATTTAATTTTCTCTTCGTTCAGATTCGCGTGATTGGGCAGATAAATCCCGTTGTAATGGACCCGATCGGCTACCGGAAGGGGAAGTTCGCCGTATTTCCTGATCCAGAAGGGCTGTCGGCCCATGCTGCCGCAAATCAGCGGGCGGGACTCGATGCCGGCCGCCTTCAAGGCGCGGAATGTCTCCATGCGATTGTCCACAAACGTCCCGTAGGCAAAGCTGGACAACTCGTTAAATGCGCTGGTTTGCCGCCAAAACGACGGATCAATATGCCGGGCGTATAACTGATAGTTCTCGTAACGAACCCGCACGATTTCCGGCATTTTTTTGACTTGGGAAATCCCCAGAAAGGCATTCAGGTCGGCCGAGCGCAAATTGAATCCCGGGTAATAAAAGGTGTAGTAATTGCGAAACTCGTCCACATCATAGGCGCTCCGCCACCGGGTTTTGTAATCTTCCTCGATATCGCGACACCATCCGTGGGATCGTATGGAAAGAAAGAGGTTGTAGAGATCGCGATCATTGGTGCACACCATGCCGCCCTCAATGGTGGAAATATGATGACCGTAATAAAATGAAAACGAACCGGCTAATCCGAGGTTGCCGGTCATCCGGCCGTCCGTGTACCGGCTGCCGAGCGCTTCGCAGGCATCCTCGAGCAACAGGACATCGTATTCCTCGCAGATTTTGTATATTTCCTCCATTTTGTTGATGTGGCCGAGAACATGGACAAGGATCATGAGCGCTGGACGATGCTCGCGGCACAACCGGCGCAGATGCTCCACGTCCAGGCCGAGATCATCCGGATCGGCATCGCACAACAGGGGCTCAAAGCCGAACTGGATCGCCGGGGATAAGGTGGTGATCCAGGAAACCGCCGGAACCACGACCTTGTGATTGCGTAGCCGCCCGCTTTCCTGCAAGGCGTAGTACATGATCAAGTTTGCCGAGGAACCGCTGTTGACGAAAACGGCGTATTGGCAACCGATATAGTCAGCGAATTGTTTTTCAAATTCGACGGTCAGCGGCCCCTTGGTAATCTGAGGCGCCGTCTTGATCCAGTCGCTCAGGGCATTTAACTCCGCCTGGTCGATGGTAGCTTCAGCAAGATTGATCTTGAATTCGCGGGTCATGGTCGGTCTCCTTAATAAAATGGTATGATTTTTATGGGCATCAATGGCAGCGGGTCGGTTAAGGGTATGCGCGCAAGAGTAGCGGTTAAGAGTGTTATTCGAGTCTTCATCCTCACACTTAATCGTATACACTTACCCGATACACTTACTCGATTACCTAGCTATTCCAACAACCAATAGAGACGGGTCGATTAAGGGTATGCGCTTAAGAGTGCGGTTAAGAGTGTTATTCGAGTCTTCATCCTCACACTTAATCGTATACACTTACCCGATACACTTACTCGATTACCTAGAGCTATTCCAACAACCTATAGAGGCGGGTCGATTAAGGGTATGCGCTTAAGGGTTGCGGTTAAGAGTCTTCATTCTCACACTTAATCGTATACACTTACCCGATACACCTACTCGATTACCATCAACTGATTCAATTTCGAAACATCGGCGACGAGATGGTTGACTTCCTCGTTCTCGTCAATCTCGAACGTCAACGAACACGGGGCCAAGGATTGGACAAAATCCATGATCCGAATGCCGCGCCCGGATCCGATGTTAATCGCGCCGGTAGCCCGCCGCTCGTATACCGCAAGCAGCCGATCCGCAATATCCATAGCCGGTGACAAATCCCTTATGCTACGGGCCCCCATGAGCCGGAATGGTTTGGATAAATCCTCGGTCTGCAGGCGGCGCTTGATGGCGGGATAGAGATATCCGGGAGCCTGTCGGTCGCTATAAAAACTGAAAATTCGCGCCCGGCAAACCGGAATACCCGCTTGGGTGGACAAGGCATCCAGAACCACTTCGCCTTGGTATTTGGTCTGACCATACTGATTAATCGGCCCTACCGGATCTTCCTCGGCAATCGGTTCGCGTTTACTTGCATACACATGCGAACTGCTTGCGTAGAGCAGATAGGGACGTTGATCCGTAGCCAGTAAAGCTTCGCCCAATCGCAGGCATCCTCCGACATTGATGGCATAGGCATCAAACGGGTTCTCCCGGACCCACTGAACCGGCACTTTGGCGGCAAAATGGAAAATGGCTTCCCACGTGTGGTCACCAATCCAGCGATTTAGCGCCTTGCTATCCCGAATATCTCCGTCATAGCCGGAGCATGGAACTCCCTGCCGGGACAATTTTTCCTTGAGCAGCGTACCCAGCACGCCGCGATGGCCGGTTATGCCGATCATAAAGCCTCCATAGGCAGGCCGGGCAGACCATAACGTCGGCTTATGACGGCCCAGTCGTAATGTTCACGGAGCCGATCCCGGGCGACACACGCCGACGCATCCAAGGCCTCGGAATCACCCGCGAGTTGACGCATCGCCTCGCCGAAGGCGACCGGCAATTCGTCCATGGGCCAGGGGTGCAAGGCATCGCCCAACATTTCATAACCGCGAAGCCCGAAGGTGGTGGCCAGCACCGGCTTGCCATGGGCCATATATTCGGAGATCTTCAGACTGCTGCCGATATCGTAGCCGGGGATGGGAGAAAGGGCCACGTCGGCCATGCTGAGTATCGCGGTCTTGGCCATATCGGAAACCCGCCCGCAAGGGAAGACATTTGGCGGGATGGTCGGGAGGCCGGTATCGCGAGGATTCATGCCAATGAGGGCAAAGCTGGCATCCGGATAGCGCGGAGCAATTTCCGTTCCGATAAAGGTGACGGCGTCGCGATTGGGCTGGGTGCCGGCTGATCCCATGAATACCGCAAGGGGATGCGGCCATCCACAGGCGGCCCGGAGCGCCCGGGCCCGGGAAGGCGGCATAAAGGGGGTTTCATCCACCCAAACCCCGTTGGGAACCAAGGTGATCTTCTGACGTAATGACTCCCCCTGCTCCTTCAACAGATCTTCGATATCGACTTGTGAACACATGCCGATACGGTCGGCACGCTCGCAGGTTTCGGATTCCTGCGCGAACTGGACCTTGCGGACTTCCGTTTTGTCGGCTGACGCGCCGGCATTGCGGAGGGTGAAGTAGCTGTTCACTTCCGGGGCGTCGTACACCAGATACGGCCGGCTCTTGGATTCCCGCCAGAGCCTTACGAGGTGTGGTTGGTTTAACACGCATACGGCGGCGCCGGCGGCTTGCTGTTCGTAACAGTAACGCAGCACCGGCAACGCATCGAGATGCCGATCCAAGCCAAGGCTGAAGGCCACCCCGCCGAATGATTTTTGATCGCGCTCCAGGGCTCGCATAAACTCCGGCGTTTGCGGTACGGCATAGATGGAAACCCCCGGGGCCACGGGAATAACTTCAAGTGAGCGCCTGGGGCCGACCACGCTGATAATCGAGACATCAAAATTTGCGGAAAATGCCCTGGCTAATCCGAGAATGCGCGTTGCGCCGCCGTTACGGGAAAGTACATCAAACGGCGCGACATACACCAGGCGCGGCAGGTCCGTCGGACGCGGTTGGGCCCGGTTATCGGCAAGCAGCGCTTGCCGCAATTGGCGCAGCAAGGCCTCGTGATATCGATCCAGCGGGGCCAGGGCTACCCGGCGAATCAGCGTTTTTATCCGGCCCATCCAACCGGATTGTTCCGACCAAAGCGGAAAGCTGGATAGATCGCGTAGCCCCAGATAACGGTCCAGCGGCGTAATCACCCCGCGATCGGCCGAGAGGATTTCTTCGCTGTGACTTACTGCATTTTGGAAATCAGACACATTCATGTTTACCTGCGCCTAAAAGCATCCGGAAGAATTTCTTCATACGGCTTAACCACATGCTCCCAGGATAATTCCCGCTCGACGTAGACACGTCCACCCCGGCTGCGCGCATCCCATGCATCCAGGTTGTCGGCTAAACCTGTAATCAGGGTATCGAGTTCCGTCGAAAATTGGTCCCGTTCGACAATCGTCATCACGGCCTCGATTCCAGGGAACCCTCGCGCGCCCACCGGGGTGGATACGGTAATTTTTCCATGGGCCAATCCATCCGGAGCTTTCAAGCTGGAACCGGTTCCCATTTTCATGGGGCACAGCGCGGTCGTGGCCAGGGCCATAACCGCTTCCTTGAGTTCATGCCGCACGCTTCCGGTAAAGATCATATTGGAAGGAGGAGGCGTATAGAAATCACTGGCTTGGTAGAGATAAAACGGCATACCCATCACCACAAACCAGTCCCGGGGTCGGGCGGGCGCCAAGGTGTCACTGATCCACCGCACCGCTTCGAGATTGGGCCGGTGCGCCGTACCTAAAAAAAGATGTGTGACGGCCTCGATTCCGGCGGCATGGGCCAGACGACGAGCCTGGGATGGCGGGGTCAGGCGGGCGGCGGCAAGGTCGACACCGTTGCGGACTACTACGGTCTTGGGCGCCGCATCCGGACACCGCGCGGCCAGTTTCTCAGCGTCTTCCTCGGTGGTCATGGAAATAACCGAGGCCCGCCGGCATAACGCTCCCTCCAACCCGGCGATGGCTTCGGTGGTCCGTGCGCGATCGGCATCGAAGTCGACCATCTCAAGGTATTGCATCACGTCGTCGTGGCTGTCGTACAAAACGGGCTGATCATCGATCCACGGCGCCACATGGGGCCAGGCAAACGGACCTACGCACATCACCGCCCGCGCGCTGGGAATGGTTTCCTCCAGCACATACCGAAGCTCGGGCAACAACTCCGGACGCTGGGCAACGGTTAAAAAATGCCGGTAATAACCATAAACCGACTTCACGGCCTCGGTGGCCCGAATAAACGCAGGCGAGCGGGGCACGGACACAATCGATACCCCTGGCCACAGCTCCCGGCGATCCACCAGATAGTCATCCTCAATGGAAACCACCGTCACCCGGCCATAAGCTGAAAGAGCGCGGGCGATGCCTCCTACGCGAACCGCGCCTCCTGAACGCATGGCGCGCACATGAAAGGGGGCGACAATGACCAAATCCGGTTTTTCAACCTCGCGGAAAGCGGCGTGAATGTTTTCTGCAGCCAACAGGGAACGGTTGAAGCTCTCCTGCCGCCATAGCAGACCATGGGTGAGCTTAAACGCCCATTTTCGCCATCCCTGCCGACCGGTGGCGTACGGGAAAATAGTCCACTCCCTAAGCGCTTCATGCGGATCAGCGCCGGGAATGCCGGTCGTCGCCCGCAATAGATGCATGGCCCTGACCAGAGCATCGCCGAATCCGACCCGGTCGACGTCCAGATTGATATGCCGATCGATCATGATGTTGCTTGGACGAGACGATCCAATTCGGAGTAAGGAAGGTAATGAACCGGCCCGCATACCTCCCGGGGAACAAAGAGAAAATCCGTAAACGTGCGTGGCGGGCTGAAATCCCCGGCATTCATGGCAAATAGCCCTTCCCGGCACAACCCAAACAACCGGTACCCCATTGCTTCGGCCTCATCGAACACCTCGCGGTTTTTTGCCGGGTTTGGCAGCATTTCCACCACCAGCAACGGACGACGCTCCCGCAGGGTGGCGTGAGCCCCGCGCAAAACGCTGATTTCATGGCCTTCAACATCAATCTTAATGAACAACGGATTGGCGCGAGGGTTGGCGGCGAGGAAACCATCGATAGTTTCCAACGCCACCTCAATTTCTTCAAACCGCGCTCCGGGTGAGAGATGCCGGTTATCGGCCAAACTCGCCGTCGGTTCCGCTTCGGCTACGCCTTCATAACGGGGTACGGAAATCCGGGCCCGCCCTGGAGCATCGCTCATAGCGCAAGCATGAACCCGATCCGAGGGGAAGCCATTCGCCTCATGAAAACGGCGGTTGCCCTCGGCAAGCGACGGAACTGGTTCGAAGGCATCGACCACAAGCGTGGGAAAGGTCCTCCCGGCGAGCACGGCATATAATCCGATATTGGAACCAACATCCAAAAACGAAGACGAACGGGAAACCGCCCAACGGATGACCTGCCACGTGTTGTACTCATAGCCGCCCGGTCCGAGCCAGTACAGCAAGGTCGAATACATCACCCCGGTTTTTTCCGGGAAAACCAACAACTGGCCGTCAACCTTAAGCCGGCACCCGGTGACTTTAACCGCCCAGGGAATGGTGCGCACCAACCAGGAGGCCAAACGATAAAGCGGGCGCAGCACCCGCGCCACCACACGACCGACGAGGGGACGAGCAAGCAGGGATTTGATGAGTGTTTTCATGGATAATGTTAGCGCTTAGGAAGCGGGTTGCGTGCGAAGGCGCCACGTTGCCGGGCATCTCACCTGACCGTCAGCGCGCAGAATCACCGCCGGGGTTTTTTCACCTGGCAACACATCGACCTTGGCGCACCCGGCCAGATAATCGATATAGGCGCCGTCTCCAGATCGAATGGCCAAATCCACGAGGTAACTGGCAGGCTGTAAGTCACAGCGGGGCACCACAATTTCACAACGGATTTTCCCTTGATGGAAATGCCAATACGCTTCGGTCAATTCACTATCAATGGACATGATACGCGCGCCCTCGGCGGAGCAGAACCCCAGCCCCATAGCCACGCCTTCAATTTGCCCGCGGCATTCAATATCCACCTCAAAACGAACCGGATCGCCGTGCCGGATCGGCAAACCTTGATTGACCACGAAATCCGTCATAAAGGCGCGATCCCCCATCATGCGGCCCCGGGGCTCTCCGCGGAGGTCATAGACCAGGCCGGTCGCCCCGGAAGTCGTTTTGAGATAACCGATCACCACCGGGCCGGTATCGCCATAGTCGGCGATGCACCCGTCGCGCAAATAGAGCGCTTTGTGGGTCAAACTTTTAACCGCACTCATGTTGTGGCTGACGAACAACACGGTCCGTCCGGCGGCCGCGACATCGCCCATTTTTCCAAGGCACTTGCGCTGGAAGGAGACGTCTCCCACCGCCAGCACTTCGTCAATCACCAGGATTTCCGGGTCAAGATGCGCGGCCACCGCGAAAGCCAGGCGCACGTACATCCCGCTGGAGTATCGCTTCACCGGGGTGTCGATGAAGCGGGTAATTTCCGCGAAGTCGACGATGGCGTCGAATTTGCTCCTGACCTCGGCCCGGGTCATCCCCAGAATGGCCCCATTCAAAAATACATTCTCCCGTCCGGTCAATTCGGGATGAAACCCGGTGCCCACCTCCAACAGGGATGCGATACGCCCGCGGGCCTTGATGGTTCCGGAAGTCGGACCAGTCACCCGGGAGAGTATCTTCAGCAGGGTCGATTTCCCGGCCCCGTTGCGCCCGATGATCCCGAGCACGGTACCTTGCTCGACCTCGAAGGAGACATCGCGGAGGGCCCACAAAACGTCACGTTGTGATGTTTGGGAGACCTGAGACGTGAGACCTGAGACTTGAGACTGATGAGCGGCATGGCTGTCCACCCGGCTGAGGGGATCCTCCTTTCCGCGCAGGTTGTGCCACCAGCGCTGGACATCGTCGCGCAGGGTTCCGGCGGAGATAACGCCAAGCCGGTATTGCTTGGAGAGGTTTTCGACTTTGATGACTGTGGTCATGGGGAAAGACTAGAGACTGGAGACCTGAGACTTGAGACTGATGAGTGGAAGAAAAGACTAGAGACCCGAGACCTGAGACTTGAGACTGAAGAACAAGAAAATGAGCGCGGACGTTTTCGCGAGTGTGCGGGCGACCAAACCGGCTTCTTTCTCGACCGATTTGATTAACCCGGTCAGGACGCGAGACGCCTCATCGGCTTGCCCAGCCAACTGATCGTGATCGCTATCGGGAAGATAACGAAGTCGCTTCGAGAGGTGAATGAAGTAGGCGAGCTCCGAAAGTGATCCACGGGCGATGTAAAGGAAATGCAGGTAATCCTTTTTGGAACTCCTTGACGCACCCTCGGCAATATTCGCCGGGACCGAATACGCAGATCGCCTCATCTGGCTTGTGAGAGAGTAGATCTCCTCCCGGGGAAAATCTCTGGTGGCGTCATAAACAGCGACCGTCAAGTCATCCGACTTTTGCCAAGCTAGTATATTGTTAAAGTTTCTCATCGCATTTCAGGTCTCAAGTCTCAGGTCTCAGGTCTCAGGTCTCAAGCCTCAAACCGTATCCATAAACGTCTTTTCCACCCGGTTAAAAAGTGCCAGGCCGCCGATAAACAGGATGACCGTAAACGCCGTGCTGTACGCCAGATGCCAGGGGCTGACCGTGCCCGCTCCGAGAAACGCATGGCGGAATGTTTCCACAATCGGCGTCATGGGATTGGCCAGAACGATCCATCGGTAGTTTTCCCCGACCAGCGAAAGCGGATACACCACCGGGGTGGCGTACATCGCCAACTGGACGCCGAAACCAACCAATTGTTGCAGATCCCGGTACCGGGTAGTCAACGAGGAGATCAAAACACCAAATCCCAGTCCCAGGCCGGCCATCAATACCAAGAGAAAGGGCGTTAACAAAACCATGCGGTTGATTTGAATGTCGGCGCCACGCCAGGCAAACCAGGCGAGAAAAGCCAGGTAAAACGAAAATTGGATAGCAAACCCGATCAGCCGGGATATCACCACGGAAACGGGCACAGCGACCCGGGGAAAATAGACTTTCCCGAAAATGTGGGCGTTGCCGATAAACGTATTGGAGGTGGCGGTCAAGCAGGTGGCGAAGTACGCCCACACGACATTTCCGGTCATGTAAAACAGGAAGGGCGGCAACCCGTCGGTGGGTAATTTCGCCACCCGGCCAAAGATGATGGTGAAGGTAATGGTGGTCAACAATGGCTGAATGATATGCCACAACGGCCCAAGAATCGTCTGCTTGTACTGGGCAGTGAAATCGCGCCAAACAAACATGCGCACCAGATCACGGTAACGCCAGAGATCACGCAGGTGGAGTTCAAACCATCGGCGTTTGGGCTCGATAACTAAATCCCAGGACTCGGAAGATGATGGTTGGTTCATGGTTGCTCCACACGTGGTTGGACGGTAGGCGGTAGACTGTAGACCACACTTAATCGCTTACACGTAGTCGCGTACACTTAATCGATTCAGGTCTCTCGTCCTTGCTTGCGGCTCTGCCGGTTATGAAATCCGGTTAAGGGTAACCGGTTAAGAGTCACATGTACACTTAATCGCTTACTCTTACTCGCGTACACTTAATCGATTCAGATCTCTCGTCTTTGCTTGCGGCTCCTCTGCCGGTTAAGAAATTCGGTTAAGGGTAACCGGTTAAGAGTAGCGGTTAAGAGTCTCGTTTACACTTAATCGCTTACTCTTACTCGTATACACTTACTCGTCTCAGGTCTCTCTTTGCTTGCGGCTCTGCCGGTTAAGAAATTCGGTTAAGGGTAACCGGTTAAGAGTAGCGGTTAAGAGTCTCGTTTACACTTAATCGCTTACTCTTACTCGCGTACACTTACTCGTCTCAGGTCTCCGGTCTCAAGTCTC
Organism: uncultured Verrucomicrobiota bacterium; assembly: GCA_937873455.1. GTDB lineage: Bacteria > Verrucomicrobiota > Kiritimatiellia > CAIVKH01 > CAIVKH01 > CALMUP01. The sequence goes on from CALMYG010000004.1 coordinate 59,689, forward strand.
AGGTCTCCAGTCTCAAGTCTCCAGCCTCGTTCACAATCACCCGTTCTCCCCGGGCTGACTGGCGCTGTAGGCCCCGGTTTTTAAATTGTAGGCAAGCGCCGAGGCGCAACCGGCCAGAATCATGAAAATAGGATTCCAGGGGAGTGGCGAGAAAAAGCCGCCGACGAGAAAAACAATTCCCTGCATTTTGAGCGTCCAGCCCAAATCTTCGGCGGCCGACCACCAGCCTTTGGCAACCCGCTGCGCCCGCCACCCCATTCTGAGGATGATCCCCAGCAAGGTCAGATAAAGCCCCATGCCGATAAAACCCATCTGCCGGCCGGCGAAAAGAAGCTCGTTATGTACGTCGCCATAGGCGTATGGCATTTTATCCCAATCGAGATAAGCACCAATATCGGCATTGACCCCCACGCCAAATAAGGGAAAATCCATGATCAGAGCCCAGGTATGCTTATTTTTCATTTTCCGTTCCCAGGCGCTCTGCTCATCCATGGTCATTACACTCTGGTAGGCGTCTTCCTCCACCCCGCTGAAAAACTTGCGGGCGGATTCCGGAATGGTTTTAAACCTTTCAATATTGCCCGGGGAGAGATAACTGAAAAGGGTAAATACCACCACGCCGATTAACGCGAGGGTGCCCTTGCGCTTCGCTCCATATTTTGGCAGCAGAAACAACGCCACGGCAAACAAAGCCACCACCCCGGTGCGGCTGCCGGTTTCCAACGTGATGTAGGTGCCGGACAAGGCCAGAAAAAGAAACCCCCAACGCAACCAGCGGTTTTGCGCCTTTTGGAAAAAATACAGATAGAGCGGAATCATCACCGTCATCATGTAAGCAAAACCGTTAGGGTTTTCGATCAACGATACGGCCGGCCCCATGATACGGTCGCCTTGGTAGGTCGCTCCGGCGGCAACCAAGCGCAGCCCGCCTTTGATCCACCATAACGTTGCCAACATCAAAGCGGTCAACACCGCCCAGACCCGCTGGACATTGTAGGCCATGGCTTCGACCATGATTATGACAATACAACTTTTAAAAATCAGGTCGCTATTGGCATTCCAACTCGAATCAGCCTGCCACGGCCCGGTATACAGCGAAATGATGCTGGCCAGCAAAAGGATCAGGGCCGTGATGGTTGCCGGTCCCATCCGGATAAACCGCTTGCCCTCCTGGCTGACCGCAAGCAGATGAAACAACAGGGAGAGGATGATCGCGGCATTGGCGATGCGCAACGGGTGTAAAAAGACAAAACGATTCTGCGGCTGCACGCAGAGAATGCAGATATAAAAAAGCAAAAACCGGAAGGCCCAGAGGGACATGGGGTGGAGTGCTTGGTGCGTAGTGCTTGGCGCTTGGCTTGCCCTGCGTAGCGGCTTCGCGAAGCATGGGTGCTTGGCGCCTAGTGGTTGGTGCTTGGCGGCTCGATTAGAGAAGTATCGCCTCGAAGCGGCACCCAACGAAAGGGGGTGGTTATTTGTTCTTCCCGCTCTTTCTGCTCGCGTATTCGATCCAAGCAGGAGAATTGGAGCGAGAATTCACAAAAATCGAGGTATTGCTCCAAGGTCATGGGCAATGGCACGGGATCGGGCTCGAAAAGGGTTGGAAATTTCATAATGGCTAATGGCTGGTGCTTGGTGCGACGGAGTCGTGTCCTTAGTGCTTGGTTCTTCGTGATTCGTGCGGCTTTGTCGCGTGCTTGGTGGCGCTTGTCTTCGTTATGATGGAAGCTTACCCATCATTGTGCAGCCAAGTTTTTGACCACCTGTTGATAGATAAATTCGTCGGCGAATTGAAGCGCCAGGGGTTTAATGTTTTGTTCGGGATCAAGTTCGTGAATCCGGGCCAAGGTAACGATATCCGGCAAGTCCTTGGCCATGCGACGATCCCAAGACTGTTTGAGCGCAAACAACTTCATGGCAATCAGGTTTGATACGGAAGGCACCATGACCAAACGGCCTTGGAACTCCACGGATTGCGCGTCATCCAGCAGTTTCATCATGGTGTTATGATCAACCCGGAGAAAATCAACTCGCACGGGCTGACCGGGTTGGCTGAAGAAAATTACGTTTTCACGCTCGTCAACATTCACAAAACCATAACCAGTCATGGTTCGTCGAATGTTGGCGGCATCGGATGCCACGATCATGAAATCTATGTCGGCGGTAGCTCGCGAATAGCCATAATGGTTTACCGCAAGACCTCCGATCATCACGGCTTTAACCCCCGATTGCTCGATGGCGCTAAGTACTGAATGAAATATGGCTTGAAAAGTCATTTACGATGAGTGCTTCGTGCGCCGCCAAGGGCGGGTGCTTGGTCCGTAGCGCTTCGTGCTTTTTATTCGTGGATCGAGGCAATCAGGCACACTTGCTTTTTAGGTATTTGATGAAGCCACCGGTTTTGGCATGCGTTTTGTCGGCGAGGTCGTAGATTTGCTTGAACTGATCGCTTGTAATTAAATGGCGATCAGCGGCTCGATAGAGTTGGCTTTTTACCTCCGAGCAAGAGCGTTGGGCATAACTCAGAAACCGGATGAATTCAGCGTCGGAACCTCGTTCAGCAACACATCATCCGGCTTCGCCAACGCAAGCCAAGCACCCATGCTTCATCCCGCTGAAGCGGAACTACACAGGGCAGGCGAAGCACGAAGAACAAGGCACGAAGCACGCGGCGTTAGCCGCACCAAGCACCAAGCACCCGCCGCAGGCGCGGCGGCACACTTCGTCCCCGTCGCGTCCCGGCCGGTTTCCGGGGCAACATGCTTCTTCGTATTGTGATGAATCCGCTTCATGCGGACCGAAACGAACCGGCTACAACAAATGCCGGATCAAGGGATTTCTGATCAAAGCGCTGATTTTTTCCCGCCGTTGCTCGGCTTCATCCAACCGGCCAAGAAAGTTGCGGGCCTCGGGACTTTCATCCCCGGTGACCAGGCGCCGGCACAGATCAATTTGTATGCGGGCAGAATCCAATTTTTTCTCGAGGGCAGGCAACAAGCCGTTTTGCAAAAGCCCCCGGAAATCTTGAACCGCCTCATAAAAATCGCGCCGATCGGCATCGTGCGTCACTTTTCGTAACGCCCCGAAGGCAACCAATTGCCGACAGGCAATGCTGGCGCTCGCCTTGCTTACCTGAAGGGCCTCGGCAATTTGGGCCAGGGAAAGCGCTTCGTTTTTCAGATACAACAAGGTGTAGATTTGCCCGACCATTTTACCCACCCCGAAGGTTTCCGCGGTGCGCCCACCCGCTTCCACCATTTCGTTCATTGCCCGCTTGATTGACGGAGGTCGATTCATGATCGTTTAGAAATTATTAAACGTCCGGGGGTGGGCTGGCAAGCGAATAGTACGTCTTTTCACTATTCAGTGGGGAGGGCTTTCGGTAATGATCGATTCATGGCATTCCATCGCACTATCCCCCCCCCGGTATGGGCCTTTATCTTCATGGTGCTGGCCGGTTTACTGCTACTTGGACTCTCTTCCGGAGAAATTTACCCCATGGCTTGGCTGGCGGCCAAGGCATCCGAGGATGGCCATCTTTCGGAACCCTTTCTCCAGCAAATGCAAAAGACACAAATCACCTTGGCTTGGTGCCTGATGGCGGGCGCGGTTTTTGTCTGGATTGCTCCTGATCGCGCACATAAAGCGTTGCTGACTATCTCCCACAACAGGTTTACCGCTCTTGCAGGCATAACCGCATTTTCACTTGGCTATCTTCTTCAACAGAAACTGTTTGGGGGAATTCCACACGTAACCGATGCCATCAGCCACCTCTTTCAAGCTCGTATTTTGGCCATGGGACGATGGTTTGCTCCAGCGCCCGAATGTCCAGATTCCTTTAACCAATTTCATATTCTGATGACCCACTCGGGTATGTGGTTTACCAAGTACACGCCCGGCCATGCCATTCTGTTGGCCTTGGGACTGAAAACTCAGCTTTATCCCTTCGTGGTACCCGCCCTCAGTGCGATCTCCACTATGACCTTGTTCAAGCTTGTCCTGCGCCACGAAGGACCAACAAGCGCCCGGGTATTCGCCATCCTTTTTTCGCTTTCCCCCCTGGGCCTGTTGTTAAGTGCATCGTTTATGTCTCATGTATCGGCCATGGCGATGGCCATTGTAGGCGTCTATTGCCTTGAAAACGTGTTGAACCGGCCAGCCCATGATCCGATTCCCGCTGGCGGGTCGTTGGGAGCGGGATTTTTCTTTGCGTTTTCGGCGATGATCCGCCCGCATGAATTTTTGATGATCGGACTGATCGGCTTTCTTTTCTTTTGCGGACTTTCCGGCGCGACCTGGCGTCGATTTATCCGCATGCTTCCCTATTGTATCGCAGGCAGCCTCCCGGTTCTGGTTGTATGGGGCTTTTGGAACCACACGCTATATGGCAACCCCCTTGCCATTGGCTATGGGTTTTCCGGAGATGATGTCATCCACGCCCCGTATCAGGGAACCTTCGGATTTACGGAACACTTTGGAATCCAGGAAGCAGTTTCGGTGCTGGTGTGGAATCTGGATCGCGTTAACCGGTCCCTATTCGGCTGGCCAGTGTCCTTTTTGTTTATTCCCCTTGCCTTTATCCGCCGCCCCAATCGTTTGACCTGGTTATCCGTTCTCGGCGCCAGCGTCGTCATGGGCGTCTATTTTTTCTATCATTACCGGGCCGAATACGAGTCCCGTTACTATTATCTTGCCTTACCTTTTCTGGCGTACCTTACGGTCAGGGGGATCAAGCTGTTCGCCGGAATACCGGGCCCCTCCATCCGCGCTTCGTTAGCCCTGGGACTTATCGCGGCTTTTTATATGCACGCCGGATTGAATTACTGGCGTGACTATCTGATCCCGGAATATGGTCAACGCTATTATTTCGCGGCCCATGATCTTCACAACCGGATCCGTGCGGAGATTGACGGGCGAGCCTTGGTGACGATTGCGTCTCCTTCCGGCAATGCCTTTGTTTATTCATCCGGTTTCATTCATAATGACCCGCTGCTGACCAATCGAATCATTTATGCGCGCGATCTTCCCGAAGCATATGACTGCCTGGCCACGGCATTTCCGGATCGAAAACACTATCGCTATTTCGGCGAAGAAGACGGGCGCGGCATTCTGACACCGTTGATGAAAAATCCTTAGTTGGTCAAAGCTTCTGGCCCAGCACAAGATACTGAGCGCCGATCGGCCATTGCAACAGCCAAGGTTCCAGAAACCGTAGAAAGCCAAGCACGCGGGGAAAAAGAAACATGGAGACCTCATGCTTGATGATAAACCCGGCCGATTCCAGCAGGGCTCGCGATTCCGGCGGGGTCAGGGTGATGGCATCACGATCAAACGGGGTGCGCTTCATCGCCAACCGGGTGCCGGGATTCCACGGATTGTTTTCCCAATACGCAAAGAAACCTCCCGGACGCAGCCGGTCAAACACGTAACAGGCGGCACCGTGGCGCTCCGCCGGCGGGATATGATGAAACACCCCATTGCAGTAGGCGACATCGAAAACGGCGACCGCGGGGCAATCGGCCATCACTTCATAGCGTAATCGTTCATCGGGAACATGAAGTCGGGCTCGTTCAATGGACCGTGGGGAGATATCCACACCGACTCCGAAACGCGCGTTCAGATGTTCCGCCAGGAGCGGCAAGGTATCCCCGGTGCCGCACCCAAAATCCAGTACCCGCTCCACCCCGTCGGCATCCCGTAAAAGTTCTGCGGTTTTTTCCACCCGTTTCAGCGCGAAATAGGTCCGCGACTCACCGGAGAATGATATCCCTCGGGCTAGCGCCTTGTCGTATTCGTCCGCGTAATCATCAAATAATGGACCGGACATTAACTCTTCCCCATTCCCAGAACGCTGGCAAAAAAACTACTAAAGATGGTCTGAAAGCCAAGGACGATCATTAATGCACCCGGGATCGCAATTCGCAGCGCGCGGGGATAATCCAAAGCGCCAAAATCGACCTGTATCCAAGCGATCAACGCCCATACGAATAATCCCAGACCGGCGACCAGACCCATCAGACCCAACACCAGGCTGCGCTCCAGGTTCATCCATTCAAAAAACCGCGTCAACCCCGGTTTCATGGGCAATAACCCTTCATTTACGGCGAAGGTTTTGGCTAATAAGGAAAACAAAATCGCTTGATAGCCGCACAAAATAAATACACTTGAAAACAGCAAGGTCTGAGCGTCGAACACAACGCCTCGAATCTGCAGCCCGGGCAAGGCCACCGCGTAACCGAGTACACCCAATGCAACGAGGATGATACCCGGGATGAGGTACAGCCAGGTCGGGCTGTACAGAAATAAAAAGCGCAGGATGCGCCATCCGTCGCGCATGGTTTTTAAGTGCGGCGCATGCGACTGGCGCCCATCCGGATGGAGGGTGATCGGCACTTCGGCCACCCGGGCCTTGAACACCCCGGCCTTGATGATCATTTCCGCGGCGAATTCCATTCCGGTGCAACGTTGGTTGATCGAGTCATACCAGGCTTTACGGAAAGCGCGCATCCCGCAATTAACGTCCTGGATCGGACAGGCGAACCACCGGCGAACCAGGAACGAAAACAGCGGGTTACCGATCCATCGGTGCGACCACGGCATGGCGCCGGGACGTATCACCCCGCCGCCCGAGGGCAACCGGCACCCTTGAACCAGATCGTAGCCTTCACGCAGCTTGGCCAGAAAAGAGGGCGCTTCCCCAAAGTCATAGCTGTCATCGGAGTCGCCCATTAATACGTAGCGTCCCTGGGCGGCGGCGATCCCGGTCATCAGGCCCCGACCGTAGCCATTTCTGGCCGGATGCGGATGCTGAGGCACACGGATTAACCGGGCCCCGCAACGCTCGGCAATTTCACATGAGCCGTCCGAGCTGCCGTTATCGGCGACAATAACCTCCCCGGCAATCCCCGCCTCACGCAAGGCCTCTTGCGCCTTGCCGATGCAGGTCGCCAAGGTATCCGCCTCGTTGAGGCAGGGCATGACAATGGATAATTCTATTTCATTCATAAAACCGGTACTTCACAATGCACCATAACGCGGCGAAGCCGTCACGCCAGGTGATTTTTTTCCCTTCTTCGTAGGACCGGCCGTAGTAGCGGACCGGGACCTCGTAGATACGGCACTTCTGCCTGGCCACCTTGGCGGTGATCTCGACTTCAAAGCCAAATCGGTTTTCCTTGATCTGGATTTTTTTAAGCACTTCCCGGCGGAAGACTTTGTAGCAGACCTCCATGTCGGTAAGGTTGAGGTTGGTCATCATGTTGGAGAGCAGGGTCAAAAACTTGTTGCCAATCATGTGCCAAAAGAGGTGAACCCGGTGGGCGCCGCCGCCGGCGAAGCGGGAACCAAATACCACGTCGGCCTTGCCCTCGAGAATCGGAGTCAACAGGGCGGGATAATCGCGGGGATCGTATTCGAGGTCGGCATCCTGGATGAGCACGATATCGCCGGTGGCCAAACCGAACCCGGTGCGAAGCGCCGCGCCTTTGCCCTGATTAACCTCATGATGGGCAATCACCAGAGAAGGGTCGGCGGCTTTGAGCCGGGCCAGCGACTCGCCGGTCTTGTCCCGGGAGCAGTCGTTGACGAGAATGATTTCCTTCTCGAGGGGAAGCTCCACCGCGCGGACGGCGTCGACGATCTCAAAAATCGTGCGTTCCTCGTTGTAGACCGGGATGACGATGGAGAGTTTCATGGTGGCGATGAATTCTAAATTTTTAACTACGGAACACGCGGAAGGCGCGGAAACAAAACACCTACTTTGCCTCGAACTTTGTATTTAACCTTTTCTTTAAAAAACAAACACTTCTCGGCTTTGTACCTTTCCGCGAAATTCCGCGCCTTCCGTAGTTCAATCAATTGCCTAAAAAAAGATAATCCACCGACTGGTCACCGACCCTCCGGACTTCCAAGGTGCCTTTTCGGATGAGATGAGGATCATAGCCCCAGCCCTTCAACATGGCAAATAACAACGCGGCGGCGGACCCCGGCTCATCCGGATCACCGGCCACTTCAATGAGGAGCGGCGGGCGATGGTTGGCGAAAAATTCCGCTCCGCCCTTGATTACCGCCAATTCGTGGCCTTCGACGTCGATTTTGATGAAGGAGGGATTAAGATTGCGATCACGGATCAGGAGGTCGAGGGTGGTGGCGGGGACGTTGACGTGGCGGGCGCCGGTCGCTGAATCGGGGTCTACGATGCGTGATTCGTAGTAGTTGGCGCCTCCGCCGGCATACTCGGGAACCGCCATGGTGACTTCTCCGGGCGCGTCGGATACACAGCTTTGGATGGTGACTACCGTATTCGGGAAGAGCGTGCTCATACTGGCCGACAAGGCATCGTAGGTTTCGGGTATCGGCTCCACCGAAAGCACCGAACCGGACGGTCCAACCCATTGCGCAAAAAGGCCGGAAAGATACCCGACATTGGCGCCGATGTCGATGACCTGGCCGCCAGAAGGAACAAGGGGCTTGATGAAGGGCGACCATTCCCAGTCAACTTCCCGGTAATTGCTGACGACACCACGGTAATAGCGGCGGCGCAGTGCGCGGCGGAGGAAGGACGGGAGCAGGCGCGAAAGCTTAAGGGTGATACGCTTGAGGAATAATTCCATTGATTAACCACGGATTACATGGATGAACACAGATCTTTGATAATGGGAAACTACGAAATTAGCGAAAAACACGAAAGAAAGAAATCAGGGGGGATCGGTTCAAGGGTAAAGGTTCAAGGTTCAAGGTTGAAGGTTAAAGGCTGCGTATTTCATGGGTCATAAACTCCACGCCGGATGGCGTTGCCCCCGCACATAAGCCTTGAATGCGGACGGTGGAAGGTCGAAGTAATTAGCAAAAAAGGCGATGGTTCGCTTTTCCAGGCAAGGGGTGCATAGGCGGCATGCGGTTTCGGCGGGTAGCTTATGGTGTTCAGTGTCCGGGGATAGGGTGTTCGGTCAGAACACCTGCGGTTCACGGCGGCGAAGGGACTTGCCGCCCTACCCCCTGGCATTTCACAGCATGTTGTGGCGTCGGTCGTTATCGCCGTCCGGCGGCGATAAAGGCATTGATGCGGTCCAGGTTCTGCTGGGCGAAGGTCTGAAGGATGCCATCGCCGGCCACCGTGGCCATGCGATGAAGATCGGCCCATAACAACCGGCTGCCCGGTTGCCCGTGAACGGCAAGCTTCATGTGCTCAAAGGCCTGCGCCTGGTCGCCCAGGGAGAACAGGTATTTGCCGCGCAATCCCAGCATCAACGGCGAATCAGGATACCGCTCCATGGCATGCTCCAGCACCTGACCGGCGAATTCAACGTGCCCGGCCTGCATGGCCAGCTCGACCAGATAGTAGAGTGACCAGAAGTCATCCGGATCCAATTGCAAGGCGGATTGAAACTGCCGGGCGGCTTCGTCGCGGTCGCCGGCGCGCCGCAGGTTTTGCGCGGAGACCACCAGCATGGCGACCATTTCGTTTTTGACCACCGGGTTTTCCGGCGAAATTTCCAGGGCCGCGGCCAGGGTAATGAAGGCGTTTTCCGTGTCTCCCCGGGCCCGCATGACCGATGCCTCCAGCATGAGGCGAACCGCCTCGTGCTCCGCCTGGAGGCGGTCGGCGGCCGATTCGTCCAGCCCAACCAGCCAGGCCTCGGGAATCGGGGTGAAATTCGCCAACAACGCCGCTTGGTTTTCATCCGTGGTATACCGCAGCGCACTCCGGGGCGTATTGTATTCAATAATCGGAAACTCGTCGGTATTCAACGGTCCGGACCCGGCGAACTCGGGATGCTTGCTGAGGTCGGAGACAAACATGCCCAGCAGCATCTCCGGTCGGGTAAACCCGATGTCGGCCAGCGAGGCTTTGACCTCCGGAACTTCAAAATTCCGGCGCAACACATCGGCGTTCAACTGAACGTCACCTTTGAATCCGATAAGAATGGTGTCGAATCCGGTAAAAAAGAGGGCGGTATTGGGGAAGACCTTGACGAAAGAACGGACAATGGTCAGGTAGTCATCGAGCGACATTTCATAGAGGGGAAGGTATTGCCCCATGATGCCGTCCGGATTCAACCGGTTGTAGGCGAGCTGGAAATAATCCACCGTATACAGATGGGCGGCCCCGGCCATGACCGGCTCAAACGGGTCGGCGGTGATAATGTCGTAGGTACGGGGCGTGGAAAACAGATGATTACGGCCATCGTTGAGGGTCACGACCGCCCGGGGATTGTCGAGAATGTTATGGTTCAATACGCCCCAAACCCGGGTGGCATACTGGACGGCGGGATTAATTTCGACGACCTCGAGATGATCGAGCGGATGGCAGCCCAGCGCGCCGAAACTGACTCCGGCGCCCAAGCCGATGTTGACGCCGGATTTGGCATTCGGGTGAAACAAGGTCGGCAAGTGACCGATCATCCGTTGCAGCACCATGCTTCGCGGACTTTGGTCGGCTTCGGTTTTTCCGTCCACGCAGAAATACTTCCACTCATCGTCGCCGATATGCACGGAGACGGTGGCGGCCAGGGCCTCCTCATAATGCAGCAACCGGTCCCCCACGATGAGCTCCCGGAACGCGACCTCCCCGTCGCGGATGAAATTGAACGGCGCGAAAAATGCGCCGGCGGCGAGCATGGATTTGTTCCAACCCGGAGGAAACATCAACGCATAAATCACCAGCGCCACCGCCACCCCGCCCGAGAGCATACGCACCGGCGCCGCGCCGCCCCACATGACCAGCGAACCAAAACCGACCACCAACGCGGTCAGGGCGATCACCAACAACGAACCCTCCATTCCGAGGTTCGGGAGCAGCAGAAACCCGCCGGCAAACGAGCCGCCGACCGCGCCCACCGTGTTCAGGGCATAGACCATGCCGGTCGCGCCGGACGAGCTTGCTTCATCGCGTCGCACCATGCGCGTTGCGATGGTAAAGGAAATTCCGAAGAGCAGCGCCGGCACGGCGAGGTGCGAAACCGCGATGAAAAACCGCGCCTGGTTCATGGCCGGCCAGGAAAAATCGCGGGCGTTCAAGTAGTGGAGGAGAAACTCCGGGCCACGGTCAAACCGGTACATGGACCACAAGGTGTACACACCGACCAGCACCAGGGTTCCGGCCAGGAGCGGCAAGAGCGCCTTGATCCGGTCGAGAAACGGCGCGATGATCAGCGAGCCGAGGGCGATACCCAGGAGAAAAACCCCGAGCATGACGGTGAAGGAGTAGGTGGTGGAACCGAACACCAGAATGAGCGCGCGGAACCAGATCACTTCCAGGGCCAGGGACAAAAAACCGCACAACGTCGCGATGACAACGGCATACCGTGAATTCAACGGCATGGCGCTCCACCGGAACGGAGCGCGCTTCGGCTCGGCAAATTCCGTGTGCGGGACCCGATGGCGCGAAGCCAGAATCCAGGCCCCGACCCCGGCAATCAGATCGGTGCCGGCGGCCAAATAATTGGTCATGGTCAGACCGACAACCGGGATCAGGTAAAAACCGCTCAGGAATACGCCGGCCACCGCGCCGAGCGTGTTGATCCCGTAAAGCCAACCCAACCGAGAGCCGAAGTTGGGCTCTTCCCGGGCCATCCCGCGAATCAAGACCGGCAGCGTTCCCCCCATGGCTATGGTGGGAACCAGCAACACCAGCACCGCCAGAACAAAACGCAACGGCGTGAGGAACATCAAATCATCGGAAAGATTCTGGTACGCTGTCCGGTAGATGACCCGGATGACGTAAAATAAGGTAGGCAGCACCACCGCATACCCGGCGATGATCCACTCGAGGATGGCGAAGGCCTTGAGCGGGTCCTTGATCCGTTCCGCCCAGCGCCCGAACCAATGGGAGCCAATGGCCAGACCGCCCATGAAGGCCGTCAATACCGTGGCGCTGGCGTACACCGTATTGCCGAAAATGAAACCGAGATGCCGCATCCACAACAGTTGGTAGACGAGGGCGGAAAGGCCGGAGAAAAAGAATATGATGGATATCCAAAACATAAAGACTCTCTTTTAAATTCAGCCCTCCAGCCTACGGGCTTACGCGAACAAAGACAAGGATTTCGACACCGGTGAAAGGCGCGGGGGCGCATCCCTCCTGAGTTCCGAGCCGGTTAAAAACGCATAGGCAAATCGTTGGTTTGCAATGATGCGATCGCGTGTTTGGGTGTCCCGAGTGCATGGAAAGATGATGGCTCGCCGCGCCGATGACGTCGCAGCGAGAAAGAGATCATCACCACGTTCATGTTCCCTTCATCATCCCATACACAAGGAATATGAAGATGACCGTGTAGCGTGCCAGACCATTCTTTATGCGCCGCAGGCGCATGCGGTACCGCGGGAAACCGTCGGGCAGGCACCGCGCTTCGCGGCTAGGCGGACGGAGGCGCGGCGCTCGATCCGCGCCTTTTCCGGGCATACTTGCGCTTTTTCAACCACAGGCGAATCTTGATCAGCGGGATGGCATACCGGGAGGTGAGAAACCCCATCACCGCCATGCGCAATGGCGTCCATTTGCCCATGTAAAGGAGCGCGGAGGACAAACGTTCGGTTAGCCGCTCTTTGCCGGTTACATCATCCGGCAGTCCGCGATCATACACCGGGACCCGGCGACCCGCCCGCGCCCACCGGTCCACCCGCAACGGCGCCAGCGACCCTTTTCGCCGGGTTTGCATTTTGTGGGTTTTGTAGCTGGGGTCGGTGGATACATCCTTGATCACGATATCGCCGGCTTCGGCGGCCCGACGCACCAGGTCCGCGCCGCGCGCGGTGCGGATCAGCAAACGGGAATGCTCCTTGAATTTGTATTCACCTTTTTCGTCCCGGGTCCAGGCATCGCTGACCGACACATCGGCAAATTCGTTGGAACCGTCCAGGCAGGTCTGGCAACGTTCGGGCATGTAGAGCGAGGTGAAGTAATTGTAGGCGCCATCCTTGTAGTTGGAGTAATGCAGCGGCTTGGCGGTGCCGTCCTTGAGAACCGCCTGCATCTGCCCGGGCCATTCGCCGCCGCGGAACTTGAAGTCGCGTATGTCCTCCCGCTTAATGCCGCGCATGCGCAGCATTTCCGTGGTGAGATTCGGCTCCAGGGAGCCGCCGCAAAACAAACCCACCACGGCGGTGATGTTCGCGGCAAGTTCGGGATCATGCCGCTGCAATTTCCGGTAGGCATGGGTCTGACAGGGCAAAATGGCGGCGGCATAACGCCCGGGCCGCTTTCGCAATTCACCCCACAGCGTGTTGATCGGGATGATCGAATACCGGGAGCCCTGGCTTTCGCACAACTCCTCGTATGTGGTGGCGATAAACGGCTCCCCGGCCCAGGGGCGCTCCCGGTTCATCCGCGTGACCAGGCACCCTTCCACCGCGCCGGACTTCAGGAGGTGGTACAACAGGCCGGTAACCATGCCGCCGCCCGCGCCGCCCCGCCGCAAGCGCTCATCCGTCGCAAAACCCACATAGGTTTTTTCCACCCAGCCGTCGAAACCGCGATCGACAAACCGTTCCCCGAAGACCTGCTCGGCGAGGTCGCCATAGTTCACCTCCTTGCCGGGACACACCGCACCGCACAACCCGCAGGCAATACACCGGTCGGCGATCAATACCGGATAATGCCGCTCATCCGTGGTGATCGCCTGGGTGGGGCACACGCCGGCGCAACTGCCGCACCGCGTACACAACTCCGGGGCGCTGAAGGCAATGCTGAGAAACGGCGACGCCTCGGTCACCGGCTCGGATGGCGGACCCGGGGGAAATCTGAATGGAACCGGACCGTCGCTCATGAGGGTTCCGGCGCCGCGGCGCCGCGCTCGCGTCGGCGAACCGCCGGGATACCCCAGGCAATGCCACGCGCGTCGATCGATTTGTTAACCAGCGAATGCGCGCCGATCACGCAGCCGCTGCCGATCGTCACGCCGTCCAGAATGCTGCCGTGCGAACCGATCCAGACATCGTCACCGATGGTCACCCCGCCCTTGCTGATAAATCCCTGGCGGATGATCGGGGTTTCCGGATCGTCATACCGGTGATGCCCGCCCGCCGTGATGTACGTGTAAGCGGCAACCAATACGTCCCGTCCGACTTCCAGCCGGCTGTCCGTCGCCAACAGGCAATTCGCGCCGATATCGCTTCCCGCCCCGATGCTGATCCGTGCGTTGCGTGCCCGGATGATGGTATTGCGGGAGATGAGTACGCCGTCGCCGATTTCGATCGAGGCGTCCGCGCCCCGTGCGTCAATCACCACGTTGTCGTCGATGGCCACGTTTTTCCCGATGCGAATACGCGACGCCCCGCGCAGGGTCACGTTCCGGCCGACAATCAAGCCGCGCCCGCAGGCGCCCAGCAGCAGTGGATAACTTTTCCGGCGCAACCACAGACCAAACGCGCCGGGGAAACCGCCAAGCAATCCGGTGAGCGCTTCGTAGCGCAAAAACGGTCCCAGCGCTTCGCTGCCCACCGCCAGGCGCGCGTACTGACGCCAGGAGGGTTGGTTCGGCTGGTTCAGGTTTTTCTGTATTTGCTGATCGATATGCGGCACATCATTCATGTCGGTTCATCGCCGTCGGCATTTGCGGAGCGGGGCAACGGCTCCACCGTTTCCCCGGCTTGGACCAACATGCCGACCAGGCCCAATATGATAATTTTCACGCGTAACAGCAAGCCCATGGCCAAGGTAAGCTCCCGACCCATTCCCGCCAATCCAAAATAAAAGACATACGAACCCTCGGCGATGCCGAGATTGCCCAAAGTGACCGGGATCATCGCCACCAGCAAGGCGACCGGCAAGACCGCCGTCACTTCACGCCATTCCGGCCAAACGCCGAACGCACGGTACGCCAGGGCGACATTGACCACCATCATCGCATAAAACAACACCGTTAATCCCAATACCGCGGCGGCCGCGCCCGGACGCCGTCGTAACAATCCGGCCAACACCCCGATCCGCTCACCAAACCGACCGACCTTCACCTCCGCTTTTTCCCACCAGAGCTGACGTTTCCCGGGACGATCCGCGCCCAGACGCACGCGCAACCCTTCCCGCCAACGGCGAAGGGCATCCGACTTCAACCCCGCGCGCCCGCCCCACCCCAACGCAAGCAGCACGATGAGTCCCACCAACCCGACGAGCATGCCGAAACCCACCGCGGGGTGCCGTATAAATTCCGGCGCCAGGAACGGCAAGCAAACCGCAAGCAGCAGCAGCAACAACAGCCCGGTCACCCGCTCCGCCACCACCGCGGCCAGTGCGGCCGCCGGCGCTCCGGTTTTTCGCCCGGCCAACCAGGCCCGGGCGACATCGCCCCCGACATTCGACGGCAGGAAATTCGAATAAAAATAACCGATGAAGTACCAGCGGTACAGCGTCAGGTACGGAAGCGGACAGCCTTGCAGACGCATCAGATACCACCACTTCCAGGTACTCGCCGCCACCATCAGAAAAGAGAACACCACGCTCAGCGCCAGATAAAAGCCATCGATATCGCGCGCCTGTCGGCTAAGTTCCCCGATATCCAGCAAGGCGATCAGCCCGGCCAGAAACAGCAGGCTCACCAGAACCTTGAGCATCAACACCGGGCGCTTCACGGCCGGACTTCCTCGCCGCCGGTTTCCGCCACCACCCGGACTCCGTGTACGGTCAGGTCAGCCCGGCGGAGATAACGCAGTTGAAACGTCACCGGCAGATCGGTATCCGAAGTCCACCGCAGCGCGGCATCCGTGCCGGCAACCAGGGATTCCCACGGCGTCGCGGCGCGTCCATCATGCACCCGCACCAACGCCAACTCCGTGCCGGGCGGCGCCGACGAGGAAACCTCCCATTCCGCCCGGTACGATCCGGGCGCGAGAGGCAACCGCGGTCCATAGAGGACAATGCGATCCGGATCATAGTCGCGGCGAAACACCACCGACCGACCATCGGGATCGCTTTCTCCCGCGCGGAAAAAGGCCTGAGCCGGCATCCATAAACCCTCGGCGGGAAGTTCGATCGACCAGGAGCCGGCGCCCAGAAACAGCAGATCCACGTCGACCGTTCCGACGATCACCGTAGTTCGCAGCGACGAGGGCGCAAACCGATCCGGAGCATAAAACGGAAGGGTAATCCATTGCCATTCGTCCGAGGAAACCGCGCGCTCGGTTTCGGCGATGAGCTCTTCATCGAGAAGCTGGCTAAACCGCGCGATGCCTTCGCCGCGAACGCGCAGCCACCATTGTCCATCCTCCAATGCGGCCACCCGGGCGCCACGCGTCTCCATCCACGGGTGGGATTCCTCGTCGTTTGCCTTGCCGCGCCAGAATCGACCGCCGGAGGCCAGGGCATCGGACAACTCCACCCCGCCCTCGCGCGTTTGCTGGTCCGACTCCCAACGGCGGGCCGGAAAAAGCGCCGGGAAAATACGGTCCAGCGGTTCTTCGACGCCGGCAGCAGGTTCGGGCAGGATTCGAAACGCATGAACCGGCCCGGCTTGAATCAAACGGGTCAACCGTTGGTGGGTTAGCAAACGCCGCAAGGCTTCGCTCACCGGAAACGGACTCACCCGTTCGGGGTACTGATCCTCGTGAACGATTAGAAACCGAATGCCCCGCTCGAGCAAGTAATCCAATTGTGCATCGCTCGCCTCGCCTTGATTCATGCTCTCCAGGCGCCGGAATACGTCGTCATGATACAGCTGCCGCACCACCGGACTATAACCATTAATCAGCCGGATGTCGTAGCGGTGCGCATGATACAGCGGCAAACTGGTATCCGCGGCTTCTCCCGGCCACAGCGGAATCACCATCGCTCGCGCCGGGCCGAGATTATCCAGGGCGGCCTCTTCGGCCACCCGCTGGTACGTCGGTTGATGCGGCTCCAGCACGCTCAGCGTCGCCCCGTAATGGGCCATGAATTGTCCGGCCATGCCGGCCATCAACACCACCGCCGCCAGCTTCAAGCGGCGTGGATAACGTTCGCCCGTCGCCGCCTGCGACCAACCGATTGCCGTCAACCACGCCAGCCAAAATGGAATAACCGCAAAAATCTTAAACGGCTGGCGAATCATCCCGTAGTAGGGCAAATGCTCCCGGGCCGCCCGCAACACCGCGCCATTCCCCGGACCGTTCACCCCCAAGGCCAGCGCGCATCCCAGAACAATCGCCAGTACCAGCCCCGCCGCCGCCAACCGGTACCAACGACGGTATAACAAAAAGCACAAGGCGCATACGGCCGCCGCCAAGGCGGCGATCCCGATGTAAACCGAATCATCCGGTCCCGCCCCGCCGGCTAAAAATCCCCACCGCGACGGCGAAAACAAACGGATTTCCTCCCACGTCCGCCCCTCGACCATCGTTGACCCGGCCAGATAGGCCTTGCGTATGCGGTAATGCCAACCAATCGCCCCGCCAAAAAGTATCAGCCCCGGCAACAGCCGCGCATACCGAGTCATCACCGGCCCCTCCCCTCGTGCGCCACCCAACGCGCTGAGCAGGGCAAAAAGCGGGATGGAAAGCATCGCAAAATAGAAGGTCTGCAAATCCGCCCAGAAACAAAACAAACACGCCGCGCCCACCCCGAATCCGGCGCCCCAGGATGGCCGCCGCACCGCCGCATCCACCATCCACGCCAGAAACGGCACCCACAACAAGGCAAACCCCGCCGGACTGCCGCCGAACAAGCTGATCCAGCGGAATGGCGACCACAGCACGATGGAAACAGCCAGCGCCAGCGCCCACCCGTTCCGGGTAAAACCGTACAACCAGCGCCAGGTAAAAAACGCGCTCAACCAAACCGACACCCACATCGAAAAATTCCATGCCCCGGCCTGACCGAGCCACGACGCCAACAGCGCGTAGAACCCGGACATCGGGAAAAAATAGGCGCCGGGCCGATACCGTTCAGCGTCATCGCCCCGGTTGAATTCATGCACCAGATGCATCCACGGAACGCGACCGGTCAGCATGTCGCGCATCGCGTCGAAATGGAAAAGCAGTTGCAGATGATCCCCGGATATGCCGACGCGCCAGGGCGGTTGCTCGATATTCTGCACCGACGATGGAATGGCCGAACCGGCCATGCGCGGCAACGGCCAGGATGCCGCGGCGAATACCGCCAACGTCACCACGGCCAAGCCGGCCAGCGCCTGAATCGAAGATGTTCTGCTCACGGGCTATTCCTCTACACGACCCCCGACGTGCTGACAATACTCTTATACCCTCCGCATACGGCTTGATTCTCCCGCGCCAGGCATTACCTCCTTGAGTTCCGAGCCGGTTAAAAACGCATAGGCAACTCGTTGGTTTGCAATAATGCGATCGCGTGTTTGGGTGTCCCGAGTAGATGGAGAAAGAGAATATCATCACGTTCATGTTCCCTTCATCATCCCATACACGAGGAATATGAAGATGACCGTATTGCGTGCCAGACCATTCTTTATGCGCCGCAGGCGCATGCGGTACCGCGGAAAGCCGTCGGGCAGGCACCGCGCTTCGCGGGGGCCGGGGAGCCGGTTGATCCAGCGGGCCGAGCCGGTCGTCAGCGACCGGCGGCCAGCAAGGCGGAGCGGGGGGCGCTGACCTCTCGGTCGCGCCGCCCGCGACAACACCGCTGGCGGCCCGCTGGGACAGCCGGCTCCCCGCCGACGGATTCCCGCCTGGCTCACCCGAGGCACAGCCAGGCCTTTTCACATCATTAAAGACTTACGGGTAATGGGTGTCCCATTTCCGAAAACAAGCCGGCCAGCGCCTGAATCGAAGATGTTCTACTCACGGGCTATTCCTCTGCACGACCCCTGACTTGCTGACAATACTCTTATACCCCCCGCATACGGCTTGATTCTCCCGCGCCAGGCGTTACTTTGGACGCCATGACTGATCAACCCGTTAAAACCCGCGCCCCCGCGATTCTGTACTGGCTTTTCACCATCGCCTTGATGCTCATCCTCGGCTTCAGCATCTTCCTGAACGTCGGGCTGGGTATCGCCCTGGTGCTGACCTCGCCCTCCTGGTCGGCCACCGAGGAGTTCGCCGCCGATGAATTTCCCGCGTTCGAGGAGGAATGGTCGTTCGGGGCCGGGGAGGTTAAAGCCGTTCGCATGGAACTTTCCGGACTGATTACCCGGGAATCGGAAGCAGGTTGGTTTGAACCGCCCCGCGACAAGATCGAGGATCTACGCCTGGCCATTCGCGCCGCCAGCCACGACGACGCCGTGAAGGCCATCATCCTGGAACTGGATACACCGGGCGGAGGCATCACCGCCAGCGATGAAATTTACGCCGAACTCCTCCGCTTCAAGGCCGGCGATCCGGACCGCCGCGTGGTCATCTTCATGCGCGATCTCGCCGCCTCCGGCGGTTACTACATCGCCATGGCCGGCGACTGGCTGATCGCCCAGCCCACCACCGTCCTCGGATCGATCGGTGTCATCATGCAAACCCTGAACTGGAAAGGGCTCAGCGAACGCATCGGCGTGACCGACACCACCATCAAATCCGGCGACAACAAGGACCTGCTGAATCCCTTTCGGGAATCCGACCCGGCGCAACTGGCCATGCTGCAGGAAATGATCGACCGCATGCACGAACGGTTTCGCGGCCTGGTCAGCGCCGGCCGGGGCATCGACCCGGAGCAATTACGGCAACTGGCCGATGGCCGCATCTTCACCGCCGATCAGGCGCTGGACTTGAAGCTGATCGATCAAGTCGGCTACTGGTCCGATGTCGTGACCAAGACCGCGGAACTGGTCGGCGCGGACCAGGTTAAAATTGTCCGGTACTACCGCACCCAACGCTTCTGGGATTATGTTGCCGGCATCCGCCTCCCCTTCCGGGGGGCGTGGCCGCGCATCGCCTCCCCCGCCCCGACATTTCAATACCTTTGGCAACCCTGAACCATGACAACACCTCCCGCTCCACGGCTTGTCGCCTACCTCGGTCCCCGCGGCACGTTCTCCGAACTTGTCGCCCTAAAACGCTTCGGCCGCGCCATTGAGCGCATGCCGATCCCCGGCATCTACGAGGTATTTGAGTACGTGCGCAAACACCGCGACGCGGTCGGCGTGGTACCGATTGAAAATTCCTCCGGCGGCACCATCTACGAAACCATCGACTGCCTGGTCGAGTCCCGGCGTCCACTGGTCATCCGCGAGGAGCTTTCGTTGCAAGTGCGGCTGGCTCTGCTCGGGCATCGCGGCCAGAAAATCCACACCCTTTACTCCCATTTTGCCCCGATGCAACATTGCGATCCGTGGATACGCCAACACCTGCCCCGGGTGGAACGCAAGGAGACCGCTTCCACCGCCATCGCGGCTGAGCTCGTATCCGAGCATCCCAACGGGGCCGCGCTCGGCATGCGCGCGGCGGCAAAGCGCTACGGCCTGGATATCCTGGAATTTCCGGTGCAACCGGAAGTGCCCAACCTCACCCAGTTTGTCTGCATCGGCCACCGCGGGCCCCGCCTGCCCGGACCCGGCAAAACCAGCCTGATCGTCAGCCTGCACAATCGTCCCGGAAGTTTGTGCGAACTGCTCGAGGTGTTCCGCGATTACCGGATCAACATGACCCGCATCCTGTCCCGGCCCATTGTCGGGCAGCCGAAGTCGTATATTTTCTTCATCGACATCGAAGGCGCGCCGGAAACGCCGCCCGTTAGCGATGCCTTGAAAAAAGCCCGGCGTCTCACCGAAAGCCTGCGCGACGCCGGCAGTTATCCGGTCCGCCGGCCCTACGTGTCCTGAAACGTCAATCCCAACTGCCGCACCGGAGCGAACGAGCGCCGGTGAGCGGGACACGGCCCCAGACGCCGCAACCCTTCCAGGTGTTCGCGCGTACCATAACCTTTGTGCCGGGAAAAACCATATTCCGGATAGCGACGATCGAGCTCCAGCATTCGATCATCGCGGGTCACCTTGGCGATGATGCTGGCCGCCGCGATCAATAAACTTTTGCCGTCTCCACCGACAATGGCGTTATGGGGCGCCGGCAGACCCTTCACCGGCAAGCCGTCCACAAGAACGAAATCCGGCGGGGCGGGCAAAGCCTCCACCGCCCGGGCCATCGCGCGGTAGGTGGCCTGCAGGATATTGACGGCATCAATTTCCTCCGCCTCGCACCGCCCCACCCCCACCTCCACACCGGGCTCGGACTGAATGGAAACAAAAAACGCCCGACGGATTTTATCCGTCAGGCGTTTGGAGTCGGTCAGGCGTTTCCAAGGGCCGGACCACAGCGCTTCGCATTGTTCACGCGGCGCGATTACCGCCGCGGCCACTACCGGACCGGCCAGCGGACCCCGCCCGGCTTCGTCGACGCCGGCGACCCGGACATAACCGGAAGCCCACCCGCGCCGCTCGTAGTCCAGCATGACGCGAAATCAGGCGCGATCTTCCTTGGCCACGCGCTCGCGAATCTTGGTCTTCTTGCCGGTCAAGTTACGAAGGTAATACAATTTCGCGCGGCGGGGATGGCCGCTGCGCTCGACTTCGATCTTGGCCAGGCTCGGCGAATACACCGGGAAAATACGCTCAACGCCCTCGCCATAGGAAACGCGCCGAACCGTGAAGGTTTCCGTGCTGCCGGAACCATCACGGGCGATCACCGTACCGGCATACACCTGGATACGGAACTTGTCGCCTTCCTTGATCTTCACGTGGACTTTGACGCTGTCGCCAATGTTAAACTTGGGAATTTCCCGGCCCTGCCGTTGTTCCTGATCGATTTTTTCGAGAAGTTGTGCGCTCATGATCTTGATTCCTGTCCTATGCAAAGGGGCGTTATGGTAGGCATAAGCCGTCCAGCGTCAAGGTATTATTGCACGCCCGGCGTTATCCACGTACACGCGACGGCGCACGGCAACCCAACACAAACCGCAACCGTTTATACAGGAACGCGTTGCGAATGCAACACCAACCACCTCGCCGCGGGCGAAACCATGAACGTTTGTTGCAGGCCGCCCCTCCGCTTGCCTCGCCGAAGGCTTTGCGAAGGCGGGTGGGCGGCGGATATACCGAGAATGTCGCCGGACGCAGAGCCTGCCAGCCCCGCCTGTCGGCAGGGGGCAGGCTGGGTCCGGCCCACAACCAAACCAGCCCGTTGTAGGCCACCTCAACGCCCGAGACTGCGAAAGCCCTCTTCGATGAGTTGGGCGGCCGCGTTATCGCGCGCTTGTTTCGTGGTGCTGCCCATGACCACGGCAATGACGCGCTTTCCGTCACGTTGGGCGGTGGCGGCAATGGAGTAACCGGCCAACCGGTAATATCCGGTCTTCAATCCGTCACACCCCGGCACCCGCTTCAGCAGGCTGTTATGCGTTTGCATCTGAAACGTATTATTCCGGAATCCGCGTTCGGTGGTTGAGGTAAAGCGCAAGGCATCGGGAAACCGCAACAGCGCCTGACTCAACCGCGCCATATCCCGGGCCGTGGTGACATCCGGCTGCTGACCCGCCGCCGGCGGCAGGCCATGCACCGAGTGAAACGTCGTCTGGTTCATTCCCAACTCGCGCGCCTTCGCGTTCATCATCCGAACAAAGCCTTCCCGGCTGCCGGCAATGTGTTCAGCCAGCGCCACCGCGGCGTCATTGGCCGACTGAATCATCAGCGCATACAACAAGTCCTCGACGGAAAACTTTTCCCCGACGTCCAGGTAAACCTGCGACCCGCCCATGCGGTACGCTTCCACGCTGGCGGTAACCATGTCGTCCATCCGGAGCTTGCCCTGCTCGACCAGATCGAGAATGACATACATTCCCATCAGCTTCAGTACACTGGCCGGGTACACCTGGGCGGTGGCGTTTCGCACGAAGAGCGGCTCGCCGGTTGCGGCATCAATCACCAGCGCGCTTATATAAGGATCGGCGTTGATGGCGGGTATTTCCGCGCGCTGGGCGCGGGCCGTTGCCTGGAAAAACAGGGCGGCCAGCATCACGGCGGCAAAAGCTGCGGCAAGGTTTCGGTTCATAGGATCAGGTATAATAAGGATTTTCGCCGGCGGCGTGGTCGGTGGCGTCGATGATATGGCGGATCTGCGGGGCTACCCGGCGGATCGCGCCTTCCACCCCGAACCGCATGGTCGCCCGGGCCGACGAACACCCCTGGCAGCCGCCGCCCATTTCCACATAAACATCCCGGTCTTCGATTTTGACCAGTTTCACAAACCCGCCGTGGGAGGCCAACGCCGGATTGATCTGCTGCTCGAATAAATCGGCAATGGCTTTTGCCGCTTCGTCCATCGGCATGTTTTTCAGCCGCTCAACGACCGCCGGATTAATCGGCGCCTCTTCACCGGCGCAACCGCCGCGAATCGCCTTGGCGATATCGGCGGCCAAATGCGGCCACGGCGTCGGCACCGATTTGGTCACCGTGAGGGTCGAACCGCTCACCGTCACCGCGGCGACGCCCTCAACCGCGAACAGGGCATCGATCAACGGCGAACCCAGGGAATCCTCGGGCTTGCTGAACACCACCGTCCAGTCGTCGAGGATCGGGCGTTCGCAGTGAAATTTACAGACCATCGGGTCGCCGGTCAGCTCGCCGGAAATTTTAAATGTGGCAGGTGCGGTAGTCATGAGGCGATACCATAAAACAGATGGGACATTTATCAACAGGATTCTTGCTGCCGGCTTCGGCGGGGGCGCATCTCCGCGTTTGTGCAAAGGTTCCTTGTAGGCCGGGGCTCTGTCCCCGGCGCCTCTCGGCCGACCGCAGAGGGTCGGCCTACACCAAGGCACTTGTCAAAACTCGGAGATGCGCCCTTCGGCGGGCGCATCCCTGATTGGTTGATTTCATCGTGACACCGCATACCTGAAGCCCGTTCATGAAGTGACGGGTTCTGGTTATGCAATGCGTGAGCCATGCGCCTGCGGCGCATAAAGAGGCCTGGCTCGCTGCAAACTCCCTTTATAATCCTGATGGGATGACTGATGATTAAAACTGGGTTCACGATTAGGTTCAGACAAGGAATCAGGGATGAGCCATAGGCTAAACCCGCCCCATTCGCCCCTTGCTTATGTTGGACGGATTTACACGTCCGACGCAGCAAAGGTGGCGCCACACATCCTACGGCAGGACGACCAACGTCAGGTCATCGCATTGCAGCGCGCCCATGGCGCCGGTATTATCAACATTCACCACCACGCGCACCCGCGTCGCGCCCACCGGCGTCACCGCCTCCACCGAAATTTGTTTCCATTCGACATCGCAATCCTTGATCGCCTGTCGTTCCTCGCCGAGCAAGAGCTTGGCGTCGGCATCCCAGAATTCGAGTTTGATTTCCTGGGTGCGCGCCACCCATTCCGGATCGCAATAAAACCACCCGCTGAAGCGGTAACGGGCGCCGGGCGCCGCCGGGTGCTCCTGCCAAATGCCCCCGTAGTGACTGGACCCGGCCCACAAACCGCGAACCGTCATCAGGTGTTCTCCGTCGAATGCCCGCCACCCCTCGCGGGTTGCGCTGCCCCAGGCATCGCCATGCTGGTCCGGCTGACCCATCTTCCAATACAAGGCGTCGTTGAATCCGGCCCCGGCCTCCTCGAAACTTCCGTTACGGAGAAGATTGCCCCCGTCGGCATGAACCATCCCCGCCGTCACCATCGCGACCATCACCCCAAACATTCGCCATGCACCCGAACCCTTGGCGAATATGGAACATTGTCGCCATGGGGTTAATTCGCCGGACACGGAGGTCCGGCCTACAACGATCCGTGGTTGCAGGCCAGCCCGCTGCGGCTGGCGGTTTTTCGCCAAGGATTCAGACCATCCACGCATGATAAAACTCCCGGTTGCCAAGCCCGCGTTTTTTTCCAATGATTGGAAAAAACGTAGCGCCACGTTTCCAATGTTTGGAAGTATCCGTGAAATCACCACCAATCGCAACCAAGAACGATCCTGAATCGGCGGACACAAAGGTCCGGCCAACCAGGAACCCGCGTTCCGCCGGCAACAATGCCGGTGGCTCCCAGATCACCGCCCTCGCCAAGCTTCTGGGCGGGCGGCGTTTCGGGCTGGTCGCCCACGCCGCCAGCGTCGACGAGCTAGGCGCCCCGGTCGCCGACCGCCTGCGCGCGGAGTGCGGGGATGCCCTCGCCGCCTTGTTCAGTCCGGAACACGGCTACTTCGGCGTCGCCGGCGCCGGCGAAAAGGTGGCCTCACTCCGGCATCCCGTGTGGAACATTCCGATCCATTCCCTCTACGGCAAAACCCGTCGCCCCGCCCCGGCGATGCTGCGCGGACTCGAAGCATTGGTCTTCGATCTGCGTACGCTGTCCATCCGCTGCTACACCTATGTATCGACCTTGCGGTATCTGCTCGAGGCCGCCGCCGCGCAACGCCTCCCGGTCATCGTACTCGACCAGACCAATCCGCTCGATGCCGTCGCCGATGGCCCCATGCTCGATTCACGCTTCGAAAGTTTTGTCGGCAACTTCCCCGGGCCGCTGGTGTACGGACTCACCACCGGCGAGGCCGCACACCGGCTGGCGGCTTCCCTTCGCCTTCGCCTTGATCTCACGATCATGGCGCATGGCGGCGGCAATCGCGCCGATACCGGACACCGTTGGATCTCGCCCTCCCCCGGCATCCGGAATCCCCATACCGCCCGGTGTTATCCGGTCACGGTAGGCTTCGAGGCGCTTCCCGCCATCGACTACGGTCGCCAAACCCTCACCCCGTTCGAGCTGATCGGCGCGCGCGACCTCGACGAAACCGAATGGGCCAAACGCCTCGCCGCCCACGAGCTGCCGGGCATCGCCTTTCATCCGGTCATCTACGAAAATCGCGGCGCGGTTTGGCGGGGCGTGCGCATTGCCGTCACCCAGCCCTCCGCCTACGCCCCGGTGCGTGCCGCCGTAACCGTGCTTTACGAATTACAGCGCCTGCTCGGCATCGGGCGCTTGTGGCGTTCGCCGGGCAGCCGGCCCGCGTTTTTCGACCGCCTCTACGGGACCGACACCGTGCGCCGCGCCTTGCTCGCCGGGCAACACCCCGGCGCCATCGCCAACGCATGGCGAAACGACCTGCGCCGCTGGCGCGCCGCCCATCCCCGCCTCAAGGACCTCGCGTGAAGCCGCCCGCCCACGCCTTTATTCTCGCCGCCGGTTTCGGAACGCGCCTGCTACCGCTCACCAAAATCGTGCCGAAGCCCCTGCTGCCGCTGGGCGGCATTCCCATGATCGAAAGGGCGCTCTTCATGGTCCGCCGCTGGGGCGTGCGCGAGGTCTGCGTCAATGTGCATCATGGCGCGGACGCCATCATCCGTCACCTTCGGGAGCGCCGCCGCGACGGACTCCGCATCGCCATCAGCTTCGAACCGGAAATCCTCGGCACCGGCGGCGCGCTCAGCCGCGCCGCCTGGTGGTTTAAATCCAAGCAGCCCTTTTGGATGCTCAATGCCGACGTCGCCGCCAACCTCGACCCCGCGCCGCTGCACCGCGCGTTTCGTCCGGGCCGCACCATCGCCTCCGCCTGGCTCATGGCCACGCGCGGTCCGCGCACCGTTGAATGCCGCAACGGAGTCATCACCCATTTTCAAAGCGCACACCCCGGCACACCCGGAACTTACACCTTCTGCGGCGTCCACCTTGTCGATCCCGCCATCCTGCACTACGTGCCCGCCGAGGGATTTTCGTCGATTATCGCCGCTTATCAGAAAGCCATGACCGGAGGTTGGATCGTCGCCGGGGCGCCGATCGAAAAGGCATATTGGGCCGACATCGGAACCCCCGCCCAGTACCTGCAAGCCGAGCGCGATGTCCGCGCCAACCGAACCGCCCACACCCTGCCGCCCGCCCGCACCGCCGTGCGACCCAACCCCGGCGTCGGCATCATCTACGGGCCGGATGTCCCCGAAAAAAACTACGCCGGGATCATGGCCCTGCCCGCCGCCGAAGCGCTGGCGCCCGCCGAACGCGCCCTCATCAGCACATGGCGACCCATCGGTCCGGACACCGTCGCCTGCCCGCTCGCCCCGCGCGGTTCCGCCCGAACCTTCACCCGCGTGTATGCCAAAAACCGGACCGCCCTGCTGATCGCCCACCAACCGGGACGCGAAGAAAACGATCACTACACCCGGCATGCCCGTTTCCTCGCCCGCCTCGGGCTCCCGGCGCCCCGCGTTCTCGCCGAGGATGCCGCCAACCGACTCGCCCTCTTCGAAGATGTCGGCATCCACAGCGTCCAGGACCTCGCGCCCGGATGGAACCACCGCAAACTCCAAAACCTCTACACCCGGGTCCTCGACGCCTTGCTGACCTTCCACGAAACCGGCGAACGCGCCGCAAAGCGGCAACGCATCCCCCTCATGCCGCCTTTTGACGCCGCCCTCTACCGGTGGGAACACGACCTCTTTCTCAACCTGTTCCTGCGCGACCGCCATGGCGTGGCCGACAGCGCACGGCGCGCCATCGCCGACGAGTTGGAAACCATTTCCCGCCAACTCGCCCGCGCCCGCCCCGTCCTCGTCCACCGGGACCTGCAATCCAGCAACATCCTGTTGCGCGGATCGCGCTGGGCCTTCATCGACTTTCAGGGCATGCGGTACGGACCCGCCGTGTACGACCTCGCCTCGCTCTTATGCGATCCGTATATCGACCTCCCAACCGACATGCGATCGCGCCTGCTCAC
The DNA here is from genome assembly GCA_937873455.1 of uncultured Verrucomicrobiota bacterium. GTDB lineage: Bacteria > Verrucomicrobiota > Kiritimatiellia > CAIVKH01 > CAIVKH01 > CALMUP01. The sequence continues at coordinate 87,258 of CALMYG010000004.1, forward strand.
GCACTATGCCGAACGGGCCGATCCCGCCTCGCTGGTGCATGAACTTTTCTGGCCCGCGGCCGTGCAACGGCTCGGCCAAGCCCTCGGCGCCTACGCCCGGCTCAGCGCGCGCCCGGAAACCGCCCGCTTCGCCGCCTACATCCCGCCCGCGCTTGAGCGCATGAAAGACGCCCTCGCCCGCCTCCCCAAACTGACCTGCCTGCGCGACGTGATCCATCAGGTGAAGTCCACCGCATGAACCGGCCGCGCCCAACCGAACGCGGCCGTCGCGCCCTCGCCTCCACCCTGCTCGTCCTTCGGGCCGCCCTGAAATCCTTCGGAGCCAACCGCAACCTCGAAATCGCCGCCACCCTCGCCTTCTACGGCTTTCTTTCGCTGATGCCCCTCTTGTTGCTCAGCTTGCTGGTGCTGCGCCGCGCCCTCCACACCTCCGAAGCCGGCGCCTCCGCGCTCGCCCACGTCCTCGCCGATCTTATTCCCGCCTTCAACCTCGACCTGGTGAGCGACCTTGCCGCCATCACCGGCGGCGGCGCACTCGGCGTGCTCAGCGGCATCCTGCTCCTCTGGTCCATGACCCCGCTCTCCGGCGCCTTGCGCACCGCCCTCGCCCGCATCTTCGCCATGCCGATCCAGCGGCCCTTTCTTCGTTCCAAACTGATCGACCTCGCCGCGGTCTTTGTATTTCTTTTGCTTTTTCTCGCCTTTGTCTCCCTCAAAGTCCTCCTGCCGGTTCCGGACGGTTGGACCGGCCGCCTGCTCGCCTTCGGACTCCGCACCCTCGCCCCGGTCATTCTCACCGTCATATTTCTCGGCCTCTTTTTCCGGGTATTCTCCCCGGTGCGGTTATCGTGGCGGCAATGGTTGCTCGGCGCCCTGTGCGTCACCCTGTTGTGGGCGGTCATGCGCCACCTCTTCATCGCCTTCCTGCAGTACAACCCGCATTACGGTTATGCCTTCGGATCGCTCAAAGCGATCTTCCTGCTTATCGTCTGGGTGTATTACGCCTTCGCGGCGCTCCTGCTCGGCGCGGAAATCATGGCCAACACCTACCGGCGCGACGCCTTGTTACTGCGGGACCTGCTCGACCCCCGACGCGCCGGCGCCCGTGAACATGTATTGATGCACAAGTTCGAACGCGTCTGCGTCGCCGGCGAAACACTCTTCCGGCACGGAGATCCCGGGGAACACATGTACGTCATCCTCGACGGACGTATCCGGCTCACCCGGGACGACCGTGAACTTGCGGTCATGGGGCCGGGCGATTATTTCGGCGAAATGTCCCTGCTCACCCGCGCCCCGCGCGCCGCCACCGCCACCGCCCTGGAAGCGACCCGACTCGCCATCATCAACCAGGAAAACTTCGACCTGCTCGTCCGGGAAAACCCCGTCCTCGTCCGCCGCCTGCTGGAAGAACTCGCCCGCCGCCTCGCCACCGCCAATCAGAAAATCGCCGGCGGTTAGCTTAAACCACCACGCACGATTCCAGATCGCGCGCCTCGAAGCGGACCTCACCGATGCGCAAGCGCAGTTCATCGCCGCGCTGATGCGGGGGAATGAGTTGGTCAAGCATCATGACCCCGGTAAATTCTCCGGGAAATCCGGCGAGCGTCATCCGGACGCGCCGATGCAGCACCAATCCGAATTGCACTTCCATACGGGCAATCGCCTCTTGGCGTTCGGACACAAACTCCCGGTAGCCGCGCTCATCCGTATAACGGGGCAGATCAGAGGCCGGGGACGCTTCGGCCTGCTGCCGCGCGGGGAAAATCGGACCCGATAATCCGACGGCGCTCGCCGTTGGCGACGGTTCATCAAATGAAAATTCCAATTGCGTCATGGCGGGCGATTGGTAACGCGAGCAGGATAATTTGAAGCCATTCTTCTGTAAAGTCGACAGGCAAGAAATATGGTCGCCCCTCCGCTTGCCTCGCCGAAGGCTTTGCGAAGGCGGGTGGGCGGCGCGATATCCGAACGGCGAAGCTGCGCGCCCGCCCGGCACAGTCAGTGCGTTGTAGGCCGCCCCTCTGTGGGCGGCGACAGCTTGCGCCTTTTTCTCCGGCGACAGCTTGCGGTTTCAATCTACGCCCCCGCGCGGGGGGCGACACGGTCAAGCTCCGCCACCGAGCCAAACTCAGCGTTTCAATCCACGCCCCCGCGCGGGGGGCGACGGATTCCCTTGCCAGCCATTCAGTCTCGCCGGGTTTCAATCCACGCCCCCGCGCGGGGGGCGACGAACATTCAGCCGCAACCGCGCTTCAAGCTGGTGTTTCAATCCACGCCCCCGCGCGGGGGGCGACCGATTCAATTTTTCAGTCCGGATAGCCATGCCAATGTTTCAATCCACGCCCCCGCGCGGGGGGCGACTTGCGTTGTAGGTTTTGCGATTGCCTTATCGTATAGTTTCAATCCACGCCCCCGCGCGGGGGGCGACGTAGGTGCGCAGCGTCGTCGGCGTTTCGGTCGGTTTCAATCCACGCCCCCGCGCGGGGGGCGACGCGCTGCATGGAACGCCGAGGCGCGTCCTTCTTGTTTCAATCCACGCCCCCTCGATCATCGGAGCGAAAAACCGGGAGTGTTTCAATCCACGCCCCCGCGCGGGGGGCGACCATCGCGCTGCCTGCTTTCCTGGGCTTCGGCGCGTTTCAATCCACGCCCCCGCGCGGGGGGCGACTCCGCAGCGGTAACGTGCGTATGCTCATGACTCGTTTCAATCCACGCCCCCGCGCGGGGGGCGACGGTGCAACCGTTCGGCGGATCGGGGACCTACACGTTTCAATCCACGCCCCCGCGCGGGGGGCGACGATCGAGGACGGGACAACCACTTCCGGCGCGATGTTTCAATCCACGCCCCCGCGCGGGGGGCGACGTGCTCGTCAGCGCCTCGGGAAGCAAGGTCCAGGTTTCAATCCACGCCCCCGCGCGGGGGGCGACCGTAAGGACGGCGTGCGCAAACGCCACGATGACCCGTTTCAATCCACGCCCCCGCGCGGGGGGCGACTTTAGACCGGGCATTTCAAGAACTTTACCGCCTGGTTTCAATCCACGCCCCCGCGCGGGGGGCGACGTCGAAGTCGATACAGTCCGTGGACGATATTACGTTTCAATCCACGCCCCCGCGCGGGGGGCGACCATTCGCGGCGTGATCGAGGTTACAGTCAACTACGTTTCAATCCACGCCCCCGCGCGGGGGGCGACTCATGGTTCACGGCACCGTCGGCTATCGCACCGGTTTCAATCCACGCCCCCGCGCGGGGGGCGACCGAGATCGAAGTGAATCGCTACGTGATCGACATGGTTTCAATCCACGCCCCCGCGCGGGGGGCGACAAGAAGGCAACGGAATTCCGGGACTGGCTGGATGTTTCAATCCACGCCCCCGCGCGGGGGGCGACCCTTCACCGACTACATCGTCAACAATTAACGGTGTTTCAATCCACGCCCCCGCGCGGGGGGCGACACAATGGCTTGGGATGCGCTGGCACCTAAACCGTGTTTCAATCCACGCCCCCGCGCGGGGGGCGACCAAGCGAGCCTGATCTACCGACTCCGGCTGTGGTTTCAATCCACGCCCCCGCGCGGGGGGCGACGCCGAGGTCGATGGCCTCGACCTCGCCGGAGTGTTTCAATCCACGCCCCCGCGCGGGGGGCGACCCGCACTGTTTCGTTTGTCTGGTAAATTTCCCAGTTTCAATCCACGCCCCCGCGCGGGGGGCGACGGAGTTGATGAGTGATATACTCAGCCTGCAACAGTTTCAATCCACGCCCCCGCGCGGGGGGCGACCTACTTCGAGGCGGCGGTAACGACCTACCTCACGTTTCAATCCACGCCCCCGCGCGGGGGGCGACGAGCGGACAAACCTGACCTGGACAGCCATGCCCGTTTCAATCCACGCCCCCGCGCGGGGGGCGACCCAGTCACCAGCAACCAGCAACCAGTAAAGGAAGTTTCAATCCACGCCCCCGCGCGGGGGGCGACAAAAGCGTCGGGTCGGGCGTCCAAACCGATAGAGTTTCAATCCACGCCCCCGCGCGGGGGGCGACGCGACGACATGGCAAAGATCGCGGCCAGCAAAACGTTTCAATCCACGCCCCCGCGCGGGGGGCGACCTGCGTGAGGTGCTGGCAAAATGAGCGCTCTCGTCGTTTCAATCCACGCCCCCGCGCGGGGGGCGACGTGCCGCTGGCGTACTTCCGGCTGCAGCAGCCGTTTCAATCCACGCCCCCGCGCGGGGGGCGACGTGCGCACCCGCATTGCACGCAGCCGTAATAGTACGTTTCAATCCACGCCCCCGCGCGGGGGGCGACTAGACCAGCCAGTCATTCAGCGCTAACTTTTTGTTTCAATCCACGCCCCCGCGCGGGGGGCGACGCCCCGACGAGGCAAGGAGTTCGCCCATGCGTGTTTCAATCCACGCCCCCGCGCGGGGGGCGACTGGGTTTTTGGCGAGACTGGATCGGGCCGCGGATGTTTCAATCCACGCCCCCGCGCGGGGGGCGACCCGCAATGGCCTACACGTCGCAGGGCATTTACTCGTTTCAATCCACGCCCCCGCGCGGGGGGCGACTGCAATACTATATCGTGCTGATTCGTAGAGGTCGACACCGGTGTTTCCGCGAACCGGCGTCGCGTTATTCATATGTCAAAGATCATAATCCTCATGGGTTATCTATTTCGCCATCCGGCAAGTATTTACGATTGGCGCGAACCGCCTTGGTTTCGCATGATCGCTTCCGGTTCGCGCGACTAGATAATCAGGGGATCGCTTCGTAAATCCAACGTCGGCTTCGCCCCGTAATGTTCAACGCGATGCTGCCAATTTGAGCCGAGAAAGTAGTACCGCAGACTGTCCGACTCAGAGTCGACGATGCCCTCAAGCCTTGCCTTTAATGCCGTCCATTGTGCCGGATCAAGATCACACTCGAAGACCGAATTCTGAACCCTCTGGCCAACATTCAAGCAGGCCTTGGCGACTTTGCGCAGGCGAGCTTGGCCCTGTTTATCAACCGTCGATACATCGTAACTGACCAACACCATCATGATCGTTATTTCCAGAAAAAAGGCGGATAACCGTCGAGATCACCACGCAGATGGCGGGCCAGCAACAATGCTTGCGCATAAAATAAAAGTCCCACCGGCATGGTTTCATCCAGATATGGATGCTTGATCTCCTCCTGCTTGCGCTTTTGATACGCCACCAACAAGGTCTTGCGCGTCTCGTCGTCCATCTCCACCGCGCCCGACTCCGACCGCATGAACCCCTTACCCTGCACCTGCCGGAGATTGATCAGCGAGAGCACCAGCCGGTCGGCAAAGTAGGGCCGGAATTCCTCCATGAGATCGAGGGCAAGGCTGGGGCGGCCGGATCGATCCTTGTGCAGAAACCCCACCTGCGGATCAAGGCCCACGGCCTCCAACGCCCCCACGCAATCATGCGCCAGCAGGGTGTAGGTAAAGGAAAGCAATGCATTGAGGTTGTCGAGCGGCGGACGACGATTGCGTTCGCGCATGAAAAATGACTCCTTCTGCGTCGTGATCAAGTGATCGAACACGCCAAAATACTCGCGCCCGGCATCGCCTTCTTTCCCACGCAAGGATTCCAGTTGCTCGCAACCGGCCGCTTCATCAAGCATTCGTTCCATCCGGGTAATCGCCGACAAAAAGACCGTGTCGTCTTTTTTATCACCGTGATCGCGCTGCCCCCGCTGCAAGACGGTCCGGGCATTGGCGATCTTGGCCGCCACCACCGAACGGGCAATCGCCAGCGCCGCCGCCGGTTCATCAGCCCGGCGGTACTGCTCACGTCTTAGCAAGACGTTACCGGAAACGCCGCCCTGCACGCGGGTCAGAAAGCGCCCATTTTCCGTTAACATGCTTACCGCCACCCCATTCTCCGCGCAATGGCCGAGCAGAAAGGGACTGCACAGCACATTGCCAAAACACACAATCCCGCCCAGCGTGTGTACCGGTACCCGGAGACGCACTTCCCGCTCAACGGACACGATCACCGACTCGCCCTCCTTGTTCAGGTAGGCGCCTTGGGTGGTGACAAACAAGGTGTTAAGAAATTTCTTCATCCTTTCACCGCCAGTGCCAGATAGCGCGACACCGTGCTTGTCGCCTCCGGCAAACAAACCGCTTTCAGCGAACATGCCGTACACTTTTTCTTTTCGTACACCGGCGCGGGCGTTTTCCCTCCGGCGATCAACCGGTGCAACCGGGCCGCCGCGTTTTCCGTCAAGCCGCGCAAGGCGTCATCAAACGCAACATCGGTGCGTCTCCGGGTCTGGCCATAAAACAACGCGCCACATGGAACCGGTGTTTCCAGCATTTCCTCCAAACACATTGCCTGAGCGCAAAGCTGGACCTCATCCGCACGATGCGCCTTTGGTTTGCCTCGTTTGTATTCCACCGGGAAGGGCGGACCATCCTTTGGAAATTCCACCACGTCCGCCTGTCCGATCAGGCCCAGTCGCAAGGAGCGTATCCGCAGCCCCCGCGCGATCCGCACGCCGCCCCGCGACTCCGAACCGCCATCATGCGCCCGCTCATGCATGACCCGACCCTCGGCGGTCAGCCGGTTTTCCTCCCAGGCCTGCTCAATGTGGATCAGCGCACACTGACGTTCGCAGAACATCAGGTGCTGAAGGGCGGACAACGGCAACAAATCAGCTTCGTCGTACACGGCGGCTTCCGTATCCGATACGGCCCTCCTTGGCGTGAAAACCGATTTGTTTTTTAGGTGGATCGGGCGGTGCCATAAGCTGACGCATCGCCTCGAATAAGGCTTGTATGTGTTCGTCATGACCGGTCACCCGTTGTTCCAGTTCATTCAACTTCGCGCTCAGCTCCCGGGTGGCGGACAACGCCTCCCGCAGACGCACAAACGCCCGCATGATGGCGATGTTGATTTCGACGGCCCGCTCGCTGCGCAAGACGCTGGAAAGCATGGCCACGCCCTGCTCGGTGAAGGCGTAGGGATTTTCCCGACGCGCCCCGCCCCAACTTGAAGTCACAATTTGTGACTTCAAGATTGCAAACTCTTTTCCATCAAGGAGAAACATGAAGTCAGGCGGGAACCGATTCAGATTCCGCTTCACCGCCTGCATCAGCACGCGCGGCTCCACGCCATACAACCGCGCCAAGTCCCCGCTCAACATCACTCGCTGGCCGCGGATGAGGTGGATGAGGGGTTGGAGGTCGTCTGGAAGCTTGTCGGAACCACTCATGGTATCGTGATGATCGAGACGCCATCGGGCAGTCCGCTCTCATCCACACTCACGTCGTAATCCGAAAACGAGCGCGCAGGTTTAGTTAGGTCCTTGCGCACAACTTTAACCCGCTCAAACAAGGCATGAGACGATGCACTTCCCAGTTTATCGCTGTGCTTGAATACAATGGGCATACACGGCACCGACATGCTACCGGCCGGCCTTGCGGCGGACTGGTCAAACTGGAATGCATTCAGCAACGCATCCCATAACAATTTCAAATCGTCCTCCCCAAAACCCGTTTTGTCAGCCAGAAACGGATTCACAAATCCATGCGCACGGTATAAGCCATAAGGCACGGTAAATTTGCGGCCCATTTCCCCTTCCTCTTTGTCCACATCGGTCAATCTTGTTATTGCGTGCTCAGACGAGATCACAGGTTCAACAGATCTAGCGAAGGAAAGCTGAATTGGCCCCCGCAACTGACCTGCATTCGGGCCTGTTGACATTACTGCACCAAAAGTCCGAATGTCGTAATACCTTTCACAAAGCCACTTTTGCAGGAGTGCCACATCCTGCTTGGGCCGGCTTTTTGCTTTGTCGGTATCCCACTTACCTTCTTTCTTTGCGAAATCAGGCAGGTTATTCGAACGGCAAGCGGCGGCAATGAGTGGATTGAGAGGCGTCTTTTCTTGAATAAATATACCGAAGTTATCCGATTCATTTTCCTTCGCTATCATCACGTAATTTCTGATTTTCCGCTTGAGGCACACATCAGTAACCAAGCCATGCCCTGTTTCTGGGTCCACCCTTGGCAGATTGCCGGCATCGGGGTCGCCGTTGGGGTTGGCGTCCTTCACATCGAATAAATACACGAAGTCGTAACGGTTCATTGCGCTTCCTCCTGCTGGTTGTTTTTGTCTTCTTTTGCGGTCCAAAGGTCCTTCATCTGGTGATAGTAGCCGAGGGCAAACAGCCCCTGCTCGGCCAAGTTGAGATGGGCGGGAAAGTTTTGTAGCCGCGCCATAATCTCACGCACCAGGATTTCCCTTCCAATGCGGCCTTTTTCCATCTTCGGCAGATGATGTTGGTACATTCGTAACAAGCGCGGGAATACCGCTTGCGGTGTGGCGGATGCCGCGCCGTAAAACCGGTCGCGAATGGATGCGTTTACTTCTCCCAATGCGTCATATTGGGTTTTATGGAGGGCAGCGAATAAACAGCCCGTCCAATAAGCGGGTTCTGTTCTGCTTGGGTTCAGACTCATGTCGATCTCCTTTCCGAGGTTCCTGGTTAGATATCCTTTGATGATGCAACAACGTACATAATTAGGCTGTCGGTCAGCATGAATCCGCCGCATGATGGCTTCGAAAAGGCCGTCGGGATAGCGCTGTCCTGTCATAACGGAACGCAATAGTGGGCCTTCGAGCGTTGGCGGAATCTGATCGCGGTCGGCTTTGCCGTTGCGGCGGGGACAGGTCTCATCCAGCATTCGCCACAATTCGGGAAACTCGGGAGCAGGCCAACGGTTTTCCTTGCCGTAGCCAGTCCAGCGGACAAGTTCCATATCCCGGTAATGTTTGCGGAGGTTGTCGAGGAGGTTAGCCAGCGAATCCCGATGAAAAAATCGGACACCGATCCGCCCTTTGGCCTGCCCGGTCAAGCCCAGGATAAAAAACCGGGTGTGATCGGGATCATCGGCCAAGTCGCCGTAGGCTTCCCGGCCCTTGCGAAGCGCATTTAGAAATATTCCCAGCGTGTCGAGCAGGACGCTATCCTGCGCATCGGTCTTTTCGTCGAAACCGCCCTGCTGAAAGAACGCGGCAAGAAAGTCTTCCGCCTTGCTGGGTGTCTCGGTCCAGAACACAGTGGTCGCGTCGCCCAGTTGGAAGCGGTGCCGACGGCTCATGGGGCCCGACAACAAGGCATTTAACGCATTCGCATATTTAAAAACCGCTTCTTCGGAAACGGGTGCATTGAAGCCCTGTGCTCCATCCCGCCCGTAGGAGGAATATGCATCGCTATCTTTATCAAAGGAAACAATGGGCGCCCCCGATGATTGGGCAGCCTTGACACCCTTGATTTTTGGCTCATGCAGGCGAGAAATTGGTTGGTTTTCCGCTCCGGTGACTAGGCATTGCCCCGCAACAGGTTTGTCCGTCGGCCGGTTTTCATCCCACCATCCGCGTATGGTCAGTTTATCATGCAAATACTCCGTTTCCCCGAGAATTTGAAATACGCCCTGACCATCCGAGAAAACCGCCCATTCCGGATGTTTTAGGACATCATCGGGATTCCATCCACGCAGGAACACGCAAAGCGCTTGGTAGGCGGGATCAGATATTTTGCCCTCCAAAGAGAGATGATACTTTTTGAAAGCTTCATGCTCCATGATGGCGGGCACCATAGGGCCATTCTTTTCTTTGATAGTTGCACCTAGCAAAAACGCTAAATCATTGCGTAAGAAGCAAACTTTTTCGTGAACCGAGCTCGCGGTCACCTTTCCGGTGGGTTTATCCCCGCCGGGAACCACCTTGATTCGATCCAATATGTTATCGGGCATGGCCGCCAGTCCGTGCAAATCTCCCTGCGGAGTCAACACTACAGTAAAGGCGATCTTTTGCTGACTGTATCCGATGGGTGGGATCCGATACTCCGGATCCTTTTCAAGCCTCTGATAAAGCGAGTAAAGAGCTTGCAGGATCATGACACCACCTCCGGGGTGTCGATTTTAGGTATTGAAATGATGCCCTTCCGCATGACCGCATTAAAAAAGCGGGGTTCGGCCCGAAGGCGTCTTCCTTTGTGTGCCTCGATGATGTTTCCCTTGGGGTCAGGTATGTAGCAAATGTCATGAAGCATGTATCCGAGCTTTTCTTCGTCTTTAAATTCATCAGGACAAGCCGGGAAAAAGTCCACGAGCTGAAAATGAGCGGGGAACTCCCGTGTGCCGAGATACGGATGGTGATGATACTGTCCCTTGGCCGCCCGACGGTTGAACTGGTCGAGGTGCTTGGCTTCTGGCTTGGTCTCCGGACCGTTGTGCGACAGAACATCGACGTGTGCGGCGATGCCGTATTTCACATCGCGCAGGATCATGGCGGCGCGCTGGGCGCGATTGCTCGAGTCAGATATATCCAGCCCGAGATCGCCGATGCCAGCGTTCATCGCGGTAGAAACCGCCTTCATGGGAATCTTGCTTTTCACCTCGTTGCGGCGAATGGAAGTGAACCGTATGGGGTTGAGCACATGAATTTCATCCACCACCCAGCGCATCTCCGGTTTCCAATAAATAGCCTCCAGGACACCCCGCGCGGCGGAAGGTGTCATAACGTCATAACTGACACGCTCCACCTTCATTTCAGGGCGATTGAATGACGCATAGTCGCCCCAAACCAACAATTTTACACCGTATGCCATATCGCCTCCTTATCCAAAATAACTGCCAGGTCCCTCGGCCTCCAGGTTCAAGCCCGTTTCCTCGCTGTAATGAGTTTCGGGGCTGACCAGTATCCCCAAGTTGTCGTACACAAGTTTGATATCGCGGACCACGTACCGGTCCCAGACATTTTTTCGGACCTGGACGATGTAGCGTTGCGCCACCCGCAAGTCGTCGCGACCTGGTTCAGGCATGGCCCATAGCCGTTCACATAAAATCCGGCCCTCGTCGCCCCACGGAACGATTACCCCGCAGGTCGCCGCATCATCGATCAAGTGGAAGTCATGGGCCGTCTTCTCAAAGCCAAAAACAAAAGGCATTTTCCGATCGCCAAACCGAAAATTGTCCAGAATGTGCCGGGCGTCCCATTGCGAAACCCGATTCCAGTAGTACAAACGGAAGAAATGCTCGTTAGCCGAAAGATCCAACGGATCAGAATAGAGAGCCATCACCTGTTCAGCACACTGAGCGGTGTCCCGGAAATACTGCTCCGAACGGGTATGCTCTGACTGGAATAAAAACACTTCGCCATACTCCAATCGCCCGTTACGGTTGCACCGGCCTGCGGCTTGCGCGATGGAGTCTAATCCGGCCATCGACCGATAAACCACGGGAAAGTCGATATCCACGCCCGCCTCAACGACCTGCGTACTAACCAGTTTGCAGGGCTGGTTGTCATCCAAACGCGCTCGTAACTCCTGCAATTTCGCGGCTCGATGCGCAGGACACATCCTCGCGCTAAGGTGAAAATGGGTATTCGAACGGCCCAGCCGCTCGAACAGTTTCTGCGCGTGTCCGGTCGTGTTCACAATGCAAAGCACACGTTCATGTCCAGCCAGACATGCTACTAATTCCTCGTCGGACTTGCGTCCGAGGTTTTGCACACGCACACGCTTCAGACTCTGATAAAGGCCAGGCGGGTCGTCCATGATTTCACGAACACTTTCCAGCCCGATGTCAAAATCGTTTCTTTTCAGAATCGCGGGTTGCGTTGCGGTACAGAGCAAAACAGAGCAGCCGTAACGTGCAACCAATTCCTTCAACGCGGCCAGGCAGGGTTTAAGATAATGCACCGGTAGCGTTTGCGCTTCGTCGAGTATAATGATGCTTCTCGCAAGATTGTGCAGTTTCCGGCAGGCAGATGGTCGGTTGGAAAAGAGAGAATCGTAGAACTGAACCGACGTGGTGACAATTAACGAGGCGTCCCAGTTTTCAGCGGCCAGCCGACTTGCGGCTGTTTCCTCTTGGGGGTCCGTGTTGCAGTGATGTTCCAGCACGGCATCCTTGCCAAGGCGGTCACGGAACACTTGCGCATTCTGCTCGATTATGCTTGTGAATGGCGCCACATATACAATCCGGTCCAATTCATGTAGCCGAGTGTGTTTTAACGCAAAAGCCAGAGCGGAGAGTGTCTTTCCCCCTCCGGTGGGCACCGTGAGGGAAAAAAAGCCGGGCGGAAGTTCGGCCTTTTCTTCGCAATGCCTTCTTATGACGGCACGGATTCGGTTAATTGGTAGTTGAGGATCGAAGTTTTCCAGGGTTTGGAAAAAACGGTCATGCAAAGTTCCAATGGTTGGAAAGGGGACGCGTTGCCTTTTCCGTGCCGGATCCATGAAGTCCTCGGTATCGAGAAAATCGGCATCCACCAGACAGGAGAAAACCATACGCGTGAAGAAGGCCGTGGCAAAGGGCTCGCTCGGCAACGGCAGAGATTCGGGCACTTCGAGCGGCGGTAATTGACGCAAGCCATGCTCCCACGAGTCAACGTTCTTCTTAAGTCGTTTCTGCAAGCACGCCCCTTCCGCTATTGCATCGGATAAGCCGCCATGATGACCGGCGATTATATAGGCGAGTAGATTCCCCAATACCGGCGCTGAGCGAACGGCATATTGTGCCCCGGCCGTTGAATGATCCACATGGGCGGCATCGTCTTGTTGCAGTAATTTATTTTGGAATGCCTGAGCGTATTTACCAAGGTCGTGCCACCATCCGGATACCAGAGCCCAATCGGATGCACCAAACGGCTTGGCAAACGCCGCCGCCAGTTCCGCGACCTGCCGGAGGTGGTCTTCCAGTTTCTGCCAACATTCCACCGGTTGATCTTTCAAGCTATGCGCATACAAATCCTGAATACTTCCTGCCGCCATACTCCGCTCAACCCGGCTCTTCATCACATCATTTCCTTTCGTGGGTTGACGGTTGTTTCTAAACGGTTCAATTTTTCCCGGAGCGCCTCGGCGAGGCGTGGCTTTTCGCGGGGATACAGCGAGATCAGACGTTTGCCGGCCTGCTGGTACAGTTTCTGTTTTTCGAGCATGCCGATCCGGTAGTCCAGGTTGTCCTCCATGCCCCAGTATTCGATGTAGACATCGAGTTCCGGCAGATAGAAGTCGGGGCGGATGGCATAGCCCTTGATGATGCGAAAGCGGTTGTCGTACCGGAAAGCCAACCCCATGGCGGTCAATTCGTCGGCGATGATCCGCTCTCCGTCCGACTGCACCACGGTGCCGTTTGCGGCCTCGATGGTCTTGTTTAACTCCACCTGGGTTTCCCAGTTGCGGCGCTTGAGAAAGACGTCATCAAAACACCGGTCACAATAGGTGCGCTGAAAGGCCTTTTGGGACCGGGCATATTCGTCCGCATCCACCGTCCGCGCACACCGAGCGCACACATGCACCGCACTTTTTTCGGCGATTTTCACCGCCTCGCGGATCGTCTTTCCGGCGGCGATGACACTGCGCTTGACGTAGTCCTTCTCGGCGGGGTTTTTGTACAGGTCCCGGAGGTCTTCCAGAGCCCCGGCCGCCGCCGGGCCAAACGCCCCCAGCGCTTTGGCGGCATACTGCCTCACCTGCGGGTGCGCGTCGGCCAGGCATGGGCGTAGCAAGTCGACCGACACCGCGGAGTCCACCACCCCCGCCAGCTTGCCCAGCGCCGATGCCGCCAGCCGCCTGACCAGCGGCGAATCGGACCGGATCAGTTGGGCCAGCTCGGTTAGAGCGGCGGCATCCGCGCTTTCGCCCAGTTGCTTGGCCCGGGAGGCCAGTTTTCTTTCGTTGATGAGGTCCATGGCGTGAAACTTGTGACGCGTCGCGGCCGACGCTTTACGGCGTTTCCTCCGGGTTGGCGGATGGAACCAAGACCAATCGGTTGCGCATTTTCATTTCCCCCTCCTCCCCGCCACCAGGCGGAGGTCATCCAGCCTTCCGTTCGGGATGAGGATGCGGCGGGTGCCGTCGGGTTCCTGGTTGTGGGTGGTTTGGTAGTGGCGGCGGATGCGGGTTTTGAAGCGCTTGGCGAGCGGGGCGGTGATGAGGCCGAGCTCCTCCAGCCGGATCACGAAACTTTCCGCGGAGACCCCGAAGCGGTGTTTTAACCGCAGAACCAAGGCGTAGGTCCACCGGTCCGGCGCGATGCCGGTCTGGGCGACGGTGGCGCGCATGGCCGCCTCCGGCATGAGAAAAAACGCGGCGAATTTCCGGGCGATGCGCAGGCTGTCGGGCGGCGAACCCTCCGGATACCGCACGCCGCCGGTGTGCAGGTAAATCGCCCCGAGCCGCTTGGCCAACTCAAACAACTGCCGCTCGACGCTTTGCCGCTCCTTGATGAAAAAAAAGGCGTTGGCATGTACCGCATCGTAGTAGGCCAGGCTGCCGAAGGCGCGGGGCAAGGGACAGAAGACCACCCGCAGACCGGCGTTTTCAAAGAGTTCAAGGTAATCGAAAATCACCGCGTGGCCGACGCCGAGAAACTGCCGCACCTGCTGGGCGAGCAATTCAATGCCTCGGTCGTCGGCGGTGAAGGGATGCCGCAAGGGAATGCTGGCGCACTTCTGGGCGCCGCAGGCATCCTCGAGGGCGAGAAATTCCCGGACGAGGCCATCGAGGAACAGCTCCACCTCGGGATCCGGCGGCGGGTCGTCCCGCAACCGCATGGGCTGGGCGTAGGGCCGTTCGCCGTCCACGGCGCCGGTGAGATAGGTGGCGGGCTTTTCGCCAACGCGGTCCGAAACCCAGCCGCGACCCAGCACATCATCCACCGATGCCCCCAACGCCTCGGCCAGACGGAGCAGCACCCGGCCGGTTGGAACGTGACGCCCTTGTTCAATGGCATTTAACGGGCCGGGCTTCATGCCAATGCGACGCGCCAATTCGACCTGGGTGAGATGCTGAAGGCGACGAAACAGGCGCACCTGGTCGCCGATGCGTTTGCGCAGGGCGGCATCATCGGCGGCACTCATGGCGCGTGGGTCCGCATTCATGTTGATATGAATGCATGTTACTTTATTCATGTCAACAGGAATGCGGACGCAATCGTGACGCATCCCTGATTGACTGACGTCATTGTGACACAAGCATCCTTACCTGTGCACGGGCCTGAGCCAGGCGGGAAACCGTCGGCGGGGAGTCGTTTGTCCCAGCGGGCCGCCAGCGGTGTTGTCGCGGGTGGCGCGACCATCAGGTCAGCGCCACCCGCTCCGCCTTGCTGGCCGCCGGTCGCCGACGACCGGCTC
>CALMYG010000005.1 GCA_937873455.1 uncultured Verrucomicrobiota bacterium
TTCCAAGGTTTGCCTGCCCGCCCTCCCGACAGGCGGGAGGGAGCCAGCCTGCCCCACGCAGGCGTGCGGGGCTGGCAGGCAGGCGGGGAACTTTTTACGGATAGCGCAACTGTCCCTGAAAAACATGTACGGCGGGGCCGAGCAACGTGACGTCGGTGGCGCCGTCAGGGGTGTCGCGGTAGCCCACCTCCAGGAGATCGCCGCTGGCCGGGATTACCTTGACCGGGGTGGAGACCCGACCAAGCTTGCCGGCGACGAGGCCACAGGCGACCATACCGGTACCGCAGGCGAGGGTTTCTCCCTCGACGCCGCGTTCGTACGTGCGCACATGTAGGCGGCCCTTACCATCCAACTGGATGAAATTGGCGTTTGTTCCTTTCGGGGCGAAGGCTTCGTGGTAACGGATACCCGCGCCAAGACGCTGGACATCGGTCCCCGGCAGATCGGACACTTCAATCACAACATGCGGCACCCCGGTGTTCACGAAATGATAGGTGAAGGCATGCCCGAACAGATCGAGGGACTGGTGCATCCGCCAGCCGTGCGGCTCGGTCATGATCAGTTGCACGGAATCGCCGCGGGCTTCGGCCCGGACAATGCCGGCCGGGGTTTCCATACGCATGGATGCCGGCGCCGCGCCGATCTCATGGGCGAGCCGGGCAATACAGCGCGCGCCGTTGCCGCACATGTCCACCTCGCCGCCGTCGGGATTGAAAAACCGCATGCGGAAATCGGCTTGGGTCGACGGCTGAATCAACAAGACGCCCTCCGAACCGATGCCGGTGCGCCGCGACATGATGGCGGCAAGCCAGGCCGCGTCTTCGGCGGGAAAGGTCACCTCCCGGTCGTCCACCAGGATAAAGTCGTTCTTCGCGCCGTGCATTTTCCAAAACGGTATGGTCTTCATGGTTTGCTCCAAAGGGCTTCTACTATCCCACGACCGGAAACGCGGATCAAGGGATAACCGAGAACGCAACGTCAGCGCCCATGCGCATCCCTACGGCGCCTCCAGCCTTGACGGGTTTCCGGGAGTATCGGATAAACAGGGCGCAACGAAGGGAACATCCATCATGGCGGCTAAACATATAGGACTGGGACGCGGCTTGGGCGCGTTAATCAAGGACGGAAGCGCCGGCGAAACGCCGCCGGTCGCCCCGGCGGAGCGCGCCAACAAGATTCCCGTGGCCATGATTCGCAAAAGTCCATGGCAACCGCGCCGGGTATTTTCGCCGGAACCGCTGGCGGAACTGATCGAGTCGGTCAAGGAACGCGGAGTGCTGCAACCGTTGCTGGTGCGCAAGGTGGCCGACCATTTTGAGTTGATCGCCGGCGAGCGTCGCCTGCGGGCGGCCCAGGAAGCGGCGCTGACCGAAGTGCCCGCGGTCATCATGGATGTCGGCGATCAGGAGGCGCTGGAGATCGCCCTGGTGGAAAACCTGCAGCGCTCGGACCTGAACCTGGTGGAAGAGGCGGAAGGCTACCGCATGCTGGCGGAAAAGTTCAGCCTGACCCAGGAGCAAATCGCCGAGCGGGTGGGCAAGGCCCGCCCGACCATCGCCAACGCGTTGCGCCTGCTGGATCTGCCGGACCCGGTCAAGCAACTGGTGGCGGAGCGCCGCATCACGCCCGGCCATGCCAAGGCGTTGCTCGGCCTGGAAATTCCGCGCGAACAGGAATTGCTGGCCGAACGGGTGATCGCCGAGGATATGTCGGTGCGAACGCTCGAGCGGATTGTCGCGCGCACCCGCCGGGCGCCGAAAAAGCCGCGCGCGGAAACCCAGGACATTCCCACCCGTCATCTGGAAAGCCTGACCGAACAGTTGCAACACCATTTCGGCACCCAGGTGCGCCTCAGCGGATGCAAGACTTTGTCCAGCGGCAAAAAAATTCCGGGCCGGCTGGAAATCGACTATTACTCAAGCGAAGAGCTGGACCGCATTATCCAGGCGCTGGGCTTGGGTGATACGTTCTAGGCGGGTATGAACCGCCACCTTCCGCATCTGCTGGCCCTGATCAAGGGGCTGATCCTGATCATCGGCCTCCTTGCCTTTGCGCTTTCCGGCGGGGCCGAGGAGCTGGCGCGGCTGCTGGAGGCCCGCTTTTACCACTGGTCGTTTCTGGTGGTTCCCGCGTACTGGCTGCTGATCATCATGGCTTCGCTGGTGGTGGTGTTTCCGTTCACCCTCGCTGAAGATCATGCCTTGCGCCAACAGGAAGGCGAACACGAAGAAGCCCCGTGGAGCCATTGGCTGCGCGGGTTTGCCGCGGAGCTGGGACTCGGAGTGGCGCTGGGCAGCGTCGTGTTTGTCGCCATGGCCTATGCCCCGGGCGCTTGGTGGTGGGTGCTTGCCCTGGCCTGGACCGGCTACCATGTGCTGCAACCCAAGGTGCAAGGCATGGCCTTGATGGCCGAAGACGAAGACGCACCGCCGGAATCACGCACGGACCTGCTCCAGGAACTCAAGGAGCCGCTCGCTCGCGCCGGCATCGCCCTCACCGATGTCCGGCTCATCCCGGAGGATAACGACCTACCCCTCCTCCACTTCGACATGCAATTGGTGGCGTCCGGGAACGATCGTGTTTTGTTTATTCCGGAGTCCTGGGCGCACCGTTGGACGCTCCCGGAGGTCATCGCAGTGGCGCTGCATAAGGTGTGGATGGAGGGCGCCTCCCTGCGCCGCCGGCAAACCATCGCCCACGTGCTGACCGGCGCATCCATTCTGGGCGGCTATGCCCTGGTCGCGCCGCACGCGCACGCGGCGGGCCTGATGGAAAGTCCGCACCCCCCCGCCTCGATCCCCGCTTTTATTCTCTGGATGATCGTTACGCTCTTTATCACCCGGATTCCGCTTTTGGCATGGTCGCGCCGGTGGATGCGGCAGGCCGATGACGCGGTATGCGCCTGGATGAATACACCGGATGGGTTGCGGGCCGCGTTGCAACGCGCGAACGAGGACGATCCCGGCGGCATGGCGCCTCCACGCTGGGCGGAAATTCTGTTCTTCAATGCGCCTTCGCTTCAGCAGCGCATCGCCCGGCTCACTCCCCCTGCTTGAATAACAAGGGCAAGATGACCGCCCCGTGGGGCAGGATGCGGCGAACCGAAAAGGTGCCGTCCGGACGGGTCTTGACGGTCTGCCCGTACAGCGAGAGCTCGGTGCCGGGTTTGGCGCGGCCGTAAATGTGCAGCTCCGCGTTGACCTCCAGCAAAACATCACGGTTCCCGGACTCCATGCTGGAGAGGCCGACAATCTGTTCAAGCGGAGCGGACACCGGGGGCGACGACGGCGAAGCAGCGGCAGCGGAAGCGGGCGCTTCGTCGCGGGGTTCCACAACCGGCGCGGGAGCGACCGGCGCCTCGGCGGGAAATTCGGCGACCGCCGCGTAATATGCCTGCACGGCATCGTGGTTTTCCATCACCGCATCGCGCAATACATCCGCGTCGGGAAAGGCGCCGGCTTCACCGTCCGGCTTGTCCACGGTTCCCTCTTCGCCGGAAAACGCCACGGCGGCATCGCCAGCGGCGGTGATGGTGTCGGGAAAATCCACATCGGCGTGGCCGGTGGCCGCCGGGGCCGTAACGGCCGTTTCACTCGGCGGCTCGACGCGCTTTTCATCGGGAATTCCGGCTTCAGAAGCCGACGCCGACGCCGCGTTCGACGGCCAGTCAGGCAGCGGAAAATCCGGATTCAACACGGTGACCGGCTCAACCACCAGCGGCTCGGGAACGACCGGCGGCGGTTCAACATCCACCGCAATATCGTCGGCCGGGGCGGGCTGCTGATCACCCGGCCACTCGGTGTGCAACGGACGCCCGTGGGGATCCACATGCGGGTTGGCTTCATTCTCGGCAAACGGTTCGGCGGGCGGCGTGGAAACCGGATTGGAAAGCGCCAGGCGCTCCAGGGTTCCATCGACATTGCGGTAGCCAATTTCCGAAATAAAGGTTCGGTCATCCCGCCAGAAATCCAAGTACCAGCGCCCTTGCCGTCCTTGCACTTCGACATCAAACGACTGGTGGGCGGAGGCCAGGTCGCAGTCGCCCGTAATGTCATGCACCCGCAGGACAAGCGGACGCCCCGGATCGACGCTCGCGGCATCGATATTCCAATAGGCATGGGCGCGATGCGGGTCGATTTCCAGCAGAATGAGTTCCGTCTCCCGGGCGGGAAGCTCGGTTTCTTGCGATATTTCATCAAGCAGGGCTTGCAAGGACGGCGCGCCCTCACCGCCCGACCCGCGTCTATGGTGTTTTTTCTTCAACGTGTTGGTCGGCTGCTGGTTGAAATTACTCGATCAGTTTACTGGTTGAACGGGAAATGTAAAGCTGCCGCTCGTTAATCCTGTATTTCGATTGGATGTATCATCCGCGGGCCCGGCGGGCGAGATCCAGCCAGTACAGCGTCTCGTTCATTCCGTTATGGGCGCGATCAACCCAAGCGGTTCCCCAGAAGAAATGGCAACTGGTTTCGGCCCGCAACAGCCGCCAGAACGCCTCTTCCAGGCAGCGATTTTCCTCGTGGTTGGCCCAACTCCGGCGGGCGGCATCTTCGCGCGCTTCGTGCACGCTTCGACTAACCTCGGCCAGCCGGGCCCAGGCGTCGCGCTGCATCTGCGAGCCGGTCCACTGAATGAACCCAATGCCGTGATGAAACCCGGTGTTCCACGCCCCGGTGCGGACAATGACGTGCCCGTGGGCGCCGAAGGCGTCGAGGTAATCGTCGATAAAGGTCGGCATCACCCCGGACTCGCGCTTGCGGGATTGTTCCAGCAACGGGTGATAAAAGGAGCCCCAGAAATTGGAGGCCCAATTGACGTTGCGGAACCACCCGCCATTTTCGCCGTCGGTGGCGGTGCAGACCAACGGCTCGAAATTGCACCACTTGGTGCGCTCCTTGACTTCATGAATGAACCAGCCCGGTTCGAGTCCGCCCTCCTGGGCGATGGAAAGATCGCGATCCCGGGGGATCACCACGATCTCGTAATCCCCGAACTTTGCCAGGTGGGGGCGGTAACGAAGCTCCTCCCACTTCATCGGAGTCATCGGCACGATATGTTCGGCATCGACAATCACATACCGGTAACCCGCGCGCTTCAGCAGCGGAATCATCTCCATGCAGAAACCCATTTCCGGCGGCCAGAAACCCTGAAAGGCGTCGCGCGGAAAGAGGTGGTGCCCTATGCTCAACCAGCGCTTGACGTGCTCTTCGCGGTCGACCTCCGGAATGAGCGGAAACACCGGGTGGTAATAACCGGTGCCGAGAATTTCCAGCGCGGGATTGCGCAACTTCCACAGCAGGTCGCCGCATTTCACGATGCCGTAAACCCGGGACTGGAAGTCGTGGTTCGACAAGGCCTCCAGCAGGGTGCCGCTCATTGAGAGGTGTACCCGGGCCACGTCCTCCCACCCTTCGACCGCGCGGGTAATGCGGTCGTAGGCGTATAAAATTTCTTTGCCTTGCCACTCAGAGAGCGGGTTGTTCAGCATTTCATCCAGGTTCCCCCACGGTTGATGGAGGTTGAGCACCAGGGCATGGTATACGGTATCGGGCATGGCGGACCGCCTTTCGCATGAAATTAGAAGTCGTGGCGCAGAATATCCTCCGTACGCCGGCACAATTCACGGGCGTAATCGGTCCAGACCCCCTGCCCCCAATAACGGAAGCAACTGGTCTGGGTGACCAGCAAGTGGTAGAGGGCGTTGCGGTAGCGGGGATCGGTGGTGCGAATGCCGGCGTCGAGGACTTTCTCGCTGAACAAGGCGCTCACTTGGTCCATCGGCCCGAGTACGTTTTCATAGCCGTTGGTCCAGGAAATGTGGCTGGTCCAACTGCCGCCCTCCATGTGGAAGCGGTGATCTTCCTTGCGGCACTCTTCAATGGCGGCGCGCAGTTTTTCCGGGCCGTCGCCCGGGGCGGTTTTCTGCCAGATTTTGTGCTGGAACAGCGGTTGGATTTCCGGGAGGTCGGCCTCCTTGATGCCAAGCGCAAACAGGTGTTCGAGGTATTCCGAGCCGTTCATCAGCGGAGTATCCGAATGCGAGGCGTTGCGTACCACCTCCATGAACTTGCCGGGAAATTCGTTCATCATCACCCCGCCGTTTTCACCGTCGGCGATCTGCGTGACCAGCGGCGGAATGGAGCGCCCGGCCAACTCCTGCCGCCCGATACTGGCCGCCTCGTACCACGGCTGCATTTGCGCGACCAGCTTGGTATCGCTCCCCTGGGTTTTAATCAGGGCGATGATCGAGGCGGTTTCCCCTTTGCTGTTCCGGCAAACCAGGCGATGCGGAACATGCGGGCGGTCGATGCCGTGGCCGTTGAGTTTCTCCACCGTGTGCTCCTGGATAATGACCCAGGTGAAGCCGCAATCCTTCAAGGTCTTGACGAATTCGTAGGCGACATCCGGCTGGTTGGGGATCGCCATCTCGGAGGGCGAGAATCCCTTGACCCGCTCCAACGCCTCCATGCCGAAGAGCGCGGCGAAATGTTGCTGCCAGGCCAGCACATGCAGCTTGTAATCCTGCACCGGCGTCGAAGGCGCCACGGCATGGCCCCACGGACAACCCAACCACTCCACGGCATGGCGGTAGTCCGGGTTTACGGTGACGTTTCGCAGCGCGTCAAACAGGTCCTGGGAACCCATCTTGGCCAGGCCATCGAACAGGCAACCGGTGTATTCCAGCATGGCGCGGGGCTGCTTGCCTTCGCCGATAAGCTGGGGCACAAACTCTCCGATCCGTTTGTAGCACCAGTAAAACACCGGGGCGTTGTGGTTGTCGCCGATGGTCTGGTTGTCCATCATGTGCTTGAGGTTGCTGATGATCGCGGCGGAGCGAAGATCGCCCCCGCCGGCGGGAATCAGCGGCTGTTGCATGTGAAGGGCGATGGCGGCGGCGCTCTTGATGCGGTCAAAGGCTACGCCCCCGGCGGTCCGGTAGGCATCGGCGGCCTGGCCGGCGCGGCGGAGCACGGCCTCCTCGTTGCCGGCGATTTGGGGGATTCCTTCAGCGGTGTCGATGGATGCTTGCATTATTTCTCCCTGATATGGTTGTAGATGTTCAAGTAGTGCTGGGCGGAATGGCTCCACGAATAATCCTTGCGCATGCCATTGAGTATGAGCTCGCGCCAATACTGCGGGTAGTGGTACCACATGCCGATGGCCCGGCGCAGGGCGGATTCCAATCCATCGTGGGTCAAGTCGTTGAACACATAGCCGGTGCGGTCATGATACGGCACGTGGGCGTAATTGGCGTCAAACACCGTATCAGCCAGCCCCCCGGTGTTCCGGACCACCGGAACCGTTCCGTATTTCATGGCGATTAACTGAGTCAATCCACAGGGCTCAAAAGCGCTGGGAACCAGGATCATGTCCGCACCCGCGTAAATCAAGTGCGAGAGGTATTCGTCAAAACTCAACTCCAGGTGACAATCCGGATTGTCATTCAGATGCCGTTTGAGATTCCAGAAGTCCTCGTTGATTTTGGCATCCGGACTGGTGCCAAGCAGGACGAATTGGCAATTGTTGGCCAGGGCGTAGAACATCGCATGGCGGATCAAGCCCACGCCTTTCTGGTGGTCGAGCCGACTGACCACCGCGACGATCGGCTTGAAAGAGTCGGCCAACCAGAACCGGTCGCGCAGGGCTTTTTTGTTGCCGTATTTCCCGTCCAGATTTCCCGCGCTGTACTTATACGGAAGGAAGCGGTCGACCTCGGGATTCCACTCGCCGTAATCCACGCCGTTCAGCACCCCGCCCAACTTGTGGCCGTGATGATTTAACACGTTTTGCAGGCCGTGCCCGAGGGTGGAATGACGAATTTCGTGCATGTAGGTGGGCGATACCGTGGTCACGAAATTGGAATAGACGATCCCGCCTTTCATCAAATTGACCGCGCCGTGATGCCGGTCATCGGCGAGGCGGTCCGGGGTGACGTACCACGCCGGATTGAGGTGGTTTTGGCGCAACACAAAATCGCCGGTGATACCCTGATGATGAATGTTATGGATCGTAAAGCAGACCCGCGGATGCGTCATGCCGAACTTGGAGTAGGTCTCATACAGCAGCAGCGGCACCATCGCGGTCTGCCAGTCGTGGACATGAATCACATCCGGATGCTTGTTGGTCTTGAGCATGAACTCCAGGGCGGCCTTGCTGAAGAAGGCAAACCGGTCCGGATCATCGGTGTGGCCGTAGACGATCCCGCGCTGGAAAAAGTTCTTAAAGAAATGCGGCTCGATAAAATAGCACTTCACCCCGTCCACGAAGCCGAAGTACACATCGCAATGCACCCAGAAGTGGTGATAGGGGACCCACAAATCGCTGTAGGATTTGGTCAAGCCCCAGATGCGGTCGGTTCGCATGCAGTCATAACGGGGAAGGATCACCTCCACATGATTTCCGCGAATGGACAACTCCCGGGTTAGCCCCTGCACGACATCGGCAAGACCTCCCACCTTGGCGACATTGGCGAACTCCGATGCGATATGAACGATATACATGTTACTTCTCCAAATCCTAACCGTGCTTCAAGGGTAAACAAAACCGACGCGGCCCGGCAACCCTCCGCTCACGATAATCGAATGATTTTATCCATCACCTGGGGATGCTGGGCTAAAAACGGATAAAGATCAGTCATGATCTGCATGTAGGCGGCCGGCCACGGCACGTGGCGGCACCAGCACTGGCGATCCGCCAGAAGCGACGCGGCAATGCAGATGAGGCGCGCCTTGGATTCGGCCCGCCGCCCGCTGGATAGAATAAACTGCACCTTGCGGAGAATGCTGACCTCGTCCACTTCCGGCTGATCCGGCGCGGCCGGACGGGCCAGGATGGTGTTCATCATGCCCCAATGCCGGGTGCGCGCACGGTGAATGGTTTCCGGCAACCGGGAATACCGCTCCAGCAGGCCGAGGTATTCCAGAATTCGTTCCCGCTCGGCATGCTCGGCGGCCAGGGTCTCGATGACATTGTGGTAATGTGAATCCCACAACTGCTTCTCTTCGGTCTCGGTCAGATCCCGCTTTTCCAGAATCTGGCAGGCCGTCTTCTCGGCAAAGACAATGTGATCCACCAAAAACGAGCCGAGGTATGCCAGGGTAATCGCCTTTTCAATCAACGTGTGCTCGCGATCAATCAGGGAACGTATGCGCTGACGCAACACCCGGCCGAATCCCCGGTTGCCAGGGCTTCCGGTCATCCGGAACAGCCGGGGAAACGAACGCGAGCGCAGTTCGTGCACCAACGGTGGAGGCAAATAGTTGACCGTAATCATCACCTTGGAACCTGATGTTTCACGTTCCCGTGTTCATGCGCGGCTTCCTTACGTGGTTTGCTCCGGCGCATCGCCGGCCGCTTCCCCTTCAGCCAGAATATCCGCGTCCTCCGGTTTTTCCTCGGGGGGCGGCAGGGGGGGCGGTGGATCTTCGTAATGATGAAAGAACACGGCGCCGAGCGGAGGAACGCTAAGAGGAAGGGAATGCTGGTGGCTGTTCCACGGTACGTTTTCCGCGGTCAGCGTATCCACCACGCCGACGTTACTGCCGCCGAACGCCTCGTGATCCGTATTCAACACCAACGTATAGTCGCCGGCATACGGTACACCGACGCGGTATCCGTGACGCGGCACCGGCGTGAAGTTGAACACGCACACGATGATATGCCGGGGGTTTTTGGACTTGCGCAGCAAACTGACCGTGCTGTTTTCGCTGTCGTGCAGGTCAATCCATTCGAAGCCTTCCCAGGAAAAGTCGACTTCATACAGCGGGGCGTATTGGCGATACAGCGCATTCAGCTTGGTGAAGAAATACTGGAGCTTCTGATGGTGCTCGTATTTCAGCAGATGCCAATCCATGCTTTCGTGGCAATTCCACTCGTTCCACTGGCCGATTTCCACGCCCATGAAGAGCAATTTCTTCCCGGGGTGGGCGTACATGTAGGCGTAAAGCAGGCGGGCATTGGCGAACTTTTGCCAAAGGTCGCCGGGCATTTTGCTCAGCATCGCCCCCTTGCCATGCACCACTTCATCGTGGGAGAACGGCAGGATGAAGTTCTCCGTAAAGGCGTAGATGAGCGAGAACGTAATGTCGTTGTGATGGTACCGGCGATGAATGGGATCCTTGCTGATGTAGACCAGGATGTCGTTCATCCACCCCATGTTCCACTTCAAGCCGAACCCGAGCCCGCCCAGATACGTGGGCCGCGAAACCATCGGCCAGGCCGTCGACTCTTCGGCAAAGGACAGGAAGCCCGGAAACTCGGCGTGCATCACTTCGTTGAACTTTTTCAGAAAGTCGACGGCTTCGAGGTTTTCCCTTCCGCCAAACATGTTCGGAATCCATTCGCCTTCCTTGCGGGAATAGTCCAGGTACAACATGCTGGCCACGGCATCCACCCGGAGTCCGTCAATGTGAAACACCTCCGCCCAGTAGACCGCATTGGACAACAGGAAGGTCTTCACCTCGTTGCGTCCGTAATTAAAGATCAGCGTGCCCCAGTCGCGATGCTCGCCCTTGCGCGGGTCCGCATGCTCGTACAGGTGCGTACCGTCGAAATAGGCCAAGCCATGGCCATCCTTGGGAAAATGCGCGGGCACCCAGTCCAGAATCACGCCGATTCCTTCCTGGTGGCAGCGGTCGACAAAATACTTGAAGTCATCCGGCGAACCGAAGCGCGATGTCGGCGCGTAATACCCGATGGTTTGATACCCCCAGGAACCGTCAAACGGATGCTCGGAAATCGGTAACAACTCGATATGGGTAAACCCGAGGTTTTTAACGTAAGGAAGCAGCCAGTCGGCAAGCTCACGGTACGAAAGCCACCGGTTGTTTTCATTGGGCACGCGTCGCCAGGAACCGAGATGCACCTCATAAATGCTGATCGGGCTGCTCATGTCCGCGGGCAATTGCTTGCGCTTCTCCATCCAGGCCGCGTCGTTCCATTTGTAGCGGTGCAGGTCCGCCACGACCGAAGCGGTCTTGGGGCGCAATTCAGCGGCGAAGGCATAGGGGTCCGACTTCTGTCCCAGGAAGTCGTGCGGCCCCTTGACCTCGTACTTGTAGATATCGCCCTCGACCAACCCGGGAATAAACAGCTCCCAAATGCCCGAATCTCCCCGTCGCTGCATCGGATGATGCAGGCCATTCCACCGGTTGAACTGGCCAATAACGCTGACCCGCAACGCGTTGGGCGCCCAGACGGCAAAATGCACCCCGCTTATACCATCCACGTTCAGCAGGTGAGCCCCGAGCTTTTCATACGTTCGGTAATGCGTGCCTTCGCCGATCAAATGTAAATCGAAATCCGTCAGCCGAACCGGCAGCCCGTATGGATCGTCCACCTCCCAGGAGTGGCCTTGGCTATCGGTCACCTTTAACCGGTACTTGAACTTCTTCTTGTCCGGGAAAACCAACTCAAAAAGACCGTCGGCATGAATCCGCGTCATCGGGTGCAGCGCCCCGCCCTCCATTACCTCCACCCGGTCGGCAAACGGTTGAAAGGTGCGGATAACCACGGCCTCTTGTCCGGGTCGCAGATCGTGAAGACCGAAAACATCAAACGGCGATCCGTGCATACCGTAAATGATGGCTTTAACCGCATCCTCATGGAGGGTGGAATTCATACATTACTCCTGATTCACGCTGTTCGACCCGACCAACGGGTAATAACCGTTAGCAGTATGCCTGATGGCGGCGGGCTTGACCACAGGAAAACGACAAACGGGCTTGCGACGAGTCAAAACCATCAGCTTGACGGATGGCCCGGAAAATAGACCCGGAAGACCGCGCCTTGTCCGGGCTGGCTTTCGCACCGGATAAATCCGCCTGCCCGGCGCACAATGCCATACACCAGGGTTAGCCCCAACCCCTTGTCGCGCTCCTGACCATGGGTGCTGAAATATGGCTCGTATATGCGGGCCATGACATCCGGCGTCATGCCGGTTCCCTGATCCGCGACCGACAAAACCACCCACCCCGCGGGCGAGGCGAAGGGAGCGTCCGGGACATCCCCGACAACCGCCACATCCACCGTGATCACGCCGCCTTGCGGCATGGCGTCCGCCGCATTCCGCACCAACTCACCGGTCAGAAAAATAAACTGCTCCATATCCAACTTTACCTGACCGCCGACGACATCCGGACGGTCCAGGTAAGGCTCCGCCACGGTAATGGGCGTGCCGGTCGGCAAAGCCGCCGACTTCACACCTTCGGGTATAAGGGAAGCGATGGCCAGGACGTGGCCGCTGCTCCGGCGGGAACCGATCACCTGTAATTTACGGGAAAGGGCGAGAAAACGCTCGCCGGCCTCAGCCACTTGATCCGCGCAAAAAAACAGCGGATCGTCTTTTTTGATGCCATCGCGAAGCATTTGTCCGCAGGCGATGATGGGCGTAAGCAGGTTGTTGATGTCATGGGCCAGATGACCGGAAAACCGGCAAATAGCGTCCATTCCGATCTCGGATGCTTCTCCGTGCGTATCCATACTCATGCCGCAACTCCTGATGCCATGCTGCTTATGGGCCCGGAGGGACTTGAACCCTGCCCGCCCCTCCCGTGGTCGGGGGGCAGGCGGGCCCCGACCAAGGGATTATGAGTCCCCAACCGGACCGCGTTTTCAATTCTTTATGGGCCCGGAGGGACTTGAACCCTGCCCGCCCCTCCCGTGGTCGGGGGGCAG
>CALMYG010000006.1 GCA_937873455.1 uncultured Verrucomicrobiota bacterium
GGCTGGCTTGCCAAGCCGTAGCCCCCGAGCAAAGCGAAAAACGCGATCTTCTTTTTCCCGTCCGCCTACGTGATGCCGCTTCGCGCCATCGGCTCCGGCGTGACAGCCTTCGCCCTCGCTTCCGACCTTCTGGCTGGCTTGCCAAGCCGTAGCCCCCGAGCAAAGCGAGGGGCGAAGGCTGGAGGCGCGGGGGGGAATCGAACCCCCGAATAAAGGTTTTGCAGACCTCTGCCTTACCACTTGGCTACCGCGCCGTATGAAGAGCGAGCCGTATAGTATAACACAACTCCGGCTTGAACAGAAAAAAATCCTTTAGAGGCGTCGCCGGCATATTGCCCAGGCCCGCTGAAACCGTCGTAACCGGCGGGCACGCAGTCCCTCCCAATGCGCACGAAGCCCGACTGCCCGAAGGCCGGCCTGCCCATCCAGAAACGCCAGGGCGAGGTCGAGGTCATGCACCCGGCCAAGGCTTTGCTCGGCGTCGTGGACCAGAGTAATGGTTTTGGCAAGGCGCCGGTCGGCCAGGGGGGCGAAGAGATCGCCGAGATACCGCAACCGCCGCAAGCGTATCCTAAATTGATGCAACGACTCCACGTCAACCGCGTCGGCAAGGGCGGCGGAGCGGCGGATTTTCCGCACATGTTTTTTAAATTCTTTATCAAAAAAGCCGCCAACCGTCTGGGGATTCGTTTCAGGCGGGTCGGCGGCGAAGCGGGCGACAAACCGGTCGGTCAACGCAAACGTTCGTATCCAAGCCCGCCCGCGAAGACCGCCTTGCACCTTGCGCCAGGCCGCTTGCCGACGAACACGCAACCGGGACTCCACCGCGGCAACCTCTTCGGGTGCGCTATCGTCGAGCTTCCTTTCCGCTTTGCGAAGCTGGGCCAACATGACGTCGTGATCGCGCACGACGCCAAGCCGGTCGCCGAGCGCGGACAAGCTCGCGCGGAGGGTTCGTCCTCCGTGGTCGAGGGTGTCGGCTTCGAATACACGAAGCAGAACGCGAAAGCGGCGCAAGCCGATGCGGAGGCGATGAAGCGCCTCCTCATCGTCGGGCGCGGATCGCCAGGCTTCGGCCAGCCGGCGGAACTCGGCGCCCTGACAAGCAAAGAGTTGTTGCGCGGCCAAGCGGCGCGGGGTGGCGGCGTCACGGTCGAGCACATCGACCGACTCGCCCATGCGCCCGTTCATGGTTTGATGAGCGAGGGTCGCTCGGGTTGAAAGGTGAGCGGTTGATTGGTCCGGGCTTGCTGGGTGGCGGCGCAGGCCTGCTGATAAAACAACTCCTGGGAACGAAACAGCTTTGCGCCGCGTGCGGGCTTGACCCGCTCATACGTGCCGTCGTTTTTCTGGCGCCGGGCCTTGACGTTGTCGCGGAACGCGGTTTCAAGGGTTTGAATCAAGCGCTGCCGGGCTTCGTCGTCATCAATGGGAATCAGCAACTCGACGCGGCGGTCGAGGTTGCGGGGCATCCAATCGGCGCTGGAAATGAACAGAAGCGGCTCGCCGCCCTGATGAAAATACAAGATGCGGCTGTGTTCGAGAAATCGATCGACAATGCTGATGACCTCAATGTTTTCGCTTTGCCCGGGCACGCCAGGCCGCAAACCGCAGATGCCACGGACATTGAGTTGAATGTTGACCCCGGCCTGGGACGCGCGATAAAGGGCCTGGATGATATCAGGGTCAACCAGCGCGTTGACGCGGGCCATGATCCGGGCGGGCTGGCCCTCCTTGCTGCGCAAGGTTTCGCTTTCGATCAGTTGCAGCAAGCGGGAACGCAGCCCGATGGGGGCGGCTTCGAGCTTGCGGAAGGAAACGGGCTGGGAGTAACCGCTGATCATGTTGAAGAAGGCGGTGGCATCGGCTCCGTAATCGTCGTGGCAGGTCATGTAGCTGGTGTCGGTGTAGAGGCGGGCGGTAATTTCATTGTAATTACCGGTGCCGAAATGGACATAGCGGCGGATGCCGCCGGCTTCCTTGCGGACGACCACGCAGATTTTGGCGTGGGTCTTGAGCCCCTTGATGCCGTAAATCACCTGGACGCCGGACTGTTCGAGGGCCTCGGCCCAGCCGATGTTGCGGGCTTCATCGAAGCGAGCCTTGAGCTCGACGATGGCGGTGACGTGTTTGTCGCGGTTGGCGGCACGGGCGAGCGCGGCGATAATCGGGCTGTTTTCGCTGGTGCGGTACAAGATTTGCTTGATGGCAAGGACGTTGGGGTCATCGGCGGCCTGCTCGACCAGGCGCACCACCGGATCAAAACTTTCGTAGGGGTGATGCAGAATAATGTCCTTGCGGGCGATGGCCTCAAAGATGGAGGTGTTCGGCGGCACGGCGGGAGGCTGCTGGGGCGGCCAGGGTTTTTCGCGCAAATCGTCGAAACCGGTCATGCGGGCGAGCCCGAAATAAGCGGCAAGGTCGAGCGGGCCCGGGACCGGGTAGATATGCTCGGGATTGACCGAAAGCATCTGGCTGAGCATGGCCAGACTCGTCTTGGAGGCCGAAGCGCTGACCTCGAGCCGCACGCAACTGCTCTGCTTGCGGGCGACGAGAATGTCCTTCATCCGGCTGAGCAGATCCCCGGCGAGATCCTCGCGCACGCTCATGTCGGCGTTGCGGGTGATCCGGAACGGCACGACTTCGGCGACCGGCTCTCCGGGAAACAGGCGGTTGATAAATTCGCCGACGACATCTTCAACGAGAACGTAGTTGTGGCCTTCCTCGATGGGCGCGGTAATAAAGCGGCCGAGCCGCTTGGGAATCAAGACCACGGCATAGCGGGGCTTTTTGGACTTACCCTCGTCCGGTTTGAGGCGAACCAGAAGCATGATGTTGAGGCCGGGGAGCTGCGGGAGATCGGCGGGATCGCGCAAGGCGATGGGGGTGATGACCGGATACAGCTCGTGCTCAAAGACGCCTTCGAGGTATTCGTACAATGCCGGCGTAAGTTTATTCATGTGGAGGCGGCGGATCCCGGCATCGTGCAAACCGGTTTTGATTTCCTCCATGAAACAACGGTATTGTCGCTCAACCATGGCGTGGGCGCGTACGCTGAGTTCGCGCAGAAGATCGGCGGGAGCCCACCCGGAATTGTCGGCGGCGACCTTTCCCTGCAACACCAACTGCTGCAACCCGCCGACCCGCACCATGAAAAATTCGTCCAGGTTGGAGGAGACGATGGCAAGAAATTTGAGCCGCTCGAGCAGCGGGTTTCCCGCATCAAGCGCTTCTTCGAGAACCCGCTTGTTGAAGTTCAACCAACTGAGTTCACGGTTGTTGAAGACATAGGGCGTCGATTGTTTAGACATCGGGAATAAGTCCTTCGCTGCTGGTGGCGACTTCCAGATTGATTTTCATGCCGTAGACCTCCTCGAACATACTGCCCTTCTCCTTGAGGGCGACCCGTTCGAGGGTGAGGTCCTGGACATCGTGGACATAGACGGTGAACTGCCCGTGCCCGCGCACAAAAGACAGCTCGCGCACCTGCTGCATGTGGTTGCGGTCGAGGGCATCGGCGACCCGGAGAATGGCCGAAAGCTTGGACACAATCATCCGGTCGTCGCGATCCAACAGGGCGTAGCCTTCGTGGTATGGTTGCGGAGCGGCGCGGCGATGGTAACGGGCGATGAGGGCGATCAACTG
Organism: uncultured Verrucomicrobiota bacterium; assembly: GCA_937873455.1. Taxonomy (GTDB): domain Bacteria; phylum Verrucomicrobiota; class Kiritimatiellia; order CAIVKH01; family CAIVKH01; genus CALMUP01. The sequence continues at coordinate 3,646 of CALMYG010000006.1, forward strand.
CATGTCGGCCCGACCGAGGCCGAACAAGTCGCTGTTGAGGATGATGTACATCGAATGCTTGTGATGGCTGCGGGTGTTGATGAACAAGCCGACTTCGTGGAGAATGGCGGCGAGCCGCAGGATCCGCTCGTGGCGAGGTCCGAGTTGGTGATCCGGTTGCAGCTCCCGGAACAGCCGCATGCTCAAGTCGGCCACCTGAACGCCGTGGCGTTCATCAAACCCGTACTTGTGGCCGAGGGCAAGGGCGGAATGCACGACCTGGGATTCGAGCGCTTCGTCCCAGCCGCCGGACCCGATCGCTTCACGCAAGAGACCGTGGCGCAAGCTGGACTTGGGCACGATGATCTGTTCAACCCCGAACACCTTGGCAATTTGGGCATACCCCATGAGGGCCGGCCCGATGGTTTCGGCCTCCTGGTAATTCATGCGGTACTTGCCGACCAGCTCATCCGCGGTGAGGCCGGCGATCTTGCGGGCGAATGCCGCGAATGTTTTGACATCGACACGGGCCGAATCCACCGTGGACCAGTCGGGTTGGAGTTGGGCCGCGGCAAACCGGGCATCACCGGAAATGGCGAGCAGAAACGGGGTTTTTTCAATGGGCACGCTGCGCTGAATTTGGTCCACGGTAAGTTGAATATGCCGCAGAAAGGTCTCGTAAAGACGATTGGCCGGGGTATGCCGGGTATCCAGCGTTTCCCGCATGCGCAATGACCCCAGGCGGTAGGTGTTGGAGAACGTGACATAGCCGTCCTGAACGAGCAGCAGCTCCGAGTCGCCTCCACCGACTTCGACCACCAGGACATCGCCTTTGCGCAGGTCGGCATGGCGGGCGAGCAGATCCTGAACGGCAAGAAAGGTGAGGCGGGTCTCTTCGGTTTCCTCAATCACCTCAAGGCTGATCCGGGTGGCGATGTAGACGCGGTCGAGAAAGGTGTCGCGGTTGGCGGCTTCGCGCACCGAGCTGGTGGCCACCGCCCGGATTTGATCAGGCTCGGTGACGCCGTACTCCTCCATGCCCCGCCGGTAGTTCTTGAGGATGTTGACGCACTCCTCAATGGTCGATTGCTGAATCCGGCCGAGGGTGAAGGCGTCCTTGCCGAGATGAACGGCGTGGTACAACTGCTCGATGGTGCGTATAGCCCCGGAGGCGTCCAACTCGGCGATTTCCATACGCACCGCGGTCGCCCCGACGTCAATCACGGCGAACAAGCGTCCGGCGGCATCCGCGGCGGGGCGGTCCGGTGCGCTGTCGCGCCGTTCAGACGTTTTGCGGGCGGCGGTCATGCTCGTTATTTCTCCTCGGCTACTTTTTCCGCGATCAGCGCGGCCGCGCCGAGAGCGGTGGCGTCGTCGCCGAGGGCGGCGACCGTGACCTGGATGGATTTAGCAAACGAATCCATGACCCGCTTGGCAACCTGATCGCGTACTTCCTGCAGAAAAATATCCTGCAACGCCTCGACCAAACCGCCGCCCAACACGACGATATCGGGGGCCAGGAGGTTACCGACATTGGCCACGGCTTCCCCGATGCGCCGGGCGGCATTGCGTATGGTTTTTTCCACCACTTTGTCGCCGGCCTTGACCGCGTCGGCCAGCAAGCTGCTGCGGATATCCGCGATGTTGGTGCCGACGGAATCCAGAATAAACGGGCTTTCACCCCGGTAGGCGGCCATGGCCACATCCGCGGCGATGGCCAGCCGGCTGGCGACGGTTTCCAGACAGCCCCGCCGACCGCAACCACACATGCGTCCACGGGGATCCACCATCATGTGGCCGAATTCCAGACATGAGGTGGTTTTGCCGCGAAAAATTTTGCCTTCGTAGATCAGCCCGCCGCCGATGCCGGTGCCGGGAAACACGCCAAGGACACAGCGCCCGCCCTTGCCGGCGCCAAAGCGGTATTCGCCAAACGTCCCGGCGTCAACATCGTTGGCCAGGACAGCCGGACATTTGTATTTATCGGTCAACATTTGCTGCAGCTTGACGTTTTTCCACCCCAGGTTCGCGGATTCGATAATGATGCCCTTGTCGAGATCCAGCGGCCCGGGCAGTCCCACGCCAATGCCCCGCAGTTGCTGGGGCGTTGCCTTGGCATCGGCGAGCGCTTCGTCAATGGTTTTCGTCACGCGCTCCAGGCCGGCGGCGGCGCCTTCAGCGCCTTTCGTCTTGCGCCGCTTGCGGCCCAACGGTTTGAACTTTTCGTCATAGACCGTCGCCAGCATTTTCGTGCCGCCGAGGTCAAAACCGATCCAGATATCTTTCTTGGTCTCTTCGCCCATGGGAAATCCTTTCCTGCGCTCCTACGCGCCGGTGGTAAAGCCTAGCGGATTGCCAGACAATCTACAAGCGTGCGGGCGACCAAATGTCGCGCAAACAGCGGCGAAGAATCGCCTCCGGGTTTTCGGGATGCTGTCAGGAGGTCGTTGGGGCGGGCGCGCCGATTCGGGGAATTACGGGCGGCGGTATTCGGAAGGATAGGTGGCCGCGGACGGCGCTGGCATCATTTTGGCCATGGCAGGATCAACGCGGTGAACGGTCGAATGCGCCCGGGCGGTCAGGAGAAAACTTTTCTGCCGGCTGATTTGCACGCTGCGTTGCTTGAGAATTCGATTCATGATCTTTTCCCGTTAGTTCATCCGAACGAAAAACGAAACTTGTCCACCGCGACGATGCAAAACGACTACCGAAACCCTCACCAAAGGTCAACCCTTCTCTCACAAAAACGTAACGCCCTAAAATTTTATGCAGAAATTGATCCCGGGTTTCTTAAATCAGTCAGAATTTGCCGCTCGAAACCGCTTGACTCGCCATTAAAGAATTCTAGTGTAATCCCCTATGAGGTTAAGGCGTTCCTCTGTATCGTATACAGGGCGAATTCCATATATCAGAGAACCCATCACCTATCTCACACCCTCCTCAGGCGCGAGGCGCCGCACCATGAATATTCACACCCTTATTCGCATTATCTCTGTCACGGTCGCGGCCGCATGGTCATCACCCTTGCTGGCGAGCAGCATTTTTATCGAAGCCAATTGGCGGTCGGCCAGCCAGGGGGGCGGGCAGGCGGTTATCGGAAGCGGCAATTATTTCGATATTGGGACCGTTATTTATGGTGTGGTTGGCGTGAACAACCTGGACCTTGGTCGTGGTTATGAAATTGAATTCAATCAGAATCGCTTTTCACAAACGCTGAGCGCTCGCGTGGTGAGCACGTTCGGCTCCGGCTTCTGGCTGACCTATGATCTCCAGAAATACATCATTTCCAACACCCGCACCCTGATTATTCCCCAACAAACCTTCTTTCGTCCCGGCAACGGTTATACGGACGACGCGGAAGTGGTGTTCGATCCGCCCCGGAATAACGAATTCGGATTTGCTCTCGGCAACACGAACATCACCGAAATCGTGCTGGGCCCTGGACTGTTTTACCAGAACGCGGTGATCACGCGGGACATGACCATCCGGGGCGCGGGCATCGGACGCACCCTGGTTTCCGGCGGGCGCGGGGGTTCGGTGTTCCGGATTCTGCCTGGCGTGAAAGTGACCTTGGCGGATATGACCATTTTCGACGGATTGGCCCAGAGCGGTGGCGGCATCTACAACGAAGGCGAGTTGGAGGTCGTGCGCTGTGAGATTCGCAATAACCGCGCCTACCATTACCTGAACGGTGAAGGAGGCGGTATCTTTAATCGCGGGAAGGCCAAGTTATGGGTTCGTGATTCCATCATCCGCGACAACATCGCCTCGCGCAACGGCGGCGGTATCAGCAGTAGCGGCATCAACTCCAGCACCATGCCTTCGCCCGGCGGGGACGGTCTGGCCCGCAATGTGGTGTCCGGCTCACTCACCAACCTGGCCGGTCTGACCCCGCCGACCGACCTCAACAATACCAACCAACTTAACAATTTCGCCAACGATGCCGCCGGTCGCTCGGCCAACTCGCTGTTCCAGCTCGGTTCGCCCAAGGATTTTTTCGAAGGCAACTTCAGCAATCCGCTGGAGGACGCGATCACCTGGTTTAACTACAATTCACCGATCTGTGTCGTGAGCAATACGGTCATCGAAGGCAACAAGGCGGGCCGGGCGAACGCCAAGGCGACGTTTAATTTCACCGGGGGGATTTTGTTGCCACTGCCGCGCCTGGTCTGTTTCGGCGGCGGGCTCTACAACGAGTTGGGCCTGATGTCGGTGGAGGATTCCCGGATTGACCGCAATGAAGTGGAAAGCGATATCGTCAACTACGGTGGCGGGGTCGCGTCCGTGCTCGGCGGGTTGAGCATCCGCAACACCACCATCAACCACAACCTCTCCAAATCCCGCACCGTTCTCGCCGCCGGCGGAGCGGTGTATACCTTCGCCTCGTATGCGAAGATCAGCGATGCCCAGATGATCAGCAATACGGTGGAGGCTTTTTTCCTTTCAAGCGGTGGAGGCATGAAAAATACGTCAGCCGGTTATGCCGAACTGCGGCGCGTCCGCATTGAATATAATGAAGCGGGTGGTGGCGGCGGTATGGCCAACGATTATAAGGCGAAGGCGCTTATCGAGGACAGCACCGTTTTGGGCAACCGGATTTCCGGCGTCATTTCCGCCAACGGCGGCGGTATCCGCAACGAGGACGGCGGCGAGGTGGACATCCACCGGACGACGATCAGCGGAAATTCCGCCCGAGGCAAGGTGAAGGGCGGCGGCGTGTACAACCAATGCACGCAGGTCCGCATTGGCGATGTCGTGCCGGTGATTCTCTCCAGTCGGGTATCCCTCCACAACAGCACGATCAGCCACAATGTGTTGGACGGCCGGGGACCGGAAAACATCCCGATGGAAACGCGCGGCGCAGGTCTCTACAACGGAAGTTTCGACCGCGGCCTTGCCCAGATGGTAGTGTACAGTTGCACGGTGTTTTCCAACACCGCGGCGCGCGGCCTCATTAACGACGGCGGCGGCCTTCGCTCCACGGGGTTCAGCGAAATCAAGTTCAGCCTGGAGGACAACATTCCCGGAACCTCGCGCGTCTTCATCGCCAACAGCCTGTTTGCCCGCAACATCCCCGAAGATATTAACAACAGCTTTCCCAGCATGTTGACGTCTTATGGCTATAACATGGATAGCGACGGATCGGGCGCTACCGCCGCTTTCCTGAGCGAGCAGGCGCTGGCCGAATCTGCGCGGTTCCGCACCGCGAATGCCCTGCTGGGGCCCTTGCAATTCAACGGCGGGCCATCGCCGACCCATGCGCTCTTTGTCGGCAGTCCCGCGATCAATTTCGGTGCGCCCACCGGAACATTCGGCGAAGCGCTTAGCCCGCCGACCGATCAGCGCGGATTGTTGCGTAACCTGGCGGGTCGCCGCGACATCGGCGCCTACGAAGTCATCGCGCCCACCGCCAACGGCGAAAGTTACTCCATGTTCGAGGATACCACGCTGACGGTGAATTACGGATCGGGCGTGATCCTCAACGACTTCGCCAACACGCCGCAAGCCGTGCTGGTGTCGCCGCCCGCGAACGGCGGTTTCACGCTGTTTCCGGATGGTGGCTTCATTCATACGCCCGCCACCAATTTCAATGGCACCAACAGCTTCACCTACCGGGTCGTTGACGCCGATGGCGTGACCGGGGCGGTGGCCACGGCCACCATCGTGGTCCGTCCGCGACTCGACTGGTTGTCCATGGTTCCCGTCGGAGGCACCAACTCGTTTGCCGAGCGCCACACCAACATTGTGCTGACCTTCGATGAAAACATCACCACCGGCGCGGTACTGGCCAACGTCAGTTTGCGCGGCTCCATTTCCGGTCCCCGCGCCTACACCGCGATTGTGGTTGGCGCGACCGCGCGGTTGGTTCCCCACGTGTGGTTTACCTACGATGAGGAAGTCACGGTCACCGTGCTCGAATCCATGACCAGCACCATCGGGTCGCCCATTTTCCCGGCGGGCAGCCGATCCTACCGGACCTTTGCCAATCGAGGCCCGGCAACCGGACCGGCGGAAACCTTCGGCGTGGCCGAGGAGGGATTGCTGACGGTTGGACTGGCCCAGTCGTTGCTGAACAACGACTCCGATCCCGACCGCGACGCCATTTCCGTATTGCCTCGCGAGGTCACGCTATCCGACTACTGGACCGCGCAAATCCTCGCCAACCGTGACCCGACGAACGTCACCGCCTTTTTCTCCGGCAACTGGCCGAACGGAAGCTGGGCCTACCTTGCTCCGGTCGCCGCGCAAAACGGCAATCTCAACCTGCAAACCGACGGCACCTTCACCTACACGCCCAACACCAACTTCTTTGGTACCGATTATTTTGACTACCGGGTGACCGACGGCGTGTTCACCACCACGCCGGTCCGGGTTTTCATTACCGTCACCAATGTCAACGATCCGCCCGAGGCATTTCCGGATTTCTATCCCTCCGGTCCGCTTTCTATCAACGCCGCGAACGGCGTGCTGGCCAACGACCTCGATGTGGACGGCGACGTGTTGCGCGCGGTGCTGACCTCCACCACCCTGCACGGCGTGCTCAATCTCGCCACCAACGGCAGTTTCACCTACACCCCGGGCGCCGATTATCGCGGTGGCGACCGCTTCTACTACCGCGCCGCCGATGCCGCACTCACCTCGGCTCCCGTACGTGTGAAGCTGGGCAACACCGCGCCGGTGGCGGTGTTGGATGTCTATCCGTCCGCTGACGGTCAGCCCTTGGCCATTACGAATCCCGCTTCCGGTGTGCTGGCGAATGATACCGATGGCGAAGACGACGCCATCCAACTCGCGACACTGGAAGCCCCGCCTGCTTTCGGTGCGTTGACCTTCAACGAGGACGGCACGTTCATCTACACCCCGACCAATGGCTACAACGGAACCGATTCCTTTACCTACCGGGCCAATGACGGGAGCGAGGATTCCGAGCCGGGTCTGGTAAAACTCGGCAATACCATTCCCGTGGCGGTGGCGGACAGCCACTACTCGATTTACCTGAATCAAACGCTGACCGTTTCCGTCGTTCAGGGCGTATTAACCAACGACACGGATGCCGACGGCGATCTGCTCACCGCACAGCTTGTCGCCACCACCACCAACGGCATCCTGTCCATCAGCACCAACGGCTCGTTTGTCTATGTGCCCAATCCCGGCTTCACGGGTGTTGATAGCTTCACCTACCGCGCACGCGATCCAGTTACGAATTCCGCGCCGGCCACCGTCACCATCGGCGTCTTCGACGTCCTGCGCCCGGTGGCCTTCTCGCCGACGATTCACTCCGCCTTCGCCCCATCCGGCGGGCCGTTCCGCGTCACCTTCAGCAAGCCGGTCAGCGTTACCGGCCTCGCGGCGCGCATCACCCTGCATGGCTCGTTGAGCGGGCGACGCACGTTCAGCTTGGCCGTCAGCAATGAGGTCGTCAGCATTACGCCCTCCAGCGGTTTCCGGCCAGGCGAGGTCGTCAACGTTACCTTGCAGGCGGGCATTCGCGGCACGGGATTCTTCGAGCTGGATACGCCGTTTAACTGGAACACCACGGTACGCGCACCGCGCGGCGGCGCTATCTTCACCAACCAGATCGCGAGCACCAACGCGATGGCTACGGAGTGGGTGGGGGCGGGCGACTTCAATGGTGACGGGCGGATCGACGTAATTGCGTTCAACCGGAATGCCGCGCCGAGCCTTTACCTCAACAATGGCGACCGCACCTTCAGCAACCGCGTGCTGACCTTGGGCGCAACCTGGAACCCGGCCTCCAACCCGCGCGGCGCGGTCGCCGACTTCAACGGTGACGGGACGATGGATTTCGTCGTCGTCAACAGTTTTGGCCAAGCCAACCTGATTGCCCTCAACGACGGAACCGGAAACTTCAACGCAGCGTCCTTGCCGGTGTTTCAAAACATCGGACCCTATTTCTTTGATTCCAACCGGAGCATCACCGCCGGCGACTTTAACGGCGACGGCGATGTCGACCTCGCCTTCGTCGGATTCTATTACGTCTGGATCATGCGGAACGACGGTACGGGCCAATTCACCATCGAGAATCCCGTTCCGGTCTTCAACGGCAACGGCAATTTCGTCCGGCATTTGGCTTCCGGCGACGTGGACAACGACGGCGACCTCGACCTCTACATGTCCGGCTTTTTGGGCGACCTCCTCTTGCTGAACGACGGAACCGGTTTGTTTACGCCCAGCACCACGCCGCTCGACAACGCCCGCAAAGACGTGACCCGGATGGCGGATGTGGATGGAGATGGGTTCCTCGACCTGCTCATGGGACCGGTCTATCTCAACCGCGCCGGGACGGTCTGGTTCAACGACCAGCGCGGCAATTTTTCCCGCTCGGTGTTTGAGTTCAATGCCGACTACGCCCGCGACATTGCCGTCGGCGATTACGATGGCGATGGCGACTTCGACGTGTTCCTGCGCGACGAGGGCCATTCGGTTTCGCTGAACGACGGCGCGGGCCGCTTTTTCGCCACCAGTCAGCCGATCGGATACACCAACAACTTTAGCAAGGCTGTGGCCGACTTCGACAACGACGGCGACCTCGATGTGTTTGTGCCTCGGGGCGGCAACACGATCCTCGATGTCGCAGAAGTCTGGTACAACCAAACCCCGCCCCGCGCGCGCGACGATTTGTATGCGGCCAACGGATCGAATCCGGTGGTGATCAGCGCCGTTTCCGGCGTACTGTCGAACGACAGTCCCGGCGATGGCGGTGCATTCATTGCCGTGCTGGTCAGCAACGCCCTGCGCGGCACGGTTTCCTTGAGCACCAATGGCTCGTTTACCTACACGCCGGGCACGAATTTCACCGGTTCGGATGTGTTCCTGTACCGTGCGGTGGACAGCGCCCTGTCCTCGTCCGTCGCGCGGGTGAAGATCGGCAATTCCATTCCGGTTTCCGTCAACGACACGAATTACGTGGTCATCAATGATGCGGCCCTGCGCGTTGCCCGTCCCGGCGTGCTCGGCAATGACACCGATGCGGATAATGATCCGTTGTCCGCGCTATTGGTTTCCAGCCCGACAAACGGCACACTGATCTGCCGGAGCGACGGCTCGTTTATTTACAACGCGTCGAACAACTACGTAGGTAGTGACAGTTTCACCTACCGGGCCACGGATGGTTTCGCAACCTCGGCGGCGGCCACGGTGCGGTTGGATGTCCGGGCCGGATTGTATCTGGTCAACATGACCCCGCCACCCAACTCGACGCGCGCGAATGCCGCCGATGACCTGTTCCTCCGGTTCAATCGTTCGCTCAATCCGGCGACCGTCGCCACCAATGTCATCGTGCATGGCCAGTTCACCGGACGTCGCGGCATCGCGCGGACAACCACCGGTGATACATTGCGCATTGATCCCACCAACCACTTCCGCGCGGCGGAGCGGGTGACGGTTTCCTTGAATCGCGGACTGGAAGGTGCCGGCGGCGAGCGTCAACCCGCGCCCTACGTGGTCCAGTACCAGGCCGAAGCGCCGTTTGGCCGGGGCGTGTTCACCGATTCCGGCCAGCGGCTTGGCAGTAACTGGATATCGTCTGTCGCCCTTGGCGATTTCGACGGCGATGGCGACCTCGACGCCGTGCAGGGACCGCTTGGGCAATTTATCAACGGCACCAACGTCCCGTCCACGGCGGCAATGATCATCTGGAGCAACAACGGCGCCGGCGTCTTTTTCGACACCGGCCAGCGGCTCGGCACGAATTCGATCTCCACGATCAGCACCGCCGATCTTGATAACGATGGCGATCTCGACATCGTGGCGAATCATTTTGTCTGGTATAATAACGGCGCGGGTGTGTTCACCGGTGGCGCCCCCTTGGTTTCCGTTAATATGGGCAACCTCGTCGGCGATTTGAATGGCGATGGCTGGCCCGACATCGTCCTGACTTCCTTCACCAATATCATGGTCTGGATGAATACCGGCAACGGAACGTTCACCAACAACCCGGCCGCCATCGCGGACCTGAATTTCATTAACCTCAACTTCACCCGGGGCGCCTTAGGCGATCTGAACGGCGACGGCTCGCTGGACATTTTCGTGACCCCGTTTTTCGGGGATGATCCGAACAAGGTGTGGCTGAACGACGGAACCGGCATCTTCCGCGAAAGCGGTCAGGTCTTCGGCAACGGAGGCAACTCCGCCTTGCTGGGCGATCTGGATGGTGACGGCGATCTCGACGCCGTGGCGCTGTTCGGCTCGCCGTTCGGAGGACCCAAACCCATCGTGCAATTCAACCGGGGTGATGGCTTCTTCACGCCGGGATCGCAACTCCTGCCCACCAATAATGTCCTTTCGGCCGCCCTCGGCGACGCCAACGGCGACGGCTTCCTCGACCTCTTTGTCGTCCAGGGGACGAACCCCGGATTCACCAACACCAGCACCATCTACTTCAACGACGGCACCGGGTTCTTCACGCCCGGCGGACAGATCATCGGCGACTCCACGCTCAATCCGACATCGGGTGCACCCCTGGTCATCAACCGCACTATCGCCCTCGGTGATCTTAACAACGACGGTGCGCTGGATGCCTGGATCGCGGTGGATCAGTTTGGCGCTTCATGGGCGCATCATGTGTGGTTCAACGAGGCCGTGCTGGCGCCGGTAGAAGGCGGTCTCGACCTGGTCATCCCCGACACCGCCACCGCGATGCTTTTCACCAACATGGTGGTGCGCGGGCCGACCAATGTCGCGATCACCATCACCCTCGACGATGCGGGTGTCGCCAAAGGCGTTTTCACCACCTCATCGCTCGCCGCCGGAGGCTTCACCGGTCCGGTCAGCAACATGTTCATGCGGGCGTCCGGCACGGTGGCTTCGGCCCAAGCCGCCCTGCGGCAACTGGTCTTCCAACCGGTAGCGAACCGGGTTCCGGTGGGCAGTAATGAGATCACGCGGTTCACCGTGCGGGGCATCAGCGGGCCGGTTGTCCGCACCAACGACAACGCGGTTGTCACGGCGTTTTCGATTAACGATCCCCCGGTGGCGGTCAACGACGGCGGCACCGGGTTTACCGGATCAGCGAGCGCGCAACTGGTCACGACCAGCGTGCTCGCCAATGATTTTGATGTGGACCCCGGCGACAGCTTCACCATCGTGAACGTGAACGCCTCGGGCATCGTGGGCACGCTGACCAATCTGGGCGGCGGCGTTTTCCGCTACACTCCTCCCGCCAGTTACATCGCCCTGCGTGCCGGGGCGGTGGCGACCAATACATTCACGTACACGATCCGCGACCAGCACAACGCCACCGCGGTGGGCACGGTCACCCTGCGATCGCTCGGCGTCAACGATCCGCCGGTAGCCTCCAACGATGTCGTCACCGTCAGCAAAAACGCCGGGCGCACCATCATCACGCCGTTCCTGCTCGCCAACGATTCGGACCCCGACACCGGCGATCAGTCCACGCTGTTCATCAGCGCGGTCAACACCAACGGAACCCTCGGCCGCGTCGAGCAGGATCCCGTCGCCGGCGTCGCTTACGATCCCACCGGCGCATTCACCAATCTGCTTAACGGCTCTATCGCCACGACGCGTTTTGTCTACGTCTTGAGTGACGGCGGCGGGGCGACCTCAACCGCCACGGTATTGATCCGCGTCATCGGCACCGACGATCCGCCGGTTGCGGTTCCGGACGCCTTCGCCATCCTGGAAAACGCCGCGCCGTCCAATGTCACTCAATACCTGCTCGCCAACGACTTCGATCCCGACGCCGGCCAGACCGCCCAACTATTCATCGAAGGCGTGGAGACCGCCAGCACCATCGGCCTGGTCACCTACAGCAACGGCGTCGTGACTTATTCGCCCAACGGACAGTTTGAGGCGCTGGCCGTCGGCCAGACCACCAATGACTTCTTCGGTTACAGCATCCGCTCGACCACGGTCGGGTTGATCGAGACCGTCCCAGTCGCATTGTCCTTCTTACGGCGGACGAACTTCGTGGATGTCACCGTCGAGGTCACGCCGTCCGGGCTCCTGAACCTCACCTACGACGGCCAGACGATCTTCACCAACACCCCCCTGCCGGGTTATCGCGCCATGGACGACGCGCGTTTGGCCTTTGGTGCGCGGACCGGCGGCCAGAATCAGTTGCAGGAAGTGGATGATGTCAACCTGACCCTGTTCATGGAAACACCGACCAATGTCACATACGATTTCAACTCCGGTGCGCCCAGCGGCTCGGTGTTGTTCGGTTCCGCCGTGGTCACTGGCGGCGTGGTGCGCCTCACGCCCGCGGTCAACAATCAGCTTGGATCGCTGATTCTTCCCGATGTCACCGCCAGCAATCCCGTGTCCGGATTCCTCGCCACGTTCAAAATCCGGATGAGCGGCGGAACCGCCTTGCCGGCCGACGGCATTAGCTTTGTCTGGGCCAATGACATCACCAACGCGGCGTTCGGCGAGGACGGCGCGGGCTACGGCTTGCGCATCTCCTTCGATCCCTACGATAACGGAAACGGCGAGGCTCCGGCCATTGATGCGCGCTGGCGCACGGTCGCGGCGACGGGCATGGTGACCGTCACCATCGTCGGCGAGAACGATCCACCGGTCGCGGTGGACGATCACATTGTCATGAACGAGGGCGCCGGCGCCACCAACATCACATCGGCCCTGCTCGCCAACGATATCGATCCCGATCATGGCGAAACCGCGACGCTGGTTGTTTCGGGGGTCAGCGGAGCGACGACCTTTGGCGTCCTGAGCTTCACCAACGGAACGGTCACCTACCAACCCATTCCTCAACCATGCCTGCGCCTCAATGCCACGCTTACCGACTCCTTTACCTATTGGATTCGCGATGTACACGGCGCGTCGAACACCGCCATCGCCACGCTCTATATTGTCGGCACCAACACCTCGGCGACGATTGATGTTCTTCCTACCATCGCGTACGACTTCAACGCCGAACTGCCGACCGGCATCGCCTTGTTCGGCGCGGCGTTCCGCGATGCCACCAACGGCGTGGTAGTCGTGACGCCGGGCGTTGGTTCCGTGCAAGGCGCGGTGGTGATCGAAGCGCCCGATGCGGCGGCAGTGGTTGCCGGATTTGCCGCTTCGTTCCGGTCGCGAATTGACCAGACCTCCGCCTCGCCCGCCGACGGGTTCAGCTTCAATTGGGCAAACGACATCACGAACGGAACCGTTGCCCAGGCCGAAGAAGGGGCGGGCACGGGCTTAAGCGTGTGCTTCGACCTTTTTGATAACGGTGGCGGAGAGGCCCCGGCGATTGATGTTAAATGGCGTGGCGGACTGGTTGCGCGGCAGGCATTGAGCGCGGCGGATTTGGTCGCCGGAAGCAACTGGGTCGAAGTGCTGGTGCGGATGAGTCCGGACGGCGTTTTGGATGTTGTGTATAACTGCCGACCGATATTCACGCGGCAAGTCATCACGGGTTTCGTGCCGCAAGCGGGGGCGCGGTTCTCCTTCGCCGCGCGAACGGGCGGATCGTGGGCGCGCCAGAGTGTGGATGACGTGGCAATTCAGATTTATCCCCAGCCGGTGTTCAACCTTTCCGCCATCAATTTCTCCAACATCACGCGAAGGGTAACGATGAATGCGGGCGCGGTATCCGTCGGCGCCGAGGTGCCGGTGTTATATCGCTTCCAGCGCTCCACCGATCTCGTGCATTGGGTGGACGTCAGTCCGGTCATCCTCGCCCCCGGAACTGCCGAGGTCTTGATTGACACCAACGACATCCTGCCGCGCGCCTTTTACCGAGGCGTGAGGTAGTTGACGTCATCATTCAAGATGCCTCGCTTTAGGCCGGGTATCCTTGCCAAAACTCATCGGTCGCCGCAATTTGTTCCTCACGGCGCGGTGACGGATTGAATCCGGTAGAACCGGCTGGTCGCGGTGGTGGGCGCGAAGTCCCACCGGTTGGTGATCAGCCCGGCGGCGAGCGGCGTGAAGTGATCGGGATGCGAGGCATGTTCCAAGACGTAGGATGTAGCCCCCGACACCGCCTCCCAATCCAGCCAAAGCCTGCCATCGGCGAACCGGAAGCGCCAGAGATTCGGCCATCCACCTCCCATGCCCCACGGCATGAGGTAGCCGGGATAGTGCACCCGTTCGCCGGCCGAAACGGAAGGACTTGACAGATCGCCGATGTTGCTCGCAGCGAGGCGATAACTCGCGGAGGCCGGAACGACCGATCCCGGCGGATTGCCAGGAGTGAAGGCATGTTTTAGCAGGGTATAGTTGGCGCTGGAGGCGGAAGCGGCGTTGGCGTATTGCGGCCAAAGCCCGGCCACCAGGATCGCGCCGGTCAGCATAAGCCCACATGAAAATATTTTCACGGCGGTCTCCTTAATTATACCGCCAAATTCGGACGCGGACGTCAGCGACAACCGTGTCGTCGGCCCAGCGCGTGACGGTTGCGGTCGTCGGCGTTAGAGCATCCAGGAAATAACCGTTAAAATTTCCCTCATTATTTTGTATGAAAACGTACCCGCCAGCGCCCCGAGTCCTGATAATGCCCGTGCTGCCGCGCGTCAATATGTCCACCACATAATTGTCCACACTGCCCCCGATATTATGGGTCAACACCTTCGTTTCACCTTTCTGGATCAACTGCCACCCGCTGTCGTAGTCCGGTCGGGGGAACGTCCCGCGCGCCTGACCGGTCACCCGGATACTTCCGTGAACCTCCAGGCTGTTGGTCGGGGTTTGTGTTCCGATGCCGACCATCCCATCTTTAAACACGACTGATTGGTTGTGGTAGATGAACATGTTGGTGCGGGTGGAATCAAACCCCATCGACCCCTGGAACACACCGTTGCGGCGAAACTCGACGGTGGGCAGGTTGCCGCCGACACCGGCGGAATCGATAATGACATCGGCGTCGTTATTCGCCGATTTGACCAACGCCTTTACCGCCCCCGACGAGCGGTGAACATGAAGCGCTTCAGTTGGGCTGGCAATACCGATACCGACATTGCCGGAGGCCCGGTAGGTGTTCGCCCCGCTAATGAGCCAAGGAGGATTCGCCACATCGTCGGCCACGGCGGCAGTTCCCGCCCGTTCGGCCGTGTACGCATAGGGAACGTACAAGATCGGAATGCGCGGACTCATTTCCGCATCGCCGCCAACCTGCACGCTCAAGTAATTGGCGCGGGCGGCGATCAGGGAATTCATCGAGATGGAATTCACCGCACCCAAGGTGACGCTGAACAGCCCGCTGCGTACCCGTACCAGTGATTGGGTTTCCACCCATTCCAAAGATCCGCCAACCTCCTCCCACCAGATGCGAAACACCATGGACACATCGGCGGTGAGCGGATTGCCCGATGGATCGGTTAATTTGCCTTGATAGGGAATGCGGACTAATTGTCCGCCGACGGTTCCTGCAACAAGCCAGAGCAGCAGGAAGGCGAATCGTGTGAGGTGCACGGTATTTCTTGTTGTCATTTCGGTCTCCTCTCGTGGGTTCGGGTTTATCGTGGTTTCGCTGCGGTCACGGTTTATGCAGGCGATAAAAGTGGGCGTCGTTCACCGGCGCGATGGTGTGTTGGTGTTCGTCGCCGACGACGACCGGCGACCCGGCTTGATTGACCCAGGAGCCGGTCATCATCGACGGGCGCTGCTGAACGACATACCCGGTGTGACTGGTCGGCCAGGCAATGTGCGCCAGGCCGGCGGATGCCGGACGCAACCATACCCGTGGCACGCCGGATCCAGCCTGGTTGATGGTGAACAAGCGTCCCATGTCGGCGCCGAAAACCGAAATGGTTCCGGTGCGGTCATCGCCTGCGTTCGCGTCGATGCGATAGGTGACGGTTCCATTGCCGGAGTGGTTGGTGATTCCGGTTAAATGAATCCATGATTCGGCTGGGGCGACGATGGCTCGCCAGTTCAGATTGGCGGTAACCGCGAACGTTTGCCCGGTCAAGGCATCCGCTCCGTGGTTCCGGTTTGTCGGATTCAGCGCAATGATGCCCCCGGACTGATAGACGTGGAGGACGTCATAATCGCCATCCGGAGTGCGAAGCTCCAACCGGCCGTGGCGCGTGACGCCGCCGGGGTTGGATTCTACGCCATACGACGTGGTGACATTACCCGTACCATGGGGTTCCGCCCTGTATATCCAATCGTTCGTCCATCCAAACGACCACGACTTGTTGGCGAATATCGTTATGCTGACATCGGCTTGCTGGTTTGGAATCAAGTCATGCCGGTTCACGGAAAAATAGGCATAGGCATTGGGGGCCTGGATAATGCGGTAGGTGTCATGCAACCCCGCCGGCCCCCGGATGGTCACCGTGCCGACCCGGGACGCATTGCCCCGGTTGGCCGCCACGTTGAGAACCACCTCCTGGTTGTTGGAGCGGAAGGTACTGCCGATCACCGTAATCCAGGCGTGGTTCGGAACAATTTGCCAACCGACATTGGACTGCACCCAGTTGGTTACACGGGTGGGACCCGACACATTGTACTCATTGGAAACGATCGACAAGTTGCGTACGCCGGAAACGTCGGAATCCTGGCTGATCCTGAAAAGACGTGATGTTCCACCTCCGCTTATTAAAAAATACCCCTCGCGAGGGGGGCGACCAGCTCCACCATTGGATCCCACCATGTAACGAAGCACACGAGCGCCAGTGCCACTGATGACATTGGTCACGGCAAACCAGCCATCGGATTTGGAGACGGTCCAGTCCGCATTGCCTTGAATAAAGATGCTATAATTACCACCGCCCCCGACGTCATGCCGGCGTTCATGGGGCTGGTTGGGGTCAAGATACAGCCAGTCGTTGGTGGCCGCGGCGGACTGAATGAGGGTCAAGGTCCGGGTGATGCCGCCGCCGGCCACGGTGATGGTGCCGGTGCGACCAGGATTACCCGCATTAGCCAGTATGCTATACGCCACCGATCCATTGGTGAGCCCTTCAGGATAATCTCCCGTCACCGATATCCAGGAATCGTTGGCCCAGGCCCGCCAAGGGACGTCGGACGTGACGTAAAGAGTCGCGCTACTCGGCGATGTTCCGGGATAGCGGAGCGTGGGCGAGATTTGCAGATTTCGGGCCAAGCCATCGGTCATCATGGTGGTGCTGGCCGCCAGAACGGTTGCCAGCAATATACTCGGACGAATTTTCATGTTGGACTCCTTTCAAAGATGGTGAATAGCAAACAACCACGAGAAGCCGTCGCCGCGAAAGCGCGTTTGATCCACGGGGAAAAGTGGACCGGGTAAACTGGAGAATGCGAACGGGAGGAGAAGGCGCGCGAGGGATAAGGCGGGTCATGGATCGGCCGGTAGTGTCGGGCGCGCGGGGGACAATCCGGGCCGGAAAGATAACGATGGCCGACGGGCGGGTCGCTATCACCCACAAATAGCGCCCACTGATCGATGGTATGGGGTATCCCCGTCGTGTGGGCGTTGTAACCCTTTGGTTTACGGGGCGGAGGCCGGATAGCCCATGACGCGAGATCGGCAAAACACCCTCCCGAGCAAGCGTTTGATTCGACCATTTCCGCATCGCCGAAAATATCGACGCCATCCGTGTCGCGACCTGCCCGTGCTCGCGAGAATAACGCAAGGTGAACGGGGGGAGCCTCGCGACTCTCTTCCATCGGACACTCAAGACGCCCGGTGCAGCAGCAAGGCAAGTCGGAAAGACTGGTCGAAAGCGCCGAAATGATCAGGCACTCGCCCGCGCCGATGGCCATGACCATAATGAGCAAACGCAACAACCACGCCCGGGCTATGGTTTCCGCCGGACCAAGCCTCCTCCGTGGCCGGGGATAATCTACAGGGGGGCACGCCAAGAAGGCGCAGGCTGTTTTCGCAATACTGTGTCTTCGACGAATCATGATGTCTTCCCGAAACCGGCCAGGGACGACGAACACGATGTAGCGCACGATCAGGATTCATCACCGAGCAAAGCTTTGTAAATCAGGCATACCCCGTTTTTCCTGTCGGGGGAAAGCTGACGCAGGGGGGAGGGCGTCACCGCGCCTCCGGGGGGCGCAGGAGGATGATTGCTCAACCGGGCCAAGGTTTGCTATACTAACTATTTAAAGGAATACACCATGAGCGCACCCATTTCCAACATTCGCCCGGCCCCGGATGATGTGTTAACGCAGATCGCCGACTACATCCTCGGCGCCGCCACCACCAGCAACGAAGCGCTGAGCACCGCCCGGCACTGCCTGCTCGACAGCATCGGGTGCGCGATCCAGGCGCTGGATTATCCGGCCTGCATGAAAATGCTCGGTCCCGTTGTCCCCGGCGCGGTACTGGACAAGGGCACGCCGGTTCCCGGAGTGAAAGAAAAACTCGATCCGGTTCGCGCCGCCTTTAACCTCGGCGCGTTGATCCGCTGGCTCGACTTCAACGACACCTGGCTGGCCGCCGAGTGGGGGCATCCCTCCGACAACCTCGGCGGCATCCTCGCCCTCGCCGATTACCTCGACCGCAATGTGCGCCCGGTCACCCTCGACGAGGTTCTGGTCGCCGCAATCAAGGCCCACGAAATCCAGGGGGTTTTAGCGCTGGAAAACAGCTTCAACCGGGCCGGCATGGACCACGTCATCCTCGTACGCATCGCCACCACGGCGGTGGCTACCGGACTACTCGGCGGCAACCGCGCCCAGATCATCAACGCCGTGTCGAATGCCTGGGCCGACGGCGGCGCCCTCCGCGTGTACCGCCACGCCCCCAACACCGGATCGCGCAAATCATGGGCGGCCGGCGACGCCACCAGCCGCGGCGTGTGGCACGCCTTCAACGCCCTCCGCAACGAGATGGGCTACGAAGGGGTACTCACCACCAAAACCTGGGGATTTCAGGACGCGCTCATGCGCGGCAAACCGATCACCCTCCCCCGCCCGCTCGGGACGTATGTGATGGAAAACGTGCTCTTCAAGATTTCCTTCCCGGCGGAGTTTCACGCCCAAACCGCGGTCGAAGCGGCGATGACCCTTCACCCCCACGTTAAAAATCGGCTAAACGAAATCGATCGGGTTGACATTACCACCCACGAGTCGGCGGTGCGCATCATCGACAAGCGGGGTCCCCTGCACAATCCGGCCGACCGCGATCATTGCCTGCAATACATGACGGCCATCGGGCTGATCTTCGGCGAACTCACCGCGGCGCATTACGAAGACGGAATCGCCTCGGATCCGCGCATTGACGCCCTGCGCGAGAAAATGACGGTGACCGAGGATCCCGCCTACAGCCAGGACTACCTCGATCCCGACAAGCGGTCCATCGCCAACGCCGTGCAGGTGGTCTTCAAGGACGGGACCAAAACCGACCGCGTGGAAGTCCACTATCCGATCGGCCATCGCCGTCGCCGTGCCGAAGGGATTCCCGAGCTGATCAAGAAGTACCGGACCAGTCTCGCCACTCGGTACGCCGCCGACCGCATCGCCGCCATCGAAAACCTTTGCCTCGATGCTTCCGCCCATCCGCGTGTCGCCGGGTTGCTGGACGCTCTGGCATCGTGAGTTTTTTCTGTAACTATTTCGATTCGGTCGGGGATGCGTGTACGAAGCTGAAGGCCGAATGTGTACCGGGTCGGCCGGGGTGCGTGCTGCGGGGCAAGGTGGAATTTCTCATTCCGGCGGAGGAGCGACTAGCGAAACGACGCGCACCCCGGAACCCCATCAAGGAACCCAAAGATCCGGGCGATCGCAATCCCCCTCATCGGTAACACGCCAGGCGCGCCCATCGCCGACGCGCTGAATCAGAATGTCTTGTTGCGGACCCTCGGCAATCACCGCGAGCCAATCCGGATGGTTGGACCATTTTTGATTATCGAGCTTCAGTCCATCCGGTGCGTTTACGACCGCATGACGTTTTCCGGTCCGGGCATCCACCAGCGCCAGCTCGGTGTGGCCATCCAAATTGACGGTGATGAAACGGCTGTCCGGAGAGATGCCGGCGGAACACCCCCGGCCCATCTCGCGATGTTTTCCCGACGGCATGTCGATGCGTCGAACCCGCCACCCCAAGGATTTTACCGTTACGGCAAGAAACTCCCCGGAAGCGGCAACGTCCAACTCATAGGCTTCGGTCCCGTCAACCACGGTGCGCAACGCGCCGGTTTTCCGATCCACCGCGACAATGCGTTTCCCGTCGGCGACGAATACTTCGCGCCCGGACGGATGCACGGCAATGGCGCGCGGGCGATTGAGGGTGGCCAACCCCGTTTCTTTTCCGGATTTAATATCGTGGACCATCACTTCATTGCCGCGCAAAAAGGCAAACCAGGCGCCATCAGGCGCCCAACGCGGATACGCGCCATTGGTGACAAGTTTATGCGGGCGAAGGTCGCCGAGCCCCCGGAGGTAAATGCCGTCGGGCCGGTGATACAACAACGTGGCGCGGGCCAGTTCAGCGGGCGCGCCCCATGGGGTTGCGCCGGTTTCATCGGACGAACGGGCCTCGGATCCGCCGCATCCGGCGGCAAACACCATGGACGCAACGAACACCGCGGATCTGAACAAAGATGAACGAAACATCGTGTCGGGGCTCCAAGCTTGGTAGCATGTAACGTACATGAAATTAGACCGCACCCAACGAAAATCGCTCGTTCTTGTTGGCGTCAGCCTGCTGGTGACGGTAGCGGTGTTTTCGTATCTTTTTTCTTTTATCACCTGGGGTCAGGTGGCGGAATTAATCGTATCCATCGACCGCCGCTTGCTGGCGTTGTTTTTCGCGATTTCTTTTTCGATGCTGCTTGTCCGCACCATGCGTTACCGGGTGATCTTGAAGTCGGTCGGGGCGTATCCCGGCTTTTTGCGGTTGTTTCTGGTGGTGCTGGTGCGGGGATTTTGCGTGGATTTGCTGCCGGCACGAACGGGCGAGTTGGTGTACATCTACTTGTTGCGGGTGAAGCTAAAGGTGGAACTGGGTGCGGCAACGGCGAGTTTTGCGTTGGCGTTTCTGTTCGATATGATGGCGTTGGCGCCGATGATCGTGCTCGCCCTGTTTCTGGTGGGGGCGGGACTCTCCTTGTCATGGCCGGTGCTGGCGGGCGCGGGCGTGGCCTTGTTTGGATTTTCGGCGCTGCTGATTCATATCCTTATCCCGGGCTTGCGCCTGGCCTTCGGGTGGAGCGCCCGCTTGCCGGACCGGTGGCGAAAGCTGCGCCGGTGGGTCCGCCGGTTTATTGCCGCGACGCATCGACAAGTGTTTCGCGCCCGAGCCCGTGGCGTTTATGTTCCGGTCTTCGGGTGGTCGGTTGCGGTCCGCCTGCTGAAATATGGCGGGTTGTATGTCCTCTTGCTGGCGATGCTGGTTCCCCAAGGCTACACCCTACCCGACCTGCCCTTCCCCAAGGTTTTTCTGGGGTTTTGCGCGGCGGAAATGGCGGCGAGTTTACCGATCTCCGGAATCGGCGGATTCGGGGCCTACCAGGGCGCGTGGTCGCTGGTGTTTATCCTGCTGGGATTTCCCGCGGAAATGGCCAAGACCACCAGCGTGTCCCATCACGTCTTCAGCCAGATGTATGGTTATGCCATCGGCTTGATCGGATTGCTGGCCATCCTGATGGTGTCCGCCCGAAAACCAACTAGGTAATTTTCCTAGGCGAAGTTGGGTTGGTTTTGCCGATGGATGGTGACGAGGGGAGTCTCTAGAGTATCGGCATTGCAAAACGCAACCAGGCCGGGATGTCGGAAAGTGAGGAGTCCGACGGAAAAAGGGTCGGGCTTTGGCGCGCCGGAGGTCGGGATCTTGATATGAATACGACCATCGTCAGTTATGAACGCAAGGAAATTGAAGCCACACTCCATGAGTTATCCCGGCTTTCGCAAAAGTTTCCTTCGCGCCAGCTGTACGAACAAATGGCCGCATGTTACCGCCAGATGAACGAAATGGAAGAGGCGGAAATCATGATGGACTTGGCCAGCCGGGCGCCCGCCCGGGAAACCGCACACGGCTTGCTGACCGAACAGGCCTGATTCCGCAAAACGTATGGACCGGTTACCGTTGGGGCCAGCGCGGTCGATCGGTTAGGAACAACTGATCGCGGTTCCCGATGAAAAACGCCTCGGTAAGAGGAAAATCCAGCGGAATCATTTCCCGGAAAATCGGATACCACGAGTTGAACGGGCCGGTGGCGAGGCTGCGCACGTAGGGCAAATCGCGGGTCAGGGACGTAAAGTAAACCCCGCTGATTCGCTTTTTGATGTCGTTGATCCGGTAAAACTCCTCGATGGTGACCGGCAGCAGCAGCGAACTGCGGTCGCCATACCATGCCGTCGCCCAGGGCATATCCGTACACAGCAACTCATCCTGATTGAGCATGGGGGTTACAATCGTGATGTAGCTGGGAAAATAGGGCGGATAGGGATAACCGGACCGCGGCGGCAACAGGGTGAAAATCAGAGGAAGCGCGGTCAGGGCAATCATCAGCGCCATCAAACCCGCCCGGATGATGGGTATGGTGACCTGCATGCGATCCAGCAACAGATAGAAAAACGACAACCCGTAACATATGACCAACGGCCAGAAAATCAGAAAGGTACGGGCGGTTTCCTCGCCAAACAATCCGGCCACCAGCAGCAGTCCGATCATGGCCGCGAGCAAACCGAACCGCAGCACCTGAACGTGCGGACGCGAGAACCGGAAAAAGAAGGTGGTGATGAAGAGGGCAACCACAATGCCGTTACCAGCGGCGGGCAGCGCGGTCTCATAAAAATCCGCGAGGTTGGTCAACCATTTGGCTTGAAGATTGCGTCCGACGTTTTCAAACGAGGGCGTCACCTGACGCTCGAAGGAGTGGGTTACCCCGCCTTCGTTGAAGTTCAAGGCGAGGTAGGGCGTGAGTCCGAACGGTTGACCGCACACCTGAAGGTTGCGAATAACCCAAGGGGATGCGATCAGGGCCACGGCCGCGAGCAGGCCGAGCGAAAACTTCCAGCCGTTGCGCGGAATCAAGAAAGCCCACGTCACCCCGACCAGAACCGCCACCCAGCCGGCGGAGTAGCGGGTGAGAAACGCCAGCCCGCAAAACAGCGCCGTGGCTAAGGCCGGAAGCAACCAGGCGTGCACCGGGCCGCCCGCCGCCGCTTCGTTGCGCCGCTCCACGGTCAGCAAGGCGCTGTACACCGCGAGGATGGTCCACAAACCAGCGAGGCTGACGCTCAAACCCGAGGTGCTGTTGGCCCATACCACTTCGGAAACAAAATACAAGGTGGCGGCAAGCAGCGCGATTCGCGGCTCGAAAAACCGGCGGGCAAGCAAAAACAACACCAAGCCGGTCAGCAAGGCGCACACATTGCCAAACGGGACAATGGCCCACTGCTCCGGAGGAAAGGCCCGCACCTGCCGACCCGGGTCGAACGCGTCGCCCATCATCTTATAAAGGCGGGACAACAACCACGGGTAGACCGGCGGGTGAACAATGTCGGGCTGCCGGAGCATGAGGGCGCGGCCATCCGCACCGTGTTGCTCAAACAGCCAAATCGCGGCGGGCCGGATGTTTTTAGTGGAAAACGAACCGTCAGCCATGATTTGCCGGGCCACCTGGGCCTGATCCATCGCCACGTCGTGTTTGAGCCCCCAGAACTCGGAAAGCCAGTACAGCGACATGATCGCAAGCACCATAAACAGGTAAAGACCGCCTTTGATCAGCAAGCTGCCCAGGCCAATATCCACGTTATAAATTAGGTCCTGGACGCGTGCTTCAAAGTTTTTGGGGAGCGGGGCGTTTTCTTGCTTCATGGCGACATGCTACTCCGGTTTACTTCTCTTGTCAGCTCTGTCATGGCGATAATTCATGCAGGCCGTATTCGTTGAGTTTACGGTGAAGGGTGCGACGGCTAATGCCCATGTGTTCGGCGGCGCGGGTCCGGTTGCCGCCGGTGGCTTTGAGCGCCTTGATAATCAGATCTTTTTCCGCCTGTTGCATGGAAAGCGGCGGACCGCCCGAAGGGGCCTCACCGTCCGTCGGTTCGCGAATTTCCGGGGGCACATCGCGCAAGGTAATCCGCGGCTGCCGGCAAAGCACCACCATCCGCTCGACCGCGTTGCGGAGCTCCCGGACATTCCCCGGCCAGGCGTATCCTTGAAGTGCGTTGAGCGCTTCGGGAGTGAACGCCTCAATCTCCCGTCCGTTTTCACGGGCGCTGGCCCGTAAAAAATGATCCAGCAACAACGGTATGTCCTCACGTCGCTCACGTAGCGGAGGAATCCGGATCACCACGACAAAAAGGCGGTAAAACAAATCTTCCCGGAACTTGCCTTGTTGCACCAGGGCGCGCAGGCTGCGGTTGGTGGCGGCGATCAGCCGGGTGTCGGTCTCAATGGTTTCCTGGCCGCCGACCCGTTCGAAACGCCGCTCTTCGAGCACGCGCAGAATTTTAACCTGGATCGAGGCGTCAATTTCTCCAATTTCATCGAGGAACAGGCTGCCTCCATCGGCCAGCTCAAACCGCCCGCGACGTCGCTCGGTCGCCCCGGTAAACGCGCCTTTTTCATGGCCGAACAATTCACTTTCCAGCAGGGTGGGGCTCAGCGCGGCGCAATGAACGGCGATGTAGGGACCCTTGACGCGCGGGCTTAACCGGTGGATCGCGTGGGCGACCAACTCCTTGCCGGTTCCGCTTTCTCCCTCGATGAGAACGGTGGCCCGGGTGTCGGCCACCTGGCGGATGGTGTCAAACACCTCCTGCATGGCCGCGGACTGGCCGATAATGCTTTCCATGCCGAACTTGGCGTTGAGCTGTTCGTGCAGCGTACGATTTTCCACTTCGACATCACGCGCGCGCAAGGCGCGCTTGAGCAGAATATCCAACCGGTCCAAATTGATCGGCTTGGTTAGAAAGTCATAGGCCCCCCGCTTCATCGCCTCCACGGCGAGCTCTATGGAACCATAGGCGGTCAACATGATGCAAACCGGCGGGTGGGGCATGGCGAGAACACGCTGGAGCAGCACCAGGCCGTCCATTCCGGGCATGCGGACATCGCTCAGCATGACGTCAACGGTATGCGTGGCCAGCAACTCCAATGCCCGGCCGCCATTTTCCGCCAGCAACGTGACATACCCGCGCTGAAGCGCGCGGGCGAGACCTTCGCGGGCATTTTTTTCGTCATCAACGATCAAGACGACCGGCTTGGTTGTCATGGGGCCGCCTCCTCCCCGCCGGCATCAGAACGCGGGGCCTTAAGCAGGCGCACGCGCGCTTCCTCGCGCGGCAGGTAAATCGTGAAGGTGGTTCCGGTTTTGGGCTCGCTATGAACTTCGAGTTCACCGCCGTGGTCGCGAACGATGCGTTGCACGATCATCAACCCAAGACCGGAGCCTTCTTTTTTGGTGGTGAAGTAGGGCTCGAAAATCGTGCCGAGATCTCCGGCGGGAATGCCGGGACCGGTATCGGTAAACGAAACAAACACAAACCGGTCGTTGGCTCCCAGCGTGATTTTGAGCAATCCGCCGTTGGGCATCACCTGGATGGCGTTGCGGATGATGTTGAAAAATGCCTGTTTCATTTGCGCGGAATCCAGGGGCGCGGCGGGAAGATCGGCCGGCTTTTCCACCTCCACCAGCACATCACGGTCACGAATTTCCGGACGCAGAAACGCGAGCGTTTCCTCAAGGACATCGGCCAGGCAACCGGGAGCCAACTGCGGCTGGCTGGGTCGGAGGGCGCGTAGAAACTGCGTGATGATCTGGTCCAACCGCTCCACTTCGCGCTGGGCAACCTCCAGCAGCCCGGCCAATGACGCGCGGTCAGCCTCGGACAGGTGCTGAAATTCCCGGCTCATGAGTTGCAGGTGAATCGTCAGCGAATTCAAAGGGTTCCCGATTTCATGGGCGACTCCGGCCGCCAGCAAGGTAATCGCATTGAGCCGCTCGGATTCCAGGGTGATCGTCTCGTGATGGCGTTCGCGGGTGATGTCGCGCAGGATCATCACCGCGCCGGCTTCCTCGGCCTCGACGGCGGCCAGCGGCACTACGTAAAAATCGACAAACCGGTGAACCGGGTAGTTGATTTCAATTTCCCGGCTGACCAGGCGCGACCATTCCTGTTCATCCAGGCCGAGCACATGGCTCCATTCAATATCCGGCAAAAAGCGGGCGATCGGCGCGCCTTCGGATTGCTCGAGCGAAAAGCCCAGCATTTTTTCGGCGGCGCGGTTGGCGTAGGTGATGCGGCCGCGTCCGTCGAGAACGATCAACCCCTCCTGAATGGCGTGAAAGATCGTCTCGAGGAGCCCCTTCTCCCCGGCCAACCGAAGAAAATGGGTCTGCAAACTGCCGGCATCCAGCTTGTCCAGACGCTCGATTAATTTTTCCAGAAACGCCGATTTCACACGGGAAAACCTACGCCAACTGCGCCATTTTGTCACGCGCGAACCGCGGGTTTATCGGCGCTTTCACAAACCTCTTCGGGAATCGACGAGCGCGGCGGCAATGGCAGCCAACAATTCATCGCGATGAAACGGCTTGGTGATCACGCCTCGAAAACCGAAAAATTCATGACGCGACATAATGTCATCCATGGAATACCCGCTGGACACCAATGCATTCACGTTCGGGTCGAGCTTCTGTAGGTGCTCAAAGGTTTCCTTCCCGCCCATCCCGCCCGGTATGGTGAGGTCAAGCACAACCAGATCAAACGGCGTATTCGCGTCCATGGCCGCACGGTATTCAGCCAACGCTTCACTACCGTTGGTCGCGGTGACGACCTGATACCCGGCATGCTGCAACATCTTGCTGCTGATCTTCAGGATGGAAACTTCGTCATCCATGACCAGAATGCGCGCCGATTGCCTTTCCGAAGCGCTCAGCCTCACCGGCGCCGGCAAGGGTACGCCTTCCGGCAGCGCCGGCAATAGAAAGGTGAAAACCGCCCCCTGATCTTTTGCCGATTCAACCCAAATTATCCCGCCGTGCTTTTTGATTATGGAGAACGTGGACGTCAACCCCAGCCCGTTCCCGTCCGGCTTGGTCGTAAAATACGGGTCGAAAATGCGCGTGAATAACTCCGGAGCCACCCCGGGGCCGGTATCCTTGACGGAAATGCATATATACGGTCCAGGCGGCAGTTCATGACGGTTGGACTCGGGAAGGTGGAGATTCCACGCGGCAATGGATACATCGCCGCCGCTCGGCATGGCTTGCTCGGCATTCAGTACGAGGTTTTGAATCGCCTGCCCGATTTGTCCGGAATCGATGTCGGCAATCCAGAGGTCAGGATGCAGGTCCAGGGTGAGCCGGCTGGACGAACCGCGCGCGGCCAGCGAGGCCGACTCGCGAATAACTGCCGCGACATCCGTCGGCTTTTTGACCGGTTGACCGCCTTTGGCGAAGGTCAACAGTTGCTGGGTTAATTCGCGGGCACGGGCGACTGCGCGTTCCGCTTCGCGAATCAACTCGCCTCGTTCCGAACGCCCGTCATCGCCGGTCGACGTGATCATCGAGATATTGCCGAGGATGGTGGTTAGAATGTTGTTGAAGTCGTGGGCGATCCCCCCGGCCAGTACGCCGAGCGACTCCAGCTTCTGTGTCTTTATCCGCTCTTCCTCGACATGGCGGCGGTCCGTGACATCCCGGCCAACGGTGATCAATCCGACCACGTTCCCGCCAGGGTCAACCAGCGGCATCCGGTGAAAGGCGAAATGCTGTGTGCGTCCATCCGGATGGATTACGGTGGACTCCTGCTCAACGGGCCGGGCGCCCTCGATCACCTGGTTTTCCATCTGCCGGGTAGCAGCCGCGCTGGCCGCGGGCTGAAAGGCCTCATCGGTTTGACCCATCAATTCGGCGATGGAGGCCACGCCAAGAAAACGAACCGCGGCATGGTTGGCGGCGATGTACCGGAATTGACGGTCTTTGGCGAAAACCACGTCGGGAATATTATCAATGAGCGACCGCAACAAATTGCGCTCGCCGGCCAGGTCGCGTTCGTAAGCCACCCGCTCCATAGCGATGCCGGCGAGATACCCCGCGCGATCCAACACGGCAAGGTCCTGTTCCTCCGCCGAGCGAACCTCCTTGAAGTAAACGGCGAACGTTCCCAATATGTCTCGGCTCTTGGCCAGGATCGGCTGCGACCAACAAGCCCTCAAACCGTAGGGGGCCGCCAGCGCTTTGGCCTCGCGCCAATACGGATGCTCCAGAATGTCGGCGATGATGACGCGTTGCTTGGTATAGGCCGCCGTGCCGCAGGAGCCGACGCACGGGCCAACCTCAAGACCGATGAGTGACTGGTTGTATGCCGGAGGCAAGTGCGGGGCAATGCTTCCGATAAAACGTTGTTTGGCGTCATCCAGAAACAACACGGAACACAAGGCGCCGGGCAGCAGCTTTTCGATGGATTCGATGAGCGCGTGAAGAATCATCTCCAGCGAGGCCCCCTGGTTAATGAGCAACAGGATATCCTTGCTGGTTTCCTCCACCTGTTGTTTCCGGGCTTCAGCCATCCGTGCGCGATCACGGGCCTGAAGCGTGTGAAAACGTGCCCGGCCAACCACCACGGCGGCCAACAAGGCAATCGCAAACGCCAGGACCAAGCCTGCCAGCGCGGATCGACGGATCAAGGAAAGGCTGTTGATCATATCCCGCACATCGATATCCACCCCGAGAATGGCCACCGGCTCTCCCGCGCCGTTGTATACCGGGGCGAATCCGCTGATGAACGTTCCCCATTGATCCGTGTGCGGAGCGGGCGCAACAACGCTTTTCATCTCGCGCAAAGCGGCCAGCAAGGTATCGGATGGCGATTCATAGACATCCATCAGATAGGAATGATCGTCAACGCCATCGCCATCAGCATCCCCGGGCAGGGCGGAATCCAGAACGAACCTGACCCGGCCCTCGTCGTCCAAGATTACCGTATAGACGTAGGACAATCGCGGGTTTTTGGCCATGAAGCGCCGGAAGCGCTCGACGACCTCCTGATACGCCGGTGTACTCTCCTGATCCGGATACCGGAGCGTCTGGTGAACATCGCCGTCCACCAATAGCGCATAGGCCTCGGCGGTTTCCTGCAGTGCCGCCCGCACCTCGCCCAGCAGCGCGCCGCGCGCGCGTTCCCACAGGAAGAACAACGGCAAACAGGCCGAAGCAAAGATCACCGCGGCAATCACCAACGCATCGCGTCGCGGATTAATTTTTGGCTCTGATGCGGGCGGTCTCAACGTTTACACTCCACGGTTGTTCGCTCCTGGGCGTCATGGTAACGGTTGCCCCGACAAAGATCAATTAATCCGGGATACGTCCCTCGCCGTTCCCGGCACGGCGCGCACCGTTGAACGGACGCGGCGGACGCAAGCAGGGCGACTTGTTCACCTCGAGGTAAACGGTGCCTTCGCCGAGAACTTTTTCGATTTCCCGCACCAGCCGCTGGCCGGCCGCCACCTTGAAGGTGTGGTCGGCATCGACAAATACTTTTTGGCCGTCGGGTTGCTCGACCACCAGGCGAACGGGTGTTTCGCCGGGATACTGGCGCATGGCTTGTTTGATGTCACGCAGGGACGCCTCATCGGTCCGCGCTGCGCTGAGGTGGATGCTAAGTTTTCGGGCAAAATGCTTGTGCGCCTCGGCCAAGGGATAAATTTCCGAGGCGTACATCTTCAGCGCGCCCTCCTCCTGGATGGCCTCGCCGCACACCAGCACGGGCGCCTCATCGCGCAGGTAAACGCCGTAGTCGGTGAATGCGGCGGGAAACACCACGACTTCGACCACGCCGTCCAGTTGCTCCAGTTGAAAGACGGCCATGGCCTCCTGGTTTTTCTTGGTGAATTTTTTCTGGAACTGGGTGACCAGCCCGCCGATGCGGGTGCGGGTCTTCACCGTCATTTCGCGTAGCTGTTCGGTGCCGGCGAGGCTGTAGGTTTCCAGCGTCCACTGGTGGGCGGTAAGCGGGTGTCCGGAGATGTAAAAGCCGAGCAGTTCTTTTTCCGCGGCGAGCTCAACGCTTTGCGGCCACGCCTCGGCGGGCGGGAGTTCATCCGCCACCTCCGCGGCGCCGCCAGCCAACATGTCGCCAAACAGGGAAAACTGTCCGACCGCCTTGTCACGTTGCGCCGAGGCGGCCCGGGCCACCGCGCCCTCAATTCCCGCGAACAGCCGGCAGCGCGGCTGCCCGGTGAAGTCAAAGGCTCCGCTGCGCACCAGGCTTTCCAGGGTCTTTTTATTGACCATCTGGCTGTCGATCCGGGAACAAAAATCCAGCAATCCCTTGAACGGGCCCGAGGCCTCGCGCTCCTTGACGATCGCCTCGGTGGCCGCCTGGCCGACATTCTTGATGCCGGACATGCCGAAGCGTATCGCATTTTTGATCGGCGTA
This sequence comes from uncultured Verrucomicrobiota bacterium, assembly GCA_937873455.1. GTDB lineage: Bacteria > Verrucomicrobiota > Kiritimatiellia > CAIVKH01 > CAIVKH01 > CALMUP01. Next base: position 33,886 of record CALMYG010000006.1, read on the forward strand.
AACAACACCCCGCTCTCGTTTACGCTCGGGGGCAGCAGCTCCATCCCCAACATCTGGCATTCGGCAATAAACAACTTCATCCGGTCCGGATTACCGATTTCAAACGACAGCGAGGCCGCCATGAATTCGGTGGGGTAATGCGCCTTCAAGTACGCCGTCTGCCAGGACACAATGGCATAGGCCGCACTGTGCGACTTGTTGAATCCGTACCCGGCAAACCGTTCAATGTTGTCGAAAATCGCGCCCGCTTTTTCCTTGGCAATTTTGTTGAGCTTGAAACACCCCTCGACAAACTTCGACCGCTGGGCCTCCATTTCCTCCGCCTTCTTTTTCCCCATGGCCCGGCGGAGGTTGTCGCCTTCGCCGAGGGTGAATCCGGCCAGCACCTGTGCGGCGGCCATCACCTGCTCCTGGTACACCATGACCCCGAAGGTTTCCTCGAGCGAATCTTTGAGCAAGGGATGATCGTATTCGATCTTCACCCGCCCGTGGCGACGCTCGATGAAGTCCGGAAGCATGTTCATCGGTCCCGGACGGTAGAGGGCGATCATGGCGATCAAGTCCTCAAACTTGGTCAGGATGAACTTGCGCAACAAATCGCGCATGCCTTTGGATTCAACCTGGAACACCCCGACGGTATCGCCGCGATTGAGCAAGGCGAAGGTCTTCTCGTCGTCCATCGGGATGCGGTCCATGTCCAGCTTGATCCCGAAGTTTTTTTCCACATGCCGGCAAGCCTCGACGATCACCGTGAGCGTTTTCAGCCCGAGAAAATCCATCTTGAGCAAACCGACCTCGCCGAGCGGGCCCATTTCGTATTGGGTCATCGGCTGCAGTTCTTTGTCCCGGGTGAGCGGCACGATTTCGATCAGCGGCTTTTCACCAATCACCACGCCGGCGGCATGGGTGCCGGGATTGCGGGCCAACCCCTCGAGAATCGGCGCATACTTCATGATGCGGATGGCGTTGGCGTCGTTCTCGCAGGTTTGCCGGAATTCCGGACTTTCCTTGAGCGCCTTTTCCAAGGTCATTTCCGGATCTTCCGGAACCATCTTAGCCAGCTTGTCCGCCTCGCTGAGCGGAATTTCCAGCACGCGGGCGAGGTCGCGAATCACCGTCTTCGCCCCCAGCGTGCCGAAGGTGATAATTTGCGCCACATTCTCCGCGCCGTACTTGCGCTTGACGTAGTCTATGACTTCGCCCCGTCGGTTCTGGCAGAAGTCGATGTCGAAGTCCGGCGCGGACACCCGCTCCGGATTAAGAAAACGCTCGAAAAACAAGTTGTAGCGCAGCGGATCAATGCCGGTGATGCCCAGGGCGTAGGCGATAATACTCCCCGCGCCCGAGCCGCGGCCGGGGCCGACCGGAATGCCGTGATCGTGGGCGTATTTGATGAAGTCCCACACAACCAGGAAGTAATTGATAAAGCCGGTTTTTTCGATGATCCCCAACTCGTAATAAAACCGGTCGGCCACCCGTTTTTCCTCATCGTTGCGGGGTTCGTCGATGTTCTCCACGCCGTACCGCTCGCGCAGGCCCTCCTTGCCGAGTTTGATCAGGTATTGCTTTTGGGTGTAGCCCTCCGGAACTTCATAGGTGGGAAAGTGCAAATCCTTGCCAAGCCGCAGCTCCACGTTGCATCGCTCGGCGATGTCCACGGTGTTGGCCAGCGCCTCGGGAAATTCCCGGAACAACGCGAGCATTTCCGCGCCGCTTTTGAGGTAGAATTCCTCCGCCCCGTAACGCAGGCGTTTGGGATCGGTCATGACCGTTCCCATCTGCATGCACAACATGACGTCATGGGCCTCGGCGTGTTCTTTTTTCAGGTAGTGAACGTCGTTGGAAACGATCATCTTGAGCCCGGTTTTGCGGGCGATCTCCACCAGACCCCGGTTGGCGGTAATTTGATCGGGCAAGCCGTGGTTTTGCAGCTCGATATAAAAATTGTCCGGGCCGAAGATGTCGGTGAATTGACCGGTCAACTCGAGCGCCAACTTCATGTTTCCGCGCACGATCGCCTCGGGAATCTTGCCTTTGAGACAGGAGGACGTGCCGATGAGTCCGCCGGCGTGCGCGCTCAACAGCTCGATGTCGATACGTGGTTTGTAATAAAACCCTTCCAGCCAGCCGCGGGACACCAGCTTGATCAGGTTGTAATAGCCCTCGGTGGTCGCGGCAAGCAGGACCTGGTGGTTGGTCTGGGAGCCGGTTCCCTCCTCCACCCGCCGCTCGTGCATGCGCCCGTGTGACATGTAGGCCTCGCACCCGAGGATCGGTTTAATGCCGACACTTTTCGCTTTTTGGTAAAAATCGATCGCCCCGAACATCACGCCGTGATCGGTCAAGGCCAGCGCGGGCATGTTTAACTCGGCCGCCCGCTTGCAGACCTTGTCCAGGCGGTTCGCCCCGTCCAGCAGGCTGAACTCGCTGTGCACATGAAGGTGTACAAATGGAATCGTGGGTTCGGTCATACGCGCACGTTCCGTTATAGCGAACCGGAAGCAAGATGCAAACGCCGAGTTCGGGCGTCGTGTGAATCGAGCGCCTAACCTCTTCCCTCGCTTCGAGTCACGCCTGGAACGTTGCCTCGGCCGCGCTGCCGTTTACAGTGGTCGACCCCGCCAACTGCCCGCAGGCCGCCGCGATGTCGGTGCCGCGCTCGACCCGGACGGTGCACGGCACGCCTCGCTCCTGAAGCACCTTTTGGAAGTCCAACACCCTCCGCCGGTTGGAGCGGCTGAGCGGCGTGCCCGGCACCGGGTTCCAGGGAATCAAGTTTACGTGGCACAACACCGGGGTTGGCTTGCGCAATAAGTCGGCCAACCGTTCGGCCTGTTCGGGCAAATCATTTTTTTCCTGCAAGAGCACATATTCAAAGGAAACCCGCCGGTTGGTTTTCGCGACATACGCCCGAACCGCGTCGATCAGGTCGCGAATCGGATACCGCTTGTTCACCGGCATCATGTCCACACGGAGGTCGTCGTCGGGGGCGTGAAGGGATATCGCCAGGTTGATGGGCAGGCGCTCCTCCGCCAGCTTGAGAATGCCGGGCACCAGGCCGACCGTGGACACCGTGAAGCTGCGCGCCCCCATGTTGAAGCCTTGTGGATCATGCAAGCGGTCCACGGTCGCCCACCAGTTGGCGTAATTATTAAACGGCTCGCCCATGCCCATGAACACCACATTACCGAGCGCGGCCGGCAAACGGATGTCCTGCCCGGCCTTTTCGGCGGCCAGCACCCGCAGCTCGCGCACCGCCCACATCACCTGCTCAATGATCTGCCCGCTGGTCAGATCGTGGAGAAATCCCAGCTTGCCGGTCGCGCAAAACGTACAGGCCATCGGACACCCGGATTGTGATGATACACAAACAGTCGCCCGATCCGGATACACCATTAACACCGACTCCACCGGCGAGCCGTCGGGAAGCGCGAACAAGGCCTTGCGGGTTAAGCCGTCGTCCCCGCGCTGCAGGCCGACCTGCTTGAGCGTAAACAGGTCCGTTTCGGCCGCCAGCCGCTCCCGGAGCGCCCGGGGCACATCCGTCATGGCGTCCAGCCCATCAACAACATTGACGTACAAGTGCCGGTAGACTTGACGCGCCCGGAAGGCCGGCTGACCCCAGGACGCCATCAGATCAACCAGTTCGTGAACGGTCTGGTTATACAAGGCGATGCGTTCGGATGGAGAGGATGACGATATCATGATGCAGGCGTCACTATAACCGGCGTCTGCCCGCGGCGGTATCTTTTTCCGCGCGGCCCCGGAGTTGCCATTCTTCGGCATTCCCGGCATGATGCGAACATGAAACTTTTCGCCGGCACCGTTGCGCTAACCTTCACCCTGATCGCCTCGACCCCCGGGCAGACGTTGTCCTTCGCTCCTGAAACGCCCGAGGTAACATCACCCGGCGCGAATAACCTGCAATCGCTGGAGGCGCTTCAGCGGGCGCTGGCCATGAAAGAAGCGGAACTGACCCGCCGCCTGGATGACCTCGCCACCGCCACCGACGACAGCTTGCGCGAGGAAATCCGCGCCGACATCCGTGAATTGCGCATCGCCATCGAAGACCAGCGCCGCCAGTTCGACGGCTTCGCGGCCAACATTGATTTATCGCCCTTCACCCCACAGGCCCCGGCCAAGTTCGACTGGCAGGAACAGATCGGCAAACTGCTGGAACCCATCATGGCCGAGATCGAAAACGCCACTTCCGAGTCCCGGCTGATCGGTCATTTGCGCGGACAAATTGATGACGTTCGCAAACGGCGCGACCTTGCCCAGAAGGCCGTCGACAACCTGCGCGCCCTGCTCGCACAACCCGCCTCTCCCGAACTTGAACAGCGGCTGACCGCTCGACTTGAAACCTGGACGCGCACCCTCGATCAAGCCGAGAACGAGTACACCGCCCTCGACCTTCAGTTACAGAGTCGCCTCGCCGCTCGCGAATCCGTGCTCGACCAATCCGCCCGGTATGCGCGGCACTTTTTCCGAACCCGAGGGATGAACCTCCTGCTCGGCTTGCTCGCCTTTTCCGCCGTGTTTTTTGGCTTCCGCCTCGCCGATTATCTTATGCACCGGGCCAAACGCGCGCGCGGGGCAAAAAGCTTCAGCACCCGCCTGACCACCCTGCTGTTCCACGTGTTCAGCGTGCTGGGTGGTCTATTGGCCATGATGGTGATATTCAACCTCGCCGGCGACTGGTTCTTGCTCGGCATCATTGTGATCTTTCTGTTTGGCGTCGGGTGGGCCGGAATCAAAACCTTGCCCCAGCAAATCGAGACCATCAAGCTGATGCTCAACATCGGCGCGGTTCGGGAAGGGGAAGTGATCGTTTACGAGGGCACCACATATCGCGTGGATACCCTCGGCTTTGCCGCCCGCTTGTCCAACCCCGCCCTGGACGGCGGCACACGATTGTTGCCGGTAAAATACCTTGTCGGCATGACATCGCGACCGGTCGGCCCGAATGAGCCCTGGTTCCCCTCCCGGGTCGGCGACTGGGTGGAATTGGCCGACGGCACGGCGGGTAAGATCATCAGTCAAACCCCCGGTTCCGTTCAGCTCGAAGCCCTTGGGGGTTCCCGCGCCGTGTACCGGACCCCTGACTACCTCGCCCAATCGCCTCGAAATTTATCCGGCGGATTCCGAATCGAAACGCGGTTTGGCATCGACTGCCGACACCAGGCCATCGCCAATACGGAGATTCCGGCGATATTGTCCGCGCAACTGCGCGAAGGACTCGCGACGGCCTTCGGCGCGGAGGCGGTGCGCGGCGTCGAGGTCGCCCTGGCCAAAGCGGCGTCCTCCGCGCTCGAATATGCCATCGCCATTGATCTTGCCGGTGATGCCGCCGCACGTGCCCGGGATATCCGCCTGGCCATCACGCGCATCGCCGTAGACACGTGCAACGAACGCGGCTGGGTGATTCCCTTCAACCAGGTCACCGTGCATCAAGGGTGATGGTATCCGAACACGCTTGTCAGAAATGCCCGAGCATCCTAGGTTGTAGACGTACAGGATATTCGTTCATCGTGCACCCGTAGCTCAACTGGACAGAGCATCTGGCTTCGGACCAGAGGGTTGGGAGTTCGAACCTCTCCGGGTGTACCAAACGGTGCGAAAATGGGATCATTAGAATTTGGATTGCCATGACGAAGCGATCTCTCTAGTTTTGCATTCCCAGCAACGGAGAGGTGTCCGAGTGGTTTAAGGAGCACGCCTGCCCGTCCCGCGCGGGACGAGGCCTCGTCCCGATCTGATCGGGACGGGGAAAGTGTGCGGTTAATTTTAATAAGGTTGGAGAGGTGTCCGAGTGGTTTAAGGAGCACGCCTGCCCGTCCCGCTGCGGGACGAGGCCTCGTCCCGATCTGATCGGGACGGGGAAAGTGTGCGGTTAATTTTAATAAGGTTGGAGAGGTGTCCGAGTGGTTTAAGGAGCACGCCTGGAAAGTGTGTGTACGTCAAAAGCGTACCGAGGGTTCGAATCCCTCCCTCTCCGCCAGTTTTGCCTATGGCGTTTACCTATATTATCTACAGCCAGAGCCATAATAAAACCTATGTGGGTTGCGCCGAAGACTGGCGGGCTCGACTCAACAAACACAATGCCGGGAAGGTTAAGGCCACATCATCCGGCCTGCCGTGGTCGCTCGTACTGACCGAGGAGCACTCTTCCATGCTGGACGCCCGGCGACGGGAACGTTATCTCAAATCCTCGGCCGGACGACGATGGATGAAGAAAACGATGGGTGACCTGTCTGAAGGCACGCCTGCCCGTCCCGCCACGGGACGAGACCTCGTCCCCGTGTGATCGAAAGGCAATCGGGTCGGTACGGGGACAATGTGTGTGCGTCAAAAGCGTACCGCCCGCCTGATCGGCGAGGTTTTCAAAGGGTTCGAATCCCTCCCTCTCCGCCAGTTTTGCCTATGGCGTTTACCTATATTATCTACAGCCAGAGCCATAATAAAACCTATGTGGGTTGCGCCGAAGACTGGCGGGCTCGACTCAACAAACACAATGCCGGGAAGGTTAAGGCCACATCATCCGGCCTGCCGTGGTCGCTCGTACTGACCGAGGAGCACTCTTCCATGCTGGACGCCCGGCGACGGGAACGTTATCTCAAATCCTCGGCCGGACGACGATGGATGAAGAAAACGATGGGTGACCTGTCTGAAGGCACGCCTGCCCGTCCCGCCACGGGACGAGACCTCGTCCCCGTGTGATCGAAAGGCAATCGGGTCGGTACGGGGACAATGTGTGTGCGTCAAAAGCGTACCGCCCGCCTGATCGGCGAGCGTTGCTTCGACTAGCCGGCTTGTTCGGCATTCGCCCGCGCGCGCCGCATGTGAGCGCGCATCGCCCACATCATACCGGCCATGAGAACAAAGAGATTGGCCGTGCTCGGTTCGGGAATGACGACAAAGCAGTTGGTTTGATCGGTCAGGAGATTATTGTCCTGATTGAAGTCGACGTTGGCCACGCCCAAGGTTGTGCCGCCGACGCCGACCATCATGGTTGACTGCCCCCAGACGATGGTCGCGGGATTCGTATTGGGCGGCCCGTTTGTGTTGTAAAAACGGATGTAGAGATTGCTGTGAATCGCGTTATCAAACAAAATCGTCAGGAAAAAGGTCCCGGAACCGGGTAACACGCCGGTGCCAATCGTCGTGGTCGCCAGGATGACTTCGTTGCTTTGGGTCGAGCCCCATATGTAACACGAGCCAACCTGCACATGTCCCGCGGGCTCGGTAAAGGGCGAGGAGACAATTTCAACAATACTGCCGTCGGGGAGGAAGGTGACGCCGTCATTCTGGTAAATCGGAAACGATACATAAAGGTCCATACTGACAATCGCGGCATGGGCGTAGTTGGCCGTACCAAGTAGGAACGACCAACAGACGATAAGCCATCGCCAGTTGACACCGCGTTTCATCATGTATGAATTTGCCTGATTACCAGCCATCTAGTATACCCCGCCCTTACGGTATTGTTTACCGCCGGGCCGCCCCACACGCATCTCACCGTCGCCAACCATACGCCGTACCAGCCGAAGACGTCAACGATTTTGCCGTTAGAATTTCAAAAGAACGCTTGACCCCATGGTGCTTCTGCCTATAGTTCTTCCCGACAAGTATCGGACACTTTGATGATTGAGTGGGTCCCGGCCCACTCTTTTTTGTCTCGCCCGGCCTTGGCCGGGGTGTCGGTTGGATAACCAACTGCGATAAAGGGTGTTACAATTATGAATAGCGAATTGTTGGCGGTAGCGGAATATATGGAGCGGGAACGCGGAATCGACCGCGAGACCTTGCTTTCGGCGGTGGAGTCGGCGCTCTTAAGCGCATCCAAGAAAAGTTTCAGCCAAGCTCAGGAAATCCGTATCGGAATCGACCGGAAAACCTGCGACGTGCGGGCCTTCGCGCAACTGCGTGTCGTAGAGCAGGTTAAGCAACCGCACGACGAAATCGCCCTCGGCGCCGCCCGCATTATCAAACCGGGCGTGAATGCCGGGGATGTCGTGGAGGTGGAGGTAACGCCCAAAGATTTCGGGCGCATTGCCGCGCAAACCGCCAAGCAGGCGATCTTGCACAAAATTCGCCAGGTCGAAAAAGAAAAGATTTTTGAGGAATACAAAGACCGCAAAGGCGATATCGTGAGCGGGACTGTTCGGCGGTTCGAACGGAGCGATGTCGTGGTGGATCTGGGCCGGGCCGAAGCCATCCTCCCCTCCAAGGAGCGCGTCCCCACGGAGCAGTATGTGGCCGGAGACCGTATTCGGGCGCTGGTGCTGAATGTCGAAAACGCCCCGAACGGCACGCAGATTACCCTGTCCCGCAGCCATCCGGAATTTGTGCGCCGGTTGTTCGAATTGGAAGTTTCCGAGATCAACGACCGAACCGTTGAGATCAAGGCCATCGCCCGCGAAGCCGGATTCCGCTCGAAGATCGCGGTGATTTCCCGCGATGAAAAAGTGGACCCGGTCGGCGCCTGCGTCGGCTTGAAAGGCATCCGGGTAAAGAATATTGTCCGGGAGCTGTCCGGGGAGAAAATTGACATCGTGCGTTGGAGCGATGACGTGAAGACGTTTGTCACCAACGCCCTCGCCCCGGCCAAACTGATCCGGTTGACCATCGATGAAGCGATGCGCACCGTGAACATCATCGTCGACGCCGATCAGCTATCGCTGGCGATTGGAAAGAAGGGCCAGAATGCCCGGCTGACCGCCAAGTTAACCGGATGGAAAATTGATATCCAGAAGGAAGAAACCGACATCAGTTTCGAGGAAAAGGTCGCCCAGGCGGTCGCCAGCATGGCCGCGGTACCGGGAATTGGAGAGGCCAATGCCGAATTGCTGGTTCAATCCGGCTTTTTGACGCTGGAAGGCATTATGGCGGCGGAAGTGGAAGACTTGGAAGCCATCGAAGGGTTTACCCCCGAGCTGGCCAAACAGATACGCGAGGCGGCGGAAAAGAGTTTCGACCAGCCCGGCGTGGAATAGAATGGATTCATGAGAGTTAACGAGTTAGCCAAAGAACTAAACGTCGGCGTCAAAGACCTGATGGACATGATCCAGTCGGTCCTCCGCGTTGACCTGAAGAGCGAAACGGCCATGCTCGCGCCGGAGCAGGTGACGGCCGTCCGCCGCACGGTCGCGCCGGCGGCCCGCGCAGCCGCGGCCGCGGCCGCGGCACCCCCCGCGCCCCTCCCGCCCGCGGAAGAAGCGCCTCCTCCGGCGGCCGAACCGCCCCCGCCGGTTGACCCCGCTTCGGCTGACGAAACGCAACCCGAAGAGCCGACCTCCAACGTGCTGGTCATCAAGCCGCCGATGGTGGTGCGGGATTTGGCGGAAATGATGGGTATCAAACCCAACGTGCTGATCGCCGGGTTGATGGGGATGAACATTTTCGCCTCGATCAACCAGAAGATTGAACTCAAGGCGATTCAAGCCTTGGCCGAGAAACACGGCTTCAAGGTAGAGCTGGAGAAAAAAGCGCCCAAGACGCCCCCCCCGCCGCCCAAGGAAAAAGCAGAGAAAAAGGTGGAGGTCGCGGACACCAGCGATGACTTGGCCCCGCGGCCGCCCGTGGTGGCCTTCATGGGTCACGTGGACCACGGCAAAACGTCGTTGCTCGATCGCATTCGCAACGCCAAAGTGGCGGCCGGTGAAGACGGCGGCATCACCCAGCACATCGGAGCCTATACGGTAAAATCCGCCAGAGGCTCCATCACCTTTTTGGACACCCCGGGTCACGAAGCTTTTACCAAAATGCGCGCCCGCGGGGCCAACCTGACCGATATCGTCGTCATTGTCATCGATGCCGTGGACGGCATGATGCCGCAAACCCGCGAGGCCATTCAGCACGCCAAGGCATCCGGGGTATGCATCATGGTGGCGATCAACAAGATTGACCTGCGCGCCGCGAATCCGGACCGGGTCAAACAGCAATTGCAGGGCGAAAACCTGGCCCCCGAAGACTGGGGCGGCACCACGGTATGCTGCCCGGTCAGCGCCATGACCGGCGAAGGCGTCGACCACCTGCTCGACATGATCAACCTTCAAGCCGAAGTGTTGGAGCTTAAAGCCAACGCACGACGCAAGGCCCAAGGGTATGTGATCGAAGCGCAACTGGAAGCGGGCATGGGTCCCACCGCCTCGCTGTTGGTGCGCAACGGAACGTTGCGCGCGGGAGACGCCATCATGGTCGGCCCGCATTGGGGCAAGGTCAAGGCGCTCATCGATGACCAGGGCAAAAAAGTCAAGGAGGCCGGCCCCTCCTACGCGGTCAAGTGCCTCGGCCTTTCCGGCGTACCCGAAGCCGGCGCCGAATTCGTGGTGGCCGAAAACGAAAAGGCCGCGCGCGAAACCTCCGAGCTCCGCACCGCGGAAATCCGGGAAAAAAGCCTTTCCGCCACGCAACCCAAACGCGCATCCCTCGAATCGCTCCTGCAAAGGGCCGAGAGCGGCGAGAAAAAAGAATTTCACGTCATCATCAAGGCGGATGTTCAGGGATCCATTGAGGCCATCCTGCATATCATCGAAGGCATCAAGAGCACCAAGGTCGGCATCAAGGCGCTGTTGACCGGCGTCGGCAATATCACGAACAACGACGTCCTGCTGGCCAGCGCCTCCGACGCGTTGATTATCGGCTTCCATGTCAGCACGGAAAACGGCGTCAACAGCCTCGCCAAACGCGAAGGCATCGAGATCAAGCTGTACAACATCATTTACGAATTGATGGACGACGTGAAGAACATGATGGCCGGCCTGCTTGATCCGATTCTCAAAGAAACGGTCAACGGCCAGGTGGAAATCAAACAGGTCTTCGACCTCGGCAAAAAAGGCAAGGTGGCCGGGTGCCTGGTCAAGAGCGGAAAAATTACCGCGCGCTCACGGGCCCGGGTCCGCCGTCGTGGCGACATCGTTTTCGAAGGCGCCGTCGCCAACCTCAAGCGTTTCCAGAACGACGCATCGGAAGTACGCGAGGGCCAGGAATGCGGCATTCGCCTGGACCACTTCACTGATTTCGAAACCGGGGACATCATCGAGGCCTACGAAGTCGAGAAGATTGTTCAACAGTTGTAACGGTCGCGCCGCCGGCATGCCGCCCGGTCGGCGAGAGCAAAAGGAACCAAGCGATGAGCATTGACCGCCTTACCCGGGTTAACCAGTTGCTCAAACAAGAAATTGCCGAAACCCTGTTCCGGGTGGTCAACGATCCCGGATCCGACATCGGCGCGGTGACCGTAACCCGTGTGGAGACCAGCAGCAACCTCCGCAGCGCCCGCGTCTATGTTTCCATTCGCGGCGAACCCGCACGGCAGGAAGTCCTGCTTCGACACCTTCGCGGGCATCGCAAGGAAATCCAGCAGTCCGTATCCCGGCATGTGGTGCTGAAATACACGCCGCAATTGACCTTTGAAATCGACCATTCCCTCGAAGACGGCGATCATGTGCTGAATGTTATCGCCCGACTCGAGAAGGAACACCCCGAACAATTTGAAGACCCGGACACCACCCAAGGCGACGAACATGGTTAACCGGGGCCGCAGCTTTTCCGGGCCGGGCCCGGATCCTTGGGATGGCGTGCTGTTGGTGGACAAGCCTTCCGGCTTCACCTCCCACGATGTTGTGGCCAAAGTGCGTGGTCATTTCCGTATTAAAAAAGTCGGGCATGGCGGCACCCTGGATCCGATGGCCACCGGCTTGCTCATCCTACTGACCGGGCGGGGCACCCGCTTATCCGGCCAGGTGATGGGCGCGGATAAAACCTACGAAGGCGTCATGCGCCTGGGCGCCACCACCGACACCCAGGATGCGGACGGCCAGGTGCTGGAGGTGCGTCCGGCCGAAAACGTGACCACCGAAAACATTAAAGCGGAAATGCTCAAACGGATCGGCGACCAGATGCAAACGCCGCCCATGGTATCCGCCATCAAGAAAAACGGCGTTCCTCTCTACAAACTTGCCCGCAAAGGCGAGGTCGTGGAACGCGAGCCGCGGTTTATCCATGTGTATCAGTTCACGCTCGACGAACGCAACGGTCCCGATGTGCGCTTCACCCTACGCTGCACCAAGGGCACCTATGTGCGAACCCTCTGTGCCGATATCGGGGAAGCGCTGGGGTGCGGCGCCCATCTTTCCGCCCTGCGGCGAACCGCATCCGGATCGTTTTCCATCGCCGAGGCCTTACCCTTGAGGGACCTCCTGTTGCTTTCTCCGGATGACGTCCTCCAACGTATTATCCCCATGCACCGACTCGCCCCCGGCCAGGGTTGAACCATGAACGTCCTTCACGCCCTGGATCAACGTGAACGACCCGAAACCCCGCTTGTCCTGGCGATCGGTTTCTTCGACGGCGTTCACCTCGGCCATCAGCGGGTTATCGGGCTGTGCCGCGACAAGGCCCGGGAAATCGGCGCGCAATCCTGGGTGATGACGTTTGATCCTCACCCGCTGCATGTCGTCCAGCCCTCGGCAGCGCCCCTGCTGCTTACCGGTCTTCCCGCCAAGGTGGAGTTGCTGGCCGACCTGGGAGTGGACGGATGCCTGGTGATGCCGTTCACCCCGGAATTTGCCGAATGGTCTCCCGAGGCGTTTCTGGAACACCTCGTGCACGGGGCCCCCGGCTTGCGCGAAATCGTCATCGGTGAAAACTGGCGTTTCGGACGCAAAGCCTCCGGCGATGTCCAACGCTTGAAGGACCTGGCCGCCCGCCACGGTTTTCAGGTCACCGTGGCCAATCCCGTGCGGCACGGCGGCCACGCGGTATCGAGCTCGCGCGTTCGCGAAGCAGTGGCACGCGGACAACTGGACGAAGCGGCGCGAATGTTGGGGCGTCCCCATGCGGTGCGTGGCACGGTGGTGAAAGGCGCTCAACGCGGCCGCCGGCTTGGATTTCCCACCGCCAACCTGGATCTCACCGGATTCGCGCTTCCACCTCCCGGCATTTATGCCGCGCGGGTGCGCCTCGACAACCGGAAATACGGCGGGGCGGTTTATCTTCCCGCACCCCCGCATGGCGCACCGAGCGGGTTGCTGGAAGTTCACCTGCTCGATTTTTCCGGTGATGTGTATGAGCGGGAATTAACCGTCTCCTTGTGCGCTCACTTGCGCGACGACAACCGCCGCTTTACCGACGAGGCCGACTTGATTCGACAAATCGGCGAAGACATACGCGCCATCCGCCAGGTTCTGGAAACCCAATCATGAAACCGTCCGCGGTCAAAATTTCCGGCCACCTGGTTACCCTGCCCCGGGCCGGGCGAGCGGCCCGGCCGCTGGATGGCTTCTGGGCGACCGGCGCGCGACCCCGCCGCAGCCTCTTGATCTTCGTTCATGGAATGGGCAGCAATTTCTACAAGTCCGGTTTCAAAAAAGCCTGGATGCGCGCCGGTCCACCGGCCGGACTGGATGTGCTGTGTTTTAACAACCAAGGGTGCGAGTCGTATGTCGCGGATGAGCGGTTCACCGATTGCCTGGCCGACCTCGATGCCGCGCTAACCTTCGCCCGCCGTGAAGGCTACCGGCGCGTCGTCTTGCTCGGGCATAGCACCGGATGCCAAAAGATCACGTATTACCAGGCTCGCCGTCGCGCGCCCGAGGTCACCGCCTTGATCCTCGCCGCACTGGGCGACGATTACGCCATTGCCCGCCGGGACCAGGGCATACAGTATACGCGCTGGATCGCGCGGGCGCGCCGGCTGGTCGCCAACGGTCAAGGTGACACCCGGATGCCCGCTTGTTGCATGGGTTTCACCGCGCGCCGCTTTCTCAGCGCCGCCGATCCAACCCAGGTGGAAGCCGGCTTATTCCGCCTCGACGGCCCCTTGCGCACCTTTGGAAAACTGACCTTGCCGATCCTCGCGGTTTTTCCCGAGCTGGAACAGTACGCGTGCATTCCGGTGGCCGAAGCGGCGGATCGCCTGCGCGCGACCAGCCGCTCCACCCGGTACGATCACCGGATCATACGGGGCGCCGATCACGGATTTCACGGGCGGGAAACCGCTTGTGTGCGCGCGTGCCTGACCTGGTTGAAAAACAACCGCTTGGTCTGATCACGCCATCAATCGCCTTCGTCCAGCGCGAGCCGGATATTTTTGCCGAGTACCTCCAAGGCATACGGCTTCTGGAAACACCGGCTGATGCCCAGTTTTTTCGCCTCGACGATGCGGGTAATATCGGCAAACCCGCTCGCGAGAATCGCCTTTTGCGCCGGGGCCAACTCCAAGGCGCCCTTGAAGGTTTCCACGCCGTCAAAAGCATCGCCCAGCACCAGGTCGATCACCAAGAGATCGAATGGCGGCTTTCCGGGCTCCAGCTCCAAGCGTTCCCGCAAATGGGCCAACGCCTCCTGCCCGCTTTCCGCCAAGGTCACTTCATACCCGAGCTCCTGCAACATTCCGGCCGCGGCGGCGCGCTGCGCCTCGCTGTCATCGACCAACAGAATGCGCTCCTTTCCGGTGTAGTCGGGGCGTAACTCCAGAATGGCCGTGTCGTCATCTTCACTTACCGGCAAATAAATGTTTACGACATTGCCGAGGGGCGGAGCGGCGCGGATATCCACATAGCCGGAATGATCCTCAACCACCCGGTAAATCAACGTCAGCCCGAGGCCGCTGAGCATGTGACGACCGAGTCGATTTCGGACATAGAACGGCTCGAAAATCCGTTCCAGATCCTCTTCGCTTAAGGGTGTGGCGCTATCTTCCACGGTTAGCACCACGTAGTCCCCGGACTTCCGGGAACTGAAGCGCCCGACTTCCGGCTCGAGGTGCTGGACCGACGAATGAATGCGCAGCACGCCGCCCTGCGGCATGGACTCCACCCCGTGCGCAATGAGATTCGCCACCATCTGCCGAAGGTGCCCGGAGGAGCCGGCCACCGGCGGCAGGTCCACGCCCGGCGCCCACTCGACCTTGACCATCGGATTGTGTCCAATGACATGGTGGTAATCCGAGCTTTTCATGTAGTCCTGAACCAACTCGTTGATGTGCAGTTTGCTTTTTTTCAGGCTGTTGCTTTTTCCAATGGTTTCCAGGTCGCGGATCACCGCGGAGGCCTTGCGCAACGCGGCATCGATTTCCATCAGCACCGACTGACCTTCGTGCATCGGCTCGATTTTTTTCCGGAGTTCGCTGGGGAGGTGCTCAACCGGGCGGAGGATATCCTTCAGGTCGCGCGCCGCGCCTTCGGCCAGTGCGCCCAGCGAAGACATGCGCTCGGCCCGGCTCAATTGCTCGTGCAAAATCCGCTTTCGTTCCTCCGTGCGGTGCCGCTCCTCCATCAAGGTTCGCCGAAGGTTCACCGAATCGAGCACCATGCGAATGCGATGAATGACCTCCTCGGGATCGGACGGTTTCTGGATGTAATCGCTGGCGCCCCCCTTCAACGCCTCCAGCGCATTGCGCACCGATCCGTGTCCGGTGATGATGACCACGGCGGTTTGCGGGTGGTTGGCCTGCATGTACCGGAGAATATCCATGCCGTCTTCATCGCCAAGGACCAGATCGCACAACGCCAAGTGAACCGGGTCGCGATCCATGCAGGCCCGCACATCCCGGCTGTCCGAAGCGGTGAACACCTCAAAGCCCGCGCGTTCCAGATTGGCGGCCAAACCGCTGCGCACCAGCTCATCATCGTCTACAACCAGGATCTTTTCATTCATGGCGACCTCGCAACCAGCGGAATTTTCAGCAGAAATGTTGTTTTGCCGGGCTGACTTTCCACCTCGATCGCGCCCTGGCTGGACCGGATCAGCGATTCCGCCACGCTGAGACCCAACCCGGTGCCCTTGGCCCCTTTGGTGGTGTGGAACGGCTTGAAAATTTCCGAAAGCTCGTTCGGCGGGATTCCGCACCCCGTGTCGGTGATGGCGATTTCCGCGAACCCTTCACGAACGTCTCCGGTTATGGAAATTATGCCGCCTTTGGGCATGGCATCACGGGCGTTGATCAGCAAATTCAGCAACACCTGGGTGAGGTAACGCCGCGGCATGGCCACCACCAGGCTGGGCGAACGCAATTCCACCTCCACCGTGACTTTGGTACGTTTAAATTGACTGGCCAGCAGTTGGGTGACGAACTCAATGGCCTCGCGGCAATCCACGGACTCGCTTTCCTGTTCGTGGGATCGCCCGAGGATCAGCAGCTTTCGAACCAGGGTGGCGATGGTGTCGATTCCGCGTTCAACCATGACCAGGCTTTTGCGCGCCTGCTCATCGGTCTTGATCGCGCGCTGCACGGCATGCAAATGGCTGAGCATGCCCTGCAGCGGGTTGTTGATTTCATGGGCCATGCCGGCGGCCAGCATGCCCAACGCATTGAGGCGATCGGTGCGCTCCATGAAATCGCGGTGCTGGGCCTGGATCTGTTGTTGTTCCTCTTGCGCGTTTTTCCTGGCAATGATGTTGCCAAGCAACGCGCAGAACACCGCGATGATCTCCTGCTTTACGTCATCCACTGGCGCGCCGCTGATGGCCGAGTCGTTGCAGAAAAACCCGATGGTTCCATCCTGGGAAACGATCGGGGTCAGGGCGACCCAGCCGCGGCCGAAACCGACCATCCCGGATCCATCCCACTCAAAGTACGGCTCGCTGACCACCATCCAGGGCTTCTCTTTGGCCTTGCGGGGCTGGAGCCGTTCGCGCCAGCGCTCGTCGAGCGGAAACACGTGGTCCATTTCCCGGCAGGTCTGGCCCTTGAGGTTGGTGCCGAACGTTCCGCGAATCGTGTCGTCCTTCACCATCATAATCGCCGTGCGTTCAAGGCCGAGATTTTCGCGGGAAAGCTCCACCGCCCGTTGATAAAGCTCCTCGGTATTTGGCGCGGCGAGCAGGCTGTCCGCCATCTCCAATACCGCGCGCAACCCGGTCATCGTCGCCGCTTGCCGGTCGGCGGCGAGCCGGCGCTCGGTGATGTCCATGACGATGCCCTGGTAATGCGTGATCGTTCCGTCGGATGCGCGCCGCACCCAGGTGCGGTCATCAAGCCACCGGATTTCCCCGCGCTTGGAAAACACCCGGTATTGTTGATCAAACTCCTGGATTCCGTCCGTGGAGTAATCCGTCACTTCCCGCATCACCCGGGACAAGTCGTCGGGGTGTACAATCTGGGCGAAGGGAATGCCCCCGGCGATAAAGTCCTCCGGGCTGTAACCCAGTTGACGGACGCTATCGGTCACGTATTCCACCGGCCACCCCGGCTCGGCGCGCCAGAGGAAGACAATCGCCGGGCTTTTGTTGACGATTTCCTCCAACTCCTCGCGCCGTTGGTTTTCCTCCTGCAATGCCGCCTGGGTTTGCTTCAAGTCGGTCAGGTCCACGATCGCGCCCACCAACCCGGTGACTTCGCCCCGGTCGTCGTGCACCAGGGCCTTGCTGAATACGACGTCATGGCGGGTGCCGTCGGCATGCAAGACCGGACACTCGTAGCGTTGGTTGCCGGCGGACTGCATAAGCGACAAGTCATGCTGGTGGTAGCGTTCGGCCAATTCCGGCGGCGCGAGATCGAAGACGGTGTGCCCGATGATGGCTTCACGTTCATGGCCGATGAACTGGGCGAAGGCTTCGTTGCACTCCTGATAAAACCCGAGGCGGTCCTTGTGGAAAATGGGAATGGGCATGGCGTCAATCAATTGCCGCTGGAACGCGAACTGCCGGCGCAAAGCCTGTTCCGCTTGTTTACGCTGGGTGATATCCTCCATCACTTCCAGGTAGTGGGTGGTCCGTCCGTCGGCGCTTCGGATCGGGGATATGGAAGCCAGCCCCCAGAAGGTGTCCCCGTTCTTTTTGCGGTTCAGGATCTCCCCGGTCCACACCCCGCCGTTGACGATGGTCGACCACATTTCGGCATAAACCTGTTCGGATACGTCTCCGCCTTTCAGCAGGCGCGGATTTTTCCCGAGTACTTCACCGGGCGCATAGCCAGTGACAAAGGTGAACTTCGGATTGACGTACGTGATGTCGCCACGTTCGTCGGTAATCAAGACCAGGCTGGGGCTTTGCTCCACCGCCTGGGACAATTGCCGCAGCGTGATCTCGGTGCGTTTCGCCACGGTAATGTCGCGGGATATTCCAAAGGTTCCAATCACCCGGCCCTGGCGATCCTGCAAGGGCAGCGTGGAAATCGACTCCCAGGTTTCCCGGCGGTCGGGCCAGATGGTGTGTTCCTCCCGGCCCAGATCCGGCGCCCCGGCTTCCAGAACGCGCCGTTCCGTTTCAGCAACCCCCCGGGCAACCTCCGGGGCGAAATAATCCGCGTTGGTCTTACCGACCGCCTCGCTCGGATCGCGAAGCCCCAACGCCACGGCCAAGGCCCGGTTGATGCGCAGAAACCGCCCGTCCCGATCCTTGAAGTAAATGTGGTCGGGGGTGTGATCCATCAACGAGCGCATCAACATGCGCTCGTTGGTCAATTCGCCGCTGATCCGCAGCCGCTCGTTCACCTCCTCCACCGTCTCCAGCGCCATGCGCCGGTACACATACAACACAACGAAGGTAATCAAACCGGCCAGCACCCCGATCGAGAGCAGGGGCATTAAAAACGACCAGGTAAAGGAAAAGTGCGCGCGCAAGCGGTCCTGCAGGGTATCAAACGCCGCAACGGCGGTCATGGTAACCAGCATGGCCAGCAACACCGGCAGCACCCAGCCGTAGCGCTGGGAGCGCTTGTTCCATTGGATAATCGTATTGACCAGGCGGCGCACGCGGTATCCCACATCGACCCAAGCTCCGCGGCAAACAGGATGCGCGCGCAAGCGGCGGGTCACGGCAACAAGTAGAGGATAGTCCTCCGCCCGCGTCAATCAATCAAATTGCGGTGTCCGGCAAAATCCGGTCAACCACCCGCAACGCGCTTTTGATGCAGTCGGGAAGCCCCACGCCATGGTAGGAGCTGCCGGCCAGATGCAAGCCGGGGATTCGGGCGGCCATCGCTTCCATACGTTCGACCCGCTCCACATGGCCGACATCGTATTGCGGATTCCCCTTGGGCCAGCGGTACACCCGGGTCAGTATGGGCGGCGCATGAATGCCCAGCACCTCGGCAACCTCCCGGCAAACCACCTCCACCAACTCCGCCTCCGGCAGCTCGGCCACCGCTTCCTGGCGATACCCGCCAACGAATACCCGCAGGAGCACCCCGTCATGCGGGGCGCGATGCTTGAATTTGTTGGAAGAATAGGTGCAGGCAATGACCTTGCGGTTCTCCCGGGCCGGCAGCAATACGCCAAAGCCATCAGCCGGACAACCCGCCGGCACGTCTTCACGCAGAAACGCCAGGGAAACCGTGGCCGTGCTGACAAAACGAATGCCGCCGAGTAACCCGGCAAGCTCCGCATCGCATGCGGACACCAACACCGCGGCGCGATGCGCGGGCGTCGCCAGCACGACATCATCCGCCTCCAGCGCCTCCGTGCGCGCCCCGGAAATCGACAACTGCCAACGGGACCCTGAACGGCTCAACCCGTCAACCGTGCATCCGTAATAACGCGTCGCGGCAACCCGTTCCTCCAGGGCCGCCGCCAGCCTCCCCATGCCGTCCCGAAGCGTGTTGAAGATGGCATTGCCGGCCGGGGCCGGACCGGCTCGCCGGGGCGGCGGCTTTCGCTTCATCGCCCGGGCGGCTCGAATCAAACCGCCATGGTTGCGCTCCATGTCGAGAAACGTCGGAAACGCCCCGCGCATGCTGAGCCGGTCGGGATCGCTGACATAGATCCCGGCCATCAACGGCCCGCCGAAAATTTCGACCGCCTCGCGCCCGAAACGGCGACCGATAAAGGAACCAAGCGACTCATCCTCATCACGCGGGCGAGCGGGCAAAAAATATTCCGCGGCCATGCGGCATTTGCCGGGCCATGAAATCAACCGCGTCCGGATAAACGGACCCAACCGCGTGGGAATGGTAAGCCGGAATCCCTCGGGGTACGCGTGCAGACGACCCTTCCGGAGCAGGTAGACCTTGTTGTGATGCGTGTTGCAGGGAATCAGGTGTTCGCCCAAACCCAGCTCATGACACAACGCCAACGCCCACGGTTTGTCGGTAACGAAGGAGTCGGGACCGCCCTCGATCACGAAGCCGCGAACATCATCGGTGATCACCTTGCCGCCGCCGCGGGGCGCCGCTTCGATCAGCGTAACCGAAAGATCAACCGCCTGTTCGCGCGCCCGCTTTTCCACATAATAAGCCGCGCTGAGTCCGGTGATGCCGGCCCCGACAATGGCGACCCGACGGGTCATGCGCCCTGGCGCTCCCCGGACTCACCGGGACGAAACTGTTGCACCAGCCGCACCAGATAAGCCACCTGTTCCGGATCCGTCTGCTTCAACACGCCGTGGCCCAGGTTGAAGATAAATCCGGGCCTCCGCCCCGCCCGCTCAAGAATGGCGAGAGCGCGGCGCGTCAACAGATCGCGGTCAGCCAACAACACCGCTGGATCAAGGTTGCCCTGCACGGCGCGATCATGACCAATAAGCTCCCACGCCCGGTCAATGTCGATCCGCCAATCCACGCCGATCACCGAACCGCCGGCCTCCCGCAGCTCCCGCAACAGGCCGGAGGTTCCGGTGGCGAAATGAATCGCCGGAACATCCGGATGCTTTTCCCGCACCGCGCGGAACACCTCGCGGGTGTGGGGCAGAACAAACTCGCGGTAATCGTCCGGACCCAGCAGCCCCACCCAACTGTCAAACAACTGCACCGCCTGCGCCCCGGCGTCGATCTGCGCGATCAGGTAATCCGCCGCGGCCCCGGCCAATCGCTCCATCCAGGCATGCCAGGCGGCGGGGTGAAACACCATGAAGCGGCGGGCGGCATCGAAGTCACGGGATGACCCGCCCTCGATGGCGTAACAGGCCAGCGTAAACGGCGCGCCGCAAAAACCGATGAGGGGAATCTTGCCCTCCAGCTCGCGGCGCACCAGCCGGATGGCGTCGAGCGTAAACGAGGTCGCGGACGGATCGGCGGTGCGCGGGCATCCGGCCACGTCTTCCGGGCGCAGCGGATTCTCGATCACCGGCCCCCGCCCGCTGACAAAGGTCAACTTCCGCCCAAATCCTTCGAGCAACGGCAGGATATCGGAAAAAATAATCGCGGCGTCCACCCCGAATGCCCGGACCGGTTGGAGGGTCACCTCGGCGGCGATGGCCGGGTCGCGGATCATGTCCAATAACGCGTGTTTTTCGCGAATGGCCCGGTACTCCGGCATGTAGCGCCCGGCCTGGCGCATCAACCAAACCGGAACCCGGTCAACCGGGCGGAGTCGGCACGCCTGGAGAAAGCGATCGTTCACCCCGCAACCTGCTGCCATACCGCCTTGCCCACGAAAAACGGCCCCAGCCGCTCGAGAAATTCCGACGTCTGACGCGTTTTGCGCATGGCTTGGACCATCGCCGAAAGCGGAAAAAGATCTTTGCCGATCAGGCCGATCACAAAATCATTATCGTTTTTATCAATCCCGCGGCAATCCAGCCGGATATCATACCCCAAGTCGGCCGCGCTGAACAACGAACCCAGTTGCCCGTGTTCCCCGAGAATCGCCCGCTGCTCCTCCGCCGGCAATTTTTCAAACGCCCCGGCCCGGCGCAACGGATACCACACCGCCCACGGCAGCAAGGGGTTGGTCAAGCGCTGAATCGGCCGGTTCACCAACACGTGATCCAGGTCCGCCTCGTAGCCGATGGAATAACTGCGCCCCATCATCGTGTACTCCGGCTTCGGAACCAGATCGGCGAACACCGGAAGATGGAAGAGGTGCCGCCAAGGCCCCACGAAAAACTCCGGATCTTCGCTCGCCCCCATGATCGCCACGCCCATCGGATCGTTGATATCGGCATACACCGCAATCGGCGCGCGCAACGTCTGCACCGCCTCGATCACCGCATCCAGGTCGGCGCACAAGCCGTAGGCCTGAAGTTGCATAAACAGGCGGCGCTCGGAACGAATCACCTCGCCGCGCGCATCGCGCCCCTTTTCGCTCAGGTCGGGCAATCCGGTTTTCTCGTCGACGGGTAAACTCATGAAACCAAATCCTCCAGGGCCGCTTCCCAGGCCGCCACGGTTTTTTGCACGTGGGCTTCGGAATGGGCGACGGACAAAAAGCTCACTTCAAACGGCGACGGCGGCATGTACACGCCGTGACGAAGCAGCGCATGAAACACCCGGACATAACGATCCTTGTCGGTACGCATCACGTCGTCAAAGTCGCGAACCGCGGTCTCGCCGAAAAACACCGAAAACACACTGCCCAGCGTCGGAATGACCACCGGGATGCCCCGGCGCGACGCCGCAATCTGAATCGCGGAAACCAGGTGGGCGGTCGCGCGCTCCAGCGCGGCGTAAGGCGCAAGCTCCCGCAACGTGCGCAGCGTGGCCAGGCCGGCCGCCACCGAAACCGGATTGCCGCTCAACGTTCCCGCCTGATACACATCGCCCAGCGGAGCCAGTCGCTCCATGACGTCCGCGCGGCCGCCCACCGCGCCTACCGGCATGCCGCCGCCGATGATCTTGCCCAGGCAGGTCACGTCGGGACTCACCCCGCACTGGTTTTGATAACCGCCGAATCCGAACCGGAACCCGTTAATCACCTCGTCAAAAATCAGCAACGCCCCGACCCGGTCGGCCCGCATCCGTAAGCCCTCCAGAAAACCCGGCTCGGGAAGAATCAACCCTACGTTCGCCGCCACCGGTTCGACCACGATGCCGGCGAGGTCGGCTCCGTGTTCATCCAGCAACGCATCGACATCTTCCAGATGGTTGTAGCGCGCCACCAGCGTATTGCCCGCGCATCCGACGGGAACGCCGGCGGACGACGCCGAGGCGATCCCGGCCACGCCGCTGCCCGCCTTCACCAGCATGCAGTCGACATGCCCGTGGTAGCAGCCGCTGAACTTCAACACCTTCTCGCGCCCGGTAAATCCCCGGGCCACCCGGATCGCGGTCATGCAGGCCTCGGTGCCGGAGCTCACCAGCCGCACCCGCTCCATCGAAGGAATCGCCGCGCGGATCAACTCCGCCATTTCGATTTCCGCCTCCGTGGTCACCGCATAGCTCGCCCCGCGCGCCACCGCCTCCTGCACCGCCTCCACCACCGACGGGTGGGCATGGCCGAGAATCAGCGGCCCGAACGACATGCAATAGTCGATCAGCCTCCTTCCATCGGTGGTTTCCAACTCGGCCCCGGAGGCTTGCTTCGCGTAGATGGGCGACCCGCCCACCGAACGAAAGGCCCGCACCGGGCTGTTCACGCCGCCCGGCATCACCTGTTCGGCGCGTTGTTGAAGATCGGTCGTCATAAAGGCCGCAAATGTACATCAAGCCGCCCCCCCGCGCGAATAAAAAGATGCCGTTACGTCCCGGAGGGGCGTATTCCATTCGATAACGACACGATCCGGACGGCGAGGCCGCCGTCCCTCCCGGCATGTTGCGGGTAAACGTTCCCCGCCTGCCTGCCAGCCCCGCACGCCTGCGTGGGGCAGGCTGGCTCCCTCCCGCATGTCGGGAGGGCGGGCAGGCAAGGTTCGGAAAAATGACCTGAAAAAAGTTCCAAACCTTGGAACTTTTTGGCCCTCGTTTTTCTAAGGTTTGGAACATTTGATCAACGACCGGGCAGGATCCCCGGCTCGGCAGGAGTTTTCCTGGTCGGACACCCTGCCTCGTCATCCCCGCGTGACAACGGTAATCAAAAACGGTAATACAGGGCTATCGCCATGCCGACACAGAACTGGGAGAGGGAAAGAAAAGGCGGAAAACACGACTGGGCGGTTTGATAAATGAAATTCGTTACCAGAACGGTACAGCAGATCTATCCAGAGCCTGAATACGAAGAGTCACGACGGCGCTCTTTTACAGATTACCTTGATGCCTCGGCTATTGTGTTGTTGGGTGACCCGGGCATTGGGAAAACAACCGAATTTGAACACGCCTGCGCGTTAGAGCAGAGTGCTGAAAAACACCCTGCAGACGACTTCTTGACGTTGGCGACGAGGCGCTTTAAGGGCAAAACGTTATACATCGACGCACTAGATGAGTTCAGATCACAAGACGTCTCCGGTCGGGAGGTGTTGAATAGGATTCGCGGACGTCTTGACGAGCTTGAAAATCCAAAGTTCCGGATATCCTGCAGAATTGCTGATTGGGGTGGCAAAATAGACACCCAAAGCTTGGCCAAGGTTTCGCGAGACGAATCTATTGTCGTATTAAAGCTCAATCCGCTTACGGATGACGATATTGCCGAAGCGATCAGTGACGAAATTTCCGAACCCCAGAAATTCCTTGATGAAGCACGAAGTTGGGGCCTTGGTGACCTCTTGTTCAATCCGCAAACGCTTGAATTGCTGATCGAGGCCGTCTACCAGGGACACAATTGGCCGTCCTCGCGGATGGAGACATTTGAACTGGCCATTTAAGAATTGGTGAGAGAGCCGTCAGGCCATCACGCCAAATCAAAAATGGGTCGTTATGGCATTGAAGAACTTCTGGATGCGGCGGGTCAACTTTGCCTCGCAATCATGTTAAGTAATGCCGGTGGATTGTCGCTGTCGCAACCGGCCGCGAACGCGAGGCGCCCTTCCATACAGGATTTGTTCGGCCATGAGCGGCGTTACTTGGCGGCGGCAAAGCGGCGACTTTTCATCATTGATGAAAATGAGCATGTTTTCCCAAGTCACCGAACGATAGCGGAATATTTGGGTGCCCGCACATTATCGCAGAAGCTTCTTAATGGTGAATTGAGTCTTATCCGGGTAATCACCCTCTTGACGGGTCCAACCGGTGAAACCACCTCCGATCTGCGGGGTCTTTATGGATGGCTCCCATGTTTTTGCCCGGAACAGGCCGACGCCTTGATTCCAATTGACCCGTTGGGCATCGTACTACACGGCGATCCATCCATGCTGAGTGTTTCCCTGAAGCAAAAGCTGCTTTATAGCCTGAAAGAACTCGCCAAAGGAGATCCATGGTTTCGTGCCGGAAATTGGAGCGGCGAACCTTTTGGTGCCCTCTGCAAAACCGAAATGGCACCGACATTTCGGAGGTTTATTGACGATGAAAAAACAGATGACCATGTTGTCTCATGTATTTTGGATGCAATCAGGTACGGCGAGCCAGTCCCGTCGCTCGGAAATGCTCTTCTTCGCTTGATCAGAAAGGGCGGTGCGAATGGCCGTCAAGCTGTGGAGGCGTTTGTTCGTGCATGTCCCGGGCGAATCACCGATTTAAAGCCGGTTTTGGATGACATCGTCAAGGGCGTGGTTGATGATCCGGACCGTTTTCTTCGGCCAACCCTTTTGAGGCAACTTTATCCGGCGCACATTCCAATAGAGAAGATCATAGACTATTTCGACTTGGAGAATGTGGATAGCGACCCTATCAACAGTTACACCCTTCAAATGCGCCTGCTGGAGGAATCCTCCACCGAAGATGCGGTTCGCCTTCTTGAGACCATAATTGATTGGAAAGACCGTGAGAAGCTGATTCACAACCATTGCGGCGAAAGGATCGTCAGCAAGCTCTTGTGGCGCGTTGTGCAATCAAAAGGCGATACTACGCCAATTCCCCAGATTTATAAATGGCTGGGTGTTGGAGTCGAGAATCATGGGCATAATTTTATTAGAGACAAAGAGACCAAGCTGATCAGGGCATGGTTGTCTGATCGACCGGTATTGTATGAAAAATTGTTTCATCACTGGCTTGGCTTGCCTCACGATGATGGACTGGACGGGTTACCATTCTCGCTTTTCACTGGCAGAATGCTCAACGTTCCACGACCCGCCGGTTATTGGCGAAAATTACTGATTAAAGCCATCGAGCCAGGCATAGATTCAAGTGTGTCGCGGTTCTTGTTCTGTGTCGCGGTTCATGACGCATTTAACTCCACCGCCTCCGACGGACTTGCGCTTGATGACGTCCTGTTGTTTGTCAAACAAAACCCTAGCTTCCATGACCTTTACGAAAACTTACACAAGGTTGAAATCAATGATTTGAGGACGAGTATTTTTCTGAAAAGACAACAACACAAACAGAACGAAAAATCACGAAATGATCAATTTATACATGATCTCACATCCCGTATTCCGGGCATAATCGGTGGTCAGGATTTGTCGGCGCTTTCCGATTTTGCTTCGGTGTACTTCCACTCCAGGGTGGAAGGGTCCGACAAATTGACGCCCTGGGAGCGCATTTCATTTGAGACCAACCAGGAGTTGGCTGACGCCGCATTTGAAGGTATAAAAAGGATGGCCTGCCGTGATGCGCCCTTTTCGGCATTGCAAGTGGGACGCGCTAAGGCAAAAAACAAAGAATATCGCATAGCGAGAGTTGTTCTTGCCGGTCTCGACATCATAGCGCGCGAGAGACTTGATCTAAAGGAAGTTATCCCTGACGCTATGGTTGAACTGGCCGTTGCCTTCCACCTGTCCGAGGGGGGGTACGATGAGGATAAATTGTGGTTGGGTCAATTTGTTCATGATCGCCCCTCGGTTGTATCCAAGGCAATGCTTGAATATTTCCGTCCCGTCATGCGGGTCAAAAGAGAGGCCGGAACTCCCGGTCTCTATGAACTCGCTGGAGATTCGCCGTTGGCAAAACTCGCCAGCACCGTAGCTCCAGCTCTGTTAAAGCAATTTCCGGCGGCACAAGAGCCGAATTTGCGAACCCTCATGAAGGCCGTATTGAGGGCATGTCCGCGTGAGGAAATCCTCGCGCTTGCCAGGGCAGTATTGTCAAAGCCGGGAAAGGTTGAGGGCGAAGCGCGTTTAATGTGGGAGACGCTCTGTTGGATTACATGCGGCGAAAATGATAAAGGTCCCAGCTTTTCCCTTCGGCCGACGGCGCAGAATGCCATCTTGGTCATGAAAACGTTCTTGATACCGCTGCGGAATGATTCGGGAATTGCGATTAAGCCATCTATGGATGCCGTGCTGGCTGTAATATCGTATTGCGGGCGCGCATGCCGCCCGGAAGAGCGGTTCAGAAGCGGCTTCGTTCGAGAGATTGACGAAACATCCCGATATTTGGGTGAACTTATTGGCATTGCTGGAGGTAGCGCAGATGTTGGGGTCGCCGACAAACTATGGCAAATGATCCGGGATCCGAAGCTGAAGCCGTGGCACAAATCTCTATTGCATGCACGGGCCGTATGCTTGCGAAAAATTGGCGAGAGATATTTTAATCCACCCTCGGCATCATCAATCGTCAAGGCTCTCTCTGGCGGACCTCCTGTCGACATTTGTGACTTGAAGTCTGTCGCTCTTGATGCACTTGAGGACATCCAGCGAGATATAACTCATGGTAGATCTAATGGTTATGAGGCGTTTTGGAATGTGGGTCGTCACGGCAAGCCAATTAAGAATGCCCCCCTGCCTGAAAATACATGTCGAAACAGGTTGATGGAGTTTCTTCGATCGCGCCTCGTGGCTAAGGGGATTAGAGTTGAAAGGGAGGGCAGTAGGTCCAATGACAGGAGAACGGATTTGTCGATCAGTTGCGGAGCCTTCTCCTTGCCGATTGAGATCAAACTTCAGAGTCATCGCGCGTTATGGACTGCTGTAAAGACACAGCTTGTCGACTCTTGCGCCAAAGATCCCGACGCTCTAAATCGGGGTATCTATATCGTGATCTATCACGGGAAGTACGGCAAGAAGGTCAAACCTCCGCCAAAGGGTGTAACGATTTCGGACCATAAGGATAGCCTTCGAGATGCTCTTCTGGCGATGATCCCGGACAATTCAAAGCCTTACATTTCAGTATTTGTGCTCGATGTGTCTTATCCATTCGGCCAAATACGGCCCAAGGGGTCTTCCCGGATGACAAAACCCAGAATTCCGGGTAAAAGTGGTGCCCTATGCCGACGCTGAACTGGATTGGGAAAGAAGCGGTGGTGAATCACCACTTGCAGGTGCCTTTTCACCTGCTGAAGGATGTTCCCGATCTTTCCTGCGGCGATCCCGGTTCCGGCAACCTCGTCGTGTAGAGCGCCTTTTGGTGCACTTCCCAGGCGATCCGCGCGTAGCCTCCCGCTTCCCCTATTTGCGATCTTTTTCTATGGCGTTCTGGTTCGGTTTGCCTGTACGGCCATCGGGGATTCCCTTATTATCGGATGTATGAAGCCGTTTCGTTTTCTGGTTTGTTTTTATTTGCTCGGGTTGGTCCTTGCGCGCGAGGTTGCGGGGGATGACCAACCCTGGGTGTTCAAGACCATGCTCACCCAGGCGCAGTTCGATGCGGAACATGCCGCTTGGTCGGCCGCGCCGTATCGCCTGCGCTTAAGCAGCCTGAACGGCATTACCTTGCTGGGGAACATCTACTACGATGCGGTCTGGAGCGATAACCCCCAGGGAAAAACCCAATACGTGGGTCGCGGGATGACCAGCTCGACGTTCAGCTTCACGCATGGCCTCCATGTCAACCAGGGCCGCGGGTTACTCTGGGTTTCCGGCTTCGAGGGCCCCAGCGGACCGCGCTACAACGCGGTGTGGGAGGACGGCGCCCCAACCTCCAACCGGACGGTCGCGATCGGCTTGACCAAGGCGCAGTTGGATGCCCAGATTGCCGAGAATTCAGCCGAGGGGCGTGAGCTTTCCGACGTGCTGACATTCAATTCAGGGCCACAGGTCCTGCACAATGGCCTCTGGCGACCGGCCGGCAATCCGGTGTTTGCCAATGCCATCCGCTACAACCAAACCTTGGCCGAGCTGGAGGAGGAAATCGCTTCACGGTTCAGCAACAATTGGCAACTCATCCGGATCACCGGCGGCCAAACCCTGGCGGGCGTGGTCCACTGCTCCGTCTGGGCGCGTGGATTCGGACGCCAAAACGCCTATGCCCAGCCCCGCGTGGTCTACACCGACATCAACGGGCAAATCGAAAACGCCTTGTATTCCGGATACCGGCCGCAATGGATACAGCAATACGAAATCCAGACCGGGGGCGGTAATAACCGGTATTATATCGCCCATTATGTCCGCAACGGCGGGTTGCCCATCTCCTACATCGAGCGCTTGAGGGTGGCATATCGGTATCACCACGTCGGCATCTCCCATCAAGGACGATTGATCTATGCCGCCGGCCACAAGCCAATTCCCGGCAGTGCTCGTGCCCATTGGCCGGACCTGCGCGCCAATCACCGGGTGCGGATCGGCAGCGTCTCGAAGATGATCACCGCCACCGCCATCCTCGACTTGGTGAATCGCGGTCTTTTGAGCCTGGATGACCGGGTGCTGGGGCCGGGTTCGATCTTTGGCAACGAAATCGGCTGGCGGGCCCATCAACCGTTTACCGCCTGGGAACAGCAAATCCGGATCCGCCACTTGCTGACCATGACCAGCGGGTTTGCAACCGAACCGGATTGGCATCCTTATACCAGCAACCCCAACGTGCTGGACATTCTGGATCAATGGGTTCGCGACCACGACCCGATCAGTCCGCCGGGAACGACGAACCGATACGTCAACGCCAACACCGCCATGCTCGGCGCCGTGATCGAGCGCATCAGCGGGATGTCGTACGAGGAATATTGCCGTCAACGCATCCTGCGGCCGGCCGGCATTCAAGACCAGCACATGACCTTTCTCACCGGGGCTCTGAATGAACATCAACCCGGGGAGCCGTTTTACATTTTCCACACCAGCAATTATCCCCCGGATTTATATTCCACCAACCTTCATTGGCGGATCAACAATCCCGGCGGGGGCTGGGTCGCCCGGCCTCAGGACGCCCTGATGTTTCTGCGACGGGTCGATCAATTGGCCTTCAACAAGGATATCCTGCCAGAGGCCTTGCTGGATCAGCGCTTTGATACCGGCGGCGCGGTTCGTACCGATGGCACCCCCAGCAGCTACGGCATGGCCACCATGATCTTTGGCTTCGGTTGGGGACATAATGGCCAGTTCCCTCAAGCCGGAGGATCAACCTGGCTGTTGCAATATGGCGATGCAGGGATGTTTCTGCACGTGCCGGTGGTCGATCAGGGGTTGCCCTCTACGGTGGCGTTACGCCAGATCATTGACGACATCACCGCCGCCGGCGATTGGCCCGAACAGCTCAATCTGTTTGACTCCATCAACCCCGGTTACGATTCCTGGGTGCAGTCGCGTTTTCCGGCGGCCATGCGCGCAAACGCCTCGTTCCGGCACCGCTTCACCGCTCCCTATGTCGACCCCGATCAGGATGGTTACGCCAACGTCGCGGAGTTTTATCACGGGCTTGATCCCCTGAGCGTCAACCTGTCACCGCAATGGTTTATCGCCCTGACGGCCGACGGTATCGCCCTGGAGTGGTGGAAGCGGTTGGATGCCTTTGGCGTTCATGCGTTTCCCCAGCGCAGTCCGAACCTTGGGTTGTGGACGGGTTCCACCGCTGTAACCCCGCAACTCTCCACGCGCCTGGGCTTTGAGCGGTTTCGCCACACCATCGGCTTTAATTCGATCCATCGCTTTGGCCGACTCCGGTACGAGCTCGATTAGGAGCTGTTACATGAAGGTGTAGCCGCGGGCGTTGACCCGCGGCGTGCCGGACGCCCCCACCGTGGGCGTCTACAGAAGGTAATTCCAGCCAGCCTGAGTTCCGAGCTGGTTAAAAACGCATAGGCAACTCATTGGTTTGCAGTGATGCGATCGCGTGTTTGGGTGACCCACGTGGATGGAGAGATGATGGCTCGCCGCGTCCGGACGTCGCTCGCACGCGTGCATCGCTGCGCCGATGACGTCGCAGAGAGAAAGAGAACATCACCACGTTCATGTTCCCTTCATCATCCGCTACACAAGGAACATGAAGATGACGGCGTAGCGTGCCAGACCATTCTTTATGCGCCGAAGGCGCATGCGGTACCGCGGGAAGCCGTCGGGCAGGCACCGCGCTTCGCGGGGTCCGGGGAGCCGGTTGATCCAGCGGGCCGAGCCTGTCGCAAGCGACAGGCGGCCAGCAAGGCGGAGCATCCGGTGGTGAGATCGGCACAAAAAAACCGGAAGGCGTGAGACCTTCCGGTTTTTTGTTCGTCGCGGTTCGCGATCGGATTAGCGCTTGGAGAACTGGAAGCGCTTGCGGGCGCCGGGCTGGCCGGGCTTTTTGCGTTCCTTCATGCGGGGATCGCGGGTCAGGTAGCCGGCTTGTTTCAGCGCGGCGCGGAAAGAGGGATCCACCTGCAAGAGCGCGCGGGCGATGCCGTGGCGGATGGCGCCAGCCTGACCGGAAAGCCCGCCGCCGTCGGCGAGGGCGATCACGTCAAACCGCTGCTGGGTTCCCGTGATTTCAAAAGGTTGCTGGGCGATCCGGCGCAACGTTTCCAGCGGGAGGTATTCCTCCAGGGGACGTTCGTTGACGGTGAATTTACCGACGCCATTCATCAGGCGGATGCGGGCGGTGGACGTCTTGCGACGGCCGGTAGCAATGTGTTCGACAACTTTGGTAGCCACGGATTCTTACCTTTCCTTAAACAGCCAGCGCCTGGGGTTGCTGGGCGACATGGGGATGCTCGGCGCCGGCATAGACTTTCAGCCGTTTGAGCTGGTTGCGGGTCTGATGATTTTTCGGCATCATCCCTTTCACCGCCTGCTCAATGATGCGGGCCGGGTTGCGTTTGCGGACTTCGGCGGCGGTGAAGGTTTTCAGGCCGCTGGGAAACCCGGTGAAATGCTTGTAAATCTTTTGCTCTTCCTTGTTGCCGGTCAGCTTGACCTTGGCCGCATTGATGACCAGCACAAAGTCGCCGCCATCGATGTGGTTGGCGAACGTCGGCTTGTTCTTGCCGCGGAGAATGTATGCGATCTTGGCGGCCAGACGTCCGGCCGGTTGACCGGCGGCGTCGATTAGAAACCACTGCCGCTTGATTTGATCTGCTTGTACTAACGTTGTCTTCATGCCTTGAACCTTCTCATGCAAAATGAGCGGTGAAGATAACGAATGACCGCCGGAGTGTCAATGACCGGATTACAAAAAGCGAACGGGGCGAGCATCCCGCTGACCAGCAACGGGTTAGCCGCGCGCCCGGCCCGGCCTCAGCGCTGCAGGGACTCAATGGCGAGCACGATGCCTTCGGTAAACTCCACCCGCATGCGTTCGTATTCGATGTCGCGTGCGACATCAACCCACACCCAGTCGCTCCCGCTCCGCATGGAGCCGCCGGCATCGCGGTAACGGAAGTTGGCATTCACGCGCTGGCGGTCGGTGGTGGTTTGTTTGGCGGTGTAGGACCAAACCTCAAGGATGCCCTGGCGGGTTTGCCGGGTATACGTGCGGTTGGGTGCGCCGAGGGCCATGGTTACCATTTCGGGGGTGAACCCGATATCGATCTGGCCCTGTTGAATCAAGGCTTGCGCTTCCGGGGGAAAGGACGCAAACAACTCCGGATTCTGCTTGATTCGGGATTGCGGCGTGGCGCAACCGCACACCACCACCAGCGCACAACTTAACACACCAAGAAACGT
This sequence comes from uncultured Verrucomicrobiota bacterium, assembly GCA_937873455.1. GTDB lineage: Bacteria > Verrucomicrobiota > Kiritimatiellia > CAIVKH01 > CAIVKH01 > CALMUP01. Next base: position 66,298 of record CALMYG010000006.1, read on the forward strand.
AAACGTCTTCATGAAGCGACATCTTACCGTATGGCCGGGGGCGGGACAAGCCGCCAGTGAAGAACAACAGAAGCTCTACCGGCTGTAGGACTTGCATTTCGGAGGCAGGTAAGCCTTGCTTGTCGTTGCGCCATTTAGATCCCATTTTAGCCGACACTTGACGCATCTTCGGGCCTCGCATAACATTTCGTTATGAACGTGACGCTACCAGCTCGAATGGAAGCCCAATTGTCGCCACAAGATGTTGCTCTGCATCTGGCTCTCGGCTTGTTTGTTGCCGACGAAGCCACCCTCGGCCAGGCCGCAGAGGTTGCGGGGATGTCGCAGGGCGCATTTCTGCACGAGCTTGGGAAGCGCAAAATTCCGCTTCATTATGGACCTGAGCAGCTCGCGGAAGATTTGCAACGGACTCATCTCCTCCGCTCGCGATTTGCTGCGCCAGATCGCAGATGAGGCCGGCGCATATCTTGCCCCGGACCTTGTTGAAGCCGCACTCAAATCCGTGGGCGAATGATCCTCCTGAAGATTCTTTATTTTTATGATCACCACGTTGCTTGCTTGTGCCGAAGATCATCCAGAAACTCTGAAGCTGGCGCTACGGCACTGATCATAAGGTGGTCTCGGGCTCGGGTGCAGGCGACGTACAGCAGGTGGCGTTCGGTGTCGTAAATTTCCTGGAGGTCGGCATCGTCTCCAACTTGTTCAATGCGCTCCTGCAACGGCAACACTTCGTCGTCACAGGCCATGACGGCAACTGCGCGGAACTCCAACCCCTTAGCTAGGTGCATGGTCCCAATCGCGGCATACCCGCTGGCGACGTCAGCGTGATCATCCAGCACCCTGCAGGGCAGGCCGGCGGCTTTGGCGGCGGCCTCGGCTCTCGGTATTTGCGCGGCCGACCGGACAAAGATGCCGATTTCATGCGGGGTAATACCGGATGTCAGCATCTCCTTGAGCCAAGCCCCGACCCCATGGCCTTCTTCTTCCTCGGTGGTGTAGTCGCAGATTACGGGAGGCACTCCGTTAAAGACGGATACGGTATCGCTGCGCTTTTCGGTGTTCCCATCGATGTCAGCGACCTCGGGACCGAGCAGTCGGTCGGCATGCTTACGAATTTGATGTGATGTCCGGTAATTGACCCGCAAGGTCTTGGAGCGTCCGCGCACATCCACGCCCAGCGACTTCCACGAAAAGGGAGCCTGAAAAATTCGTTGGCCAAGATCGCCGGCGAAGAACAGTGCGTTTGGTCGGTCTTCACCGAGTGCCGCCAGGAAGCGTAGCTGCGCCACGGAGATGTCTTGCGATTCATCGATCACGGCAAAGTCAAAGGGGCGATGCTTTTGCTGACCGGTCGCCGTGGTGAGTGCGCTGAACGCACCAGACAGGGTCATCCCTCCGGACTTGTTCAGATCTTCCCTTGCATACTCAAATATTGACCACAGCACCCTCCGTTGGGTTTCCGGCAGCCGCGTCTTACGTCCGAGCCGGGCGACATCCCGATAGGCGTCCCACGTGGCGAGTTGCCATGCATCCACCACCTGATCCCATTCGGACATCAGAAAGGAAAGACTGAAGTGGTGTCCGGCTACCCGTGCCGATGCATCCCGGATGGCGTTACGAAGCGCCTCCCGGGACATCAGCGTTATGGGTCCGATCCATGACTTGTGCAGGCGAATCGCCAAGGCCGGAAGCGAGTAGACATCAATTCGTTCGGCCAGTCTGGGTTCATTACCGATAAGTCGGCGGAGTTTGGTTTGAAGGGCGTGGGCCAAAGGGTCGGAAAATGTCGTGAGAAGAACCCGGGCTTCCGGGTGGCGGCGGGCGAGTGATACCGCACGGTGCAGGGCTACGATGGTTTTGCCGGTTCCAGCCGAACCAGCGACGCGGGCCGGCCCATTGAACTCTTTTTCGACCAATTCACGCTGCTCCGGATGCAGAAAGACAGTCCACTTGTCCCAAGGGAATTCCAACGCTTGTTGTAGCTCCTCGGCGCTGGACACAACCTTGAACCGGCGTTGAGCATCCGGGTGATCGAACGGGTTGTCAGCGGTAGCCGTGGTTTTGACTGGCCGTGGTTTGCCCCCGGTCGCCAACTCCAACAGCGCCTCCGAGGCCTCGGCCGGCAAGTGCTCGGCTAACACCAACAAACTGTCTTCGTCGACTTTCTTAACGTTCGGGATCCATTCGGATGGAACGCCATACCCCAGCAAATCTTCGTCGGATACGCGATCGAACAACAAAGGCTTGGGGGCGGTGACCGGTTCCGCCTGCTTCTTCACGTAAACGGGCACGACGATCTCTTTGACCGTCTCCCGTATCTCAACGAATTGCGCCGCGCCGGTTTTGGGATGGGTCTCCAGCTTGCGCCGTTCCGCCCAAGCATAAGCTTTGTCGTGGTGATCCACGTAGCAAAGAAGAAGGCTCCCGGCTGTTTTATGAACAATAATGCGGATGTCCGCGCTGACCCGCACCGACCAGAAGTTTTTGTCCTTCGCTTTGTCGAGCTTGTGGAAACTCATGCTCGGACTGGCCGGATTGATTTGGAGGTCGAAGGCGGTTTGTTTGGTCGCCTTTTGCTCGTCTGGTGTTAAGCATCCAAGGCTATCGGTGAAGGTATCGGCGATGCGGAAGTGCATGTGTTATGAGCCAACACTATCGCTTAAGAATTGGTCTGCTTGCTACGCTTGCCAACTGGTTGGCCAAATCCTTCCTCCTCGCTTTCTCTGCTTCGGGGTCAATGCCCTCCCATGGCCAATCGGAAATGACCGCATGCCGAGGTGGAGGTTCATCAGAGATTATATCAAGGCCAATTTTGCGGACCACAGAAGCCTCGATAATGACCGCCCCGTGTAAATTTCGCCCACTCTCTGCTACCACCATTTCGCCGATTGCCCAAAGTTCATCCATTGGATCGGCGGCATGGCGCGACACAGAAGTGGTTCGATCATTCGGGTTTGGCAGAAACGCAACAGGCTTGGCTTGAATGTGGTTGTAATGCCCGCTTTGCGTTAAAAACCGCGCGAGGCTTTCGCCATCATCAACAATCTCAGGCAACCCCGACGGCAACATCTTGAATACCCATAACCATTTTGATGCCCTGGCAGATAGCCTCTGGAACATGGGTTCCGTTAAACCGGACCACACCGTGCGCCTTGTCCATTCCAATAAGCCATGCGTAAGCCAATCGATTCCCGTTACCAACGCTCAAGGAAAACAACTCGCCGCGACGTGCAATCCAATCCAACTCTATGGCACCATCTGGCTCAACAGCAAAATCTGGCGACGGGAGATCATCCGGAAGCGCAACAATAAAATCCCTGACAGTCCTAACCGCAACGGGGTCAGCCGGTGGCGAATCACCGCAGGCGGCGTTGTGTTCTTCAAGTATATCGTGCAAACGCGACAACATTTCTGCCTTTCTGCCAAACAACGCATCTGAACCCTCCGCAGCCTTGACAATGGCAGACGCGCTTGAGGATGCCACAGCAGCCTCACGCGATAGCGCGGTACCAAAACGCGCATATCCATTCAGTGCGATGTAGCTAAGGCAAACTCCTAAGGTTGTCGAAATAGGTTCAGGCATGACTCGCTCAATGTTTGTTCGAACACTTCATTCTTCATGCGCCGTAATACGCGTATTCGATCTGAAATCCAAGTCCAATCAGAAGGATCGCCGCCATGGGGAGAAGATGCTGCGATGTCGAGAATGACCGGCAAAACCCCCGAAACGAACTGATTGGCTGTTAGCACGGTCGTCACTTGATTGCCTGTTTCCTTGTCTGCGGCAGAATACTGGTTCAAAAATCCCAGCAGCGCCATCGAGTCTTCGTTGGGAAGTCGAGGTCCGATGCGGAAGTATTCGTTAAGCTCAACCTTGCCATCCTTGGCAGGCAAGGGGAGATTGTTGATGTATCTGAGCTGGATGGCGCGTACATGCAGGGGCGATGATATTTCACGGTAAATATCCCAAGTGCGTCGGATTTCTTCTAGGTAGTCATCAAGAGTTGTGTATGGCGCTAGTCGATTAAACGAATAACCACCCCGCCTGACTTGAACGATTTGCTTTTCATCGCTACTCCTAAATTGAAGAGATTGCAAATCACGCGATGCATTCGTCAACCGTGGCTCCTCACCTTCCCGATGCTCAATTTGCTGTTGAAGCAGGAAACCGGCACGATAAATGGGGTATGAATCCCTCAGCAGTTGCTTTGACTTGGCCTCCAATTCTTTCAAATCCTGTGCCGGGGGCAGATCGCACTCAATATCCAAGACTGCTTCCACTATTGGAGGCTTATTCAGCCTAAGCTTCTTGTCATTCATAAATGGGCTTCCTTGAGGTGACTATCATACCCGAAACACCTTCATCACCTCATCACCCAAATGATTGATGACTTTGACGGCGATGCGTCCGCTTTTCGGCTTTTCAAACGGCCTTGAGGTGTCGCTGTTTAGCGTGGCCCAGGCTTCGGGGTTGATTTCGGCTTTTAGGGTTGTCTTGAGTGAGCTGTAGGGGTCGTTCTGGCCGAGGAAGTAGGCGTGGCGGACGAAGAAGCTTTCTTCGTTGTAGTCGGTGTCGATGAACCAGCAGGCGATGCCGTCGGCGCCGTCACTGCGGACTTCGCCGGTGCTGGGGTCGAAAACGTCTACGCCGTTGACCTTGATGCATACCTGGTTGTGCGGTTGCGGCAGGATCACAATGTCCGGTTCGCCGAAGATTACGAAGAGGTTGCCTTTGCCGGTGCTCTTGAGTTCGTCGGCCATGTGCAGGTCGGCGTTCATGCGGGCCTTGAGGACAGGGATCCGGCCGAGTTTGTCGAACTCGCTGGCGTGGGCGTCGTAGTTGAAGGCGCAGGCGATCAGGACATCGAAGCCGGCATCGCCGGCTTCCCTGGCTGCGGCCACGAGGTCGGGGCGACTGACCGTGCCGAACTCTGGGCCGATGAGGATGGCGGCACGTTTTTCAGTATCGCCCTCACGGAAGCGTCCTTCGGCGCAGACCAGATCGCCCGGCCACGGGGTCAATGCCGTGAAGGTGATCTTGTCCTGTTTGTGGGCTTGCTGGACGCCGGCGACCTTGAGGTTTTCGAGGATCATCTGCTCGAAGGTGTAGGTGGAGCCGAAGCCGCTGTGGGCCGACTCCTTGGCCGGATCGATCAGATCATCGTCTTCGTTTACGCTCAGCACGCGGTGCGGACTTAGACTCTCGACGGTGAAGGGTCCGGCGACGCGCACCTTCTTTTTGTCGTCGTAGGGTTTGTCGTAGAGGTATTCGTATTCCGCCTTGGCGGCGATGGAGGCGTCGATCTCCTTCTGGCGGGCGATCCGGGCGGTCCACCAGTCGGCATGGAGTTTCTTCGCCGCATCCGACCACTTGGCGTCCGCCTCGCGGGGGATTTCCCATTCCTCCCACTTCGTTTTCAGCTCCTTGTTCAACTTCTCGCGCAGCGGTTCCAAGGTCTTCTGCCACGTGTCCCAGATCACATCGATCTCGGTATTGTTGGCGATGGACTTCAGCGTGATGTGCGGCACCCGTTCGTACACGAAACCGTGCCGGATGTTGCCGTAGGTCGGCTTGGTCGAAGGAGCGGTGCGGGTCAGCTCAGCTTCCTTGTATTGTCCCTCCTTGCTGTCGGCCAACAGGTAATACGGATAACGCGCACCCATGATGCGCGACCGGGCCAACGCCAGTGCCACCCGCGAGGTATCAATCGTGATCCAGCGACGTCCCCATTGTTCGGCCACATAGGCGGTGGTGCCGGACCCGCAAGTCGGGTCAAGCACGAGGTCGCCGGGATCGGTGGCCATGAGAAGGCAGCGCTCGACGACTTTTTGTGCCGTCTGAACGACATAAACCTTGGATTCAGTGAAGCTTCCCGTTCCTGTATCCGCCCAAAAGTTATTTCTTGGAATGATCGGATAGTCGTTAAGAAACTGACGATAGCGGATCGATCCACTTACCCGCTCAATGCGGTTAGCCCGGCCAACTCGATCCATGCTGTCCTTTGTCGTTCTCCAGCCGCGTGGAAGAGGGTTGAATGTTTTTCCCTCAAACACGAAATCAAAGACCGTGGTTGGCTTTTGAGCGGTAATGTCTGAAAGGGTAAACGGGTTATCCTCTGTGCCTCTCGTATAAACTGCATCATATGAAGACCCGTCCTCTTTGGGCTTGTATAGTTGCCGATATTTTGTGCGGGAAGGGTCTTTTGCATACCACAGGAGGAAATCGGTGGTCGAAGGCAGCACCATTGTTTTCCCGGTCGGACTATTCGTGCTGCTCGATTTCGAGAATGAAATCACGGAGAGCATGTTCTCATCACCGAACACTTCATCTAGCAACGCTTGAACACGGTGGACATTTTCTGGCCCGATCTGCACAAAGATCGATCCGGAATCCGTCAATAAATCCCGCGCCACGGTCAGGCGGTCGCGCAGATAGGTCAGGTAGCTGTGAATCCCATCGCGCCATGTATCCCGAAACGCCTTCACTTGTTCCGGTTCGCGGGTGATGTGGTCGGCTTTGCCGTCTTTCACGTCGCGGCTGGTGGTGGACCATTGGAAGTTGCTATTGAACTTAATGCCGTATGGCGGATCAAAATAGATGCACTGCACCTTGCCCCGCAATCCTTCGCGTTCAGCCAGGGAGGCCATGACTTGCAGGGAATCGCCGAGGATCATGCGGTTCGACCAGTTCTGGTCGTGGGCGTAGAACTCGGTCTTGTCCGCTCCCTTAGGGATGCCGTTGAAGTCGGCGAAGAGGTCGAGCTGGTTTCTGGCTTCTTGTTCCTGGTTTCTGGTTTGCCGAAGCAGGTCTTCAATCAGAACCTTGGGGTGAACCTTTTCCTGGATGTAGAGCGGCGGGGCGTGGACCACCAGGTCGGACCAGTCCTGCTGATCCTTGCCGCGCCAGACCAGTTGCGGGTCGAGATCCACGTTGCGCGGGTATTTCACCGTCCGCACTTCCTGCTGGTCATGTTGCAGAACCGACTGATGCTCGGCGGTCGGGATGTTCTTCCGTTTGGCATCCTCGTGCTTGATGGTTTCGACCGATTTGAGGCTGGTGGTTTTACGTTTGGCCATGGTTATTCCTCAAGCGGGTCGGATGGCGGTGTGTTTGCAAAATCATCCTGATCATCCGGCTCTGCATCGGCTGGACTGCGAAATCCGGAAACGATGCCATCCACATGCTCGTGAAGATCGTCTTTTACCGACTGCCACATGGGATCGAGCAAAAACTCCACGCCTTCTCGACGGGCAAGTTTGGCGGCCGGAACAAAATCGCTATCGCCTGTGACGAGGACAATCGTATCCACCTGCTTTTTGAGGGTGAGCGTGGAAATATCCAACCCGATGCGCATGTCCACGCCTTTCTGGCGAAGACCGAGCCGGACATCTTGCGGGGTCAATCCCCTCCAGGCCGCCGCGATATTCTTAAGCTGAATGGCCTCCTCTTTGGTGATCGGTTGTACAGTTGCACCACTCTCGGCTTGGGCTATGGCCGAGTCAAACACGTGCATAAAGTTCTTGGTCCGAAGAAGCTTTTTGGTGACCTGCGTGTCCTTGATGTGCCAACCATCCTCTTTCACCACATGCCCGAGGCGAAGGGCAAATTTACGTGCGCGGCGCAACTCCCGGAACAATTCATCCCGAAACAATGCCTCCGGCGTTTTGGCAAACTGTATTTGTTGATTGAGAATCGGGTGGTGAGCAACCTCGTCGAATGGACGGGCGTCATAATAAAAAAGCCGGTATACTTGGTCCAACCATCGGCTACGTGGAGAGGAAAATGGTTCGCCTGTTAACTTCTGGACATGCCGTTTGCATAACATGCGTGCAGATTTTGCCACAGCAGCAGCACTTTCGTGTTGTTCGGGGGGAACCAGTTTGGGCAGGCGCTTGAGAAAGAAGGCGCCATCAATGAGTACAGCTATGCGCCTCACACGCATGAGAACCTCCCTGAAAAATAAAAAAGCCCCAGGATTTCTGACCGCCCGGGATATGTGGACGGCCATACTCTCAAGGAGCGGATACATTTAATGTCACATCTTTTGATCACAAAATCAACCCTTTTCACAAGCAAAGGCTAAACTGGTAATTGATACCCGAGCATCTCCCATGGCTTGGTGGGAGCCAGAAAATGCAAAAGCCGCACATTTTGGTGCGGCCTTGCGCCTCACCGCCGAAGCATGTGAGGGGGATTTATTGACCAAATAATCACGATCGCAAGGCGCGGTCAAATAGAATCCCGAGAGCTGATTCACCTACCGCCCCTCCTTAGCCAACGCCTTTTCTATGGCGTCATCGAACGCTTCTTTCACTCGTTGCTCGAACCCGGATTCGATTTCATAGATCTCGGTTAACTCGATGAAGGCCCAGCGGCCGTAGGTTTTCAGGTTGTTCACGCCGGGCACCCAGTAGGTATCCATGGTGGCCTTCTTGTCTTTCGCGTCTTCGCGGCGATACCCTTTGATTTCCACGACCAGATGCAGCGGGTCTTCCAGACCGCGACCGTCGTCCACCATCACGATGAAGTCGGGCAGGTATTTGCGGATTTCCGACCCGTAGCGGTAAGGCACTTCGAAACCGAGGTTGTGATTTTTGGTATAGGCCAGCACCTTGGGGTGCGTTTCGGCGACCCGGCAGAATTCAGCCTCCCAGTCGCTGTCGAGGACGACCCAATTCAGGTGGTTCTTCGGGGGCGGTCCTTTGGTATCCCACCGGTCTTTGCGGGAGGTGGAGAAGCGCACATGCATGGTGGAGCCGGTGGGATTGTAGGGGTCGAGCAGGGCTTTGATGGGGCGCTGGCCTTCGAAGGCATTGGTAATGCCGGTCGTTATCCGGTTGCACGCTTGATCGGCCAACTCCTGATAAAGCAGCAGGCCGGGATACGTTCCTCCCTTGCAGACCAGGCAGGTATCCATCCATTGCTTGGTGATGCGCTTGAGCTGACCAAACAGGTGCAACTTGGGCTCTTCGCCGGGATCACGCCACTTGGTGTACAACAGCCGGTGGGTCAGATGGAACAGGATGGTGGAGGGGCGAACATCCTGGAGGTGCTCTACGGTAAGGATCTCGGTCTTGCCAATGATACCGGCGTTTTCGTTTTTGGTGGGGCCAACCACATCCGGGGTCAATTCCATGACCGAGTCAGCGGTAAATTTGGCGGTCAATCGTTCCTCGGGCAGTTCGACGCGGTATCCTTCTACGCGGGGGAAGCGAATTTCCAAGGAATCACGCTCCGGGCGGACGGCCTTTACTTGTACCGTTTCGATCGGGGGGCGCGGGGGAGCAATGACGGGCTTGGCGGTGAAATCAAACGGCACGCCGAAGATGTCGGCATACTCGGCGTTGAAGAGTCCGTCCTCGTTCAGATCATACGACTGGCGGCGAAGGGCGCGGCCGATCACCTGTTCGCACAACAACTGCGTGCCAAAGGCCCGGATGCCGAGAATGTGGGTTACGTTGTTGGCGTCCCACCCTTCGGTAAGCATGGATACGGAGACCACGCAGCGGATCGACGCGCCGAGCTGATCGGGCTTCCCGACCGTATTCATGACCTCGCGGAGCAATTCCTGATCGCTGAGGTTGTCGGCGGCGCGGGCGTCGCCAGTGCGTTCCACGACTTCTCGGCGAAACCGCTCGATTTCGTCCTCGGCCATGGCTCGGAAGCTTGAATCCAGGGCATCACCCGCCTCCAGTTGCTCGGAGTCAATCAGCAAGGTATTCGGGCGAGGCAAGGGAAGTCCGGTTGATTCGTCATAATTACGGAACAGGGGAAGTCGTCCGTTTTCGAGAACGGAGGTGCCATCATCGTTCTTGCGGAAAAAACCGGACACGAAATCGAAAACGAGTTTTGATATGGCGGTGTTCTGGCAAACGATAATAAAGCAAGGCGGGACCTTGATTCCGCTTTCTTCCCAGAGGCGGAAGGTCTTTTCGTAGTGTCCGTAGAGCGATTGGATGGCGGTTTGAAGCAGGGCGGGCAGTTTGAGCGGGTCGAGATCGCCGGCCACCCGGCGGCCGGCCATGGGCAATCGCGGCTGGGCTTTTTTGAGGTTCTCCCACAGATCGCGGTAGATCGGCATTTCATCGCCGGGAATGTTCTGGGCCACCGGGACGCGGGGAAGTTTTACGATACCGCATTCAATCGCGTCCATGAGGGAAAAGTCGCTCATGGTCCACGGGAACAGCGTTCCTTCAGCATAGCCCGAACCGCGCAGGAAAAAGGGGGTGGCGGAGAGGTCAACGACACGGTTGAGGCCGATTTTCTCATTCACGGCCTCCAGCCCCGAAATCCAAAGCCGGGCGGCTTCGTTATTCTTTTCCGCCTCTTTGCGTTCATCGCCCTTCAAGTCTTCATCTTCTTCCGCTTCGGCGGGCTTCTCGCGGTAGCAGTGGTGCGATTCATCGTTGAGGACCATGATGTTCTTCAGGCCCATCAAGTCGGGCATGACACGCTGGATCATCTGGCCGGCGTTTTCCGTGGTATTCAGCTCCTCACCCACTCGGCCCTTGAGCAACGCCCGGCCGCCGGCGGACAACTCGATGCGCTCGCGCAGTTTGAACGCATGGAAGTTGGTAATCACGATTTTGGCCCGTTTGATTTCATCGAGCATGTCGTGGGGTACCAGCTCGCGGCTCGCGTAGTAACTGTCGGGATCGTTGGGCTGGAGCACGCGGAGGCGGTCTTTGATGGTCAGGCCGGGAGCCACGACGAGAAAACCTCGGGTGAAGTTTTTACTGCCGGGGCGCCGCACGGCATTGATGGTTTGCCAGGCGATGAGCATGGCCATCACGGTAGTCTTGCCCGCTCCGGTAGCCAATTTGAGGGCCACACGCTCCAGTTTCGGGTTGGCATCGCGGTTGGCGGCGGCGAGATGCTCCAGCAGGCGTTTGCCGGGTTGGAGGTGCGGAGCGACCTCGGTCAGCCAGATGATGGTTTCAATCGCTTCGACTTGGCAGAAGAAGGGTCGAACGCCACTGAACGCGTGATGCCGCCAGTGCTGTAACAGGCGAGAGGTTTCGGGGGTGACCTGCCATTGGCTAACCGGGAGATCGCGCCATGTGTCTACGTGCTGCCGGACTTCGTTGATGATGGATGTAACGTCATACTGCTGTTTGGCGGTCGAGAGGCCCTTGCCCTCGTCAAATACCATCTCTTCCTGCTTAGCCGATGCCCGCCTCTTCTTGGGTTTTGGAATGGGGGTGATAAATTCGGCCCGACGGCGGGTATCAATAATTTGCTGGGTTGGCTGACCCGACGGGTCCAACTCCCAATGGCGTCGCGGGTACTCGTAGGGCGAGTTGAGTATGGGTTGATCAAAAAATGGATTGGTCATAACGCCATTGATGTAATTTGTTGTATGACAAGGCTCAAAACAACAACCGCCGTACCAGTCGCGAAGACTAGTCAAACGGGTCAATTCTAGCAAGCGCGCAAAATCCGATTCGGAGCTTTTTCATGAATTTAACTTGGCGAACAGGGGGGTTCCCGTTATAAACCCCGCCTTTTCAGGAAGGATCAGGACCATGGCAGACTACAGCGCATCGGATTTACGCAAGGGGTTGAAGATTGAACTGGAGGGCGTGCCCTTCGAAATCACCGAATTCCAGTTCGTCAAACCGGGCAAAGGCGCGGCCATGTACAAATGCCGCATCCGCAACATGATGACCGGCGGCACCCAGGACCGCACCTTCCGCGAAGTCGAAAAAATCGGCAAGCCGGACATCATGTCCCGCGAATTGGTTTATACCTACCAGAGCGGCGACCACTTCGTCTTCAGTGACCCGGAAACCTACGAGGAAGTGGAAATCAACGCCGAGGCCATCGGCGACCGCAAGTGGTTCCTGAAAGAGGAAATGCACGTGGACATCCTGTTCCACAACGGCAAACCCATCGATTTCGATCTTCCCGTTTTCATCGAACGCGAAGTCATCGACACCGAACCCGGTTTCCGCGGCGATACCGCCAACAATGTGACCAAGCCGGCCAGACTCGACAACGATTACGAAGTGCAGGTGCCGATCTTCATCAATGTCGGCGACATCATCCGCATCGACACCCGCACCGGAAAATACGCCGATCGCGTCAGCAGCGCCGGACGCAAGTAAACGCGCGGCAACCGCAAGCGCCCTGACATGGCCGACGAAACCGCCAGGCTGCTCGCGATCAAAGGAAACCTGGAGCGGCGAAGCCGGATGCTGGGAAGCATCCGGCGCTTTTTTTCCGACCACGGCTTCATGGAGGTCGAAACCCCGGTGCGCCTTCCCGCCCCGGCGCTGGAGGCCCACATCGACGCCGAGCCCTCCGGCGAATTTTTTCTTCGCACGTCCCCGGAACTCCACATGAAGCGCCTGCTGGCCGCGGGCTACGAAAACATCTTTCAACTTGGACCCTGCTTCCGCAAGGGCGAGCGCGGCGACCGCCACCACCCGGAATACACCATGCTCGAATGGTACCGCGCCGGAACCGATTACCTCGGCATTCTCGACGACACCAAGGCCCTGCTCGCCGCGGCCGGCTTTCCGGATCAACCGTGGGAGATCATACCGGTGGCCGACGCCTTTCGCCGGCACGCCGGATGGGACCCGACGCAAAACTTCGATGAAGCGCGCTTCGACCTCGACCTCGTGGATCGGGTCGAACCGGCGCTGCCGGTTGATCGCGCGGTCGTGCTGATCGATTATCCGATCCAGGCCGGCGCGTTCGCCCGACCCAAGCCCGGGGCGGAACACCTTGCCGAGCGCTGGGAGCTCTATCTCGGCGGCCTGGAAATTGCCAACGCCTACAGCGAGCTGACCGATCCCGGGGAACAAGCGGCCCGTTTCGCCGCCGCCGCCGCCGCGCGCGAGCACATGGGCAAGCCGGTGTATCCGCTGGACGAAGCCTTCATGGCCGCGCTGCGCGCCGGGCTGCCGCCCTGCGGCGGCATCGCACTTGGCGTCGACCGCCTGGCCATGGCCCTCACCGGCGCCGCCACCCTCGACGACGTCATGGCCTTTCGCCACTAGATGCAGCTTGGCCCCCAAGGGGGCAAACGGTGCAATCTTCACTCAGAGTTGCGCCCTTTCCCTTGTTTTGGCGAATACAGGACGAAAGGTAAGTAGTATCGGCATTGAACAAACCGCCTGGAGCAAGGTCGATACGATCAACTCCGGGAATTTATTATGACGACGACATCCGAATACCGCGCGATTGTGACCATCAGCCTGATGGCTTCGTTTGCCGATGGCGCAAAGAATGATCGCGAGCGGGAAAAGCTGGCCGAGGTGTTGAACGGGTTGGGCGCGGCAGACCTCAATCTTTCCGGCGTGTACCACGACGTCCTAATGAAAAAGACGAATCTCGAACAGGCCTGCGCCGATCTGACCACACCGGAAATGCGCCAATTAGCCTACGAGATGGCGGTGGCCATGTGCGATGCCGACGGGTCCACCGGCGAGGCGGAGCGCGCCTTTTTGAACGATCTCGCCGCCCGCCTGGGTCTCCCCCAAACCGCCGCCGTAGCCGTCGTCGCGCAAGCCGATGCCGTGGCGTCGATTTCACCGCCTCCCTTGCCTGAAACGGCCGCGCAACCCGCCAGCGACGCCGCGATCGAGCCGATGATCATTCGGTATTCCATCCTCACCGGGGCGCTTGAACTACTTCCGCAGTCCCTCGCCAGTCTGGCCATCCTACCGCTACAGGTGAAGATGGTGTACCGCATCGGCCGGCACTTCGGATTCACCCTCGACGCCGGCCACATCAAAGAGTTTATCGCCACCCTCGGCCTTGGCATGACCGGCCAGATGCTCGACGGCATGGCCCGCAAGCTGCTTGGCGGACTGGCTAAAAAGATGGCGGGCGGGCTGGTGGGGAATGTGGCCCGCGGCGCGACCAGCGCCGGCGTGACCTTCGCGACCACCTGGGCGATTGGACAAGTCGCCCGGCAATACTATGCCTCGGGGCGTCGGTTCGATACCGGCCAGCTGCGCGCCCTCTTCGGCTCGCTGAAAACCCAAGGCGAAAAGGTCTACCAGCAATATGCGGGCGATGTGCAACAGCGCGCCGGCAACCTCGACCTCTCCCAGGTCATGTCCGGCAAGCTGGACGCGCCGTGACGCGCAAGAAGATGCAACGCTGGAAGGGCGCTCGAAGAAGACGTGGACGCATCCAGCGTCACCGTTGATGTCCAAGGCTTGGAGGGTTTGATTGGGTGGTTTTCCAAGGATTGGAACTTATCCCGACGGCTTTCGGAACTACTTCTGTGTCCCCGCAATCTTTCCCCGCAATCTTCCGGAGCCCCGGAGAACCCCGTCCCAGCCTCCACCCCAACGGGTCTTGTTAAACAAAACGGCCTTTATCTTTAATAAGAAATCCTTTATTAAAGTTCTCAATGAGCCGTTCATGTTCAGGTCGTTATGAGGTAACCCGCGTTGGCGGGGAGGAGGTCCGCGCTTTTATACCGGATGCTTTGCCCCCATCGCCGCCCATCGATCTTTCGGGACCACGCCTGGCCTTGTTGGAGAGGGCCGTCCTTTCGATCGGACGCCTGGACAGTGTGGCGACCTTGCTTCCTGATCCGGGTTTATTTCTTTACGCCTATGTTCGGCGGGAAGCCGTGCTTTCCTCCCAGATCGAAGGCACGCAGTCCTCGCTGTCCGACCTCCTGCTGTTCGAGCTCGAAGAAGCGCCCGGCGTACCGTTCAATGATGTGGTTGAAGTGTCCAATTATGTCGCCGCCTTGGAACATGGGGTCATGCGCTTGCGGGGGGGGGTTCCCTTGTGCTGTCGCCTCCTCCACGAGATGCATGAGCAGTTGATGCAACGAGGCCGTGGCAGCGCCAAGGAGCCGGGTCAATTCCGGAGCAGCCAGAATTGGATCGGCGGCACCCGGCCCGGAAATGCCCATTTCGTGCCGCCCCCGCCGGGACACGTTTCGGCGTGCATGGCGGAACTGGAGCGCTTTCTGAATGAAGAAAATACCGGGCTTCCACATCTCATCCGCGTCGCCCTCGCGCACGTCCAGTTTGAGACGATCCATCCATTTCTCGACGGTAACGGACGCCTCGGGCGTTTGCTGATTGCCCTGCTGCTTCATCGGGACGGCCTCCTGACCCAACCCCTGCTTTACCTGAGCCTGTATCTCAAGCAACACCGGAAGTTGTATTACGAGCTGCTTGACGGCGTTCGCGCGGATGCCCATTGGGGGGCGTGGGTGGATTTCTTTCTCGAAGGCGTCGAACAGACCGCTCAAGGCGCGGTGCAAACGGCCGGGCGGTTGGTGGCCTTGTTTGAGGAAGACACCCGCCGCATCCACGCCACCGGTCGCACGGCATCAACCACCCGGCACGCGCTCGACGCCTTGCGGCGGCGGCCGGTCATCAACCTCAAGCAACTCTGCACGGACGCCGGCATGACGTTCCCCTCGGCCTCCAAAGCCATGGGCCGACTCATCGACGCCGGTATCGCCCGCGAACTCACCGGACAACGCCGCAACCGCGTCTTTGTGTACGACGCCTATATCGCCATCCTCAACGAAGGCGGCGAACCCTGAAACATTCCTGGCCCGCAAGTTGAAAAATGTGTGCCCGCCCGATGAACACTGAGCGCAAGATCATCCCGCGCTTCCTCTCTGACCCCGATTTTCCTGTTTTCCAAGGATTGGAACTTATCCCGACGGCTTTCGGAACTGCTTCTGTGTCCCCGACGCGTCCCACCTCGGGGGAAAAGTTGCCATGCTTGGAGGTCCGGCCATCAGAAAGGTTCTTCCGGGATTGGCGGGGGTTTTTCCGTTGATGTTCACGCAGGATCGTAAAAATCTTTGTCGCAAGCTATGTCGCGAGCTTTGTCGAGAAGGACCATCATCCGGGACAAGGAGCCAGTCGGAGGCGAATCGGTGAATGGGTACGCGCGGAGACATCACGTTGACCCAGGCATCCAGTACGTTCCTTTTCACATGTATTCGACGAAGCTCGCGACAACGGGGATCAAGAAGGGACACATACGCATGAAGGGGACATAGAGCTAAGCGTTGCGACATCCCGGTTGCATCACGACTTGCCCGTCCTTCCGATCGTGGCTTTTACCTCTCCCACCTTTGACCGGCTGACCGGCACTTTGGCGCCGTCGCTCATGGTCAGCGTGGCCAGGCGGCCGTCGGTCTCGAAATGCTTGATGTGGGCAAGATTCGCCCAGTAGGACCGGTGGGTTTGAATTCCCGTACCCGGCGGCAGTTCGCGGATGGCATCGCGAAGCGTGTAGAGAATCAGGCTTTGTCCCTTGGGCGTCGCCACACTGAGGTAATGCAGCTCCGACTTCATGTGAATCACCTCGCCCCGTTTTGTCGCGGGGAGAAGGCCCAGAAAAAAAGGATCCCCGGATGGCGCCGGTTGCGAAGGTGGCGGGAGCGAAGCTTCGGGCACGGCGGCAACCTCCCGGCGGAGCGAGTAGCCGAGCTGAAAGGGCGCATTGATGGCAATCCAGGTAAAGGCGACGGGCACCAGCACCGCGCCGAGTTCCTCCAGCCATCCGGCAAGATGCGAAACTCCGGGCGCCGGCCACTCGACCAGAACAAGGTCGATCCCATACGCGATGGGGGCAAACAGGAACGCACCCAGACAACCCGAGGCCAGAAGTTTAAGCCACGGATTCAGGCGGTCGAAGGTTGCCGATTGGTGAAGCGCCAAATGGGCGGCGATGCAGAGCGCCATCGGAATTATCGCCTGCGCCAGCCATTGAACAAGCGCGGGGATCACTCCGTTTTTAGTGGTTCCCTCCGGACCGAGGGCGGCAAAAAGAACACCCAAGGCGATCGAAATCCCCAGAAAATATTTCCAAGGCGTTGGATCCCCGACTCGAAATACGGCTCGCATGGAGCGGAATCTAGCCAATCGAAAGAGTAAGCGTCCATCGAAAACACGCCGGATGGGGGCATTCCTTGTCCCGCTGATGCGCCGGTTGTCCCGTTCGTGCAAAAACCCGTCCCGTTCGTGCAATAGCTGTAATTTCAGCCGGTTACATTGCGTATTATGTCGTGTGCGCGCATGGTGCCGCACGAGATTGTTATCACAAAACGAAAGGTTATATGACGATGAATAAGATGAACATGGTGGCAGGGATGGTGGCGGTGATGCTCCTGGGCGGGGTGTCGTTTGCCGAGCGGTTGGGGGGAGATCGTTATCTGTCGGGGCGGGCCGGGATCGGCCAGCACAGCTTTGAAGGCCCTGCGATCACCGGGCCGGTCGATGACGCCTTCGAAGACGCCGAGGAGAGCGGATACGGCATTCAGGTGGAAGCATCTCAACCCTTGGGGCACGGTTGGTTTGCCCGCGGGACGGGCGAATGGATGACCTACGGCGATGATGAGAGTTTTGACACGATTCAGATCTCGCTTGGCGTCGGATATGTCGCCGACCTGTTCACGACGGAAAAAAGCACGATCTACGGATACGGCATCGTGGGTGGCGAGTATTACCGGGCCGATGGTCTGGGGGAGTTTGAAGCCAATCCGAAATACGGCGGCGCCGGCACGGGAGAAGACGGGGATGATTTCGGATTCTCGGCGGAAGTCGGCCTCGGGGCTACCTTTGCTGAAAGATGGGACACCACGCTCTACGCAAAATACTATAACTTCGGCGACGGAAGCGGCCCGGGTTTCGGAGCGCGGGTCAGCTATGCGTTGAACGATGCCTGGACCCTGTTGGGCAGTTGGGATGGCATCTGGGTGGAAGACGCCGGATACAACATCGACATCGATACCCAGCATTTCACCCTCGGCGCTGCTTATACGTACTAACCGAATTTTCAAATTAAGGAACATCTTCCATGAAATTAATCTCAACAATTTCCGCCCTACGCGTCGTCGTTGCCATCATGGTTGTCGGACTCTTGAATGTAACCCCGGCAAACGGGCAGGAACAGCAACCCGGAGCCCTGGTGCCGCTACCTTCGATACTTGACTTCACGCGCGGCGAGGGCTGGGGCATCGCCTTGGGGGTAGGCGTCGAATACGAAGCGGCCTACGATGGCTCTGACGAATATGAATTCGGCCTGGATCCGGCGGGGGCCATTCAATGGCGAACCGGCAACCATCTACTCTTCTGGGAGGGGATGGAGCTCGGATGGCGAGGGCGGCTCGCGGATGTATGGCTGGTTCAGGCGGGGGCGCGCTACGAATACGGACTCGAGCCTGATGATTCAGACGACGGTGCGCTGGATGGCATTGAAGAGCGCGACGCGCATATTGTCGGATTCCTGGAGGCGCGACGCAGTATCGGCGACGATTGGCGAAGCTGGATCGGAGGCCGCGTCATGGGCGGGGAAAGCGGATTCGGGTGGCTGGGCGTCATCGCGGCCGGACATCGCTTTGGTGACCAACGCGATGGTACCGGGACCGAGATCTTCGCCTTCTCGACGTTTGGAACGGATACGTTTATCAACAAGGACTTCGGCGTCTCGGCAGCGGATGCGGCATCATCAGGCTTGGCTCAGACGGATCTGAGCGGCGGCTATCGCTCGACCGGCGCTAATCTCATTCACCGGCTTTACCTGACCGACCACATTCACGTGATTGCCGCGGCCGAAGTTGAATTCTACAACAGCGACATTGGCGATAGCCCCATCGCCCGCGATGATTATGAGTATGGTGTAGAGCTTTCCGTGCTCTGGCACTTCTAGATGGATCAAAAGTGATCAAAAGGGGACATAGAATTATTCTTTGTCGTAACACGTTGACTTCCAATGCTTGGAAGTTTTCGATGGGTCGTTTTCCAAGGGTTGGAACGCGTCCCGATAGCTTTTGAAACTACTTCTGTGTCCCCGAAACTTTTCCCGAAACTTTTCCGCGAGCGCGGTCAGGCGCCGGGAACCGCGGATCGGCAGGACCATCCGGGTTACATACCCAGCGCGCGGACAACCGCATCGGCATCCGGTTCGACGGTGATCGGCTCTCCGGCGGCCTGGCGGGCGCGGGCGACATCCTTGAGGCCGTTGCCGCTGATCAGGCAGACCACGCGCTCGTCGGGATGGATTTTCCCGGCGGAAGTCAACTGGACCAAGCCGGCCCAGGATGCGGCGGCGGCCGGTTCGGCGAAAACACCGGTGGCGCGGGCAAGTTCGGGAATGGCGGCGACAATTTCCTCGTCGGATACCGTGACCGCCTCGCCTCCGGTCTCGAACACCGCGCGCACCCCGGCGATGCCATCGCGCGGGTAATCCACCGAGATGGAATCAGCAATCGTATTCGCGGGAACCGTGGGAATCACCACATCGCCCCAGCGCGCCGGGCGGGTGCCGTCCACTTCGCGCACCGCCATGGAGATGGCCGCGCTTTTTTCCGACTGCACGCAATGCAGGCGAGGAAGTTTTTCGATCAGACCCAACGCTTTGAGGTCGCGAAACCCCTTCCAGATGCCGCTGATGATATTGCCATCGCCGGTGCAAACCAGCACGCGATCGGGGGCGCGGCGGCCGAGTTGTTCCCACATTTCAAAGGCGCAGGTTTTTTTGCCTTCGCGGGTGTAGGGGTTATAACCGGTGTTGCGATTAAACCAGCCGAGGCGGTCGCACACCGCACGGCAAAGATCGTAGGCTTGATCATAGGTGCCGCGCACAGCGAGGACCTTGGCCCCAAAAACGAGTAGTTGGGCGAGCTTGGCCGCCGGGGCGGATTGAGGAACAAAAATCACGCAGGGAAATCCGGCGCCGGCGGCGAGACAAGCCATGGAGCTTCCGGCGTTGCCGGTGGTCGCGCCGGCGATCATCGCGGCGCCTCGTTCCCGGGCCACGGCCAGGGCCACCGCGCTGGCCCGGTCCTTGAACGACGCGCTGGGATTCAGTCCATCGTCCTTGATGAAGAGCTGTTTAAGACCGAGCAATTCCCCGGCGCGCCGGGCGTGGTAAAGCGGGGTTTGGCCGATGCGCTGAGGCGGGATAAACTCGAGGGAGCGAATCGGCAGAAGCGGGGCATAGCGGAACATGTCGTCGCGATCGAGCAGCCAGTTATTCGGGTCGATGGCCGTGTAGTCGTATTCGATATCGAGGTTGCCGCCGCAGGCGGGACAAAGCATACCGCTGAATGACGCCGGCAGCACGGCCTCGCAAGCGAGGCAACGAAATCCGCTGATCGGGTTGGTTTTCATGGCACAATATGCGTTCCGGCTTTTCCCGCCACCGCCTTTTCCAGCAGGTGGGGCTGGGTGATAATCACGCGTTTTCCGCCGGCACGCAAATAGGCGATCGCGGCCTCGATTTTCGGCTTCATGCTGCCGTCGGCGAAGTGACCCTGCTTCAGATAGCGACGCGCCTCGGCGAGGGTGATTTGTTTCAAGGCCCGTTGTTCGGGCTTGCCGTAATGGATGCAGACATAATCCACGCCGGTGGAAATGATCAACACATCCGCGCCCAGATGGCGGGCCAACAGGCTCGAGGCGGCATCTTTGTCGATGACCGCCGCGCACCCGCGCAACCGGCCGCCGCGTTCACGCACCACCGGAATGCCCCCGCCGCCGACGGCGATGACAATGACATCGCTCTCCAGCAGCGCCCGGATCACCGGTTCCTCGATAATTTCGCGGGGTTTCGGCGACGGCACCACCCGGCGCCAGCCACGCCCGGCGTCTTCGCGCACCGCCCATCCATCGCGCTCGGCGTGCTGTCGGGCGTCCACCTCGGAATAAAAGGGGCCGATCGGCTTGGATGGATTTTTGAATGCGGGATCTTTTTTATCCACGACAACCTGGGTGACCACGGTGGCGGCGGGTTTCCAGATTTTCAGGCGGCGCAATTCGTTTTCGAGGGTTTGTTGAATCTGGTAACCGATGGCGCCCTGAGTATCGGCCACGCAACTCTCCAGCGGCACCTGGTGCAGCTTGTCTTTTGCGATTTCCGAGCGCAGCAGGATGAATCCGACCTGCGGCCCATTGCCGTGGGTGACGACGACGCGATAGCCGGCTTTGACCAGGGCGGCAATGTGGTGGCTGGTTTCGCCGGCCGCGCGGTACTGGTCGAGCACGGTCATGTGGCGGTTGTCGGTGATCAGCGAATTGCCGCCGATGGCGATCACCGCGAGCGGTTTCGTTTTTTTTCGCACACTCATCAACTTCAGCTTTCGTAGCCGCTGACGTGCGTCAGCGGATCATTTGCCACGGTCTAACGACTGCGGCTACATCCTGGGTGTTTTTTTATTCACCAGCGCCTGCAGCACGGCCGCCGGATCCTTAAACCGGTTGGCCAGCATCATGGCGGCGATGATGAACGGTTTGCCGCCCGCTTCGTGATAGGTGCGCAGGCGGTATTCCTCGAAAACGTCGGCCTGGACTTCGCCCTGTTTGCAGGAGACGCCGGTGATGTCGGCGGGCAGGCAATGCATGTAGAGGGCCTTGCCGCCCTTGGTCGACCGCATTTTGGTGGCGTCGCACTCCCAGTTCATGTGGGTGGCGTTCTCGGCCAGGCAGGCTTTTTCCAGATCCTTCAGGCCGGCATGGTCGTTGTTGCGCAGCAGCCCGGTGCGCTTTTCCATCACCGAATAGGACGCCCAGGATTTGGGATAGACGATATCGGCGTTCTCGAAGGCTTCCTCCATCGAGTGGGTATGCACGAATGAACCGCCGGAGTCCTTGGCCTGTTTGGCCGACAACTGAACGACCTCGGGAATCAGGTCATAGCCCTTGGGATGAGCCAGAGCTACGTGCATGCCAAACCGGCTCATCAGGCCGATGATCCCCTGCGGCACGGAGAGGGGTTTTCCGTAGCTCGGTGAATAGGCCCAGGTCATGGCGATTTTCTTGCCGCGCAGGTTGTCGAGCGACCCGAAGGTTTTTTCGAGCCACAGCAGGTCGGCCATTGATTGCGTCGGGTGATCGATATCGCACTGGAGGTTCACGATGCCAGGACGTTGAGGCAACACGCCGGCCTGGAAACTTTCGTCGAGGGCGGCGGCGACTTCGAGCATGTAGGTGTGGCCGGCCCCGAGAAACATGTCGTCGCGGATCCCGATCATTTCGGTAAGGAAGGAGATCATGGTGGCCGTTTCGCGGACCGTCTCGCCGTGGGCGATTTGCGACTTGCCCTCGTCGAGGTCCTGGACGGCCAGGCCGAGAAGGTTCGAGGCCGAAGCGAAGGAAAAGCGGGTGCGGGTGGAGTTGTCGCGGAAGTTGGAGACGGCCAGGCCGGAGTCAAACAACCGCGCCGACAGTCCCTGCTTGTGGATCAGGCGCAGTGTTTCGGCGATACGCAGAATGGCGGTCAACTCATCAATCGAGCGGTCCCAGGTAAGCAAAAAGTCTTTCTGGTGCAAATCAATGGAGAGCTTCTTCAGGTCGGCAAGGGCGTTTTCAATAGTCATCGTTATTCCTTCATCGCCGCCGTCCCCCACGGACGACGGACTGCATTTGAGAAAGCTTTGCAAACATTCCTCGCTGCCGCAATCGGGGGAACCCTGATTGTGCAGGCGAGCCGCTACGGCCCCCGAAGCCATAGATTTCCGCGATTTGCCCTTACATTCCTTAACGCCCCACGTTAAACTGCCCCCATGACCCCCGCGGTGGAATCCATCTTCGAGACGTTTAAAGTTGGCGCTGGCCCGTCGAGTTCGCACAGCATCGGCCCCCAGCGCGCGGCCAAGGCATTTCTGGCCCGGCAAACGACCGCCCCGGCGCGCATCACCGTGGTCCTGCAAGGCAGTTTGGCCGAAACCGGCGCCGGCCATTTAACCGACCGCACCATTCTCGCCGCGCTATATCCCGCATCCTGTGAACTTATATGGGACACGACCACCACCGACTTACCCCACCCCAATACCATGCTGTGGACGGCCTACGATGCCAGCGGCAAAGAGGTCGACCACTGGCGGGTTTACAGCATTGGGGGGGGGTCGCTTCGCGATGACCACGGTCCGGTTTTCGCAGAACCGATCGTCACGTATCCCATCAAAAGTATCGCGGATGCCATCGCGTGGTGCGAGAAAAACGCCGCGTCGTTTTGGCAATTTATCGAACAACACGAAGTCGATCCCTGGCCGCGCCTTGACGCGATCTGGACCACCATGCGGACGAGTGTCGAACGCGGATTAAAAAGCACGGAAACGCTGTTGCCGGGCTCGCTTCGCCTCGCCCGTCGCGCCCACACCACGTGGCTGCGCGGGCAGTCGCTGCAAAGCCCGCAGCGCGATATTGCCCTGTTGTCCGCATATTCACTCGCCGTGGCCGAGGAGAACGCCAATGCGGGAACGATTGTTACCGCGCCCTCCTGCGGTCCGGCGGGGGTGGTTCCCGGCCTGTTGTATTATTTCGAGGTGGTCAAGGAATTCCCGCGCGAGGAAATTCTCCGCGCGCTGGCCACCGCCGGACTTTTCGGCTCGGTCATTCGCGCCAACGCCTCGGTTTCGGGGGCGGAAGTCGGCTGCCAGGGCGAAATCGGTTCCGCTTGCTCCATGGCGGCGGCCGCCGGCTCCCAACTGATGGGCGGCAACCTGCATCAAGTCGAATACGCGGCGGAAATCGGCATGGAACACCACCTCGGCCTGACCTGCGATCCGGTTGAGGGCTACGTGCAAATTCCCTGCATTGAGCGCAATATGACCGCCTGCCTGCGCGCCTTCGAGTGCGCGTCGTTTTCCATGCTCACCGATGGCAAACATCTGGTCAGCTTCGACGAAGTGGTTGAAGTCATGTACCGCACCGGTCTCGACCTGCAAAGCGCCTACCGCGAAACCGCGCGAGGCGGATTGGCCGCCCTTTGGCGCAAGCGGGCGGCGCCGCAACCACTCGCCGATTCGCCGTCGGTGAAACACGAAACTTCGAGTAACCCCTGCGACTAACCTTCCGGCTTTCATCCGCCGGGCGCCCCCGCCTTGTGGCGCATCCGTGATTGGCTGACTTCAGTGTGACGCCGGCATCCTTGCCTGTGCACGGGCCTGAGCCAGGCGGGAATCCGTCGGCGGGGATTCCCGCGGTATCGCATGCGCCTGCGGCGCACTAAGAGGGCTGGCTCGTTGCACAATCCCTTTATAATCCTGACGGGATGGATGATGAACGAAAAGGCATAGTCAAGGAATCAGGGATGCGCCCGCCCGGCCGAGGAAACCTTGACCTTTACCCGTGATTTCCGTTATCTCCAACCATGCCCGACATTGTTAAAGCATTCATTCTCGGCATCGTCGAGGGGTTGACGGAATTTCTTCCGGTTTCATCGACCGGCCACTTGATTATCGTCTCGGAACTGATCGACTTCACCGGGCGCGAGGCGGCTACCTTTAATGTGTTCATCCAGCTCGGGGCGATTCTCGCCGTGCTGTGGTACTTTCGCGACCGCTTCCGGGGCTTGTTGACGTTCCGGGACGCACCCGGTTTCACCGGCCGCCGCGGACTTTTGTTTCTATTTCTCACCACCCTGCCCGCGCTGGTGGCGGGATATCTCGCTCATGGGTTCATCAAGGAATATTTATTTTCCTCTAAAACCGTGGCCATGGGGCTGGCGTTCGGGGCGGTATGGATTCTGCTCACGGAAAAATTCTACCGGCAAGAGGACCCCAAGGATATCGACCAACTCACGTGGATCACCGCGTTGGGGATCGGAATCTTTCAGTGCCTGGCCATGTGGCCGGGCATGTCGCGCTCGGCCTGCACCATTCTTGGCGGCATGTTTCTCGGCCTTCGCCGCCGCGCCGCAACCGAGTATTCCTTTTTTGCCGCGGTGCCGATGATGATGGCGGCGACAATGTACGACCTTTACTCCGAATGGTCCCACTTGCGACCGGAATCCCTGGCGATTTTTGCCGTCGGGTTTGTTGCCGCGTTTGTGAGCGCCCTGGCCGCGGTGGCGTTTTTCATCCGGTTTGTATCCCGTCATACGTTTACCCCCTTTGCCTGGTACCGGTTGGTCGTGGCGGCGCTGCTCTTCTGGTGGGTATACGGCGCCTGACATGAAAGGGTATTCATGAAAACTGTACAATGTGGCGTGATTGGCGCCGGCAATATGGGTTCGTTCTACGCCGACCGCCTGCATCGCGGCGAAATTCCACGCGCCCGGCTGGTCGCGGTCTGCGACGAAGATGAGACCCGGCGCCATCGCTGGGAGGGCGTTCCCGGCTACGCCCGCGCGGAAGACCTGTTCGGACGCGCCGAACTGGACGCGGTGATCATCGCGACCCCGCACTATGCCCACACCACACTCGGCATTGCCGCGCTGGAACGCGGCCTGCATGTGCTGGTCGACAAGCCGATCTCCGTGCACAAAGCCGATGCGCTTCGCTTGCTTGCCGCACATCGCAAACCGGAACAGGTTTTCGCCGCCATGTTCAACCAACGGACCGACGAATACTTTCTCAAGATCCGCGAGCTGATCACCGGCGGTCGTCTCGGCGAAATCCGCCGGGTAAACTGGATCATCACCAACTGGTTTCGCACCGAGGCGTATTATGCCTCCGGGGGCTGGCGGGCCACCTGGGCCGGCGAGGGAGGCGGCGTGTTGCTCAACCAGTGCCCGCATCAACTCGACATGCTCTGCTGGCTGGCCGGCACTCCGGTGTCCGTCGAAGCCCATTGCCACTTCGGCAAGTACCATGACATCGAAGTCGAAGACGAAGTCACCGCCTACCTCGAATTCGCCAACGGCGCCACCGGGGTGTTTATTGCCGGCACCGGCGAGGCCCCCGGAACCAACCGCCTGGAAATCACCGGAGAAATGGGTAAGGTCGTGCTTGAGAATGACCGGCTCACCTTCTACAAAAACGCAGAGCCGATGTCGCGGTTTTCCAAGACCTCCCCGGAATCGTTCGCCGCCCCGGCGGTGACGGAGGAAGCATTCGAAGGTTTAAGCCATGGAGAACAACACACGGGCGTTCTGAAAAATTTTGTTGAGGCCGTGCTGGACGGCGCGCCGTTGATCGCCCCGGCCGCCGAAGGGTTGGCCTCGGTCGAGCTGGCCAATGCCATGCTGCTTTCAACATTTGAACGAAAGCGCATTGAGTTGCCGATCGATGCCGGTCATTACGAAAAACTGCTTCACGCGCGCATCGCTTCGTCCACCCGGCGCAAGCGCGTGATCGAATCGTCCGCTCCGGCGGACATGACGAGGTCCTTCTCATGAACACACCAGTCGCCGCTGACGGCATGAACTATGCGCCCAAGGGCAAACCCGCCCCGGTCTGCGGACCGGACGACTTCGTATTCGCCGCCGCCGCCCTCGACCACGGCCACATCTACGGGCAAGTCAACGGGCTGCGCGAGGCCGGAGGACGGTTGAAGTGGGTGTACGATCCGGACCCGGAAAAAGTCGCCAACTTCATCAAATCCTATCCGGAATGCCAAGCGGCGCGCAGCCTGGAGGAAATCCTTGAGGACGCCGGGGTGCGCCTGGTCACCGCCGCCGCCATCCCCCGTGACCGCGGACCGCTGGGTATGAAGGTGCTGGATGCCGGCAAGGATTACTTCACCGACAAATCACCCTTCACCACCCTGGACCAACTGGAGCAGGCGAGGGCCAAGGTGGCGGAAACCGGACGCAAATACATGGTCTATTACAGCGAGCGCCTGCACACCGAGTGCGGCATGTTCGCCGGGGAATTGATTGAACAAGGTGCGATTGGGCGGGTGTTGCAGGTAATCGGACTCGGTCCTCACCGGCTCAGCGCCCCGCACCGCCCCGCCTGGTTTTTCCAGAAAGACCAATACGGGGGCATCCTGACCGACATCGGCAGCCACCAGTGTGAACAGTTTCTTCACTACACCGGCGCCAAAAACGGCACGGTCATGGCCGCCCGCGCGACCAACCACCACCATCCGGAATACCCGGAGCTGGAGGACTTTGGCGAAGCGATGATCCTCGGCGATAACGGAACGTCATTTTACTTCCGCGTCGACTGGTTCACGCCCGATGGCCTGCGGACGTGGGGCGATGGCCGCACGATCATACAGGGAACCGACGGGTACATTGAACTGCGCAAATACGTGGACATCGGCACCGAACGGATGGGCGACCAGGTGTATCTCGTCAACGGAAAAGGGGAAAAGCGCTTTGAGGTGGCGGGGCAAGTCGGCTTCTCCTATTTCGGTCGCTTGATCCTCGACTGCCTGCACCGCACGGAAACCGCCATGACCCAGGAACACGCCTTCAAGGCGGCCGAACTTTCCATGCGGGCGCAGGCGATGGCCGATTCCGCCCGGCGATAATCGGCATACGGCAGGACCAGACGGAAAGCCCGAGCCACCCTCTTGCCCGGAAGGGAATCTTGACATAAATACGGATTTGCCGTATTTACGGCATCATGAAGACCACGCTAATCCTGCGCGATGACCTGGTAAGGCGGGCCAAGGCCCGGGCCGCATTGTGCGGTCAACCGATGAGCCGCTTTGTGGAGGAGAGCCTGGAGCGCGCCCTGCGGACTGCCGATACAAAAGCGGCAACGGCGGGCTCCTGGCTGGATGAATTGCCGCGGGGTTCCCGAGCCGCCGCCCGGGAGGCGCGGGCGTTATTTGAACGGGACGATTTCCGGGAAATTGATGCCGAGATGTGGCGATGATTCTGGATACAAACGCGCTGTCGGCCCTTGCCGGGCGGGACAAGGCTTTATTGGCCCTCATCCGCAACGCACCCCGCTTGCATGTTACCCTTATTTCGCTGGGTGAGTTCCAGTTTGGCTTGGAATCGTCGCGAATGCGTAACGAGCTTGAAGCGTGGTTGAAAGCTTTTTTAACGGGAGCCGAGGTGCTGACACCCGGCCTGCCTACATTGACGCATTACGCAGCAATCCGGAGGGAGCTCAAGGCGTCGGCCACGCCGATTCCCGCCAATGATGTCTGGATCGCCGCGCTGGCACGTCAGTATAAACATCCTGTAGTTACACGTGACCGTCATTTCTTCCATGTGAAAAATCTTGAGGTTCTTTCCTGGTAAGGCCTGAAAGCCCGTCCTCCTACAACTCCTCGAGCTTGAAGCGGAAGAAGAGGTTCGTCACGTCGCCAGAAACCGGCAAAAAGCGAACGGCGCCCGGACCGATCGGCAGGCCGTTGTTTTCGGATATGTTCCAATGCGCCCATGCGGCTTCAACCAGGCTGGTGCTGGTTTCCACCCAAACCGCGCGATGAGCGAGGTCATGGGTTAGGTAGTGCTGACCATCCGCCTCGACGAGTTCCGCGCTCCAATACTCGAATGCATCATTCGGATTGGTATAGGTCAGAAACTCCTCGTAATTGGTGCGGCCATCGCCATCGGGATCAGCATCAGGGGCGGCATTGGGATCGTTAACATCGCCAAACCGGTCGGCTTGCCACTGCGCAAAACTCTGGCGGCCGGACAACTCGCCGTTGATCCAATCGGCCAGCAGCTTCACGCTGACATGATCGATTTCGGTGGAGCCGATCGGCGGCATGCGGCTGAAATTGTTGGAGGCGCCGATACGGTTCCAGATGATGCTGTGGGCCGTGTCGTTGGGAACGAGGAGGAGGTTGTTGGTGTTGCCGCCATTGCTCGCCGCCGAACCAAGCAGCATCGCCGTGTCGTGCAGCTTGACGAAGGAACGGGAGTCGAACATGCCGGGAACCGGACTGTCGGGACCCATATGGCAGTAGCTGCAGTTGACGGCGAGATAAGAGCGGGCGCGCACTTCGAGGCTGTATTCCTCCTCATCCGGCCGGACGTAACGGGCCAGTTGGGCGGGATTGCCCAGGCTGTTGCTGGTGTAGCCTGCGTTTTCCAGCATGGTTATGAAATTCCCGGAGGCGTTGCCGATGGTACCGGGGCAATTCAACTGGCGGGTATTGAAACTGAGGGCGTGTCCACCGTCCGGATTGTGGCAAATCATACATTCAGCCCGACTGGGAATACGCCAGTCCTGGACCACCTGCTGCTCGTTGTTGGTGATGGTGAGCTCGAAATTAACGCCGGCGTCCGGAACAAGAATGGCTTGCGTTTCCTCTTCATTCCACTGGTAACTGACCCCATAGGCGCCGCCGGGATTTTTCACCAGTACACGGGTCTCCAATCGTTTTTTCGTGTCCGGGTTGCCCCGTTCCATCTCGATATCAAAATGCTTCACCCACATCATGCCGTCGGGGTAGGTCCAATTGCCGTCCCGCGACATCCCGATCCGGTCGGTGGTGTTGGTAATGACGAACCAGCGGGACTTGATCCCGTAGTCAGACCAAAATGAAAGATTGGGTTCATACCCGATGATGCCGGGATTGGGGGAGAGATCGGCGAGGTCGGCAAAAAAGCCGGTGGCGGATAACGTCTCGGGGAAATTGGCGCCCTGGCTCGGGGTGGCGATCAACTTGCGAACAACGCCATCGCCGTGATCGAGCATGATAATGTCGCCGTTGGCCGGATTTATTCCGAAGGCAATCAAGCCACCCTCGCCGGTGATGCGCGTGACATTGGTGGCGCCAGCGGTTCGCTCAATCGTCCAGATGTTGCCGGAAACGTAATCCGCGCAAAGATACTTGCCGTACAGGCTGGAGTATGTCGTACCGCGGTATACAAAACCCCCGATGACGGAAAGCCCCTGGAACTCGCCAAATCCATGGGTGTACTCCCACACCGGTCGCTCGTAGGTAAAGCCGGGTGGCGGGACGCGGTCAGGGCGGGGACCGGGGGCCGTTCCCTCAAAAAAGACCCATCCGCCATTGGAACCGGGCGGCATAATGGTGACCTCCTCGCGGGCGGAATTGCCTACATCGGCCACCCACATTTCGCCGGTCAGTTCATCAAAGGAAAACTGCCACGGATTCCGCAGCCCGACGGCGAAGAACTCCGTACGCACGTTATTCGGGTTGACCGAAAGTCCATTAAAGCTGGTGGCGCCGACAAATGGATTGTCGGCGGGAATGGCGTAGCGGGCGTTGCCGCCATCCAGCGGAATGCCGGGGTGACTGTTGGGGGCGAGGCTCTCCGGCTTCTTGTCCACATCGATGCGAAGAATCGCCGACCACATGTTGCTGTCGATGCGTTGGCTGTTATTGCGCCCATCCGGGCCGGGTCCGGTAAAGCCTTCATCGCCCATGCCAAGGTACAGGTAGCCATCCGGGCCGAAGACGATGTTGTTGATATTATGCACATTCAGAAGATTCCGGTGGTTGATCAACATCAACTCGGAGTTGGCATTCCCGGCGTTGGGGTTGCCGCCCTGGACACTGAAGCGGCTAAGCCGGACAAAATCCTGGCCGCCCGTGCGATGGCAATAACTTACATAAAAGTAGCCGTTCTGGGCATAGTCGGGATGAAAGTTGATGCCTTTTAATCCGAGTTCATTGCCGTCGTTGTAAATGCGCCCGCTGATGTCCATGAAGAGTACTTTTTGCGGGTTGGGTCCCCCCACCCCGGTGATGACATAGATTCGCCCGTTGCGCTGGGCTACGAATATCCGGTTTGTCTCTCCCGGAGGGCTGGCCATGGCCGTCGGTGCGGAAAAGGTGATGCCGGGAAACGCGTCGGCAACGCTGAAGCTGGTCGGCGGCGGCTCCAGTGGAACCGTCACCGTGGTGTTGGGGATACGCGCATCGGAGGAGAAGGTAACGGTTACCGTTTCCGGCGCGGAATTTGAGCCGCCCGGCGTACTGACCCGGTAGGTGAAGGCGTCCTGCGCGGGCAGGCCGCTGGTATGCTGATACAGGATGCGACCGTCCGGCATCGGCGCGGCGGTTCCATGCGCCGGGGGCGTCACCACGATCAGGGTGGAGGGGTCGATGCTTCCAACATCATTTCGCAATACATCAATGCCGGCCTTGGACAGCCGCGGCATGACGATGGCATCCGGAGCGGTGGTGATGGTGTTGAGGTCGGGCGTGGTGATTTCCAGATCGTTGAAATAAAAGTTGTATTCTCCTCCGGTACCGGCAGAAATATTCCAGAACCGTGTCCGGTCAATGGTCATATTGGCCCGGCTGACCAGCGTCCCGGTGTAGGTGTGGGTGGTTGTTCCGGCCCGGACTACCGTGACCTCGTATTCCGTGGCCGAGGTCAGGGTGAAGGTGATATCCAATCCTTGATCGGTCCAGCCCATATCCGTCACCTGGTCGGACATCCGGTAAGAAGACTCGCCGCCGATAAACTCAAGGAACCAAAGGTGTTGTTGATCGCTGTTGGAAAGATGCACGGCGGTGATGCCGTTGTCTTCGATCCAGTTATTATCAAACCGGACGCGGAATACCGACCCCACGACGAGCGGTTCATTAAACGTCCGCTCCGCCCAGGTTGTTTGACCGTTGTTGGCATACAGGCCCCAGGCGCGGGGTCCGATATTCAGGTTTCCGGCGCCTTCGCCCATAAAGAAGCCGCCATTGGCGGGATCACCGGAGGTATTCAAATTCCACGATCCAAAACCAAAGCCGCCGTTCGATCCATTCGGCCACGAGGACGCATACACGGGCGCGCTCCCGCTATCGGAGGCATTGGTGATGATCACGGCATGGGCTTCGGAAATCAGCGCCATCCAGCCCGCGGCCACGCACCACGCCAGCGGCGTTGCATTACGTTGCAATATCTTCATTTCCTGCTCCTCATGGTTATCCACACACACTGGAACCGCACACACGAAGAAAATCCGCGCCCGCAACCCCGCCAAGGTAAAACGTATTACCATTATACCCCGATGCGGGCATCGGGTAAAACATTATCGGCCGCAACGGACAAAAAAGGGCGCATCTCCGAGTTTGTGCAAAGGTTCCTTGTAGGCCGGGGCTCTGTCCCCGGCGCCTCTCCGCCGACCGCAGAGGGTCGGCCTACACCAAGGCACTTGTCAAAACTCGGAGATGCGCCCGACAAAAAATGCACCGCCAGCACCAAACAAAAAGGCGGCGCGCGGATAAAGGAGGCCAGAACCTGGCGGCATTCCGTGATTTAGTGGAGTTCGTGGACAAATAGTCCCGAACGGAGCTTGGGCTCGAACCAGGTGCTCTTGGGCGGCATGATCTGGTCGGCATCGGCAATCGCCATCAGTTGTTCGACGGTGGTCGGATACACCGAAAAAGCCACCGCTGCGCGCCCGGCATCCACTTTTTTACGGATACGCTCTATGCTGTCAAAGCCACCCGCGTATTCAATCCGGCTATTGGTGCGCGGATCGTCGATGCCCAAAACCGGACCGAGCAAGCGCGATTGCAGCACACTAACATCCAGCGCGGAAACCGGGTCGGCAGCCGGATCGGACGCCCAGGTCAGCCCATACCAGCGCCCGCCCAGATACATGGAAATTTCTCCCGGCCGCTCCGGCATTTCCGGGGCGGGTTCGGTGACGGTAAATACATTGCGGGTCTTGTTTAAAAAGGCCTCGGGAGTCAACCC
The DNA here is from genome assembly GCA_937873455.1 of uncultured Verrucomicrobiota bacterium. Classification (GTDB taxonomy): domain Bacteria; phylum Verrucomicrobiota; class Kiritimatiellia; order CAIVKH01; family CAIVKH01; genus CALMUP01. The sequence goes on from CALMYG010000006.1 coordinate 98,552, forward strand.
GTTCAGATCCTTCAGCGTCCGGTTATACGCCAACACCTTTAAATGGCTGGCCGGGAAAAGCACGGCGGGAAACCAGTTGTATTCTTCATCGCCGCGGTGTTTTGGATTCGCGGCACGGCGCTCCATGCCGGCGCGCGCGGCGGCGGCGGTCCGATGATGGCCGTCGGCCACGTAGGCCAGCGGAATTCCGTCAAACGCGGTTACCCAGGCGTCGGCATCGGCAATTTTCCACACTTCATGCCGGATACCGTCGATCGCGGTAAAATCCAACAACGGCGCCGGACGCACCGCGGCGTCGATCATCGCGGCAATCGAAGCATCGTCACGGAACAAGAGAAAGATCGGTCCGGTATGGGCGCCGGTAACCTGCACATGGCGGGTGCGCTGGTCTTCCACCGGCTTCTTGGTTTTTTCGTGTTTTCGAATGATGTTGTTTTCGTAGTCCTCAATATGGCAGCAGGCGACGACGCCGGTTTGACGGTGTTCGCCGAGGGTGATGCGGTAAACGTACAGCGCCGGTTCGGACTCCTTCACCAACCACCCTTCGCGGAGAAACAACCGCAGGTTTTTCGCGGCGGTTTCGTGGTCGATACCGGAGGCGTGGTCGTAGTCGTTCGGCAAATCCACTTCCGGGCGTTCGACGTGGAGAAAACTGCGCGGGTTGGTTTCGGCCAGGACGCGGGCGTCTTCGAGTTCGCCGACGTCATACGGCAAACTGGCAACGTCACGGGCCAATTCGGGTGGCGGTCTTACGGCTTGAAAGGCTTGTATCTTCATGGTGGTTGTCCTGAATATCCGCCGAAGTATCCACGGATTTCCGATTTTGACAAATCGGAAGTACGCCCGCTGCGGTTTTCAGGCTTCGAGGCGGGATTATGCCGGGCGCATCCCCGATTGGTTGACTTGTTCGTGACACCACATACCTGAAGCCCGTTCATGACATGAAGGGGTTTGATCATGCGGTGCGTGAGCCAGGCAGGAATCCGTCGGCGGCGCATAAAAAAGACCGGCTTGTTGCGCCATCCCCTTTAAAATCTTCATGAACTGAATGATGAACGAAATGACATCAGTCAGTGAGTCCGGGATGCGCCCGGTTATGCCGGAACCGATCCGTCAGGCTCGCCGATCCGGGACAGCAAGGTGATGATATGCGGCAACAGTTGTTTTTTACGGCTGACCACATTGCCCATCTCAAACAAGCGATCCTCGCGGGGCGGATAATCGACCGCGCTGACAAAGTCCCGATGCCCGGCGACCATCAACAAGCTGTTCTGGCGGGTGATATCGGTGACCATCAGACAAACAAAGTGATACCCTCGCTTTTTGACCAGCTTGTCGAGGGCGGCCTCGATTTCCGCCTTGCGGTTCCAGAAACGATCCAGCCCGTTTTCCTCAATCTGGGCCACGGCAAACTTCCATCCGCCCTCCTCGTAATCCTTGCAGTCCAGGCGCACCGCCTTGTCCGGCGAGTACATTTCCAGCGCGGAACCGGCGGCGAAGAAGTCGGAAGCAAACGCATCGATATCCACTTCGGCCGCTTGGGCGATCCAGGCCAGCATGGCGCGGTCGATATCGGTCGTGGTGGGCGAGGTCAATTTAAGTGTATCGGAAATCATGCCGGCGGCCAGGCAGTAGGCAATCGGCTTGGCCGGGGTTAATCCGTGGCTGTGATAAAACCGCGCCACCATGGTGCAGGTGGACCCGACCGGCTCGTTGTGAAAACGAATCGGCTCGCGCGATACCAATCCGCCGCCCAGTCGATGGTGATCGATCACTTCGACGATCTCCGCCTCGTCCGCGCCGGTGACCGCCTGGCCGATCTCATTATGATCGACGAGAATCAACCGGGTGGGTTCCGGATTCACCAGGTCGGACTTGGAAAATACCGCGACCAACCGTTGCCGGTCATCCACCACGGGAAAGAGCACTTGCGGCGACTTCTGGACCTGTTTGCGAATATCCTGAAGCAGCGCATCCTCGGAAAACGAGAGGTAGTCGGCATCAATGGCCCGGGTGATCCGTTTGGCTCCGCGAATCAGGAGCGTGGTGGTGGCGGTATCGAGCGGGCTGGTGAGTACGGTCACCCCTTTTTCCCGGGCGAGCGAGATCAACCCGGATGACAAGGCATAACCGCCGGTGACGACAAGGCCGCGCACGCCGTATTCAATGGCCGGCAACTGCACCGTGGGCCGGTCGCCGGCCACAATAACCAAATTGGCGGAGGGAAATTGGTGCATGCGCTTGGTGAAGTTATCCGCGCTCATCGCGCCGACCATCATGGTGAGGGTTTCCTCACGCTCCGGCTCTTCGGCATGTTGAAAGGAGCCATGAATGACTTTTGCGATCCGGGAAAGACTGGACTCGACGTTGCGGTTGTCGATCGGGTCGTCGCTATCGGGCAACAACAACTCCAACAAGTTCAACAACGAGCACATGCCGCGCACATTGCCTTGTCCGTCAAGAACGGGAATGGCCCGCAATCCGCGATTACGCATCCGTTCATAAACATCCACCAGGGAGTCGGAATCCAACGCGGTCACGACATCCCGCCGACCAATGCGCCCGGCGCGCGGGCGGACATCGAGCAGGATCGTCGGCAGCGGAATGCCGGCGCGCTCCAGCGCCATGCGGGTGCGGGCGTTGGCATCGCCGCAGGCGGCTGCCACGGCGTCGGGGCGGGTCGTCAAACGCAAAAAATCCGCATAGCCGATGGCCGAGCAAATGGCATCGGTGTCCGGATTTTTATGGCCGATTACATAGGTAGTCATAAGGGCTCCGTGGCGCGATCCGGCGGGCGAGCCGTCGGCGCGAATTCATAGTGGAGGATACTGAGTACAAACAAGGCGGCGGTCTCGCTCCGCAGAACCTGACCGCCCAGCGTAACCATGCGGGCGCCGGCGTTGCGGGCGGCGGCGCGCTCGCGGGCGGTGAGGTCGCCTTCCGGTCCGACGAGAAACGCAATCCGGCGGGGCGGATGCGCGCGCGCCGCCTGCACCACCTCGCGCAACGGAAGGCTGTCCGGATCCAGCGAGCAGGTCATCCACACATCAAAGCGAGGCATGGCGGCGATGTAGTCCAGCAGCGGAGTGACCGGATGGATATCGGGCAGCCACAAGGCGCCGGACTGCTTGGCCGCGCTCAAGGCGATTTTCCGCCAACGATCACGTTTGCCCGCGTCTTCACCGGCCTTAAGCCTCACCACGCCTTGGTCGGTAATCACCGGCACGATGCCGGTCACGCCGAGTTCCGTGGCTTTCTGGATGATAAAATCCATTTTTTGCTCGCGAGGTACGGCTTGAATCAGGGTGATCTCCACCTCGGGCGGCGGAACCGTGATCTGGCGCAACACGGAAAGCCGCGCCTCCCGCCGGGATGCTTCCTCGATGCGGGCCACCGCCTGCCGGCCGCGGCCATCCATGAGCAACACCTGATCCTCCACCTTGCCTCGCAACACATGCAGCAGATGATGGGCCTCTTCGCCGGCCAAGGTCATCCGGTCGTTTGACCAGTGTTCCGGTTCTATGTAATACCGCATCATGTCGTTTGCTCCACCCGGAAACCTCGCGTCGCGTCCGTGGACCCGACAATCCTTACGGGAGCGGGAGGCGGTTGGCAATCCCGCTCTTACGCCGAAAGGGTTGAGGAAAAAACAAGGCGCGCCGAATCCGGCGCGCCTTGCGAAGCTGGTAACCGCTGCCTGGGTTACGCCTTCAATGCCGCTTGGGCGGCAGCGAGCCGGGCAATCGGCACCCGGAACGGCGAGCAGCTCACGTAGTCGAGTCCCACCTTGTAGCAGAACTTGACCGAGGCGGGATCGCCGCCGTGTTCGCCGCAGATGCCGCACTTGAGGCCCGGACGGGAGTCACGGCCCTTCTTCACCGCCATTTCAACGAGCTGGCCTACGCCGGAAACGTCCAGGCTTTGGAACGGATCCTGGGGCAGAATCTTCTCGTTGAGGTAGTCGGGCAGGAAGGTGCCGATGTCGTCACGGCTGAACCCGAAGGTCATCTGGGTGAGGTCGTTGGTGCCGAAGCTGAAGAACTCGGCGGTATCGGCGATGGTGTCGGCGACCAGCGCGGCGCGCGGGACTTCGATCATTGTGCCGACCATGTACTTCACCTTGGACTTGGCATCCTTGATGACGGCATTGGCGGTTTCCCGGATCACCTTCTCGCAGAAGTCGAGCTCGGCCTTGGTGCCGACGAGCGGCACCATGATTTCCGGAAGCACCTTGACCTTTTTCTTGTCGACGTTGACCGCCGCCTGAATGATGGCGGTAGCCTGCATCTTGATGAGTTCCGGATAGGTGACGGACAACCGGCAACCGCGGTGACCGAGCATCGGGTTGAACTCGTGCAACTGCTTCACGCGTTCCTTGACCGTTTCGAGCGGCACGTTCATGCGCGCGGACATTTCCTTCATGTCCTTTTCGGAGTGCGGGAGGAATTCATGCAGCGGGGGATCCAGCAACCGGATGGTTACCGGCAGCCCGTCGAGCGCCTTGAAGATGCCCTCAAAGTCGCCGCGTTGGAACGGCAGGAGTTTTTCGAGCGCCTTTTCGCGTCCGGCCTTGTCGGCGGCGAGAATGAACTCGCGAACCGCCCAGATGCGTTCGCCTTCGAAGAACATGTGCTCGGTGCGGCAGAGGCCGATGCCTTCCGCGCCGAAGGAGCGGGCGATGGCCGCATCCTTGGGCGTATCGGCGTTGGTGCGGACCTTCATCTTGCGATACTGATCGGCCCAATCGGAGACCTGCTTGTACATCTTGTAGATCGGGTGCTTGACCGAGGCGGCCTTGCCATCAATCACCGCGCTGACCACCGGGCTGGCTTCGGTCGGAATCTGGCCGATGTAGACCACGCCGGTCGAGCCGTTGAGGCTGAGCCAGTCGCCGGCCTTGAGCATCTTGGCGCCGCAGGAGACCGTCTGCTTTTCGTAGTCGATCTTGAGTTGACCGGCGCCGACGATGCAGCTCTTGCCCCAACCACGGGCCACCACCGCCGCGTGGGAGGTCATGCCGCCGGTGGAGGTGAGAATGCCCTGGGCCGCCCACATGCCGCCCACGTCCTCGGGGCTTGTTTCGTGGCGGACGAGGATCAATTTCGCCGCGGGATTTTTCTTAACGATCGCTTCGGCCTCATGGGCATTAAAGACGATCTGACCGACCGCCGCGCCAGGACCGGCCGGGAGGGCGGTGGTGAGTTTCTCCGCGGTTTTCTCCACCTTGATGTTAAAGATCGGGAACAGGAGCTGTTCGAGGTCGGAACCGGTAACCGTGGCCAGGGCTTCCTGGGCGGTGAGCAGTTTGTCCTGCTTCTTGCCGGTCACGAAATCGCGGCCCGTGGCCATTTCGACCGCCCAGCGTACGCCGGCGAGGCCGACGCGCTTGGCGTTACGGGTCTGGAGCATCCACAGCTTGCCCTGCTGGACGGTAAATTCAACGTCCTGCGGGTATTTGTAACGGCGCTCAAGCTTGTGCATGATCTCCGTCAATTCCTTGTAGGCGTTTTTCCAGATGGGATTTTTTTCCTTGGCCATGTCGTCCAGGTTCTTCGGCGTGCGGATACCCGCGACCACGTCTTCGCCCTGGGCGTTGATGAGGTACTCGCCCATCGGCTTGTCTTCGCCGGTGGAACCGTCGCGGGTGAAGGCGACCCCGGTTCCGCAATCATCGCCCATGTTGCCGAACACCATGGTGCAGATGTTCACGGCGGTGCCGAGCAGGCCGCTCACCTTGTTGATCTGGCGGTATTTTTCCGCGCGTTCGGAGTTCCAGGACTTGAACACCGCCTGGATCGACAGGTCGAGCTGAACCCAAGGGTCTTGCGGGAAGGGCTTCTTGACCTTCTCGTGATACACGCGCTCGTAAATCTGGCAAAGTTCCTTGAGTTGTTCCGCGGTGAGGTCGGTATCTTCGATTACACCGTATTTTTCCTTCAGGCGGGCCATTTCCACTTCAAAGTCGTGGTGGGTCAACCCGGTGGAGGGACCCATGACCACGTCGCCGAACATGTCGATGAAACGGCGGTAGCAGTCCCAGGCGGCGCGTTCGTTGCCGGTCTGCTTGATGAAGCCGTGAACGGATTTGTCGGTAAGGCCGAGGTTGAGGACGGTGTCCATCATGCCGGGCATGGAAATCGCTGCGCCCGAGCGGACGGAGACGAGCAACGGATCGTTGGGGTCGCCGAGCTTTTTGCCCATCATTTTTTCGAGCTTGGCCAGCTTTTCCTTGATCTGGGCGACCATCCCCTCGGGATATTTGCCCTTGGTTTTGCTGTAATAAGCGCAGGCTTCGGTGGAAATGGTGAAGCCGGGAGGAACGGGAAGTTCCGCGATGGCCATTTCGGCCAGGTTGGCGCCCTTGCCACCCAGGATGGGCTTCAGCTCGGAGCCGCCTTCGGTATGCTTTTTACCGAAGCCGTAAAAGTACACATATTGCTTGGCCTTGTTGCCGGCCGCTTTCTTCGTTGCCATGTCTATGAGATCTCCTGTCTGTGAATTAACCCGTACTCGGGAAAAAGTAGGCAGAGACTAACAAAGCAGGGCCGGGAGTCAAGCGCCGACAACACGGCGCAACGGGCGTGTGGGACGCATCCTTGATTGGCCGGTTTCAGCGTGACACAGGCATCCTTGCCCGTGCACGGACCCGAGTCAGGCGGGAATCCGTCGGCGGATCACGCGAGACCGGCCCGCTCGAGCAACTTCTTGCGCTCACGGCGGACATCGGCCTTCAGCTTGTCTTCATCAATCGTGGTCAGGTGGCCGTCTTCGTAGAGTATTTTCCCGTCGACCATGGTCATCACGACATCGTTGGCGGTACAGGAGTAGACGACATTGGTGGCCGGATCGGTCGAGGGCAGGGTGTGAAAGCCGGATTGATCGACCAGAATTAAATTGGCCCGCTTGCCCGGATCCAGTGTGCCCATCTCGTTTTCCCAACCCAACAGCTTGGCCCCGCCTTCGGTTGCCATTTTGACGATGGCGCGGGCGGACAACGCCTCCGGGCCGAGCCGGATTTTTTGCATCATGCCGGCCAGGCGCATTTCAAGGAACTGATCGAGGCGGTTGTTGCAGGGGGCGCCATCGCCGCCGATGGCGACGTTGATGTCTTGGGCCAGGTATTCCGGAATCGGGGCGATTCCAGAGGCGAGCTTGAAATTGGCCGAGGGGCAATGCAGTACGTGGGTCCCGGTTTCAACCAGAAAACGCCGCTCCTCCGGCCGCACGTGAACGCAGTGTGCGAGTCCGACATCCGCGCCGGTCAGACCGACATCGTTGAGATAACAAATGTTGCACCGGCCGGTCCTCTCCTTGACCAGGGTGATTTCCTCCTGCTGCTCGGAGCTGTGGGTGTGCAGCAGCAATCCGCGAGAGCGGGCATAGGCGCAGGCGTCCCGCATGTTGCTCTCGGAGCAGCTCAAGACAAAGCGGGGCGCCACCGCCAGCTTGAGCCGGGGGTGATCGCCCCAGCGATCCAGCAAGACATCGCAATAGGCCAGTGCGTCGCGGTTGTCCACGGCAATGGGCGGATAACCGCCGGTTTCGTCCATCAGACAGTGCCCGATGGCGCCGGCCAAACCGGCTTCATGAACCGCCTGAAAGGTGTCGTCGGTGTGCCGTGTCGTTTCAATGGATAAAAACGCGGTCGTGCCGCCCCGGATCAACTCGGCGCAGGTCAACAGGGCCGAGGCGCGGATGGATTCGGGTTGATGCGCCGCCTCGGAGGGCCAGATGTAACCGCGCAACCAGGGAAGCAAGGCAAGGTCTTCGGCGATGCCCCGGAGCAAGGTCTGGCACATGTGGATGTGACCCTGAATCAGGCCGGGCATCACCAGGCAGCCGTCGGCATCGATGACGGTATGCGCCCGGGCGGAAAATCGACCGGCCTCGACGATGCGTCCGTCGCGTATCAGCACCGATCCGCCCTCAAGGGCATCCCGATCAGCGGACGGCCAGACCAACGCATTGCGTATTAAGATATCTCCGGTCATTTCGTTGCTCCTTTTTATTCGTTCGTACTTGGAAGCTGCTCCAAACGTGGCATAGTGGTAACAGGATTTTGGGAGAGATTACGATGACTTTTTCGCATGGAATTCGAATGGGCCTGGCCGCGATGGGCTTGGCCGTGTTGTTTGCCGGAACGACCGGTTGCGTGGTCAACAACGAGGAAGAACAGCGGATGATCATGCAGCAACAGCGTGAAGACAGCTTGCTGTTTCAAGACGAAATGCGGCGCCTGCGCGCGCGCATCGATGCCCTGGAGTCCGACATCGCGCGGTTGAATCAGCAGGTGAACACCGCCAACCAGGAACAAAGCCGTGCCGTGCAATCGCAATTACAGGGCGTGAACGCGTCCCTGGAGGAATTGCAGAAACGCATCCGGACCGTGGATGCCGCGCGGGAAAGCGACAAAAAAGAAATCGTGGACACCCTCTCCAAGCGCATTACCGAAGTCATGAGCCGTCAGCAGGCCGCCGCGCGACCGGCCGCCACCGCCCGCCGCCCGGTGAGCAGCGAGGGGTATGAACACACCGTTCAGACCGGGGAAACCTTGTCCGCTATTGCGAAGGCTTATGGGGCGCGGACCGCCGACATCATTGAGGCGAACAACCTGCGCAGCGCGGATATGCTTCGGGTCGGCCAGAAATTGTTTATTCCCGCGCCTTAGTGTTGTAAGCCCGAATCCAGGCGATGGCAGGCGGGCGGGCGCGAACTCAGGTCCAGGGCTGAACGGCCAGTTCCTCTTCCTGGAGGTAGGCCTTGAGCCCTTCCCGCCAGCTCGGCATCAAGCTGCCGGTCCATGCGGTATAGCGGTCCGTAGCCAGCACCGAATAGGCTGGCCGGGGCGCCGGGTACTTTAACTCCGCCGCCGCCATTGGGCGGACGTCAACCCCGCGCAAGCCGAGCAGGGAAACAATTTCCTGGGCGAATTGATGCCAGGAACACGCGCCGCGCGCGGCGACATGAACCAGGCCCGTTTCCGCCACCCCCGCCAGATTCAGCAGCGCTTCGGCCAAATGGCGCGTGTAGGTCGGCGAAGACACCTGGTCAGACACCACCGTTAATTCCTTCTTGCCCTGACGCAACTGATTGAGGATTGCCTTCACAAAGTTTCGGCCATGCACGCCGTATAACGACTGGGTTCGTACGATGACGGACGATCCTCCCGCCTCGCGGACCAGCACCTCGCCCTGCCACTTGGTGATGCCATAGACACTGAGCGGATCGGGCGCATCCGCCTCCAGGTACTCCGTCCCTTTGCGCCCGTTGAATACATAATCGGTGCTGACATGCAGCAGGCGGATGCCGCGCTCCGCGCAGACCCGGGCAACATGACCGGCGCCATCGGCATTGATGCGCCGGGCCGGTTCGATTTCCCGCTCCGCGTCGTCAACGCGGGTAAAGGCCGCACCGTTGATGACGACATCACACTCGGGCAGAACGGCGGCCACGCTTTCCGGATTCGTGATGTCGAGCTCCGGCAAATCGAGTCCGATCACCTCCACGGCGCGCGCGCGCGCGGCATCGAGAACATCACGGCCCAGCATCCCCCGGGCGCCGATATAGACAACCTTCATGGCCTCGGGGATATGGCCGCTTAACGCGACAACGCCTGGCGTACCGCCGCCTCGAGATCGGAACCGTAGAGGTCACGACCGATCACCATGCCGTTGCGGTCGAGCAGGAAGTTGGTGGAGTCGCCGAGAATACCCAAGGTGTGCAACAACGGCCGGGGCGCGGAGGCAATCGGCCAGGTGATGCCGTTGGCCTGGGCAAACGACTGGCCAGTAGCAAGATCGCGACCGATGTACAGGCCGAGCACCTCGAATCCGTTCCGGCGATGGCGATCATACACCCCCAAACGATAAGGCAGATCACGACGCCAGATAAACCAGCCCTCCACCCAGAAATCGACCAGAACGACCTTGCCCTGAAAATCACGCAACGAGACGGAACGACCGGCGGCATCCAAGGCGTTAAAATCCGGGAACGCGGTTCCGGGCGCGTGCTGCGCACGCTTGCGTTGCACCTCCATGGCGGTCATGGATACGGAATCGCCAATCGCCACGGTTGGGCGGGGCACCACCAGGGGATCGTTCGGCCCGAAGCCCCCGGAGAACGAATAGGTACGCCCATCGTAATGCGGGCTACTCTTGAATTCGTCCATGATCCGCTTCACGCCGGCCTCGTCACCTTCCCGGGCGTAGAGCGAGGCGATCTCCACATACACCTTCTTGAGGGCGGGCAAGGGTTGGGCGCGAAACTCTTTCAGGGCGCCTTGCATCAAGGCCATGGCGCCGGCGTGGTTGCCGCGGGCGGCCATCACTTTCGCGCGGATGACTTGCGTTTCGATCACGCCATCCCAATCCCCGGCGGCCCGGGTATCGACCAGCAATTGGTCGAGGCGGTCGAGAACGCTGTTCCACTCCGCCTCGGTAAACGTTCCCTGGGCCATGATCTGCAACTGGCTGACAATTTCATGATGGCGGGCGGAATAGCCTTGCGCCCGGGCAATCATCGGCGCGGCAAGCATGGTCAACACCGTCAGCGCGCAAACCACTCGACCCCAATACGGATTTTTCATATCAAAAGCTCCTGATTTAGAATGAATCGACACTCATGTTATCATAATCTTTCAAAAAATCATCAACGATCGCATGAAATCAACCTGTCTGGTCATTGGCGGTTCCGGATTCCTTGGGCGGGAAACCGTTCCCGCGCTTTCGGAACGCTATCATGTGCTGTCGACGGGCCGGCGTGAACACGGGCCGGACACCCTGGCCCTCGACCTGCGCGATGCCGATGCGGTAGCCCGGGTTGTCCACGACCTACGCCCGGCCGCCGTGGTTGCGCTGGCCGCCTACCGGGATCCCGATGCCTGCGAGGACGCCCCGGAAGAAACCCGCCGCCTGAACACCGAGCCGTACCGCGTCCTGACCCGCCTGCTCGCCCCGGAAACGCCGCTGGTGTTTGTCAGCACGGATTATGTGTTTGATGGGGACCACCCGCCCTACCATGAACATGACGAACGCCGCCCGGTGAACGTGTACGGGGAAAGCAAGCGCGACGCGGAGGATTGTGTCGCCAGCTTTCCGGGCGGGGTGATCGTACGGGTTCCACTGCTTATGGGTTGGACCGCCGACCCCGGAGCATCCGGTTTTTTCAGCCAACTCATCGGCGATCTTCGTGCGCGGGAGCCCCGCCTTCTGGATGACACCCTGGCCCGCCGCCCCACCTGGACCCGGGATGCAGCCCGCGCCATTGCGCGCCTGCTTTGTAATCACGAGCGGGGAATGTTCCACTTCAGCACGTCGCGACGCTGGACGCGCTACCAGGCCGCCGTGGAAATGGCGGGGATTATGGGCTGGCCGCACGACCACTGCCGACCGAGCGACGCCGTGGTCCCGCGTCGAGCGCGTCGCCCCCGTGATGCCCAACTGGCCATGTCCACATGGAGCGCCCGAGGCTATCCCCCGCCCTTGGAATTTCCCGGGGTAGCCCGGGAGTTTGTGCGGGCTTTTGCCGGCCACCCGTTCTTGATCCCGGAAACCGGAAAGGCGTGACCGCGGAATCAGGCCTCTTCGGGAGGCAGCTCGATCCGCATGGTGGAAGACTTCATGCTTTCCTCAATGCTGACGATTCGATCGACCAGGGAGGCGACCGCGTTCCGGCAGGAAACGTCGTCGCGGGTGGCGGTGAGCACCGGCACAGCTTCGGTCAGCATCAGAAACGAGGTAATGAAGGCTTTTTGCGTGGGAATAAAAAAGGTTTTGCGGCACTGCGGACAATTGCCCCGCCGTCCGGCATCGCGATCCCGCACCCACAGTTTTTGCCCGCAATAGGTGCAACTGATTTTAAATTCTGTTTCCTTCGGCTCCCGCATCACCACCATCGATTTGGGCAGAAAGGTTTCGGCCTGGACAAGACGGAACACTTCCTTGATGCGGTTCATGGAAAGCTGATCGAGAAAACGGATCAACATCAGGGTGGCGTCGGCCTTGCTTAAAATCGCCTCCACGCCATCCGGGCTGTTTTCAATCATCCGGAAGAGCTCCAGGTTGACCTTGCGATCGCCCAGAGGAAGCTCGCCTACCTGATTGGGATCAAGGCCAAGCGACTCAAAAAAAGCCTCGCCGACTCCGTCCGTAAAGGAGAAAACCGGCACATAGACCTTGCCATCCCGGAAAGCTTGACGCGAGTTCATGCCGCCATAGTAACAAGCGACCCAGGCTTCGGCAAGACCGGTATTGGAATTATCAGCGAATCTTGTTGGCGGCCCGGCGCTTCTCGATGATGCCCTCGGCAATGGCGAAGGGCACTTCCTCGTAGTGCTCGAACTGCATGGTAAAGTTCGCGCGGCCCTGGGTCAGGGTGCGCAAGTTGTTCGCGTAGCCGAACATTTCGGCCAGCGGCACCATGCTCTGGATCACCTTGGCGTTTCCGCGCTGCTCCATGGACTCGATTCGTCCGCGGCGCTGGCAGATCGAACCGGTAACCGCTCCCATGAAATCTTCCGGAGTGACGACTTCCACCGCCATGACCGGCTCCAACAGCTCGGGCTGCGACTTCATGAACAAATCCTTGAACGCCATGCGGGCCGCTTCCTGGAACGCGATGTCGCTGGAGTCGACATCGTGGTAGGAACCGTCCCACAGCTCAACCGCCATGTCGACCACCGGATAACCGGCATACGGACCGGACAACATCGCCTTGACGATGCCTTTTTCGACCGAGGGAATGAAGTTGCCGGGAATGCGCCCGCCAACAACCGAGTTGATGAAGGAAAAGCCCTGGCCGGGTTCGCGTGGAAGAAGACGGATTTTGACATGGCCGTATTGACCGCGACCGCCCGACTGCTTGATGTACTTGCCTTCGCCCTCAACCTGGACGCGACCGGTTTCACGGTAAGCCACTTCGGGGCGCCCGACCGTCGCGCTGACGTTGAATTCGCGGCGCAACCGGTCGACGATGATTTCCAGGTGAAGCTCGCCCATGCCGGAAATGATGGTCTCCGAGGTTTCCTGGTCGAAGGACACGGTAAAGGTCGGATCTTCGTCGGCCAATTTGTGCAGGGCTTCGGAGAGCTTTTCGTTTTCCGCCTTGCTGTCCGGGGAGATGCTGATGGACACCACCGGCGAGGGAAATTCAATCGCCATCAGGTGGATCGGATGGTCCTCGTTACACAAGGTGTCGCCGGTCTTGGTGTCGGACAACCCGACAATGGCGACGATATCGCCGGCATAGGCGACATCCAAAGCCTCTTGCTTGATCGCGTGCATGCGCAGGATGCGCCCGATACGCTGGGTTTTGTTGCGGGTGCTGTTGAACACCGTCGTGCCTTGCTCCAGCTTGCCGGAGTAGATGCGGATGTAGGTGAGCTTGCCCATGTGTTTGTCGGACATGATCTTGAACGCCATCGCGGAAAACGGAGCGTCATCGGACGGGGCGCGCTGGTTTTCCTCTTTTTCCTCGGCGCAAATGACCGGGGCAATGTCCAGCGGCGAGGGCAAGTACGCCACAACCGAATCCAACAGGCGCTGAACGCCTTTGTTCTTGAACGCCGACCCGCAGAATACCGGCACCACATGGCGGGCGATGGTCGCCTTGCGCAGCACGGAGTGGGACTCCGCCTCGGTCAGGTCGCCGGTTTCGAGATACTTGTCGAGCAGGACTTCGTCCAGCTCCGCGCATTTTTCCAGCAGGTTGTTGCGCCACTTCAGGGCCTCTTCCTTCAGATCCGCCGGCACCTCCACGACGTCGTAGTTGTTGCGGGGGTCATTCGACTCCTTGTACATGATCGCCTTCATGTTGATCAGGTCGATAATGCCGCGGAAGTCCTCGCCCGCGCCGACGGGAATCACCACCGGAACCGCGTTGGCGCCCAGCTCCTTCTTGATCTGTTCAAGCACGGCGAAAAAGTCCGCTCCGGTACGGTCCATCTTGTTGACGAACGCCAGCTTGGGCACCCCGTACTTTTCGCTCTGGCGCCAGACCGTTTCGGACTGGGGCTCCACGCCGCCGACCGCGCAGAACAAGGCAATCGCCCCGTCGAGCACGCGCAAACTGCGCTCCACTTCGACGGTGAAGTCCACGTGCCCGGGGGTGTCGATCAGGGAAATCTGGTGGTCTTTCCAGGTCAGCGAGGTCGCCGCCGAGGTAATGGTAATCCCGCGTTCACGTTCCTGCTCCATCCAGTCCATCACGGCGGCGCCGTCATGCACTTCGCCGATCTTGTGGATTTTTCCGGCATAAAACAGAATGCGCTCGCTGCAGGTCGTCTTGCCCGCGTCGATGTGCGCCATGATGCCGATGTTGCGTACTTTATCCAGGGTTACTGCTCTGGCCATAATCTTCCTCTACTTTCATTGCAAAATGGGTGTTGCGACCGGTTTGGCCGCCGGGTTTTTCCCACGAAAGCCGCGCAATATGCACCGGTTGAACCGTCTCGGCAAGGTTAAAAGTTGATCTTCCGGGGTGAATCCGCTAGGTTGCCGCCTGATTTGCCGCCGAAGATCACATAAACATCCCGGCGGCGGTCCATTGACCTCATCCGCGCCCGACGGGCGCCGAGGGCCGCCCAAGCGTCCGGCCGGATGGGAGAAGCGTAAACCAAAGAGAAGAAGGAACGTTATGAGTCTATTGGGGAAAATAGCCGCCCTGTTTGGCGGCTCATCCGACCGCAAAACCTGCGTGGTGGATGGGGATCGTTTGGCCGGAGGCGACCGGGTTGGACCCGGCGAGCGCTTCCAGGCCTTGAGCAAACTGGGCCGCTTTGCCGCCCGTGAAGAACTGGAAATTCATGTCGTGTTCGGCGGGCGACCGCTCCGGGAAGCCGGCGATGGCGACACCTACAACGGCGTGCATGTGTACTACGCCGAAACCCCTTCGGAGCTTCGGCCCCGGATGGAAAAAGTGCTGGGTTCGGCCGGGCGCGGAAAATCCGTGCTGGTCATCTCCGATCAAGCCTGGGAAACCGAATGCCAAGCCAAGGGAATCGCCCTCCTCCGTATCGGCACCCTGCGCAAGGCGATGGAAGCCTCCGCCTCGGAAAACAGCGGGCGCGAAGGCGGCGACCGCTTTGGCAACCGCGACCGGAGCGACCGGGGTGAACGAGGCGACCGTGGCGACCGCGACGGCGGCCGCCGGGGCAACCGCAACCGCAATCGCGGACCGCGGCGTCAGCCCCAGGATGAAAACCGCGCCCCGCGTCCCGCCGAATCGGGCTCGGGCGAATCCGCCCCTACCCGTCCCGCCGCGGAATCCCCGGCCAAACCGGCGAGCGGCGCCGACACCACGGTGAAAAACCTTATCGACCTCGTGGAGTAAGCCGCTTAAGCGCTCCCGAAGCCGTCGAGGAACGCACCGCCCGGTGCGTTCCTTTTTTTACCCCAATTGCCCGGTCGCCTGCTGAAGCCGCTCCCACTCCTCGAGGTATTTTTCCAGAAACTGCAGCTCGGGCTTGTCCATCCAGCCGATCATCGAATCGCGCAGCAAATCCTGCTCCTCGCGGTACTGCTCAGCGCTGAAATAACCGGCGAAATGCGCCATGCGAAGCCAGACCAGGTAGGTGGTAAGCGCATCAAAGCAGTTGTACTCCACAATCTCCCGCCAGCGTCCGGTCAGCCACATCCGGGCCACCTGTTCGCCCTCGGTTTCAAATTTTCCGGGAATGCCCGACAGCGCGGCGACCTCGTTCAGCGACAAGGTGGACTTCCCCCACGCCCCGAGAATTTCCAGCAGATCGATGTTCATCTCGCTGCCCCGGGCGAAATAATCCACGCCCTCCCAGGGCTTATCCGGACGCCGGCAAAATTCCGGCGCGGATAACCCCTGTACCACGGCCCGCTGCACCAGGATTTTCAGGTCCGCCCCGTGGGAGTTGTACCCGACCAATTGGGGGCGGTGCTTGCCCAACGCCTGAAGAAAGGTGCCGATCACATGCGCTTCGGCCTGCTGGGGAGGATCGTCCACGTCGCGCGGCAACCACAACAAACTCAATTCCGCGGTATTGTTCTTCACCCTGCGCTGCACCGCGGCAATCGACACGACCCGGCACAATACCGTCTTGAGAAACGGGGTCGGGTCCTCCTCGGTCGCCCCGCCCTGCCGCCACATTTCCACCACCACCTCCGGATCGGACAGTTCCGGCGGGCAGCGGTACAAGATGCGACCGGCCCGCGGGTCCGGCGCCCACTCGGCATCAAATGCCCACACCAGCGGGTGAACGGTCTTAAACATCGTTAATTCTCCTGGCCCGGTTGTAGAGCAGCTTCCGGGTGAAAACAAGTTTTCTCGCATTGTGTTTGACCGCCCGGTAACGCATAGTAACCCACGGAATCATGAACCCAACCGCGCCCATTCAAACCGTCGGTGTTCTGGTGAATGCCGCCAAGCCGGCCGCCCTCGCCCTGCTGCCGGTATTGGCCAAGGAAACCCGCGAGGCCGGCCTCCCCCTCGTCCCCTGCCATCGCGAGGAAGCCCACACCGCCGGCATCACCTGCCTCGAGCGGGACGACTTCGCCCGCGCGATCGACGCCCTCATCACCCTCGGCGGCGACGGCACCCTCCTGCAAGCGGTCAGCCTGGTTCGCAAAGAAGGCCTGCCGATTCTCGGCGTCAACCTTGGCAGGCTGGGCTTTCTCACCGGCGCCACCACCGCCGAACTTGGTGAAGGCATCCGCGCCCTTGTCGAAGGCCGCTACCAAACCAGCGTGCGCACCATGCTGGACGCCCGCCTCTACACCCGCGAAGGACTCGAACGGGGCCGCGCCCGCGCCCTCAACGACATGGTCGTCGGCTGGGGCCAGTCCACCCGAATCGTCACCCTCGACGTCGCCGTGAACGATGAACCCGTCACGTCCTACCGGTGCGACGGAATCATCGTGTCCACCCCCACCGGCTCAACCGGCCACTCCTTATCCGCGGGCGGACCGATCATTCACCCGGCCTCCGCCTCCCTGGTGCTTAACGTCGTGTGCCCGCACACCCTCAGCGCGCGCCCGCTGGTCGTTCCGGACTCCGTGCGCATCGCCATCACCGTCGCCCAAACCGGTAAACGCCTCCTGCTCTCCGTTGATGGACAAGACGCCGACTCGTTAACCGATGGCGACCGGCTGGTGATTGAAAAAGCGCCGCTTGCCTTCCACCTCGTCCACTTGCCCGGCTACCGGTATTTCGGCGTGCTGCGGGAAAAACTGCAGTGGAGCGGCTCCAGCGCCTGAACGGCAACCGGATCGGGTGGCGGCGGGCGAAGCGAGCTTTACGGGGCCGTTTGGGCGGCGCGCTCTTGCTTCCGGACAAATTCAAGCCCGGTTTCCGCGCGGATGGTCCAGCGGCTTTCCGGATTTTCGGCGATGAAGGTCTCGTAGACCGCCTTGGCATCGTCGAACCGGCTCATGGCTTCAAGGACGCGGGCCTTGCCGAACGTTGCGCTCGGAGCCATGAAGTGGTTGGCGTGTTGGGCGAGATAGCGGTCGTAGGCGCTGAGCGCCTCGGTGAGGTTGCCGATCGATTCCAGGCTCTGGGCGATGCCCAACTCGGCGACGGCGATCATTGTGTGCCGGGGGTGCTTTTCCTTGAACTGCTCGAAGGTCTGACGGGCCAGATCGAATTGGCCCTGATCAAAATACGCGCCAGCGAGGGAAAGATACGCGAGCGCGGCCGCCGGCGTGTCCGGGTAGTTGTTGATGATTTCCTGAAATTGGGGCGCGGTCTGGGAGTTGGCGAGGAGCGAGGCCGCGGTGTCGATTTTGGCCGCGCGGGTGTTTTTCCATACCGTAAAACCGACGAACCCCACCACCGCGATCAAGACGCCCACCACAATCGCGATGGCGTTTTCCTTGAGAAAATCAAGGACCTCCGGCACTTCGTGTTGTTCGAGCTGCTGGACCTGAGCCGGTTTTCCCGGCGCTTCCTGATGAGTAGTTTCGTCGTTATTCATAACAAGGGCGGGATTGTATGGCGGTTTTACCGGGATAACGCAAGTTTTATCGCAGGCGGGCGAGTATCGCCTCCGCGGTGTCGGCCGGGCGATGACCCTCCGTGTCCACCTGTTCGGGGATGGCGTCGTACAGGAGTTGACGCCGGGCCAGCAGATCGGAAATTTTCGCCAGGCGATCCTCGCCCTGCAGAAGCGGGCGGTTGGTGTCTTGGGCGACGCGGGCGAGAATGGTTTCGGGTTTTGCTTTAAGACAAAACACCCGTCCGCCGACGGCAAAGTCGCGCAGATTGTCCGGATTCAGCACAATGCCGCCTCCGGTGGAAATCACCAGACCGGTTTGGCCGGCCAGCTCGACGACCAACGCCCGCTCCAGGGCGCGAAAAGCAGCTTCGCCCCGGTCGCGAAAGATGTCCGGAATCGAACATCCTTCGCGCCGGACGATTTCTTCATCCATGTCGATGAAGGTCATCCCCAGCCGTTCGGCGAGGACGCGGCCGGCGCTGCTTTTGCCGGTGCCCATGAACCCGACGAGAACAATGTTGGGAAGGACGCTCATGCCGGATCGCGGATTAGTCGGCGGCCTTGATTTCGTCCCACATCCGGGTGTAGAGGGCGAGCGCTTCGCCGACATCGTCGATAAATTCGCTGCGCGCGCGGATCTCCGGATCCATGAAGATCGTGGGGTCTTCCTTGATTTCGTCGCTCAGCAATTCGTAGGCGCCGATGTTGGGGCACAGGTAGGCGATGTATTCAATGTTGGCGGCGGCATTTTCCGGATCGTGCATGAAATTGATGTAGGCATGCGCGAGTTCAACCTGCTTGGCGGTGTTGGGGATGACGAAGTCATCGGAAAACGTCGAGGTGCCCTCTTGCGGCGTGACAAACACGATGTCTTCGTTGTCTTCCATGACCTGAACGATGTCGCCGCTGTAGCCTTGGACGAGCAGGAAGGCCCCGGAGGCGAGCCCGACCTTGTATTGTTCGTTGTCGAACTTGGCGATGTTGCGCTTCCAGCGAATGACGACATCACGGGCCTCGGCCAGTTCGTTTTCGTTGGTGGTGTTCAGGCTGTAGCCGAGAAACTTCAGGGCGGCGCCGATGGTTTCCCGCATGTCGTTGAGGAGGGTGATGCGTCCGCGCAGGTCTTCGCGGTCAAACATGGCCCAGGACGGCTCGACATTTTCAACCCGGCTTTCCAGATAGGCGATTCCGGTATGGCCTACCATGTAGGGAACGCTGTGGTCCATGTCTTTGTCCTTGGCATACTTGAGATGATCGGGATCGACGTACTTCAGGTTGGGGATCAACTCCTTGTTGATGGGCTGCAGCATGCCCTGGCGGTTCATGGTAATGATCATGTAGCTGCTGGGAATGATGAGGTCGTAGCCGGTGGCGCCGGCCTGGAGCTTGGCAAACATGGCTTCGTTGGAGTCGAAGGTGTCGATGACAACGCGGCAATTGAATTCCTTTTCAAACTGCTTGACCAAGGCGGGGTCGACATAGTCAGCCCACGTGTACAGGTGCAGACGGGGCTTCCCGGCGCCGCAGCCCGACACGATTCCCGCCAGTCCAAGGGCGATCACGCCCAGCATTAGTTTTTTTGTCATGTTCGTTTCTCCCGGGTTAAGCGTTGACTACTCCATACCGCCAAAAAGGTTACCACCAAAAGGATCGTGGACAAAGCATTAATGATAGGCATGTTCCGGCTGTGCTTCATCATGCTGTAGATCCGGATGGGCAGCGTGGTTGAGCCGGGGCCGGAGACAAAAAAGGTGATGACGAAATCATCGATGGACAACGTGAACGCGAGCAGGCCGCCGGCGGCAATGCCCGGAGCGAGCATGGGCAACAACACCCGCCACAAGGTATCCCACCAACCCGCGCCAAGATCCTGCGAAGCTTCGATCACCGAAAAATCGAAGTCCTGGAGCCGGGCGAGCACAACCATGGCCACATAGCTGATGCAGAACGTGACGTGGGCGAGAAAAATCGTGGTGAGTCCGAGCTGGAAGCCCATGGCGACGAAAAACAACAACAGGCTCATGCCCATGAGAATGTCGGGAACCACCAGCGGGGTGTAGATCAGGGTGTAATGGATCCGCTGGAGTCGGGTGTTGTAGCGGTGCAGGGCAAAAGCGGCGAGGGTACCGAGAATCATGGAAACCAGGGTGGAGGATACCGCGATGATCAGGGTGTTGCGCAGGGCGGTCCAGATGGGGCCGTCATTAAACAGGCGCACATACCAATTCAGGGTGAAACCCTCCCAGCTTCCGCCGAACCGGGAGGCGTTGAAGGAGTTGAGGACGAGCAGTAGAATCGGCACGTAAAAGAACAGGAGAATAAAAACCGTGGTGAACAGCGGGAGCCGACTGCGCTTCATGCCGGGCCCTCCTTGTTGGCGGCTGGCTGTCGCCGCCCCTGCAACATAAGCACCACGACCATCGGCCCGAGCACGGCGAGGGTGAGCAGCGCCGAGAGCCCGCTGGCGTGCGGCCAGTTGCGGTCGGAAAACGTCCGCTGGGCAATTTTGTTGCCGATCATCTTGCTGGAGGGACCTCCCATGATGTCGGGAATGACGTAGGAGCCGAGGGCGGGAATGAACACGACGAGAAACGCGGTGAGCAACCCGCGGTTGATGCCGGGAATAAAGACATTCCAGAAGGCGCGCAAGGCGCCCGCGCCCAGATCGCGGGCGGCCTCGGTGAGGCGAAAATCAAATTTTTCGGCGGCGGCATAGATCGGCAATATCGCGAACGGTAGGTGGGTGTACACAAGGACAAGCAACACCGCGTACTCGTTGTAGAGCAGTTGGGCCTCCGGAGCGGCCAGGCCGAGAAACACCAGTCCCTGCTTGAGCCATCCCTCCGGGTGCAGCAACTCGCGCCACGCGAAAACCCGAACCAGAAAATTCGTCCAGAACGGCACCACCACCAGCAGGAGCAGCGCTTGCCGCCAGGACTCGCGAACCCTGGCCATGAAATAGCCGCAGGGAACGGCCAGGGCGAGGCAGATGAAGGTGGTCGCCACGCTCAAGCGCACGGTGCGCCAGACGATCGACGGATAATTCGGATTGGCCAGGCCGCGCCAGGTCTCCAGCGTCCATCCGGTGCCGATTCCGCCGTCAAGGTTAACCGGGCGGAAAGCGATGGCGAAGATGGTGAGGGTCGGCACAACGAAAAACACCAGCAACCAGACGACGGTGGGAATGGATACCAGCCACTCGGTCAGGGATTTTCGGGAAGCGGTTGCGCCGTGCATGTTCGTGGTTCCCAATGCGGCGGATCAGGGTTTGGCCGGAGCGTCGGGCAAGGTCATGAGCAGTTCGTCGTGTTCGCTGTATTGTTCCAGCATGAAACCGTCGTCGGCGTGCCACCAGATGAAAACCTGGTCCTTCCACTTGATCGCTCGTTCGTCGAGCAGGAAGCGTCCATGTTGCTGGTTGATGGAGATGCGGTAGTCGCCGGTGCGGACCCAATAGCGCGTGTGGGAACCGAGGTAGACAATGTCTTCCACCACCCCGGACAAGACATTGAAATGCGGGTTGGGATCGGGGCGGTCGCGTGAAATGCGCAATTTTTCCGGGCGGACGCTGAGGTGGATCGGCGCGTTCAACTGAATGTTCTTGTCGTTGAAGCACACGACATCGCCGAGGCCTTCGACCCGGGTGCGGTTGTAGTCCTTGTCGAGTTCGGCGGCGACCACGCCCTCGAAGAAATTGGTGTCGCCGATGAACGCGGCGACGAAGCTCGATCGCGGCGCTTCGTAGATTTCGCCGGATGTGCCGATTTGTTCGATGCGGCCGCCGTTCATCACGGCGATGCGATCGCTCAGACTCATCGCTTCGCCCTGATCGTGGGTGACGTAGATAAAGGTAATGCCGACCTCGTCATGGATGTTGTCGAGTTCGATCAACATACGCTGGCGCAGCTTGAGGTCCAGGGCGGCGAGAGGCTCGTCGAGGAGCAGCACCTGGGGTTTGTTGATCAGGGCGCGGGCGATGGCCACGCGTTGTTTTTGTCCGCCGCTGATCTGGTCCGGCTTTTTGTACGCCTGTTCCTCCATCTGGATCAGCGCGAGCATTTTTTCTACTTCCTGCTTGATCTCGGCCTTGCCGCGGCGGGCGATTTTGAGGCCATAGGCAATGTTGTCCCACAAGGTCATGTGGGGAAACAGGGCGTAGCTTTGGAAGATGGTGTTGACCTTGCGTTCGTTCGGAGGCAGGCGGGTGATGTCCTCGCCGTTAAGCAGCAACTGGCCCTCCTGCGGTTGTTCAAACCCGGCGATCATGCGGAGCAGCGTGGTCTTCCCGCAACCGCTGGGCCCGAGCAGCGAGAAAAACTCACCCCGACGGATCGACAACGAAACGTTGTTTACGGCGGTAAACGAGCCGAACCGTTTGGTTACGTTGACAATTTCCACGCTGTTTTCTTCGGTCATGCTCCTCTCCACGTTGGGCAAAACGTGGGGTTTTTGTGAAGAAAAATCAACCCCTGATGCGCGAAAATTCACCGGAGGCGTTCCCGGCGCTCGCCCGGCATTCGCGCTGAGCGATCTTATTCGCGTCGCGTTTGCAGTTCGAGGCAGAGCTCGAGGTTTTTCCGGGCGATGGCGTGATCCGGCCGGCGGTCGAGGACCGCACGGAGGATGCGCTCGGCTTCCACCAGATCGCCGTCTTCGCCGGCGAGCACGGCAAGATTCACCGCGGCGGATACATCGTGCGGGTTGAGGGTCTCGGCGCGCTGAAAGAATGTACGCGCGGCCTCGCGGTTGCCTTCGGCTTTTTCCAGCAAGCCAAGCCAGGTATGGGCGCGGGCGCTGTCCGGTTCAACCCGAAGCGCGGCCTCCCACAAGGCCCGGTCATCACGCCAGTCTTCAAGGCGGTTAACCGTCAACCCAAGATAGGCGCCCACGAGCAACAACCCCGCGAGTACGCCGCGCAGGCGCAAGACCCCCAAAACGCCCGCCACGACCAGCAAAAAGCCCGGCAGCAGGCTGTAGGCGTAACGATCCGCCACGGGATTCAGTAGCGGCACGAGGTTGCTGACCGGCGCGTACGCAATGATCGTCCACGCCAACCCCCAGGCAAGGGCGGGATAACGCGCGCGGGTCAGCGCGAAAGCGGTAGCCATGATGCCGATGATAAAGAGTCCGGCGACAAACCGGGGATCGCCCGGCCCGGTAACCGGATTAAACCGGTAGTCGACCGAGAGCGAGAGCGGAACCAACATGGTTTGCTGCACGTGATAAAGCAACCAGGGCGGCGTCCATATGCGCTCCATTCCGCGCAGGGCATGACCGTTCCAGGCGGCGCCAACCGCCTGCACATCGCCCCGGGCGAACAACGCGCCCAGATACACGGCCGTGATCAGCGCGAGCGCCACAACCAGCCGGCGGCGAAACGGGGCCGCAGGCCGGCATTCGGGAAAACACCACCAACCGGCAACGAGTATACATGGAAACGCCACCGCGGACTCCTTGGCCAGCAACGCGAAGGCATACGCGACGATTCCCAGCGCGGCGTTCCGGCCGGTCACCGCCGGGCGCAAAAGAGTCGCCAACAATACCAGGCCGCCCAACGTGGCCAGCGTGTCTTCGCGAAACGCCGGCGACTGTACCGCCTCGACGGCAAGCGGATGCCAACCAAAGCCCAGCGTCACCAAAACCGCCGGCCAGGGCTTGCCCCGGAACCGCATCCCGGGCAACCCGTACAGGATCGCGAAAACCAACAGGGTATTCGCGCCGTGCAAAAGCAGGTTGGTCAAACGGTATCCGGGCGGCCACAACCCCCAGGCCCACCGATCGGCGAAATAACTGGCCACGACCAACGGGCGCTGGCCATCCACCACCGAGGGGTCCATCCAGGTACGGAAGGTCGCGACACGCCAGGCGTTCGATGGGCGGGCGATAAATTCATTTTCGACCAACACCCCGTGGTCGTCATACACCAAGGCGTGATTCAGCCCCCGCCCATACGGAAGCACGGCCAGCACGGCCAGCGCCACGCCCCACCCCCAACGGAATCGCGCCTTATCCGACATAACCGAACTTCTTCAACAACCAGAAATTCCGACTCCAATCCTTCTCAACCTTGACCCAAAGCTCCACCGTTACCGGAACCTCATACAGATTCGACAACTCGGCCTCGGAGGAACGCTTGGCTTTGCGCAACATCCGGCCCTTTTCGCCAATCACGATACCCTTCTGCGAGTATTTGTTGACGTAGATAATCGCCCGGACGTGCCACTCCGGGCCCTCGTCCTCCAGCTTCTCCACCCAAACCGCGATGGCATGCGGCAACTCTTCCCGCAGGGAAAGAAAAAGCTTTTCCCGGATGACATCCGCGATGGCCAGCTTGCGCGGATAGTCGGAAAAAATATCCTCGGGAAAAAGCAACGGCCCCAGCGGCAACCCGGCGAACAACGCATCGAGCAACTCGGATTGTCCGTCACCGGAAACCGCGGAAACCGGAAACCACCGAGGCTCCGGAACTTCCCGGCCGGACTCGGCGGCGATGACCCGCCATCGCTCGCGGTAATCGGATTCGTGACGACGCCCGAGGTCCGTTTTGTTCAGCGCGATGACGATGGGAAGCTCCTCCCGGACCAGACGGCGCATCCAACCCTCGTCTTCATCGCGCGGAGGCGCGGAGGCGTCGACGACCAACACGATCGCATCGACACCCTCCACCGAGGAGCGGGCCAGCCGGTTCATGACCTTGCCGAGTTCGCCCGGCGCCTTGTGAAGCCCCGGGGTGTCCACCAGCACCAACTGCCCGCGCGCATCGGTAAGCACGCCGCGAATCACATTGCGCGTGGTTTGGGCCACCGGGCTGACGATGCTCAACTTTTCGCCGAGCAACGCGTTGCTGAGCGATGATTTCCCGACATTGGCTCTTCCGACGACGGCGACCATGCCGACGCGGCGATTTTCCGTGGCTTCCTGGCTCATGTCAGCTCCGCCGTTTCGCCGCGTCGCGGCAGATACACCTTGACTGCGAGTTCGGTGCGCAACGCTTCCGCAAGGGCTTCGCGCGCGTCTTCTTCGCCATGCACCAGGTACACGGCGCGCGCGCCGGATTGCGCGGCGCACGCAATCAGATCCTTGCGGTCGGCATGGGCGCTGAAGGCGTCCAACACTTCGACCGAGGCGTTGCGATCAA
The DNA here is from genome assembly GCA_937873455.1 of uncultured Verrucomicrobiota bacterium. GTDB lineage: Bacteria > Verrucomicrobiota > Kiritimatiellia > CAIVKH01 > CAIVKH01 > CALMUP01. The sequence continues at coordinate 123,652 of CALMYG010000006.1, forward strand.
ACATGTCGCCGAAAATCCGCACTTCTTTTTGTCCCTCGACCAGACGCCGGCCCAGCGTGTGGACGGCTTGATAACCGACGATGACCACGGTGTTGGCCGGGTTTTCAATGCCGTGCTTGAGGTGATGCAGGATGCGCCCGTGCTCGCACATGCCGGATGCGGCGATGACCACGCAGGGCTCCCTGGCGGCGGTAATGCGCCGGGACTCATCGGGCGTGGCGGCAACCTTGACCCAGGGCGGACACATCAAGCAGGTCATTTTTTCCCGCATGGCGTGGTATTCCTCGTCGAGATAGTCGGCGTGCTGGTCGAAGATGCGGGTGACGGCGGCGGCCATGGGGCTGTCCAGGTAGACCGGCCGTTTTTCCAACTCGCCGTCAATCATCATGCTGGAAATGTGGTAGATCAATTCCTGGGCGCGCTCAAGGGCAAATGCGGGGATCAACACCTTGCCGCCGCCAGCCCAAGTCCGGGTGATCACCGCCCGCAGTTGGTCGCGCGCATTCTCCGCCGGGCCGTGCAGCCGGTTGCCGTAGGTGCTTTCCAGCACGAGCACATCCACCGGCGGCATGACCTCCGGGTCGCGGATCAGCGGAAGATGGTGACGCCCGAGATCAACGGCGAAACCCAGCTTCACGGTTTTCCGTCCATCGTTGAGTTCGAGGTACGAAAGTTCCGCACCGAGGATATGGCCGGCTTCGTACGCGGTGGAACGAATGCCCGGAGCCAACGCCACCGGCTGGTGATAGGCGTGCCCGCGGAGCAGGGAGATCGCCTGCTCGGCATCCGCCAGGGTATAGAGCGGATCAATCGCCGGTTGACCCTTGCGGTTGGTTTTCTGATTCAGGTAGGCGGCGTCCTGCATTTGAATTTGGGCGGAATCACGCAACATCACTTCGGCAATGCGGGCGGTGGCGGCCGTCGCGTGGATCGGGTTCCGGTACCCCTGCGCGCACAGGCTGGGAAGGTTGCCGCAATGATCAATGTGGGCGTGGGACAACAGCACCGCATTTATATCGCCGGGGTTGAAGCCGAACGAGCGGTTAATCCGGCGGGCGTCCTCGCGGCGGCCCTGAAACAGTCCGGCATCGCGCAAGACGCGCGCGCCGTTGACTTCGATGAGGTGCATGGAGCCGGTGACCGTATCGGCCCCGCCGTGAAAATGAAGATTGATTGTCATGGTGGTGCGGGCAGGATAGTCCGTTGTCATGCCGCATGCAAAACCAAAGCTTCCGCTTCCCGCGGTTTATCGCGCCTTGCTGCGGGCGTGGGGTCCGCAACGGTGGTGGCCGGCCCGGACTCCGTTCGAGATGATGGTCGGGGCGATTCTGACCCAGAACACCGCATGGACCCATGTGGAAAAAGCCATCGCCAACCTCCGGGCGGCGGGCGCCTTGCGGGTACGCGTATTACACGAGGCGCCGGCGTCGCGCGTGGCCCAATGGATTCGACCGGCCGGTTATTTCAACCTGAAAGCCCGGCGGCTGAAAAACCTTGCCGCCTGGTATCTGCGCGTCTATGGCGGATCCATTGCGCGCATGCAACGCGAAGAAACCCGCGTGCTGCGCCAACAACTGCTGGACGTCAATGGCATCGGCAAAGAAACCGCGGACAGCATCCTCCTGTACGCGCTCCAGCGTCCGGTGTTCGTGGTCGATGCTTACACCCGCCGGTTTCTGACCCGCCATAAGTGGTTGGAGACGCCTGCGGGGTACGATGATGTCGCGGACTTGTTTGAGCGGGACTATCGCGGAATGCCCGCCGAACAACGCGCACTCATCTATAACGAATACCACGCCTTGATCGTGGCCCTGGCCAAACGCCATTGCCGGACCCGCCCGGATTGTGCATCCTGCCCGTTGAAGCCATGGTTACCATCCTGAAATGTGCGGTTGCGGCGGCCCTGGTCGGCCTGTCGGTTTCCGGTTGCGCCGGATCGGGACGCAGCGGTCCGGTCGCCTCCGGCGTGACCGCCCCACCGCCCCGCCTGGCCGACCAATACGGCCAGGTGGTGCGGGTCAACCGCATGGAGAGGTATGTCGTCCTCGAATGTGCGGTCTTGCCAAAACCCGGGGATCGGTTCACAGTATATGACGGTATTGAACGGACGGGCGTGGTCCGTATTGGAACATGGCGTTCCGGAAGGTTCGCCATCGCGGAAGTGGAGGAAGGCTATCCGCAACCGGGAAATTGGTTCCGTTCCGAAGCGGATACGCCCGAGAGGTAATTAAGGTTGCTCGTATGATGCGAAATTTCAGCGTAACGGAAATCGTCCTGATCCTGCTGGCTCTCATTCTGTTGTTTGGAGCCCGGCGCATTCCCGAGTTGGCCCGCTCGCTGGGGCGCAGCTTGTCGGAATTCAAACGCGGCCGCGAAGACGGCGAGCGCGAGGAAACGAAGCCCACCGGTTCCGGATCGCCCCCGCCCGCCGCGTAAGGCGCCACCGGCACGGTTGCGGTCAGGGAGGCGTGGCCTCGCCAAAGTGTTGCCGGTAAACCGGCGCGTCCCGCAAGGCCTCGAATTCCGGGCCCTTCGTCCAGGAAAGCACAAACGGTCGCCCAAAACGCAACGACGCCCGCGTCAAAACATCCACCGCCAAATCCGGCTCTTGTTTGGCGAGAAAACCGAGGGCCATGTAATAATAGGCCTGGGAGTTCCCCGGTTCGTCGCGCAATACGTTTTCAAATGTCTTGATCGCCTGATTGACCTGGCCAAGCTTGAGGTAAGCCGCCCCGAGATTGTTTTCCGCGGCATGGTCGTTGCTATTCAGGCTGACCAGGCGCTGCCAATGCGTTATCGCCCGCTCAAACTCGTTCAGGCTGGTATACACCTCGGCGGCGATTTGGTGGGCGGTTTCCGAATACGGCTCCGCCTCCAGCGTCCAGCGGGCCATGGCCAGAGCGTTTTGAAATTCCCGGAGCTGATGAAAAACCTGGGCCAGCGCCACCCGCGCCGGGGTGGATTCCGGCGAAACTTCCAGCGCCCGAACCAGCACATCGCGCGCCGCCGACCAGCGTTTTTGTTCGATCAACGCGGTGGCCCAATCAAACAAAATGGTATACGAATACGGTGCGTACTCGGCGGCTTCCGCCAGCTTGACTTCCGCCTGCGCCCATTGCCGCGCGCGAAGAGCCCGGCGCCCCTCTTCGGCCAGGTTGCGGGAGCGCCGCGCGTTGTCGATCAGCACCGACGCGGAAACGGTTTCGGTTGCCGGGGTATCGATGTCGAGTGCGGGGTCGGAGTCTACGGCAGGCAAAAGCGGGATCGCGGCTTCATCGGCCGGCGCTGCGGGACGCGGGGCGGTGAGCTTGGGCCGGATGACGCTGAACCCTAGAAAGCCCAGATACGCAAGGGTAATGGCGATAACGGAAAGCCACAACACCTTGCCCGAACCGCGTTCCTCATGGCGTAGGCTCTTGCGGGATCGCACGGTGCTGTAACGAGGGTCGTCGAGACGCCGAACTTCCCGCTCCAGCGCCTGCACGGTGACGCGGTCTCCGGGAGCTGGAGAAGAGGTGGATTTCCGCGACGAGGGCGACGCGGCGTCCGGGGCGTTGGGTCGATTACGGAACTCCATGGCACGGAACAACTACCCCGTTATGTCCTTCTGGTCAACGGGAACCGTAGGCGAAGTCGCCGGAGCAATCACCACCGTCAATTCGCCGCGCACCGTCCGGCCCCGGTAAACGGCCTGAATTTCCTCCGGCGTTCCGGTTCGGCATTCCTCAAATTTCTTGGTCAGCTCGCGGCCGACAAACACCGTTCGCTCGCCGAGTTCTTCGCGAATTTCCTCGAGCAGTTTTTCCAGGCGGTACGGCGACTCGTACAGGACGATCGCGATATTCGGCTGGGCCAGCCGAACCAGCATGCGCCTTCGAGCGCCGGATTTATGCGGGAGAAATCCACCGAAGAGATAGCCCTCCGCATCAAGACCGCATAAGCTGATGGCCGTAGCCAGGGCGGATGGCCCGGGAATCGCGGTGACCGCCACGCCGGCTTCCCGGCAAGCCCGGACCAACCGGCTGCCCGGATCGGATACCCCGGGCATGCCGGAGTCCGTGACCAGGGCCACACGCTCGCCCTCGCGAATACGCCGGATCACCTCGTCCGCCCGCCGAGCCTCGTTGAACTTGTGGTGACTGATCAGCGGCTTCCGAATTTCATAGCGGGCAAGCAGGCGCGAGGAAATTCGGGTATCCTCAGCCAAAATGACCTCCACCGCCCGCAGCGTTTCCAGCGCCCGCAAGGTGATGTCGCCCAGATTGCCGATCGGCGTGCCCACCAGATACAATCCAGGCGGCAACGCTTCCGGCTTGGTGATGGTCTCGTTTTCCGTCATGGCCGGAAATAGTATACGAAGAGTCGGCGTACATCCAAGACAAGATGGCGGACGGAACGGGATTACGTGGCCGCTTGACGCGCGCTCCTTGGTGTATACTGAATACACATGATTGCCAACGTGTTCAAAGCTGGAAACTCCATGGCTCTTCGCCTCCCGCTACCACGCCGGCAACACTTCGCCGCGCACCACATCCTCAATCGCCTCGCGGGCGCGGACGAGTTCATGGCGGTCGCCTTGCACCATCACCTCGGCGGCGCGTCCCCGGCTGTTGTACGTGGAGGACATGACGTAACCGTACGCCCCCGCACTCATCACCGCGAGTAGCTCGCCCGGCTTGACGTCCGGCAAATCACGGTTGGCGGCGAGAAAATCTCCGGACTCGCAAACGGGACCGACCAAATCGCCGAACACGGTTTCGCCGGTCGCCGCAACGGCTTTGATTTCGTGATACGCCTCGTACAAAGCCGGTCGGATCAAGTCGTTCATGGCCGCATCAATCACGATGAATTTTTTGAACGGGTTGTCTTTAATATATTCAACCCGCGTCACCAGGATGCCGGCATTGCCGACGAGAAAGCGCCCCGGCTCCATGCTCACGGTCAGCCCGAGGTCCTTAAGCGGCGGAATCACCGCGGCGGCAAACGCCGCGAGATCGAACGCCTGGTCGGTCGGGCGATACACAATACCCAGACCGCCGCCGATATCGATATGGCGAAAGGTCGGAAAGCGCTTCTTCAGTTCCAGGCACAGCGGCTTGACCTTATGCAACGCCTCCTCGTATGGATCCTTGGTCATGATCGGCGAGCCCAGATGCATGTGGATCGATGTGATTTCGAGATTCGGCAGGCTCGCCGCCAGTTCATAGGCGTGCATGGCCCGCTCGAGGTCCACCCCGAACTTGTTCTCTTTCTTACCGGTGCTGGTGTACTTGTGGGTTTTCGGGTCGACATCCGGATTCACCCGGATGGCAATCCGGCCGACGGCGCCGATTTTCCTGGCGACGGCGGAAATGCGCTCCAGCTCCGGCTCGGATTCCACGGTAAAGTACAGGATGTTTTCGCGCAGCGCATACTCAATTTCCGACGCGGTCTTCCCCACCCCGGCAAAGACGATTTTTTCCGCGGAAACACCGGCGCGCCGCGCACGGTATAACTCCCCGGCCGACACCACGTCCGCACCCGAACCCTCGGACGCAAAGGTCTGGATCACCGCCGCATTCGTGTTCGCCTTCACGGCATAACAGATCAGCGGATTCACCGGCGCCATGACCTCGCGCAGCGCCCGGTATTGTTGTTGCAAATGCGACCGGCTATATACGTAGAGTGGCGTCCCGTAGCGCGCAGCCAGTTCGGCGACGGCTACACCCTCGGCCATCAAAAGTCCGTTTTGGTAAGCAAATTCATTCATAATAAAAGAAATCTCAAGGATACATCTTTACACAACTATACTTGCTGTCAAGTTGTCACCCCCACCTTCGGTCGTCCCGCCGGGCGTTCGGTTAGCGCCAGGGAGATGCCTCGACTTTGCACGGCATGCCATAGTAAA
>CALMYG010000007.1 GCA_937873455.1 uncultured Verrucomicrobiota bacterium
TTACCAGCAGTCGAAATCCGAGGCCGGCGGCCACGGCACGGTGGCAATGACCGCGTTGTTCGCATACACGGTAAAACTTTCGGTCAGCGGTTCAGGAAAGTCGTCCGGCTTGGCCAGGGTCAGTCGAGGGCCGGACACGCTGCAGTTGGGGTTATTATAGCCGTTGATGGTGTCGCTGGCGCCCCAGGAAGCATTCACCCGGACGTTGGCGTCGGGGCAGGCGCCGCAAATCAGGATGCGAATAGGGTTACCGTTGTCGCACGCCTCCAGATCTTCGTAGGCCAGCGTTTCGCTGCCGGTCGTTATGCACGCCGTGGGCGCGGCAGGTTTTGGTGCGGACGTTGGTTTCTTGGTTCCGCTGGACGCGGGAGCGGGCGGGGAGACGGGAGCGCCACTCGTCGGTTGTTTTTTATCGTCGTCATCATCCAGAAGGAGTACCGCGGCAGCTCCCGCGCCGACCAGCAGCCCTCCGGCAATCCACGCGTTCTTGGAGGAAATGCCGCCGGCGGATCCGCCTTCCACCGCCGCCACGCCGCCTTCGGTGAGTATCGCATCTCCGATCACCACGCGGATCCAAGGCGTTCCTCCCGCCGCGCCGGTGTCATCGCGGATATCCAGCGCATACCAAAATACGGAAATCCCCCGGATCATCGTGACCGGAACCACGGCGTGGTAAAATCCGGGTTCTTCGCCGGGGGTCATCGGAACGGACACCGGTTTGCCCAAGTCGGTAATGCGAACCAACACCACCGCGGAGGTCAATGTGGTGCCGGGCGCCGGGTCCACCCGGGCTGATACATCCACGGGAACACCGCGGGTCGCCGTTGTAACCGGAACATGCTTAACCGCCGGGCCCGGTCCGCTTGGTTCTTCCGCTCTTGCCGCCGAACCCAACACAATCGCCACGATCAGCCCCGCCGCTGCCGTCGCCCATTGACCTAAACGAAACCCGTTGGATTGTCGCTCACGCATTGCCCACCTCCTTGGCTCAAAAACCTAGTGGTTTCCCGGCAAAAAACAATCCGAATTCCCTTTAATTTTTCTGCGTGCCAGAAAGGGCGGGATCGTGTAGTCTCCCCGGCTTGTTCAAAACAGGAGATCGTAATTATGGCAAAAATTGATTTTGGCGGAACCATCGAAAATGTGGTCACCCGCAAGGAATTCAGCTTGGCGAAAGCGCGCCAGGTATTGAAAAAAGAAGTAGTCGCGGTGATCGGGTACGGCGTGCAGGGTCCCGCCCAAGCGCTCAACATGAAGGACAACGGCATCAATGTCATCATTGGCCAGTCCAAGGCGTTCAAGCGCGACTGGGATCGTGCGGTCAAGGACGGCTGGGTGCCCGGCAAGACCTTGTTTGATGTCGAAGAGGCGACGGCCCGCGGCACCATTATCCAGATGCTGGTGGCCGACGCGGCCATGAAATTTGTTTTTCCGCTGGTGAAAAAGCACCTCACCGCCGGCAAAGCCTTGTATTTCTCGCACGGTTTCGGTTTGGTCTACAACGAATTCACCAAGGTGGTACCGCCGAAGAACATCGACATCATCATGGTTGCGCCGAAAGGTTCGGGCACCTCGGTCCGCCGCAATTTTCTTGCCGGCGTAGGGATTAACTCCAGCTATGCGGTGGCCCAGAACGCCACCGGTCGCGCCGAGGAACGTTGCATTGCCGTCGGTATTGCCGTCGGTTCGGGCTACTTGTTCCCGACCACCTTTGAGCATGAAGTCACCAGCGACCTTACCGGTGAACGCGGCGTGCTGATGGGCGCCCTGGCCGGCATCATGGAAGCGCAATACGATGTACTCCGCAAAAACGGCCATTCGCCCAGCGAAGCCTTCAACGAAACCGTCGAGGAGCTTACCCAGAGCCTGATCCGGCTGGTCGATGAGAACGGCATGGATTGGATGTTCGCCAACTGCTCGGCCACCGCTCAGCGCGGCGCGCTGGACTGGAAGCCG
>CALMYG010000008.1 GCA_937873455.1 uncultured Verrucomicrobiota bacterium
GCTTTGCGCGCCTTGTTGGTTTGCGGGCTGAGCCGCCGGCACGCGATACCGGGATGTTGTCCGGATGGTCCGGTTAGGAAACGGGAACTTCTTCGATCAAGGTTTCACCCAGCGCGATGGTGACCAAGTCGGACATGTCACGGAACGAAAAGGGCTTTTGCAGCAAGAACGTCTTGCGCAGCTTGAGCGTTTTTTTGATTTCCGGATGCTCGGCGCTGTATCCGCTGATCAAGATGACCGGGGTGCGGTGGCCATGTTCCCGGAGCCAGCGGCACACTTCCTGGCCGGTGATATCCGGCATGCCGAAGTCATAAATCAACAATTCGGGTATTTCGTCTTCCGTGGTGAAACGGGACATGAACTCATTCCCGCTGCCAACTTCCTCGACGTCGTGTTCTTCTTCGCTCAACACGCGTCGGCACATTTCCCGCACGACCGGGTCATCGTCGGCGACCCAGATCCGGCTGGGAGCCAGGCGCCGACGAATCCGCTTCTGCGGCGCGGCCTCGTCGGCATCGGTTGCTGTCGGCAAGGTGACTTCAAGGGTGGTGGATTGGTCCTTGTTGGTGCTCATGGAAGCCGTGCCGTCGAGGCTGGCGACAAGCCCGAGCAGGCTGGCCATTTTGGGGGCGAGGCGCTCTTCCGCGTTGGTGTCGTCGGCAGTGGGCGCGTGCGCTTTTTTCAGCGGCAGGATACCGGAGTCGACGACGGTCAAGCGCAGAAAATCCCGGGTTTGGCCGTTTTCTTCGCGGGAGATGTTTTCCGTGGAGATCGCCAAGGTGCCGCCATGGGGCATGCTGTCCACGGCATTGGCGATGGCGTTAAAGGCAATGTGGTGAATGATGCCGGGCGGGGCGACGATCCGGTCATGACCGGCATCAAGCTTCATCTGGACCTGAATACCCGACCGCAACCGGGTTTGCAGCAGGGTGATGGCCCCCTGGAGGCGTTCATGCAAGGAACCTACGGAGGGTTCTTCGTCGGAGAACGACTCGGACAAGGCCAGTATTTCTTCGGTAAAGCGGCGCCCGCGCTGGGCGGCCTCGGTGATTTTGTGAATTGCCTCGGCATCGTCCTTTTTAATACCGGCGCGATCGAGCAGCAGGGAGGAGTACCCGAGGATAATGGAAAGCAAATTGCTGAAGTGATGCGCCATGCCTTCGGCCAGCGATCCCAGCGAACTCAGGCGTTCCTGTTGCAGTTGCTGGGCGGTCAGCTCCATCGCCCGGATGTGTTCGCGGAAGGCGAGTTTGACACTGTCGCGCCAGCGCGCATGGGTGAGCTTCAGGTCATCCACTTGTTCCGGGGTATAAATCGGCAGAACGGCTACGGCTTCCCGAACCGTCTTCAGGGGCACGCCGCACAGAAAGGCGAGTTCGTTGAGGTCCTTTTCCTGAAACGGGGCGATCCGGTATTTTCCGGTGCGGATGAGGTGGATGACCTTTCCGCGAACCCGTACCGGAAACAGAGACTCGTAGATATCAAAGGGGCCTTTGTGTTCCTGATCGGTTGCGGTTTCCATCACCTTGCGCAGCAGATCGTTTTCCGAGGCATAATACAACTGGCGGCCTTCATCGGCGGCAAGAAACACATCGGTCACGATGCGATTTTTGGCGTCAAAGACGTCCTCCACACCCCAAGGTTGGTCCGTGCCGATAAGCTCGCGGGCGAAGGCGAGGTCAAAATGCTTGTAGGTGTTGCGCGACTCCATGGTGAGCACGGAGTCGGGAAGCCGCATGGCGTGGAGAAGTTTTTTGTGCTCGCGCTCGAGCTCTTTAACGCTGTTGGCCGGATTCATGGTGATCGACTATGGAGTATACCCGGGGCCGGGATGGCTGTATATGCGCGGGTTAACCCCGGATGGCCTTGCTGATCCGCGGGGCCAACTCATCGATGCTGACCCGGGTTTGGGCCATGGTATCGCGGTCCCGGAGGGTGACGGTTTGATCTTCCAGGGTTTGGAAGTCGATGGTGACCCCGAACGGCGTGCCGATTTCATCCTGCCGACGGTACCGCCGCCCGATGGCGCCGGCCTGGTCGTAGAAGGTGGTGAACTCCGGGCGCAGCAATTGATAAACCTCCCGCGCCTTGGCCACCAGCTCCGGTTTGTTCTTGAGCAAGGGAAAGACCGCCGCCTTGACCGGGGCGAGCTTCGGCAGGAAGCGAAGCACCGACCGGACTTCGTACCCGGCGGGGGCTGGCTTGCCGGGCTCCGCCGGAATCGGGCCGCCGCCCTGGTCGGAGGAGGGCACCCACTCCTCGGCGAAGGATTCGCACAACACCACCAGAACCGCCCTGGTGAGCCCGGAAGCCGGTTCAATGACGTTGGGAACAAACCGCTGGTTGGTTTCCTGGTCGAAAAATTCGAGCTTCTGTCCGGAGTGCTGCTGGTGCTGGGACAGATCGAAACAGCCGCGGTGGGCCACGCCCTCAAGCTCGCCGAAGTCCGGAGCGGTAAAGGGGTACAGGTATTCCACATCCACGCAGGCCTTGGAGTAGTGGGCCAATTCATCGCTGGCGTGGTCGCGGAAACGCAGGTTTTCCTCCCGGATGCCCAGCCCTTTCCACCACGCCATGCGCTGTTTTTTCCAGTATTCGAACCAGTGCAGCGACTCTTCGGGGTGGCAGAACCACTCCATCTCCATCTGCTCGAATTCCCGGGAACGGAAGATGAAGTTGCGGGGCGTCACTTCGTTGCGGAAGGCCTTGCCGACCTGGGCGATGCCGAACGGCATCTTGACCCGCATGGTATCCACGATGTTTTTGTAGTTCAGAAAAATACCTTGGGCGGTTTCCGGGCGCAAGTACGCCTTGGACTCCTCGTCGCGCACCGCGCCCACGTAGGTTTCAAACATCAAGTTAAACGCCCGGGGTTCGGTCAGTTCGCACTCACTGTGTTGACCGGCCAGCTTGCTGGGTTTGCGCGGGCATTCATAGCTGGCCAGTTGATCGGCGCGGAAGCGCGCCTTGCAGGCCCGGCAGTCGATCATCGGGTCATTAAAGCCGGCGACATGACCGGAGGCGACCCAGGTTTTCGGATTTTGAATGATCGACGAATCCAGGCCGACGATTTGCAGCGGGTCGCCATCCGGGCCGATCGGCGGGCATTCGACCATGTGTTTCCACCAATCATCGCGAATGTTGTTCTTGAGCTGAATGCCCAGCGGACCGTAGTCCCAAAAGCCGTTCAGTCCCCCGTAAATTTCCGAGGCTTGAAACACAAAACCGCGCCGCTTGCATAGGGCGGCGAGCTCATCCATAAAAACCTTGGCTGCTTTAGCTGTCATAGGCCACGGAGCTTGCGGCAAGGCCCTGATGCGGTCAAGCTTGTTGTCGGCGCCCGCCGCCGGGCTCGGGCGACTCAACACCGAAGTCCGACAACCTCTCCGAATCCTTCCGCTACGCCGACCGCTACCAGTACGACCGCCTCAACCGCGTCACCAACAAGCTCGACGCCGCCAACGTCGCCACCCGCTGGACCTACGACCCCATGAACCGCCTCACCAGCGAGGCCGGACCCTT
>CALMYG010000009.1 GCA_937873455.1 uncultured Verrucomicrobiota bacterium
TCATGCATATACTCTAAACCCGATGCGGCGATGCGTCAACACCACAGCCGAATCATGTCGGCCGCAATTCAAAATGAGAATAATTTGGAGTTCAAAATGAGACAGGTCCAATGGTGTGGTGTGCAAGCACATCCGACCACTGAGGATGGCTTAAGGTCGGCGGCTGGGTGATAACCCAGAACTGTTTGCCGGGATGAAAGATGATTGTAACCCGCTTGCGCGGAGTGGGGGCGATAGGCCAGGGCTGCCCCAGAAAATCGACGGTATGATCCGCGTTGACCCTGCGGTTGATGTGATGGGCCAAGTGGAGATCCAGCAGCGACTCGCTGGGGCTGGGGCGCAACAGCGTGCGGCCCTCCGCCAGTGCTTTTTCCCAACTTTGTTCGGCCGTCAGGTTCGTTATGCGGCACACGTGACGTTTGTTGATCTCGGCCAAGTAGGATGGCAGGAAGGCGTTGGCCGCCTCATAGCTTTGAATGCGCTCCATTCGGAAAAGTGAGGGAAGGCGATTTTGAAAGAACCCAAAACGGCGTTCGATTTTCCCTTTTGCTTGCGGGTCAGGAGCCACGCGGTGAGCCACGCCAAGTCCAACCAAGGCGCGCTGAAATTGCGAGACGATGTCGGTATCATCGACGCATGATTCATGGCCGAATAGAGACAAGCCATCGGTATAGACGCAACGCGGAAGGCCATGGGCCATAAAACATTCACGGAAATGAAGGAAGTGATCCCACGTTTTATCCACAGGAATAAAACGCCCTCCGAGAAGCCGACGAGAATGGTCATCGATCGACAATACCAGCGTTTGGCGCCTATCGTCTGGCCACCACATGTGAGGTGAGCTGTCATGTTGTAGGAGTTCACCAATGGACCCGCATTGCCAGCGTCGCCGTGGTTTTGGCCCCCGGACCATGACCGGAACATGTTCGGGCCAATGGTGTAGAATCTGAAGCCGCACGGCAGCGGCTGATCGGACAAAGTTAAATCGCCGCGCCAGTTCCTGAGCAATAAGAGTGTAGTTTAAGGGATCGCATTGCGGCAAAAAAACCTCAATGAACCTTGTCACATCCGAAGGCCAGGCGGAAACCCTGCTTCCTCCTGAAGTCCGGTCCGGCAAGTTCCGCTCATGATTCAACCACTCATGCCGTAGGCGATATAACTGGGCTCGGCTGATGCCCAACCGCTCTTGTGCAGTTGCGGCATCCAAGAGGCCGGAATTGAACTGTTCGATGATCTGATTGATGTACCCGGTGGGCACCCGATGGAATAGTTGCTTTTCATGGTGCCCACTTTACTCCATGGGGGCTCTGCCCCCAAACCCCCGGAGTTTTACGCTTTGAACGCAGGTTGAGACTCCAACCAATAAAAAAGCCGGGGGAAAAACCCCCGGCCAGGTTGATTACTCAACCCGCGGAATGAAGCCGCTCAGGTTGCGCTCCCGCAGAGCCTTATCCTGCCTCATCCAATCGACCGCTCTCACAGGTACGTACCCCATTTCAAGCATGATTCGCTCCCATCATGCAAAAATCTCATTTTGAACTCCAAATTCTGTCTCATTTTGAGCTCCGCTCAACACACCACAGCCGAATCAACGTCGGCAACCCGGATAATTCCAGTATAACATCGACCGGGCGGGACGAATATAACTTGCTCGTTTATAGGATATAGCCTGATTTACAGGTGTTGATTGACGTCCTACAATGAGGCCGTAAACCGGAGGGCATTATCATGACTATGCATTCCGTATCTGGCCGTTGTTTCAGAGCGGCAGCAATCGTGATCGGTATTCTGCATGCGCTCGGACCTCCCATCTTCGGTCAACACCTGGTTTCGGGACGCATCACCACCGACGATGGCGTGGCGCCCTATGGGATAGCAATTCAGGCCCACCGCACCGATGTGTCCGGTGGAAGCATTTATCAGGCGTATACCCTGGAAGATGGACGCTATGCCGCCTCGTGGCCGGCGGGCACCTACAACCTCTATGCCGACCCAAGCTACAGCATTTATCCGCCGACCAGGGCGTATGTCATGTACCGCCCGGAGTGGTATGACGATGCCTTCTTTTACGCCCAAGCCACGCCCGTCGTCGTTGGGTCGGGTTCACCGACGACCAACTTGAATTTTAATCTCGCCCGCTATGCGGAAATTCGCGGGATGGTGCGAAGCGTAACCACCTTGGCTCCGATTTCCGGGGTCACCGTTAGAGCCTACGACACGTCCTACAGCCAAATTGGGGGGGTATTATCCACCCGGACCGGAACCAACGGCGCTTATGCGCTATTCGTCAACGAGGGCACGTGGCGCATTTATGCTGATCCGGAAGGTCTTCCTTTCGCTCCGCGCTATTACAGCAACAAGGTGGACCAGGCCTCCGCCGACTTGATACCGGTGGCGCTGAATCAGATTGTCGCGGATATCAACTTCGATCTTCCGGTCAGCGCATTCGGAACGATCAACGGCTTTGTGTTCGGCCCGGATGGCGCACCTTTGGCTGGAGCTCAGGTCAACGCTTATGGCAACGATTACTCGGGGTCGGCGGTCAGCGATGCCTTGGGGTTTTATCAAATGACCACCGTGCGAGCCGACACCTATCGGGTCCGGGCGTATCACGAGATGTATCCGATGTGGCAATATTACTGCGGCCAGTGGGGGTGGGAATTTTCCCATCCGGTTAGTCTCTCCGCTGGCATCATTCGCAGCAATATCAACTTCCGGCTTGCCGCGCCGGGGTCAATCAGCGGCGTGGTGACCGATACCTTGGGCGCGCCGATCCCGGGCGTCACCATGACCGCGTGGTCGCGATCCGGGTGGAATGCCCAAGCGGAGACGGAGACCGACGGCAGTTATCAGATCCACTCGCTGGCCCCCGGAGATTATCGGGTGCAAGCCAACACGGAATTCAGCTCCAGCAATACCAATGTGCCCTTTTACCTGAAGACCTATTATCAACAAACCCAAGATGCCGCGGAGGCGGATCTGGTCTCGATAACATCGGGCGAGCAACGAACGGGGATCGATTTGGAGCTTGCCCGGGGCGGTTTCATCTCCGGTGTCCTGAGCAACGCGGCCGGTTATGGACAAGACAATGTGCAGATTTATGCCTGGCCGGATGATGTTGATTTCTTCAACCCGGGATGGGTGGAAGTGGAAACCACCTACTCGAGCGGTGGCGGCAAGTATGAAATCCGGAGGCTGACACCGGGCCATTACCGCCTTCAGGTTCAGGGGTCTGACTCGTCCTACAATCCCTCCGCGGGCTCTTGGTACCAAGATCATCGCGCCTATCTGGATGCCGATGTACTCGACATGACGGCAACCGATCGGTACGAACACATCAATGTGTGGGTTTACAGCGAAGGACGCATTTCCGGGCGGGTGACCAACTCCTCGGGGTCCGGTCTCCGCGAGGTGTCCGTCATGGCGGTTACCACCAACGGACATGTTGCCAGCTCCATGCGTGAGACCGATAGTTCGGGCAACTACACCATCCGCAGCCTCGCCCCCGGAACCTACGTCATCGTTGCTATTCCTATGTTTTACAATGAAACATACAACGGTACTTTCGGCCGGGGTTATCATGGCGGTTCGTCCATGGCAACCGCAACCCGTATCGTGCTGGCTCATGGTGAACAACGCACCGGCGTTAACATCGGTCTGGCCACGGTCAACGGACGCATCGCCGGGCGGGTGACGCGGGCGGTTGACGGGGTGGCGCTGGCGGGACGATCGCTCTATGCCATTGCGGCGGATGCGCCGTTTACGTATGCCGCCTCCGCCACCACGGATGGCTCGGGAAACTACACCATGCGTGGTCTTCCTCCCGGCGACTATCACGTGCTCGTTCATGTGAATTCGTCCGACGGTTATGCCTTCCAGTATTTTTCGAATCGCTCATCACGGGCAACCGCCGACCGGGTGAGCGTGGGAAGTACCACGGTGTCCGGCGTGGTCTTTCGCTTGGAGGAGGCCGTGCCTTACTACGTCCCGGGCATGCTGGCCCCGTTGTGTTCGGTTCGCGATCAACCGATCGTGTTTTTCTGGAAGGAAGTAGACGGTGCGCGACTCTACGAAATTCAGGTGGATGATCTCACCGCCGGGTCCACCACCGTCATCGCCCAGGCGGGCATTTCCGGATTGAGCTGGACCTCCACCGTCACCTTGATCACCGGTCACCACTACCAAGTTCGCGCACGCGGAGGCAACAGCGCTGGATACGGCGAGTGGGGCCCGCATCTTCCGTTTACGGTTCTTCCGCCGCTCCAATATCAATTGTCCGTATCCATTCAGGGGCCGGGATCGGTGACGCTGGATCCCGAAGGCGGGTGGTATGATCCGGGCGCCGTGGTCACCCTCTCGGCGGTTGAGCAGGGGGGGTATCCGTTTGACCATTGGGTCGGCGTGGATTCGTCGCCGGTGATGATAACCGCCGTGGTTACCATGGATACCGATCGGGCGGTGTCGGCGTATTTCGTTGATAATCGCCCGCCGGAAGCTCCAGAGGCCTTGGCGCCGACGGATGGCATCACGGTGGGACTGACGCCCATGCTGGATGCCTCATCGTTTTATGATCCCGAACCGGGTGACACCCATGCCGCCTCCCATTGGCAGTTGACCCGGTTCGATGACGGATTCGGCCAAGCCTTGCTGGATACCCAGACCGTGGCCACCACCCAACTTCACGTGCCTCCGGGTATGCTGGTCTACACCACCTACAGCTGGAGGGTGCGCTATCAGGACCAGAAGTTGTGGTGGTCGCTTTGGTCCGACGCGGCGACCTTCCAGGCCAGCCTCGAAATCGGATACGTGTATGTTCCCGCCGGGCAGGAGCCTCAACTCGATTGGCCGACCCAGTTCGGATACCTGTACACGGTCTATGTCTGTCATGATTTGTCTGATGATCAGTGGGACGCGGTAGGCGGATATATCGATATCCCCGGTGATGGCGGCGTTATTTCGGTAACCCTGCCCGCCGATGAGGAACGCCCGGGTTTTTACCGGATCGAAATGCGCCTCGCGCCTTGAGCCGGATTACCGAGTATTACGGATCACCGTCGGTGAATATCGCTCCTCAAACGCCGAGTGCCCCGATATCGAACTCGACGGTATGCTGTCGGAAGGTTATGTTGTCCGAACGGTGGAAACAAGGAGGCAAGGATGCCTGAACGCATGTGGTATTATGCAATATCCGGACGACAAGAGGGGCCGGTTTCCGAAAGCAGTCTAAGAGAACTTTTCCAGTCGCATCGCCTGCATCCGGACACCATGGTATGGAGGGAAGGTTTCAAGGATTGGACCCAAGCGTCATTCGTCGAGGGTCTTCTGGCCAACCCTCAACACGTGCCCGTTCCGCCGCCTCCCCAGATCATGGCGCAAGCGGCGATTCCGTCCGGCGTTCGCTACGCGGGATTTTGGAGGCGATTTGCGGCCGCATTCGTCGATGGCATTATCCTGATGGTTGCCGGGTTTTTTGCCGGAGGAGTTTTTGGTTTTATCTACGGCGTAACCACCGGGACCGCGGAGGGGGTGACGTTCCTGAGTAATATCATGGGCGTGGTTTTGGGGTGGCTTTATTCGGCATTGCTTGAAAGTTCTTCACGGCAGGCCACGCCGGGGAAAATGGCGCTGGGGATCAAGGTTACCGATCTTAACGGGAACCCGATAACGTTTGGCAAAGCGAGCGGTCGACACTTTGGCAAATTACTCTCTTCCGTGTTTTTTTGTATTGGGTTCTTCATGATTGCATTCACCGCGCGCAAACAAGGTCTTCACGATATGATGGCCGGGTGTCTTGTTATAAAAAATGAATGATCGATCATATCCGGTTGCGCTGTTAACGCTCCACCGCGGAGGGCGGTATGCATGAAGGGCCGGGTTTAAGGAGGTCAAGCGATGAAACGAATGATGGTGGCCGTGCTGGTGTCCGGGCTTTGGATCAACCTGTCGGAGTTTCTCCGCAACGAATACGTCCTCAAAGATCGATGGGTCGATCATTATGCGTCCATGGGCATGGTCTTTCCGTCCGAACCCGCGAACGGCATGGTGTGGATGATTTGGGGATTTTTGTTCGCCGGATGCATCGCTGCCATGCGCCAACGCCTTGCGTTTGGGGGCACGGTTTTCCTGGCCTGGGTCATGGGGTTTGTCTTGATGTGGTTGGTCGTCGGAAACCTGGGGGTCTTGCCGGTGCGCGTATTATCGGTTGCCGTGCCGTGGAGTCTGATTGAAGTCGCGCTTGCCGTTCTGATCACGCAACGCATCATGGGCGGAAATATCGATAACCGAACTCCCCGCTTTATTCGCTAATCCCCGCTGGTGGCGCATCGCATCACCCGATTATCGGGGAAAGCCCTTGCCGACGCGTCGGCATTTTGCTGTTTATGCGCAATAATAAGGTTTTCCTGTAGAACCGCGGTCTCCGGTTGGCAATAGTCAAGGTCGAAGGCGAATTTCAAGGATGACCTGAAACTATGAAAACAACCACGTGTGCAATGGCGGGGTGGGTGGCGATGTTGGGAGCGTCGCCGTCGGTTTGGGCGGATCAACAATCGGAGGCGGCGATGATTGCCGCGGAGTCGGCGGCTCGGGTGTTGCCGGGCTGGTGGTGGCTGGCCCCATTGGCCGGTGTTTTGGCGTTGGTCATGGCGTATTACTTCTATGCCTCGATCATGCGTGCATCTCCGGGCAACGCCCGGATGCAGGAGATCGCCGGGTATGTCCGGGAAGGCGCGTATGCGTACCTGCGGCGGCAGTACAAGGTTGTCGGGCTGGTCTTCCTCGGCTTGTTGGTGTTGTTGTCGATCATGTCGTTTGTTCTGGGGGTGCAGCACCGGCTGGTGCCGTTTGCGTTTTTGACCGGCGGTTTGTTTTCCGGCTTGGCCGGCTTTATCGGCATGAAGACGGCGACGGCGGCTTCGGCGCGTACCGCGCAGGGCGCGAGCGAGTCCTTGAACCGTGGGTTGACCATCGCCTTTCGCGCCGGCGCGGTGATGGGGCTGACCGTGGTCGGCTTGGCGCTGATCGATATTACCGCCTGGTTCGTGTACCTCTACAAATACCACCACGTCGTCTTCGGCGGCCACCCGATGAACCTGGAAACCATCACCGTGGTGATGTTGTGCTTCGGGATGGGCGCCTCCACCCAGGCGTTGTTCGCCCGGGTGGGCGGCGGCATCTACACCAAGGCGGCGGATGTTGGCGCGGACCTGGTCGGCAAGGTCGAGGCGGGCATCCCGGAGGACGACCCTCGCAATCCCGCGACCATCGCCGATAACGTCGGCGACAACGTCGGGGACGTTGCCGGAATGGGCGCGGATCTATATGAAAGTTATGCCGGTTCGATTCTTGCCACCGCCGCGCTGGGCGTCGCCGCGGCAACCGTGGGCAATTGGGGGATCGGCCAAACCTTCGCCTATCTCGCCACGCCGATGATGCTGGCCGCACTCGGTATTGTATTGTCCATCTTCGGCATCTTCCTGGTGCGGACCCGCGAAGACGCCAGCATGAAGGTGCTGCTCGCCGCGCTCAACCGCGGCATTTATGTGTCGAGTTTGCTGATTGTGATCGGATCCTATTTCCTGATTCGCGCGTTGGAAATGCCGATGGGGGTGTTTTGGTCGATCCTGGTCGGGGTCGTCCTGGGCATCGTCATCGGAAAGGGAACGGAGTGGGCGACCGCGTCCGATTTTAAACCAACCCGCTTCATCGCCGATCAGGCGCAAACCGGTCCGGCCACCGTGATCATCGGCGGGATCGCCGAGGGGTTGCTGTCCACATGGATTCCGGTGCTGGCGGTGTGCGTCGGCACGCTGTTGGCTTTTGCGGTCATGGGTGGTTTTGTCGATCTGCTTGCCGGGTTGTATGGCGTCGGCATCGCGGCGGTAGGCATGTTGTCCACCCTGGGCTTGACCCTCGCGACCGATGCGTATGGCCCGATCGCCGACAACGCCGGCGGCAACGCCGAAATGAGTTATCTGCCCAAGGAGGTTCGGCATCGCACCGACGCGTTGGACTCCCTCGGCAACACCACGGCGGCGATCGGCAAGGGATTTGCCATTGGTTCCGCCGCGCTGACCGCGCTCGCCTTGCTGGCCAGTTACATTGAGGAAGTCCGGATCGGTATTCATCGGGAGGCGGCAGCCGCCTACGAAGCGCCGGCGGACGGTGCGCCGTATGTCCTGAAAGCGGTGGGTGGCGGCAAGTACGGCCTCTATTTTGCCGGCTCGGATGGTGACCGGGATTCCGATCAATTTCACACCCTCAGCGCCTTCGCCGGCACCGGCCGCAATGCCGTGGTCGTTCCCGCGCCGGACGGCAATGGCGAAATCAGCGTGATTATCACCGAGGTCGGCGAGTTGATTAAAGGCGTAGAGGCGGTCGATCGGGATGGGCGCCGCCTGGCTGCCACCAAGGCCAGCCTGGAAGACTTCATGACCTTTTACAATGTCACCCTGATGAACCCGAAGGTGATGGTCGGGGTCTTCCTCGGCGTGCTGATGGTGTTTGTGTTTAGCGCGCTGACCATGAAGGCGGTGGGCCGGGCCGCGTACGCGATGGTGCAGGAAGTCCGCCGGCAATTCCGGGAAAAACCCGGAATCATGGAGGGGACGGAAATTCCCGACTACGCCCGCTGCGTGGCCATTTCCACCGCCGGAGCCCAGCGGGAAATGCTGTTGCCCTCGATTCTCGCCATTGCCGCGCCGGTGCTGGTCGGCTTGTTCCTCAATATTTCCGGATTGCTCGGCCTGCTGGTTGGCGGTTTGTGCGCGGGCTTTTCGATGGCGGTGTTCATGGCCAACGCCGGCGGCGCCTGGGACAACGCCAAAAAATACATCGAAGCCGGACACCTCGGCGGCAAGGGCAGCCTCGCCCACAAGGCTGCTGTGGTTGGCGATACGGTGGGCGACCCGTTCAAGGACACGTGCGGGCCCTCGCTCAACATTCTGATCAAGCTGATGACCATGGTCAGTATTGTTTTCGCCGGGTTGGTCGTGAAGTATGCCCCGATGATCGGTGCGTGGTTAAATCTCGGAAACTAAGGAGATCAACATGAATACCCATTTATATTTGATGTGTTATCAGGGTGAAGCATTGGTCGCTTCCCATTTGAATGCCGAACAGTTTGGCGCCTACATGGCGGTGGGAACGCAAAAACATACGTCCGGAAACCTGCTGTTCTTCGAGTTGAATCCGGAGTTTAGTTCCGACTTCTTGCGGTGGCCGGCGGCCAAGGTCGATTGCGCGCCCCATGCCGACGGCTCGCCCCGGCGCAGCAAATACCTGAGCATTTACCGGGTGCTGGAACATGTGCCGCTGAGCGCATTTGGCAAGCTGCACCTCGTCACCCGGGACGGTCGGGTGCTGTCGCTCGATGCCGCGAACTACACCGAGTCCGAAACCTCCGCGTCCGTTCATCTGTATACCGAGCTGGCCCCGGTATGTCCGCGCGTGGTGTCCTCGCTCTCTCCCGCTGCGTTTGCCCGGTTCATCACCGACCCGGCCAATCCGGTCAGCGTACCCCGGGTTTTCTTCTCCGATTCCTTGATCGAGCGGGAAGCTGACGGCAGCCTCGCTGGTTACCTGCCGTATCCGAATCCGGCGCACATCGTTGATTGCATGAACGACGTCGAGGGCGGAAAGACAAAAAAGACCAAGACGGTGGAGCGGAATCCGCAACTGGTCGCTTTTTACCGTACCATCGGACGGGGCTTCTTTCTCGGCGACGCCGGCGGCATCAAGTTCTATCCTTTCCCGACGCGCGACGAACTGGACGACCGTCATCATGTGTGGTGGCGCTCGGCTTCGCTGGATTAGTCGAGCCATAACCGTCAACGGGGCTCATGGGCGGCGTGTGGGAAGTTATTAAAGCAAGCCATTGAAGATCAATTGCTTGGATAATATGCATTGACTTAACTGTATTACCGTATAATGTACGGGACGTGACTGATCATCCGAGAATCATCGAGTCGTCATTTAATTCGCCTGCTTCTACCGATAAGGTGCGGTTGCTGTTTGGCGCGAGACAAACGGGAAAATCCACCCTGTTGCGCCGGACATCGACCGAGGATACCCTAACATTCAATCTACAGGAGCGACGGATTCGATTAGAGCTTGAGCGAAATCCGGCGTCGTTCACTCAAACGCTGGAAGCTCACCGGCACTATCCTTTATCGGTACATGTTGATGAAGTTCAAAAAGTCCCCCCCATACTGGATGAAGTTCAGTATCTTGTTGACCGCTACCCGGGTCGATTTCGGTTTGTGCTAACCGGCAGCTCTTCCCGAAAATTCAAAACTGCCTCGGCCAATCTTCTGCCTGGTCGGGCGCACCGGTACCAGCTATGCCCGGTGACCCAACTGGAGCGGATAGGTCATCAGGCTGGTCGGGTATTCCCCTTGACCATGCTGACTAGCGATGCGCCTGGATTTCCCAGCGTTCAGCTTAACGATGTGCTGTTACATGGGAATCTACCGGGTATCGCGCATGAACCGCCAGCTTCACGTGCGAGGACCTTGGAAAGTTATGTTGAGCTTTACCTGGAAGAAGAAATACGGCGGGAAGCCCTTGTGCGTAATGTCGGAGCCTTCCATCAATTTCTGGAACTGGCTGCGCTGGAGTCTGGTTCAATCATCAATTTGCACAATCTGTCCCGCGAGAGCGGTGTTCCAGTTTCAACGTTACGTACCTACTATCAGATTCTGGAAGACACCTTTATCGCATATCGTGTTTCCGCATACGGCATCAACGGACGCAAGCGCGTGTTGACCACGCCACGCATCATTCTTTTTGACAACGGTGTTCGTAATGCGGCGGCGCGCTTGCGGACGGATCACGAGCTCCTTAAAACGCAAATGGGTGTTTTGCTGGAAAACTGGGTTGGGCAAGAATTAATGCATCGCTGCTTATATGCCGGACGTTCGTATCGCGTAAGCTTTTGGCGAACCGCGCACGGCGCCGAGGTGGATTACGTCTTGGAAACGCCGGACGAAGTAATCCCGATTGAGGTGAAAGCCACGGATTCACCCCAGCCGTCAGATGCCCGCCATCTGAAGCTTTTCCTGGAAACCTATCCTGAAAAGGCGCGCCGTGGGTTTGTGATCTGCCGTTGTCAGGCCCCGCGTCGCCTCACGGAACAAATCGAAGCGGTTCCGTGGCATATGCTTTGAACGAAAGGCATGGTTTACTGCGACGAAGCTATTCACGCGTCGTGATCAGCGCGGTGCGTATTGCCGTTCTTTTCGTTTGGCATTTTCCAGCGGGCTGGTGTACGGGTAATCTTGGAGCATCTACCTATGACCGGGATGAAGCGATCGATGAACCGGCGCGACTTTATCGCGCTGACCGCGGCGGCAACCGCCGGAGGTCTTTCCGTCGGCTGTGCCACCAATCCGGTTACCGGAAAACGGCAATTCATGCTGTTAAGCGAAGGCGATGAAATCGCCCTGGACCGCGAGCACGCGCCGCATCAATTATCCGCCGACTTCGGCGTCACCGGCGATCCCGCGCTGAATGCCTACATCCAGCAGGTCGGCCTGTCCATGACGCCGCACACCCAGCGCCCGCACATGCCGTATTCCTTCCAGGTCGTCAATGCCCCCTATTTCAACGCCTACACCTTTCCCGCCGGCACGGTGGCGGCGACCCGCGGCATCATGATCGGTCTGGAAAACGAGGCGCAACTGGCCGCGCTGCTCGGGCATGAGCTGGGTCACGTGAACGCCCGCCATGCCGCGCAGCGTATGTCCAAGGGCATGATGGCGCAACTGACCCTTGTCGTGGTCGGGGCCGCGCTGTCCACCCAGGAAAAGTATGCCGAATACGCCCCGCTGGCCGCCGGGCTTGGGATGGTCGGGGCCGGGGCGCTGTTGGCTTATTACAGCCGCGAGGACGAACGGGAGGCCGACGCCCTCGGCATGGATTACGCCGTGGCCGCCGGATATGCGTCAAGCGGCATGGTCGGACTGATGAACCAGTTGCGCCAACTGGAGCGTCGGCGACCCAACGCGATCGAGCGGATGTTTGCCTCGCACCCGATGTCCGATGAGCGTTACCGCAATGCCCAGCGTTATGCGGCGAGCCGTCATGCCGCCGCGGCGGATTTGCCGGAGCACCGCGAACGGTATATGGATGCCACTGCCGGACTGCGTGCCATCAGCGGCGCGATTGAGTCGCTGCAACGCGGCCAGGAGGAAATGCAGCGCAAGCGACCCCAACGCGCGTATGACCATTACCGGAACGCCTTGGCCATCGCGCCGGACGATTATGCCGGATTGCTCATGCTCGCCGAATGTTATCAGGCCATGAACAAACCCGATGAAGCGCGTCGGGTTGCCGCCCGCGCCCGCGATGTGAATCCCCGCGAACCGCAAGCGGTTTTTGTGCTCGGCATGGCCGAGCTTAACCGCGGACGCGCAGATGCCGCCCACCAGAATTTCCAGCTCTACAACCGGATGCTGCCGGGCAATCCGAACGTCACGTTCTGGAATGGCTTCGCCCTTGAAGGTATGGGCCGCAAGGATGCCGCCGCCCGCGAATACAAGCGCTTCCTCAACAGCACCACCGCCGGATCCTCCGCGCAGCATGCATTTCAGCGGTTGAGCGACTGGGGCCACATTCGACCCGCGCCGTAAAGGGAAGCGCCGGGGACGCAAGCCAACCCTCCGTGACGGGCGGTCTACCGCCCGTCGCTCCGCCTTAAAATCCCAAGCTGAAGGCTCCTCCCCACACCGTTTCGTAGCGCTCAAAATCCTTGATGGCGGCGAGAGGAATGGAGCGGGAAATGTACGGCGAAAAACTCAGCGCGCCGGTAAGGGCCATTGGCGCGGTGATCGTGCCCAAGGCATGGTTCCACTGATTGCCTTGCGTGAAATAATAAAGCGAATAACCGGCCTCCGCGCCGAAATTCAGCCCCACGCGATCGGTCAGCGGCAAGGCGTAGTCGACCATGCCCCGAATCAAATGGCCGTCGGCTTCGGTGTCGTAATGCTCACGAAGCGATAACGTCCACCCACCCGTCGCCGCGGTGACATGCGCGGCAAACTCGTGCGCCTGGTCGCTGGTGGGGAAGGGGGCCTCGATGTAGTAAAAGATGGAATAAGCGGCGCCAACGGACAGCCAATCGCCCAGTTGATAATCCAGGCCGACATACCCATCGAGTTCCCGGTAGGTACCATCCGGCAAATAACCGAACCAACTGCCGCCCCAGAGCGAAAGTGATTCGGATAACGGATAATGAAGGTAGATGTCGGTATGCAGCAGGTGACGGCTCAAGCGGTATCCGTACAGGACATACCGGCTGTCATAACCGGCGGTCCACGCGCCGGACAGTGCCGGTTCGGTCGGTTCGGCCCGGGCAACGGTCGAAAAGCCCAGCCCCAAGACGAGAGCTAATGCGAATAATGGTTTCATGGTTGTATCTCCTTTGGTTTATGATTGCGCGCGGCGTGATTGCTCCCACTTGACCCAGCCGTAGATGCCGAGTCCGAGGAAAAATGCGTATTGAACGGCGTAGATCGGCGCATCCTTGACCCAGTAGATGTGGATGCCGAGAAGGTTTACGACCAGCCAGCCCACCCAATTTTCCATGCGTTTGCGGGCCTGCAGGAATTGAGCGAAATAATTCAGCACCGTGGTGGTGGAATCTCGGATAAGCAGGGAAGGCTCGGGTACCCATTCCACGTTCCGGGCCAGGGCGGAAACGCCGACCGCCCACAAGGCGATCGCCGCCGCGGCGGACACCGCGAGCAGGACTTGGAGTTTTACGCCCGACCACGTCGGCACGAAGGGATGTTCGTTGGCGGCTTTCCCGCGCCGCGCCCAGACCGCCCAGCAATACAGTTGGATCGGGATATAGGAAACATAGAGGATGCCGTCGGACACCAGGCTCCACTCAAAAATGGCCAGGTAGGCGGAGATCGCGGCCCAGACAATCCCCAGCGGCCAGCCGAGGATGTTTTGTCGGGCAATCAAAATTACGCCCGCCACCGCGCAGATGGTGGCGATGATTTCGAGGGGAGTTGAGCCGGCGAGATAACGCCATTCCATCGCGGACCAGCTAAAGGTATGTTCCATCATCGTGTTTCCTCGTGGTCCAGCGCCGTGAAGCGGAGCGCGACCCCGGGAAACAAAACGACCCGCTCCAGCAGCGGGTCGACGGATCACGGATGAACGCATCGACTTCCTTCGGCGGTATGAACCGCATCAGGTTCCAAGGGTCTTCCGTTCCGGAATCTCAGCCCGTCACCACGCGGCGAAAGGCACCCCTGTCGAACTGCGCATAGTCTATGCTGTTTATGTATGGATTTGGCAAGATGCAAATCGACGACTGTTGTTGTCGTCTGATTTGGGCCGACTCTTCGTGGTCGGCGCGCTACGCCTACTGTCCATGCCCCAGTGAGTTAAGGGTCACGTCTCCAGAATCCAGAAATGAAGAGGGGAATACCATTCTCCTTTCGATCCTGTGTCGAGGAATTCTTGAATCAGGTCTACCGGTACGATAGTCTGTTCAATGTCATGGAAATCGAATCCAACGGACGGAGTCGTTCCTTCAGGCATGAAGGTCTCGGAAGCCGCCGTGAACGCATTATGGCATCTGTAGCCGGGGGTGGCGACCCCGGATCAACGGGGGCGAAAAGGGGGCAAGCGATAAGGGAGGTCGGGGGCACCCCAATTAGTTTATTACTATCCATGGTATCCGTGGTTTCTCCGGTCTATGGCAATGACGGGAAGTGTGTTAATATTCATCGTCTGACCCCTTTGTCCTTTATCTGGAAAAGTCGAATACCAAAGGACTAAAAGGGTGGAAGAATGATTCTTGCGAGGAGCGCTGTCGCTGTGAGAATGGGCAATATAATCCTGTTTAGTAGCATTCTAGGTATCATATTGTTTGTGTTTATATTTGCCGTATCGGCGTACATGATCTCGATAGCTAGAGATTTGATGTTTTTAACTTCCGGTCAGAGTATGGAATCTGTCGAATTACGTTTCGGGCAGCCACGAGAAGTTTATACAAAGGGGGATGTTGTTCAGGGGTATGGATGGCCGGCACCATCACGTAAGATTGACTATGAGATGCGAACATACACTCGCATTAATGGGATGAAGTATTTTGTCTACTATGACGATCAAGGGAATGTTACATATGTATATTCATCTCGATCCTAGCAGGTTGACAAGCGGGGTCAGCCCTCTGGAGAAAAGCAGGGAAAGGAAAGATGGTATATCCCTAATTTAACGCCTAATATAACGTGACGAACAACGCCCGCTGGAGGTAAATCTGCTTATGGAGGGCGGGCACCTTATGCGATGGCCAGAAACGATGCCCCTTCCCGGTAACCGAGCGCATGGAGGCGGGCGGCGATCAACTCACGTGCGCCCCGGCTGCCGACGGCGGCAAGGACAAAGCCATGCTCCGGGCCGGGCGCCTCTTCCGGGGCGACGACCCGCCCGTCCTGATTGCTGGTTCCGATCTTGCGTGGATCGACATCGATAAAACCCTCCAGCACGATGCCGTGCGCGCGTAGGCGCCTGACCCGTCTCCGGAAAATATAGGGACACACCATTAGTCGTTTTGACGGTCTGGGCCGCTTGACCAATCTGCTTCATCGGGGCCCGGGTGGCGGGGTGCTTTCCTCATTCGGGTATGCGCTCGACGACGCCGACCAACGCACCCAAGTCCGGCGCGAGGACGGTTTCCAGATTGATTACAACTACGATTCCATTGGCCGGAAAATATAGGGACACACCATTAGTCGTTTTGACGGTCTGGGCCGCTTGACCAATCTGCTTCATCGGGGCCCGGGTGGCGGGGTGCTTTCCTCATTCGGGTATGCGCTCGACGACGCCGACCAACGCACCCAAGTCCGGCGCGAGGACGGTTTCCAGATTGATTACAACTACGATTCCATTGGCCAGTTGGTCGTCGCGGAAGGTTCGGAACCCGGCTGGCAATTCGGATACCAATACGACGAACGCGGCAACCCGCTGCGCCGCGAGCACAGCGGCTTCGTGCGCAGCAACAGCTTCAACACCCTGAACCAGCAAGCGGAAAGTCTGTGGTCGGGTGGCGCGGTGGTTCTGGGGGCAGTCAGCACCACGAATGCCACAATCGAAATCAACAGCCAGCCGGCATTCGCCTGGGGCTTGGAAGGTATGCTGGTCTTCGGGGCCACCAATCTGGCCGTACAATCCGGATCGAACGAATGCGTCGCGGTAGTGTCGGACATCTTCGGTCGGTCGGACACCAATACCGTCAACGTGAACATTCAGGACCAGGCGTTTGCCTACGACCGGAACGGCAACTTGACCAACGATGGCGTCCGGGCTTACACTTGGGACGAAGCGGATCGATTGATTGAGGTGCGCGATTTGCAAACGGACGAAATATTGGTGCAAAACCGCTACGACGGCCTTGGTCGCCGCCGGGAACGCATCATGGCGTCTGCTGTAGGGGGCGGTGACCCCGGCTCAACGAACCGCTACGTGTACGACGGCTGGCTGGTGGTCGCCGTGCTGGATGGAGACAGCGACGTGCTTGAACAATACGTACATGGTATGGATTTAAGCGGCACGCGCGAAGGCGCGGGCGGCATCGGCGGCATCCTCCATGTATCTCCCCTCCCTGGAGGGGCCGGGGGTGGGTTCTTCCACTACGATGGCAACGGTAATGTGACCACCATCACCGATCACCAAGGCGCCACCATCAGCCGCCTCGAATACGACCCCTTCGGCCGCGTCCTTGTAACCGACGGCCCTTACGCGCCGCGCTACCAGTTCTCAAGCAAGGAATACGACGCCGCCACGAGACTGAATTACTACGGCTATAGATATTATTCGCCGCAAATTGGGAGGTGGATCAATCGCGATCCTAATGGAGAGAGGAGTGGTTTAAATTTATATAATCTAGAAAAAATAAGGGACACACCATTAGTTGTTGACAGCGGTAGGCGGCGGGGTATAGGGGGAGCATGAAGCCGTTTTATAGCAAGGGTGGGCGTTGTGGCGTAGAGCGGCGGTAATGAGTGTGGTTTGGCGATCGTTATGGAGCGCAAGAGATGAGAACAGCACGAATCAAGGGCGAAGACGGGGCATTTTATCACTGCATGAGCCGGGTGCTGGAGCGCCGGTTTTTGCTGGGTGACGTGGAAAAAGAGGTGTTTCACAAGCTGATGCGTGCTTGTGAAGGTTTTTGCGGGGTGCGCATCGTGACGTATGCGTTGATGAGCAACCACTTCCACATCCTGGTTCACGTTCCTGGCCGGGGTGAAATCAGCGATGAAGCGTTACTTCAGCGGCTAGGTTATTTGTATTCGAAGGGACGCGTGAAAGACATCGCCCTCCAGTTGAAGTCGTTGCGTGATGAAGGCGATCAGGAGGGTGCGGAGCGCTTGAAGGCATCGTTTACGTACCGCATGGGGGATGTTTCGGAGTTTATCAAGACGCTGAAGCAGCGCTTTACCCAATGGTTCAACAAGCGCCAGGGGCGGAGGGGGACGTTGTGGGAGGAGCGTTTTAAGAGTGTGCTGGTGGAAGGGCGCGGCCATGTGCTGGCGACCATGGCGGCCTACATTGATTTAAATGCGGTGCGGGCTGGATTGGTAAAGGATCCCAAGGATTTCCGGTTCTGTGGTTATGGTGAGGCGGTGGCCGGGGGGCGGGCGGCGCGCGAGGGTTTATCGCTGGTGGCGGCAAGCCTGGGTCGGCTTGGAGATTGGCGGACGGCTGGCGCGGCGTATCGGGTTTACGTGTATGTTCGCGGCGAACGACCGGAGCATGCTTCGGGTTTTGCGCCGGAGAAGGTGAAGCAGGTCTTGGCGAAGGGAGGGCGGTTGTCGCAGGCAGAGGTGCTGCGCTGCCGGGTGCGGTATTTCAGCGATGGCGTGGTGTTGGGCAGCCGGGGGTTTGTGGAGCAGGTTTTCATGGATCACCGGGGATTCTTCGGACCGAAACGCAAAACCGGGGCGCGGCCACTGCGCTCAGCATCGCTGGGGGATGTTTTTACCGCGCGCGACTTGCGCCTGGAGCCCATCACGGTTCCGGCATAGGGCGGGTAGAGCCTTACGTGGTTGTGGGTTTGGAATTTCGACAGATTCAGGTAACCCACGATGGTGCATGCCGTCATTCCGTCGAATTGGGACCCATCTTTTATCGTTCCTGTTTAGTCGTTCCCTGTAAGTTCCGAAATACGGCTAGGCATTGTTCTCCGACGGCTCTGTTTCTTGTCACTCTGCTAAACGGGATTCTTGAGATTATCGCAGACCGCATCCGCAACGCTACAGATCAAAAATTCAAAGTTTAGCCCCAAGTTCGACAGTTGAAGGACAAAAAGCTTAATATTTCGAGGAAACTCGCTCACTCGCCCCGATTTTTCTCCACTACATTTTCGATCCTTTTTAGCCAGACCGGCAGTTTGAGGTTCATCCGGGCAAGGAGGTTTGGGTTTGAGGTTAATTCGTCGATACGATTAATGGTATGTCCCTAATATAAGCCCTGCCCCCGCCCGCTGGAGGTAAATCTGCTTATGGAGGGCGGGCACCTTATGCGATGGCCAGAAACGATGCCCCTTCCCGGTAACCGAGCGCATGGAGGCGGGCGGCGATCAACTCACGTGCGCCCCGGCTGCCGACGGCGGCAAGGACAAAGCCATGCTCCGGGCCGGGCGCCTCTTCCGGGGCGACGACCCGCCCGTCCTGATTGCTGGTTCCGATCTTGCGTGGATCGACATCGATAAAACCCTCCAGCACGATGCCGTGCGCGCGTAGGCGCCTGACCCGTCTCCGGGTTTCGTAGCCTGCGCCCCACACCCACACGCGACGCTTGAACGGGCTATGCCGGTCCAACCAGCGGGCGAGGTAACCCGCCTTGATGTCAAAAAAGGCCTCGACCCGGTACCGGGGATCCGTGCGGGTGAGCCGGTTCGGCGGGTCACGCCAGGTCAGCAGTTCCGCATCCACTTTGGCAAACCGAACGCCCGCATCCAGCCAGCGCAACCACAACTCGTAGTCTTCGGGAAAGTCGCCTGTCTGGTATCCGCCATAACGGTCAATCAGTTCATGGCGGAAACAAACGGTTGGGTGAATCAGGGGCGATTCGATGAAGCGGGCGCGGGCAATCGCCTCATGGTCCAGCAGGGTGTTGCTCCAGGAAATATAGTGGCGCAACCCCGGCGGATGTTCGGTGGCGACCCGGCAACCGATCACGCCGGTTTCGGGATGACCGACCAGCCAGGCGACTTGCCGTTCCAGGCGCTCGGGGTGCATCACATCGTCGGCATCCATCCGGGCAATCAGCGGGGCCTCGGCGACTTTCAACCCCGCATTCAGCGCCGCAACCAAACCGGGTTCTGGCGATGACAGGCGCACGATCCGGGGAAAGCGTCGGGCAAACGCCTCGATCATAAGGGCGGAATCATCGGAGGATTGATCGTCCACGGCGATCAACCGCCAGGTGGGCAGGGTTTGTGCCGCCAGGCTTTCCAGGCATGCCGACAGCGTGGTCGCCGCATTCCGGTATGGCAGCAGGACGTCGACCGCGATCCCGCTACTGGATGCGTGCTGATTGTTCATGGTATAAAAAACGGGGAGGCGACGCTGTGCATTCACCTCCCCGTGCCGGATGGTTGCGTTGTTCCGGATTATTTAATCTTGGCCACCTTGATGCCCTTAAAGCGGCCGATGACCGGCAGTTTTCCGACCAGCGGTTTGGCATAGTCGATGAACGCCTTGGTGACGTCGTTCGCTTCCTTGTTGATGAACGCGTCGGGCATGTGGCGGGTTTCCTTGGCGACCTGGCGCAGCTCCACCCGCTCGTAATACACCTGGTATTTTTTGCCGGGCTTGCGTTTGATGGCGATGCTGCCGTTCTTGAATTTTCCGGCGACCGCGGCTTGAACCGCCTTCTGGCCGACCGCGCGCGCTTCCTTGGCGTCGACTTCCGAGACCAGGCCGGCGAACGAGCGCTGGAGGTACCCGAAGGTGTCGGCGCGTACCCGGGAAATTCCGGCCTTGTCCTTGATTTCCTTGGCCAGCAGATCGCCCAGGGCGCCGGAGCCGCTCAACTGCACATTGCCGTGGGAGTCGACTTCCTTGATGAACTTCGCCGCGATGGCGGTACCGTTTTCGTCGGCGATGCCTTCGGAAACCGCGACCATGCAGCGCCCGAGTTTTTTGTACACCTTCTGCACGTCGGCCACGAATTTCTCGGTCGAGAACGGGCGTTCCGGCAGGTAGATCAGGTGCGGGCCGTCGTCGGGATACACCCGGGCGAGGGCCGAAGCGGCGGTGAGGAAGCCGGCGTGGCGGCCCATGATCACGTTGATCTTGACCCCGGGCAGGGCACGGTTGTCGAGGTTGTCGCCCATAAACGCTTGGGCGACGAAGCGGGCGCCGCTTCCGAAGCCCGGGGTGTGGTCGTTTTCCTTGAGATCGTTGTCGATGGTTTTGCAGATGTGGTAGCACTGCATCTCGTAGCCGTACGCCAGGGCTTCTTCGTTGATGATGTGGGTGGTTTCGGCCGAATCGTTGCCGCCGATGTAGAAGAAGAAGCGGATGTTGTACTTCTGCAGTACCTTGAAGATGGCGACGCAGTCGTCCTTGGTCGGCTTCTTGCGGACCGAGCCGAGCCCCGAGGAGGGGGTGTTTGCGACCGCTTCCAGCGTGGCCGGGGATTCCTTGCCTAGATCAATGAAGTCCTCGCCGAGGATCCCGGCGATGCCATGCCGTGCCCCGTAGATTTTCTTGATGCTGGCCTTGTGTTTCTTGGCCTCGACCACCGCGCCGATCAGGCTCTGGTTGATGACCATCGTGGGACCGCCGCTCTGGGCGATCAACATATTGCCGGATAATTTCTTCGCTTTTGCCATAATGTCCTCGTATCAGGGGGGTGAATAATCACGGCGAATGTAGCGAAAAATCGCCCGGCGGCAAGCGCGGAAAATCAACCGGATTCATGTTGACAGGCCTGAGTCCGCTCTAACACAATGCTAACAAATCAAGGGTTTAGCTTGTGGAGGTCATGGTATGATTGAGCCAAGTCGAATGTGGGTAAAGGGTGTCATCGCGGCCGTATTAATCGCCGGTTCATCTGCTTTTGGTCAAAACACCTTCACCTGGACCGGCTTGGGGTCCAGCAGCAACATGACGGACACCGGCAACTGGGTTGGGAACGTCAACGGGCAGGCATTCGGTATTCAAGTCTTTACCGGGGGAACGCGCACCGACCCCTTCGTCACCGCCAATCTCGATACTCACCGCTTTATTTTCACCAACAACGCCGAAGCTTTTGTGATCAGCGGCGCCCGTATTAGCTTTTTTGACTTTGGTGGAACCGATCCGGTTATCCGGAACTGGAGCACCAACGTCCAGACCATCATGAACGATATTCGCGGCGATGACACCTTCGCGAATGATCCCCTGCTTGTTCAGCCCATCAACGGCGATATTGTGCTGATGGGCATGGTCAGCAATCGAGGGTCCACATTGGTTATTAACGGTGGCAGCGATAATCGTTTTGTGGCTTTTGGGGGTGAAGTGAAGGGAACCAATGTCAATGTGGATAGTGGGCAGATGCGGCTATTGGAGGGCGGAAGCATCGACGGCATCAACGCCAATGCCACCATGGGCGTGGGCGCCGGCGCGACAACGAATACCGCCGCGGCGTTTTATATCGCCGATATGGATGGCGGCACCGTGGTCAATAAACAGATCAATATCAACCGGGGCAATGGAGTGGGCGGCAACCGGGTGGTCGGCGGGTTGAACACCAGTGGTACGAATATATTCAACGGAAATATTGCTCGCGGAACCGATGGGAACCGGGTTACCACGCTCTCCGCTGCAGCTGGCGGAACGGTGGATTTCAACGGCAACATCACCGGTGACCATGGGGTGATTATCCGGGGTCCCGGTAACGTGCGGTTTGGCGGAAATAACTCGTATGCTGCGTTCACCTCCATTGAGTCTGGCGCACTTCATGTAAAAGAAGGCGCTACGGTTGCCGCCGCCGGCCAAACGATCTTCCTCGGTTTGGGGACCACGCCTGCGACCTCGGCCGCATTGATGATCGCCGATCTGGATGGCGGTACCGCCATGAATTTGAACATTCAGGTAAATCCGGGTCAGGACTCCAACCGTACCATCGGCGGGCTTAACACCAGCGGGACCAACACGTTTGGCGGAACCATTTCCATGGCCGGCGCCAATCGCAGCGCAACGTTGCATGCGGAGGCCGGGGGATCCGTTCATTTTGACGGGGTCTTGTCCGGTGCCGGCAGCATTGCCAAGACCGGCGATGGAGTGGTGCAGTTCAATGCTAACAATACCTATTCCGGGAATACTGTTGTGGCGTCGGGAACGCTTCGGTTGGGAGCGGCCGGCGCGATCAGCAACTCTCCGGTGATTGATGTTCAGGCCGGGGCAACCTTTGATGTGGGAAATAGCGGCTTTAATCTTCGTTCCGGTCAAACGCTAATGGGCAATGGATCGGTCTCCGGCGCGCTCACCCTGCAATCCGGTGCGGTTCTCGCTCCCGGGAGCAGTCCGGGCCAAATGACGTTTTCTACGGATCTGACCTTGACCGCCGGTTCCATCGTAGAAATCGAAATCGGTGGCTATGCGGCCGGCGTGGACTATGACCAAATCGTCATGGCCAACAGTGCGATCTACAACAATCAGGGGGCGATACTCAACGTGGTGTTCCTCAACGGCTTTGAATCCGTGGTTGTTCCGTATTCGGTCTTCACCATTGTCAGCGGCGCCAACGCAGGAGCGTTCAGTGGTCTTGGCGAAGGCGATATTATATCGGCATCGGGCGTAGATTTCCTGCTTTCCTATAACAGCGGCAATAACATTACCCTGACGGTAATTCCCGAGCCTGCGACCTTGGGGCTTTTGTTGCTCAGCCTGGCCGGTCTGGCCATCCGCCGTCGGCGCTGAATCCGTCCGGGCATCACCTCCGGGTGTTGCCCGCATGTTCGGCTGGATCAGCAGGTGCATTTCGATCTTTGGGAGGCTGGGCAACGCACAAAGCATCTAAAAATTCACAAACTGAAGGCCGTTTAACAAGCGCCGCCAGAGGCGCGCCCAAGCGGGTGCCGCTGCGGCTTGCGCATTCGTAAAGAGACCAAGGGAATACCGCTCATGCTTGTAGCCATCATGTTCAGGACATCGTCCGTCGTTCTTCCCGTCATGCTCATGGTCCTGGTTGCCGTTGGGTTACTCTTTCCCATAGTCGACTTTATTCAAATGAGAAAAAAGGCGCGACGTGATGGAGAGTTGCCGCCCGGCTTAACCGTTCTTGTCCAAGAAATATCGAGGAGCCAGCTCCTTGCCGTTTTTCTGTTCATCACCGGAATGCTGTCGGCGCTTATTGGATTGTTGGCATTGGTCACTCGCGACCGTATGGATACCCCGGTGGTCATCCAGGTGATCCTCTTCCTTGCGGTGGGTGGTGGTCTTGTCTTCATCTCCCAGATTATGTTGCGACGCTTTAGAGGCTGGGCGGGAAGCTGGAGAATCCCAAGCCGAAAGCGATAACACG
>CALMYG010000010.1 GCA_937873455.1 uncultured Verrucomicrobiota bacterium
CCGCGCTAGCCAAGCGGTTTGGTCGGCGGCACTCTGGATAAAACGCTAAGCGTTGCGCAAGGTTGGCGAAGGCATTTGAGGACACCTGCAAGGGACCGTTCAGGTGGCTGAGTGATTCAACGATAGACCGGGCGATCAGCGACTGACCTTCCAACGCGGGATGAACATGGTCATCCATCAGCTCCCATCCAATCGAACCGCCGGGGCTGTTGGCGCGGAATGCCGCCTCCACATCGCACAGGAGCGCTCCGGAATCGCCGGCCGCCCGTATCAATGCCTCCTGCAGCGGGGTGGAAATTCTCCACGGCATGGTATCAAGGTCCCGGGCTGCGACTAAATGTTGCCGGGACTCTTCGATCGCGCCCTCTTTGTCGTAAATCAGCCCCAACCCGTAATGCGCACGCGCCAGCTCCGGATGTTTTTCCAGCAGATCCGTGAGCGCGGCTTTGGCTTGGCGCGGATTTGAGGCAATCTGCCGAAGCGCCCGTGACAGAGCGTCCGCATCGGATGGTTCCAGCCGGTCTTCACCCAATGGCGCGAGGTCGCGCTCATTGGTCGGCAATGTGCAGATCATCACCGGAACATGTCGCGACCGGTAAAAGTCGGCGATGGCTTTAACGTGGCGGTAGAGGTTTCGGGCTGCCGCGTCGCGCTTCCAATGGCGGGCCGGTGTGTAACCCTGGCCGACCATCAGTTCCATCAAGGTCTTGTCTTCCCGCGGCCCGCCGCGGGTCCGTACGCGTTCCAGCGCCTGAACAATCGCCGTGGCGTACATCCACCGATGAACTTTTAGCATCCAGGGATGTGAGCCGGCCCGGTGGGCGGATGCCACACCGTAGGCGCCAAAAAACTCGTTGTGACCGGTGTAGATCACCACCAGGTCGGGATCAAAACGTGCACCTTCCAACGCCATTTCCATCACGGGGAAACTGGCTGCCGCGGTGGTGCCGAGGTTCAGCACTTCAACCGTACGACCGGGCCAGGCGTCTTCCAGCATGGCCTTGAGAAAGGACGACGAGGCCAGGTTCCGGGGTTGAGGA
Organism: uncultured Verrucomicrobiota bacterium; assembly: GCA_937873455.1. Classification (GTDB taxonomy): domain Bacteria; phylum Verrucomicrobiota; class Kiritimatiellia; order CAIVKH01; family CAIVKH01; genus CALMUP01. The sequence continues at coordinate 1,041 of CALMYG010000010.1, forward strand.
TAGCCTTGCAAGGCAGACTCGCCAGCCATCAAAATGCGGATGCTGCCCTCCGGTTTGGGCAGAAGAAATGCATCGGTATAGTTGTATCCGGGGCGATCGCGATTGGCGAAAAAGTAGGACCGGGCCTTGGCCACATCGACCAGGTACAACTCACCTTGTGGGGTTTCGGTAACCCTGCGGCACAGGGGCGGGTGGCCGCCGAAACCCAGGCTGCGGAGCAGCGTTTCGATGGCGAGGATCACCAGGAACGGCAGACTCGCGGCGATGAACGCAAACCATCGTTTGCGCGAACGCGAAATGTCCTGACCGTTATCCGGTTTGCTGGGGCCTTGTTTCACGGAATCTATGTTGCCCGAGGATGCCATCGCGGGAAAAGAGCAAAAAAAAAACCGCGCCGTAGCGCGGTTTGGGTTGAAGGGGCTCTTCAATTAAGCGCGGCGGCGACGCAGCAGGGCGACAACCGCACCACCCAGCGCCAACAGCGTAAAACTGGCCGGCTCGGGGACGATGGTATAGGAGGAGGACAAGGTCGCATTGTAGGAGTCGCCCCACCCGGCCACCGTCTGATTGGGGTCATTCAAGGAGTCGATCGCGGCATCGCCTCCACCCGTTCCCGAGCTGAATACGTCGAAAAACAGGGTGTCACCCACGCCAAGGCCGAGACTGGCCAAGGTCAGTGAGAAGCTGACGGTTGTAGGGCCAGTTGCGAAATTACCAGCGACCCCCTGATTATTCCAGTTAGCTCCGTCATATGACCAGAATTGCGATCCGCCACCGCCGTCCGTCCAGGTTCCAACCCAGAAATCGATCGGATTGCCATTGAAAGTGATCGGGCGGAGCCAAGGATTGGCCGTGCTACCGCCGGCCGTGGTGCTGATGCCAACCATGTAGTTGCCCCAGCCGGGATTGGCGGCATTTAAGGTAATGTTGAAGGAAATATCGGTCAGATCGTCGAGTACTTCGACGGAGAGGATGTCCATATGGCCGCCAAAAAACGTGTCGCCTGTGGCGTCGTTGTAAACGGTGGCATGGGATTGACCGGCGATGAACGCGCTAACAAGGAATACAGCTAGTTTTTTCATAGATAGCTCACTCGTGTTTGAGTTATTTCTAACGGGCACTGAACTCCGATAAGTTGTACTCTAGATAGTGCCCAAACGGTTGTCTAGCAAAATAAACACACAATTTTATTAGAGCCATGACCGGTTAAACAAGCGACTTTGCCGGCCCGCCATGTCGTTGATTGACTTTTTCCGGCGGCGGAGTAAGAAGGGTTCATACATAGGAGATGCGTGGCCCGTACGGGGTGGATCGGCTCGTAGTCCCTCTAATTTATTTCCGCCTCCCGAAAGAAGTTCATGTCTATTCCCGCCATCTTCCGCTTGTTGATCGAACCCATTCAGCGCGCTATCGCCGAGGAGGGATACACCACCCCCACCCCGATCCAGATTGAAGCCATCCCGCATCTGCTCCAGGGCAAGGATTTGCTGGGATGCGCCCAAACCGGCACCGGGAAAACCGCCGCGTTCACCTTGCCCCTGCTTCAAGAACTTTCCCGGGAAAATAAGCCGGCAACCGGCGGTCGCCCGCGCGCGTTGATTCTTACCCCGACCCGCGAGCTGGCCGCCCAAATCGGCGATAGCATCCGCGTCTACGGACGCTACCTGAATATATCCCATACCGTGATCTTCGGCGGCGTTGGACAACACGCCCAAGTTACGGCCATCCGGCGCGGGGTGCATGTGGTGGTGGCGACTCCGGGGCGCCTGCTCGACCTCATGGAGCAACGCCACCTCCATCTGGACAAGATTGCCTTGTTCGTTCTCGACGAAGCGGACCGCATGCTGGACATGGGCTTTATCCCCGCCGTGCGCCGGGTCATCGCGAAACTGCCGGCCAAACGTCACTCGCTGTTTTTCTCCGCGACCATGCCGCCGGCGGTGGCCGGCCTGGCCCGGGATCTGTTGCACGATCCGGTACAAATCACCATCGACCCGGAGCGCCCGACGGTTGAGCGCATCGCCCAAAAAGTCATGTTCGTTGACAAACAGGACAAAGACGCCCTCTTGATTGACATGATCACCTCGCACAACATGGATCGTGTGCTGGTATTCACGCGCACCAAACACGGGGCCGACAAGGTCGTCAAGAAACTCGCCGCCGCCGGGCTGTCCGCGTCGGCGATCCATGGCAACAAGTCCCAGTCCAACCGGACATCCTCCCTGCATGGGTTCAAGACCGGCAAGATCCGTGCGCTGGTCGCAACGGATATTGCCGCGCGCGGGATCGACGTTGATGGCATCACCCACGTCGTAAACTACGACTTGCCGGAGGAGCCGGAAACCTACGTTCACCGAATCGGACGCACCGCGCGCGCCGGAGCGGAAGGCGATGCGGTGGCCTTTTGTGCGGCCCGCGAACGTGATTTTCTCCGCGATATCGAGCGGATGATCCGGAAGAGCATCCCGGTCGACCGGTCCCACCGCTACCACTCGGAAACCGCCCGCCTAGCCACCGGGCCGGACGCCCGTCCCGAACCGAAGGGCGGACGCGGTGGAAGCAAGACGGCAGCTCGACCCACGCAACGTAAACGAGCGCGCTAAAGTGGCGTCCTGGTTTTCCGCGCGCAAAGCGCCGGATTGGGGATCGGGTCGTTTCGGCTCAGGGAGTCATGAACAACGTGGGAGCGGGATACGGCAAGTTGACATTCCACGTCCAGTTGGTCTGCGATTTCCGGGTGTAGATGATCAACGCATAATCCGGTTCCAGAATCAAATTGTCAGCCACGCCGGATCCGCCGGTCCAGAATTGAAACTGACCATTGGCGTTGCGCAGGATCCGGTAAATCGGCGCGGTTAACGAGCCACCGCCTTTCTGCAAAATCCGCAGCTCATCGGACTCGTTGGGATTAAACGGTCGCCCGGGGGATACCCCGGCGAAACCAGCCTCCTTGAGGCCGCTCTGGCCGAGAGCAATCCGATACGGGACATTGTAACTGACAATGTTGTAGTTTTGTCCGGCCACCACGGGAATACTGTGTCCCGCTTGTGCGGTGGTATTGGTCGGCACCCGACCCACCAGAATGATCTTTCGATCTCCGCTGCCCGGCGGAGTGATCACATTAAAACCACGATGGAGCGGCAATGGCATGTCATTGGCAATTCCGCCTTGGGCGTATTGCCAAACACCTGCCGATGACAGCCAAATCACATTGGTGGCCTCGCTGGCGGCCGTGGTGTTGTACCACTCGATTCGGGTGGAATTCGCCATGGTGGATCCCGCCGGCAAGACATTGGTTCCAAAAATCCATGCCGCCCGGTTTTGATCGGGAACCATGAACAGTGAAATAAAGTTTTCGCCTTCCTTCAAGACCACCGGCTTGGCCACATAGATTTCCCGCGTGGCATACCGGGGAGACCGGTCCATTCCCCAGGTTCCCTTAAAGGAGGCCCGGTAAAACCGCATGCGGTTGGTCAGGGTGGCGGGAGGCGCCCGATCCGGATCCCCGAAGTCATTAAAATCGCGGTCTTGAATGGTCTCGGCCAGCGCCCATTTACTGGTTAATCCGGCATGAAATCCCTGTTGCGTTTCATCAATAAACAAGATGTCGTATTCCTTGATCACCTCACCGGTATCGTCGGTATAGGCGGACCAGCCGACCTGGACCCCCAACTCGCCGGTTTGCGACTTGATCATCCCCTGTGTCATGACCACCGAACCGACCAGATTGCTGGTAAACGCCCGCAATCCGAAACTATCCGATGCGGTGAAGACAATTGCCGTGTTGATGACCATATCGGCAAAGGTGACCTCCGCGGTAAAGGTAATGGAGATGTACCCATGACCGGCGAGGGTTTCGTTACTCACAATCGTCGGCAATGGCATCCCGGCCCGGCTTTCGGCCGTGGTGAAGTTGAAATCGAAACTCACATCATCAAACCACACAATGTCCGCATTGTTCATGGTGCCGGTCGGGGCGGTTCGAAAACGCAGGGTGGTATTGGTGGTCGCCCACGGCGTGACATCGTAGGAGGCGAACTGGTAGGCGGAATCCGACTGGGAGGATCCCTGGCCGGAAAGCCAGGTATGCCGCCCAAGCTCCACCCACTGGGTCAGATTGGTGGAAATCTCCACCATGACAAAGTCACCTTGTTCCAACGATTGACGCCGGTAGAAATAACTCAAGGTCACCGGTCCGGCGGAAGCAATGTTGGCGCTGCGCCGGATATTCCGGTTTAAGTTTGCCATGCGCAGCCGAAGATCCCCGAAGTCATTGGTGATGGTAATACTGCCGGTGGTCGGCAATCCCGGCGATCCATCATTGGTTTCTATCCAAGGGCCGTTCCACGCCACCAAGCCATGGTTGTTGGTGTAGGTAGGCTGATCAAATAGGTCGCGAACATTTCGCTCGACCAACACCCCGTCAATGTAAACCCGGGAACTTTCCGGAACATAGACAACGCCGGGTGGCAAGGTGTCCACCACACGAACAGAGCCGGCGGCGGTGGATCGGGCGTTGGAAACGACAATGTGGTAAACCAATTGTTCTCCGGGAATGATGATGCCATCGTTGCTGCAGGTCTTGCTGATCGTCAGTCCTGAAAGCGTCCAGGCCAAGAAGTCATTATCCCGCGAATCCACGGTACCCGGCAAGAACACGGGAATGCGGTTATCATTTGGGGGCACGGAATCGGCGGTATTGGTGTACCCGGAGAGATCGGTTTTCACAAGAACGTAACGGCCCGAGCTCAGTTGTCCGAAAATATAATAACCGCCGAGATCGGTTACTGTGCTGGCAAGCAATACGCCATCCGCCGGGTTGCCGTCGCCATTTGGATCCGTGTACAATGAAATAGTAACTCCGGGGATTCCATAGTCGGGATCACTGAGGTTGCCGTCACCATCCGCGTCGAACCGGACTTGTCCGCTGATACGGTCTGGCGTAGCGGAAGGATCAACGGCATTCACAATCGTCGTGCACAGTCCGTTGGTGATGATGCTGGTGGTGACACAGGCGCGATTGGTCACCGCGCTAACCGCACTGGCCACTTCCGCGGTAAAGGTAACGGTAATGGTTTGACCGGGACCCAGGGTATACTCGTTCAGTATGTGCGGCGGAGGGCCGAAGCTGCTGGTGCTGTACCGAATGATGACGATACCGGAACCGCCGGCGCCACCGTTAAATGCATCGCCGCTGGACGAACCGGTGGCGCCCGAACCACCACCTCCGGTACCGGGCTGGCCATTCTCACCGGCTCCCCGCGTCGAGAGCGCCGAACCACCGCCGCCATTTCCGCCCACACCGCCGAGGTTACCGAATCCTCCGCCGCCGCCGCCACCGGAAAAATGCTGCCATGTTCCGGTAATGTTATTGCTGGCGCCGCTGCCCCCCCAACCGCCAATTCCGCTGGGTGCTTGCTGACCATTCGCGGTCGCTCCGCCGCCACCACCCGCCCCGGAGCCGGAAGATGCACCGGCACCGCCACTATTTCCTTGTCCGGCAGTTCCAGCGCCGCCGCTACCAGAGGAATTCAGCCGACCACCACCGCCCGAACCGCCGGGTCGTCCGACATTATTTCCAAAAGAAGCGCCGCCACCGCCGCCTACCGCACTAATCGTGGCGAACTGGGAACCTCCGCCGTCGCCGCCAGGACTGGAACCACCCACCCCCGGAGCGCCGCCGCCACCCACCACCACCGTATAGGTTTGCGTGGAGGACACGGAAAAAGGCGTGCCACCGACATTGGAGCGATACCCGCCGGCGCCGCCACCGCCGCCGCCACCCATACCACCGGATCCGATACCCCCGCCGCCGCCACCGCCGCCGACCACCAGATATTCGACTTCCGTCACATCCGCCGGAGGTGTAAATGAAAATGTCCCGACATTGGTATAGATGACCAGGGTGTAATCAACGCCACCGCCGGAAATACGCAAACTGCCCGGCATATAGTCCAACCCTGATCCCAGGTAATCAAATAAATCCAACCCGACATGAGTAAACAAACCGGTGTTTTGAATGGTAATCGTATATTCCGCCTGTAATCCAGGGAACCAAATGCCGGGAGGGGATGACGACTTCATTATGCTCAACCCGCTACTGGTATCCAGGAAGACGTGACCCGGACTATCAATGCCGCCAGGCAAATAAAGCGGAATCTGGTTGTCGGTGGGCGGGCTGCTGTCCGCCGTGCTGACCATCCCGGGTAATGGCGTTTGCACCAACACATAATAGCCGGTATTGACGTTAGCAAAAAAGAACGAACCATCCACTTGGGTTACCCGGGAAGAAACCGCCCAACCATCCGATGGATCCCCGTTTTGATTCGGGTCGGTGAACAACGTAACGGTGACGCCTTGAATACCCGGATAATTGGTATTGGTCACATCGCCGACGGAATTGGTGTCAAAGCGGACATGGCCGGAAATGAAGGCCAGGCGGGTATCCAAAAACACATTGTTGGTGAAATTCAATCCGGCGAACGTGGTCAGCGCAATGGTGTTGGGATTACCGCCGTCACTGTCGCCGGTACTGCGCCAATTCGGCAGGTCGGTTTGCAAAATTACATAACTGTTCGAGAGAAAGAAGCCGAGCTCGAAGAATCCGTTGGAGTCGGTATTCACCGAGGCCACAATCACGCCATCCGCCGGATTGCCATCGCGGTTGGGATCGGTAAATAGCGTGATTGGAACATTCGGAATACCAGCATAATTGGTATTGGCTACATTGCCATCGGCATTGATGTCGTTACGCACCCAGCCGGCGATTCGGGAACGCTCAGGAAGGATGACATAATTGGTTACACCGGCTTCCAGCGGTGACGGACTGGCGAAGCTGTTAATGAAGGCCCGGTTCACGATTTGCGAGACCGCGATATTGCCATTGATTTGCGCGGAAAACGTGATGCGGGCGGATTGTCCCGAGGCAATGCCGTAGTTGGACATTAATGTGGGCGGCGCACCACCGACGTTGGTGACATTGACGCCGGAGGCGATAATTTCCACATTGTCAAACCAGACGCGATCACTGGTATCCATGCTGGTGTTAGCCAGAAATCTCAGGACAAAATTAGTGGTCAAAAAGGCGTTCAGGTTGAGATTGCTCACCGCGATATAGTTGGCATCGGTACCGCTGCCGGAAATGCTCATCAGGGTGGTCCAGCTTGATCCCCCATTGGCCGAGGCGGCCACGGTGACGGTATCACCCGACTCCATGCTGTCCCGCCGGTAGTCGAAATTCAGAACGGCATTGGTAAATCCCCGCAAATTGGCCCGGCGCATGGCGCCAATGCTAATGGAGGAGCTGCTGCCCTGCACCCGGAGCATATGGATACTGCCTGGAGCGGCGCCATCGGTAATGACACGGATGTTTCCCGAACCTGGTCCGTCGGCCTCGCCAATTTCCTGCCAGTCCGATACCCAATACAGGGAACCGTCGGTTCCATTGTATTCCTCCAGCACCCTGAATTCGTCCCGCAGGTTACCGGTAAACGGGCCATTCACCACGATGCGGGTGCTTCCCGGTACGTAGGTCACCGTCGGCGGCAACTGGTCATTTACTTGAACGCCGGTTTGAAACACATTGGCGGTGCTGATGATATCAATGGTGTAATGAATGATGTCATTCGGATAAAACAGGTTGGTCGGAGAGGATTTCACCATTTCAAAGCCGGGAATCGGAACCGGCACGAATACCTGGGTTTGATTATCCACGTACACGCCGTTGACGATACCATCGGTATTGGTCGGGAACGGGTCGTTAATGGTGACCACATACGAAACGGTCGCGGTCCAGCCGATGGGTATATACCCGACATTAAACCCCGCCTCGTCAAACGGGAATTCGGTCACGAAGGGGGGAACCGTGTCATCGGCGATCGGTGCGCCATTCAAGCGTGAACTACCCAGGTTATAGGTGGTGTTGGACGCGCCGCTATCATACACCACCACGTTGTCGGCATCGGAGTAGCCGACATTCACGACATAAATGGTAAATTCAATGGAATCGCCCGGATTCACCACGCCATCACCGTTCAAATCCTCATAGAGCGCCCATTCCTTCACCGCCGGAACGGTCGGAAATGGGAACACGGCCGCCCCCATGTCCAGATAAGGATTCCCGGGCGGGGCCACGGCGGGATCCTGCCCCCATACCGTGGTAAACCGCGTTCCGTTTAACGTGTAAATCCGCATTCCGGTTTGATCATTGTCGTTGTTATCAAAAAAACGAACCGACTGCAGACGGGTCACGTTGGTGCTGAAATTGTACCGTCGCCCGAAGGGATCAACCAAGGGACCGGTAAGCGGATTGCCGTCGAGATTGACATACAAGGTCGTGTTACTCTCCGCGGTGACCCAGACCGGGTTACCGTTGATGGAGGACATAGGATTGCCACCGGCGCCGGGCGCCCAGGGCACAATGGTCACGGTGGTCAAGGCACTGGCCGGAACCAGGGCATTACCCCAATCGTACGCCTGGTTACCGCTGATCGGCTGTCCGGCATCGGTTACGGATATCGGAACGAAGCGAAAGCCATTGGTGGTATAGAAATTAGCCCCGGTATTTGTTGGCATCATGTAGGTCGCGGTGCTGTTTGCCGGAACATTGACAATCGTGCTGCCGAAACGCGTTTCACAAGTGACCTGGATCAATTCATTATTCGGATTGTGAAGGTACACTTCGGTCTGGATACCGCCGGCGGTATGAACGCTGGTATAGTAGTTGGTATCCCACTGGTTATCCGGAAACAGTTCGAAAAACCGCATTTCGTAGTTGGACCCGATATCGCCGGTTACCAAATGGGCTTGAATCGGCTTCGAGGATTCGATGCGTGCGCCGGCAAAGGTAAAACGGCTCACATAACTTTCGCCCTCGGACAAGAACACCACGTCGTCGAAATTGCCGTCGGCGTCCCGGTCAATACGCACCACCGTGGAGTCGTAGCCCGCGGCAACATGAATGGACGAGTACTCGAACATCTGGTTGGTCCCGGTATCCACCCCGACCGGCGCCCGGAAATTAAACCCGAACTTGCTGCGATCATACACCTGGGCCGAATCGGCCAACACTTCACCGGGATTTGGCGCATACAAATAACGGCTAACCGCAACCCAGCGGGTGACCGACAATTTATCCCGCGCATCATAGTATATATTGGATGGATCACGCGGGATGGGAATGTCGTTGATTAGCGTAATGATATCGCCTTCATTGATGCGATCCACCGTAAAACCGGGAGGAATGCCGTTGGCGGGATTGTTGTCACCCCAGATTTGGGTGGTCGACTGGGTCGGGGCGAGAATGTTTTGCTCGTAGCCGTCCTCCCAGTGATCGTAGTAAATGACGGTATTCGTAATGCCGCCCACGATGGAGACCGTGCTGCGGATCGTGTTGCCGATCCGTCCGCCGAAATTGTCGATGGTGTTCAGCGCCACATTCACTTCTTCTTCATCAAAGGGAATGAAAAAAGTCTGCACGACATTCTGCCCCGAGGCGGTCCATGTGCAACCCGACCAGAGGATGAAAGCCAGGAGGCCCGCCGGGATGCCGCGCAAGCGAAGGAACGAACACAGGGTTGTCGATGGCTCTGTCATAAACGATTACTCGGTTTCCATAATTGGTTCAACGCGCACCCGGAAGAACGAAGGTCCATCTCCCGGCGACGACGCCATGAATTCCATGACCAGACCGTTTCCGTGGACCTCGCCAACGACCACGTATTCGCCGGCCTCGACCGAACCAACGCTCCGCTCAACGGTATAGACACGATTGCTGGCCGATATCCACGACAACCGCATATGCGAAGGCGGGATGGGCAATATATCGGTGACGACAAACCGGGAATCCGCCTGGGTGGGATCCGTTCCCGCCAGCAGTTCCTCCCAATCAGAGAAACCGTCGCCATCGGTATCAGCCATATTCGGGTTGGTTCCGTAACTGCGTTCCCAGGAGTTGTGCAACCCGTCGCCATCATCGTCGGCATCATCCAACGGTTCGACGGCCGAAAAGACCGCGAAAAACGTCTCATTCACCGACCAACTGACCGTAAACAACTGTGAGTCCTGATAAAAGGAGGCTTGTTCAAGGCTCGGCGCATTGAACACACGAACAAAAATTTTGGAGCCTCCGGCCGGACGAGGCGACAAATGCGCGCTGAATACTCCGGGTTGAGCCTCATTGATCGCCGCGCCGATACCTATCCGCGTGGCATGTAGCAGGATATTTCTCGGATCCGGTTCGCCATGAACGTTCGGATCGTATCGATGTCCATCAGTCGCCAAATAGATGTGCACCAAGTCGCCTTGAACGGCGGGTATCCCAAAATAACCGGAGTCGGGGTCCGTTCCTTTGAGCACGTTTCCAAATTCACTTTTTAATGGATGGGATACGGAAATCACTTGAGATACCACCGGAGGCGCTGCGGCGTAAACGGGAAGCGACGAAAACACCACGCTGATGCCAATCGCCAATGAAAACAGGAAGGAAAACGAACCGCCCCGCCAATTAGGGAAAGTCCAGCTACTCCGGCAATATACCATACCTCCGGTTCTATAATTTGCGCAATCTGTTACAGAGTTTAACATCAGGATTTCCCTGAGGATTACTATAGCATGCGCCGTGCCAGCTATCCCAACGTACACCTCCAAACAGATAAACGCATGCTAAACATTTGCGCTATCATCTTATTATCATGTGGATACAACTATTTTACCCCCAAATGCCCACACAGAATCCACACAGTGCCTCCCCAATAAACTCCTGGTAAAACGCATCGACTTTCCCGATTTTTAGAATACACATTTGCACACGCACTTTTTTGTACACCCTAGCCAGGATAAGTAATTCGCTTTTTTGTATTGGCCGAATTTGAATGTCTTTAACGGATTAAAGGATTTCAGGCGAATATTTGGACGTCGATGGCACCTTGATTTCCATGAGATCCGACATACCGTTGGCGCATGCAACAAACGGATCCCAAATATGCCGTCCTTGTTACCGGCGCCTCAGGCGGTATCGGCGCGGCATCCGCGCGCGCGCTTCATCGCCATGGCTCACGGGTCATTCTGTCTGGTCGGTCCGAACAGGCGTTGGCTGCCCTTGCCGAGGAACTGGAAACAACGTATTTCGTGTCCGACGTCACCGTACCGACAGAGGTCGAACAGCTGATCGCTTCCAGCCAATCCGTTCATGGCCGCTTGGATGGCATCGTTCACGCGGTCGGCTCCATGTTGCTCAAACCGGCGCACATCACCTCGCCGGAAGAATTCATTACCACCATCAACGTGAATCTGGTGAGCGCCTTTCTGGTTTTGAAATATGGCGTAAAGCCCATGATGAGTACCGGCGGTTCGATGGTGTTTTTTTCCACCGTGGCCACCGGGATCGGATTGGCGAACCACGAAGCAATCGCCGCGGCCAAAGCGGGCATCGAAGGCATGGTTCGTAGTGCTGCCGCCAGTTATGCTTCGAAAGGCATCCGGGTCAATGCGGTGGCGCCCGGACTAACCCGAACACCGTTGGCTGAGAAAATCACCAGCAACGAAGCAAGCCTGAAGGCATCCATCGCGCTTCACCCCCTCGGTCGCATCGGCGAAGCTTCGGACATTGCGTCGGCCGTCGCCTGGTTGATGAATCCCGCTAACACCTGGATCACCGGCCAAATCATCCGGGTGGATGGCGGACTGAGCACGGTGCGCGCGCGATGAAACATACCCTGGTGTTCACCAAAAGAAGCAGGTTCCCCTGCTCGGCCGAGCAACTGTTTGCCTGGCACGAAGCGCCCGAGGCCTTTTCCCGGCTGATGCCGCACGGGGAACCGGTACATGTTCTTCATCACGACGGCCGTATCACCAACGGAGCACGCGCCGTTTTACAGGTGGGATATTGGCCGTTTCGGCTGCGCTGGGAACTCATGCACGAGAATTATCAGCACGGCCGACAGTTTTGCGATGTGCAGACGCGCGGTCCCTTTCGTTATTACCGTCACGAACATGTGTTTCTCCCCGTTGACGAAAATAACTGCGAACTGATGGACCGGATTACGTTTGTCATGCCGCTCGGCATCGTCGGATATACCCTAGGGCGCTGGTTGATCATGGCAAAATTCCGACGCTTGTTTGACTTCCGGCATAGAGTAACCCGGCAGGCCTTTGCATCATGATCGACACCCTCTTTCATCTCCATCTTGCCGCTACCGGAGTGATGACCGGGGTTATTTGGTTTGTTCAGTTGATTCATTACCCGTGGTTTCACCGCGTGCCGGCAGACCAGTTTACCGCTTACCATCGCGCTTACACGGAGAAAGTTGGTTACATCGTGGGGCCGGCGATGCTCGTTGAGTTGGCGACTGGAATGGCGTGGTTGTACCTGCTGGGCGATGGCCGCACCAGCGCCGATTGGATCTCCATGGTGATGTTGGCGGGAATCTGGCTTTCGACCATCGGCCTGCAAATACCCTGTCATCAACGACTCGCCGCCGGCTATCAGCCCGATGTGCATCGGCGGCTGGTGCGGACCAATTGGATACGCACGGCGCTCTGGTCGGCACGGCTCGGATTGTTGGTCGCTCCGGGCCTAATCTGATGGTCGCGGCGAAAAACGCGGTATGGTACAGTGGCGACTATGAAAACCAGAACGGAAGCAGACCGGCCCCTAATTTGGTGGGTGCGGCGTGACCTGAGGCTGCAGGACAATCCAGCGCTGGATGCCGCGATTCATTCCGGCAAAAAAATTATTCCCCTGTTTATCTGGGCACCCGAGGAGGAAGCTCCCTGGGAGCCGGGCGCGGCTTCCCGGTGGTGGCTTCACTACTCGCTGCAATCGTTTGCGGCGGATCTCGAAGCCCGCCACGCCACCCTGATCATTCGCAAGGGCCCCACCCTGCCCGCGTTGCGCAGCGTGCTGCGGGAAACCGAAGCCGATACGGTTATTTGGAACCGGCTCTACGAGCCTGCGATCATCGAGCGCGACAAACGAATCAAGGCCGCGCTGCGCGAAGACGGGCTTCATGTGCACTCGTTCAACGCCCAACTGCTGTTCGAGCCGTGGACCATCGAAACACAGCAGGGCAAGCCGTATCAAGTATTCACCCCGTTTTACCGTTGCTGCCAAGGATACGGCGCTCCGGAAACGCCGCTGCCGGCGCCCCGGCGGTTGCCGCGTTTAGCGCACCCGCCCTGGTCGGCCCCGCTCCCCGAATTGGGGCTTCTTCCCGCGCTGGACTGGGCCGATGGAATACAGGCGTCCTGGACACCTGGCGAAGCCGGCGCATGGAAGCGCCTGGAAGCCTGCCGGAATGAGGCGGTTCGTGATTACAAAACCGAGCGCGATCGACCGGATCGCGAAGGGACCTCCCGCCTCTCCCCGCATCTGCATTTCGGCGAAATCAGCCCGCGCCAAATTTGGCACGCCTGCCGCGCCGTTCCCAATGCCGAACCGTACCTGCGTCAGTTGATCTGGCGGGAATTCGCCCATCACCTCCTCTATCACTTTCCTCACACCACGGAGCATCCGCTCCGTCCGGAATTTGCCCGTTTCCCGTGGAAGACGGATGCCAAAACCCTCGCCCGGTGGCAACGCGGACGAACCGGCTACCCGATCGTGGACGCCGGCATGCGGGAGCTATGGCGAACCGGGTGGATGCACAACCGGGTCCGCATGATCGTGGCTTCGTTTCTGGTCAAAGATCTCCTGATTCCCTGGCAAGAAGGCGCTCGGTGGTTCTGGGATACGCTGGTGGATGCCAACCTCGCCAACAATACGCTGGGTTGGCAATGGACCGCCGGATGCGGCGCCGATGCCGCGCCGTACTTCCGGATTTTTAATCCGGTATTGCAAGCCGTGAAATTTGATCCGGAAGGCGTCTACGTCAAACACTGGCTGCCGGTATTGCGCGGATTGCCGGCGCCGGATATTCACCGCATTTTTGATCTGCCGGAGGCGGAACGCCTGCGGGCCGGCATTCGGCTGGGAGATCAGTACCCGTTGCCAATCGTGGATCATGCCAAGGCGCGGGATGAAGCGCTGGAAGCGTATGCGAGCTTGAAAAGTCCGCCCTGAACCCGGCCGCCGGTTAGGTCGACGCCGTGGCGCGGGCGAGGGAACGCCGGATCACTTCTTCCACCGGCGCCTTGGGTCCGGCCTGCTCGGCGGCAACACGGGCCATTTTCAGGGCATCGGCCTGTTTGTAGCCCAGCGCGACCAGGGCCATGACCGCATCACGTAAACGGAGATCATCGGGCGACACCTCCCCGCCCGCCGTCGCCTCAAGCGCCTCGCCGGCACTGATTTTATCCTTGAGTTCGACGACGATTCGCTCCGCGGTTTTCTTCCCAATGCCACTGATCCCGCTCAGGCGTTTGGTATTGCCCTCGACAATCGACGCCTTTAACTCGCGCACGGACAATCCGCTCAGCACGGACAACGCCAGCTTCGGCCCCACCCCGCTGATATCCAACAGCCGCTCGAACATGTCGCGTTCCGCCTCGGTGGCAAAACCGAAGAGTGACTGCTGATCCTCCCGAATATGGTGATAGGTCAACAGGGTAACCGGGGCGTCAGGCGGCGGAAGCCGATCGTAGCTGCTCAACGGAATAAATACTTCGTAGCCGACTCCGCCGACATTCAGCACCGCGCGTGACGGGGCTTTTTCCACCAACACTCCCTGCAAAAACGTGATCATGCCGAAGCAGCGCTCAGCCCAACTGGTAGTGTTTGCGCACCGGCTTCGTCACGCGCCATGTACAGGTCATGCCCACCGGAAAGGTGACGAAGTCGCCCTTCCCGAACCGATAGGTTTCGCCGTACGCCTCGACTTCCACTTCGCCATCGAGCATATAGCAGCGCTCAACGTCCTCGTAGGTCCAGTCAAAGGTGGAGACTTCCTTCGTCCACACCGGCCAGGAAAAAACACCGATGGCAATGAGCTGGTCGTCGGTTTTCTTTTCGATCTCGATTTGCATACGTCCCCCGGCGGCGCGCGATTATAACGTCACGCCGGCTTGTTGTAGTTGCGATTGGATCCAGCGGTCGAGACCGGATTGTCCCATAGCGCCTTCGTACTGGGCGATCGCCTTACCCTGATGATACAGCATCAAGGTGGGAACGGCACGAATATTAAACTGCTGGGCCAAGTCGCGGTTGCGATCCACATCAATTTTCACGACGCGCAGTGCATGGTTGTGGCGTTCCGCGGTTGTTTTGATGACCGGCTCCATCGCCCGGCACGGCGGGCACCAGGTCGCCCAGAAGTCGATCAGCACCGGGATGTCCGACGCCATGACCAGCGCCTGAAAATCCGCTTCCGACGCGATAGTGAAAACCGATGATTCCGACGAACCGGAAGCGGACGATGACGCCGATGGAGAAGACGAATCCTGGCGGGCGCAGCCCAGTACGACCAGAGCGGCTAGTACCAAGCCCAGCCGTGTGATGATCACGGGGGTTCGGGAAAAACCGGAAAGGAGTTTCTGCCGTGCATTAAAGGGAATCAAAAAGCGTTTCATAAGGAAAGAATACCATCTGCCGGTAGAAATGGCCAGCGATTCAGATCAAAAGATGCCGCATTAGGCCTTGGGCGGCGCCATAAAACGGCGAACGAGGGAAACCGCTTCCTCCGGATAGAAGGGTTTTTTCAAGAAACCAACGACATTCGGGAACTCCCTCACCTCATCTTCGGAATAGTCGGGGTTTCCGGTCATGACCACAACCGGAACGGAAACGGCTTCGGAAGCTAGCAGCATGAGAAAACCCGCGCCGTTGATGCCCGGCATCATCATGTCGAGGAGTATCCCCTCACAAGGAACCTGCCGGATCAATGCGTACGCAGCCTCGCCATTGGCCGCCGACCGAACATCGTAACCATCCTGCTTCAGAAGATCGTGCAGGATCTGGGTAATCGCGTGATCGTCATCGACGACAAGAATCATGACCGTTTTTCTTTCATGTCGACAGCATAGGAAACTACCCGACCCTTGTCACGCGCGGAGATTCGGGCAACAAGATGGGCACGACCCCGAGGTACTGACTTCATCGTTGCTGAGGTCAACACGTTGAAGAAGTTTGGTTGTGCCGAGCGCAAGCCAGGCGGGAAGCCGTCGGCGGGGAGTCGGGGCACCTCGGGTGTTCTGGATCAGCCGACCAGCAATTGGAATCGGTCCCGGTCTTTTCACCGACCAAGCGTTAAGCAACAGAAAATTGACCGGATTAATCAGGCACACGAATCAGCGAATTGGTAACACCATCCACCACCTTAACCTTCGGATTATCTGGGTCGAGCCGCCATTCGTTGTCCACCACCAGTTTATAGCCGTATACGCCAGGCTTCAGGCGGGTCGTGGCCTTCCACGTCCCGTTTGGTCGTTTGGTCATAACCAGAGTACGGGTATTCCAGCCGTTGAATTCTCCGGCGACGGATACGGAATGTGCTTCGGTGGATGTAAAATCGAAGGTAACCTCCTTGTATACATGGGCGCTGGCAGGGAGACGGGTCGGCCGTTTATCCGGCGTGCGATCCGGGGCATGAAACACGGAATCAACATAACCGGCATTATGGTCCTGGAGAGTCTGATCGCTTTCTGGATCGAGAATCCATGTGTTATCAACGACAAACTTGTATTTATACGTTACCGGGAAGACCTCGACCTCGGTATACCACCAGCCGTCATCATCCCGTTGTCGCATGGGATGGCTGGCGCTGTTCCACTCGTTGAAAAAACCGGCCACGAAGACATTGGTCGCCAGAGGGGCGTCCAGATCAAAGAACACGGTAATCCGGTTGGTGGGCGCTCGTTGCTCGGGAGACATCTGGACGGCAAGCTCTTCGGCGAAGTCCAGCATGTACCGGTCCTTTGCCAGATGCCACGCGGTGAGACTTGAAGACATACGAAGCGTCACATCCCCCCCTCGCTGAATCAGCGAACGCGCCAGGGCAACATGCCCGCGACGAACCGCAACCATTAAAAGTGTCTGGCCACTTCGATCTACGGTGTTTACATCGACTCCATGATCGAGCAGCGCCTCGACGACGTCCCGCCTGCCGTCCCAGACGGCCGTGAGGATTACCGGCCACTTATCCGCCGAGTGAGTCAGAGTCGGATCAAGATTTTTTTCCAGCAGAAACTTCATGTTCTCCGTCCCCGCGTGAACGAGCGCAAAATCGAATATCCCGTGACCTCGGTCCGTAAATCCTTCCCCGGATGCTCCGGCATCGAACAACATTTCCAAAAGCTGACGATTTCCCCATGCGGCGGCTAGCATGGCCGCTGTTTCGCCATTGGGCCGGGATGTGTTGGCGCTAGCTCCGGCATGGAGCAGCTGGTGGACCAAGGAGTTATTGCGTGCCCGTATTGCCAGGAGGAGCGGAGAAAAACCGCTTTGAAGCGAAAGGTTTACGTCGGCACCGGCGTTAATCAGTATTCGTACAAGTCCCGTTTTGTTCTGTTCGACCGCTCTTGCCAGCGGCGTGTAGCCTTGTTCATCTTGCCCATTGAGGTCGGTATTTTCGGCCAGCCACATAACGGAGTTTGTGGCATTCATGTTAACCGCCAAATGCAGCAAGGTTTGCCCCTGCTCGTATCGTTTGGTGAGGTCTACGCCGAATTCAGCCAAAACCGCCAGCAGGTCGCGCCGGTTTGATCGCAGGGCCGTCAACAATGGTGATTGTCCGTTGGGATCGGCGATATCCATAAATGCTGGCTGTTTCAACAAGGCACGCAGCGCTTCAAGCCGGACCAGCCTGACTGCCAGCCAAACCGGGATACGCCCATGATGATCGGCCAGCCCTTGATCGGCATGGGCAGCCAGTAGAAGCTGGACGATCTCCTGGTGATCGCCGAGTACGGCGATGTGCAGCGGTGTGAGCCCGTGCACGTCCTGACTATTCACGTTGGCTCCTTGCTGGATCAACCACTTTGCCATAGCGGTCTGTCCGCCCTTTGCCGCGGCGGACAGCGGGGTCATACCGCTGCCGTCAGCATGATCGACAGCCAAGCCTCGGGCGAGAATGGCTTCAGCCACAACGGCATGGCCAAGCATCACCGCCAAGGATAGCGCTGAACGCCCCTGACCAATCACCATTCCGGGTTGCGCGCCATGCTCCAATAGCAGTAAGGCAGTCGTTTCATCACCGGCCAGTATGGCGAGGTGCAAAGCCGTAGGCAGGCGATCATGCTTTCGTTCATCGGGGGAAACACCCAGGTCGAGCAGATGCTCCACCGCTTCTCGCGCCCCGAGCAAAGCGGCCATGTGCAAGAAGCCAAGTTCGCCAAAAGAATACCCAGCGACCAGCCCGTCACGACAGGCTTGAACGCGGACGGCCTCATTGGTTGAGCGTATGGCGGTTAATGCCGGATGCATCAGCGCTTGCGGACGCACACCGTACGCCGCCAAAATATCCTTGACCACCTGATGGGCCGGTTCAGCGGTATGGCCGTTCGGCACCATAACGGGGAGAAATAGCAGAAGCGCCAGCGAGGGGATAAGCCTTTTTTTGATCATGAGCAGGTTTCCGTCGGCGGATCATGGTTCCAGTGCATGACCGGAATAATCCGCCCAGAGCTTCCGGCACGAATCGCACAGGCTATTTTCGTTGTGGTCCAATTCCTCCAAGTTGTGTACATAGGCGCGCATGCAGAATGGGGTGGTGCAAACGGGCAATCCGGCGTTGGCAAAAACGCCCCACACCGCTCCCTTTAGCATACGAGCAATCAGACGCGGCCGGTATTCAGTTCCACCCCAGTATGCACTCAAATAACGGGCGTTTGACATGCAGGCATAGGGAGGTATCGGCGTACAAAAAACAAAGTTGGCAGTTCCGCTGAAGATATCGCCAGATGAAACAATGAGGACGAGTTCATTCGGATGCGCCGGGTAGGCCTTACGCACATCGGCAATGAGGCGATCGGCATTGTATTGAGCACGGGAATCATACGTGGCGAGCGTCGCCTTGAATTTGCTGAGCGCGTTGGTCCCAGCCGCTCCACGCAACTGATAATACGTTTCAATTGCAGCCACCTTTTGGCTTCGCGATGACAACAGCGTCGGCGTCAGTTCGAAATTCATGCCCAATAAGGCTTGTCGCTGAAGGCTGAGCGGATACATCATTGACTGATACGTTCTATTCAGCCAGCGCCCCCCGGGGTCCCGTTCGGGCGAATGCAGCGGCATTCTTATAACGCTTATTTCGACCGGAATCCTCAGAAACTGATTAAGTCGGCGTCCGAATTCGCGGAAAACCATATCGGGCTCCTGCCCCACCGGAATCAGCGTCACACGAGGTCCATCCGGCGGCGCGTCGGCGGCATTCCAGGCATGGTTGGTCTCAATGCACACGCGAATTGAAGGCGCGACGGCCTCAATGCGGGGCAGAAGCATTTCCGTTTCAATCGCCACGAAGACTCTCGTCGCGATTTCCCGTGCTTCGTCCGATGGTCCATTCGCGCTCAATAATTCCGCCAGTAACAGTTGTGCGTCAAGGTCATAGGCGTTGACGGTCAAAGCTTTGCGCAGCAAAGCGATTGCTTCCGTATATCGACCGGCGTCCCGGTATTGCTCAATCAGGCGCTGGACCTTGGCAATTTCGCGGCGCATGGTGATATTCGAGCCAGAGGCGATCCGCTTAACCTCCATTTCAACCTCTTCATCAACGATGCCGGTTATGGCCGTTTCATCAGCGATAGTTGGCGCATGAGCGAGACTCTGTGCCCCGCCACCGGCATGCACTGTTGAAAAGCAAACCAGGGAAATTAACGCACCAGCAAAGAATAATATACGTTTCCGGGTTTCCGGTTGCGCACCCGTGAGGCTGAACAGAAGGTGCAATTTCATGGTGTGGAAAATGGCAACCAGAAGGTTCGTAGTCAAGGTTGATGTCAGAATTCAAGATCGGGCGGATGCTGGCGCCACCCTGTTTCGATAATCGATCCATACCCCGACATCATCACCCCATTGGGATCATGAAGAAAATCATGCAACGCGCTAGACATCTTGATGCACCGTAAGCGCATGCATTACCGCGGGAAACCGTCGGGCCGACGGATTTCCGCATGGCTCACGCCACCCCAACCCCCAGCCCATTGACCCCATCGAATATCTTCAGCGGATTGCGCCGAAATGCCGCGCTCACGGCCAGGGCACGTCCGTAAAGGAGCCATAACCGCTTGGAAGAAAAGGAAACCAGAAACCGGAATTTCTAAAAAAACCGCGGCTGCGCCCACCCGTGGCGCCGTCATACCAGAGATCGAGTAAAATCGGCTGATAATTGAGGCTTTCTATGTACAAGCCCCCCCGAAAGGGCCGCCATGTCCACTCCCATGTCGTTACCGGACTGGCAGGATTGGGGCTGACTTGGATGGTAGCGGAGGGACCGCCCAAGCCGGTAATCTGGATGGTGGTCGCGCCCAAAATGACATGCATATGTCGCCCGGTCACCACCAACGGCGTATTCGTGTCAGCCGCATAGTCAACTCGGTTTGCGAAGAAAAACCCGAGATCGGCATCCGGCGCGTTGGTCACCCAGATTCCGGCGCTGCCGTTGCGGTAGTGATCACGGTACCGGGTCCACGTCACCACATTGGTGGACCGATAGAATGCGGCATGAACACGACCGGAAACGGCCAGCGATAGCGTTGGCGGATGTTGAAGTAGAACCGCCGCGGGCTCCACCCGGGGCAATCCGGCATGATCCGCGGAAAACCCTTCGGCGGCCGAACCCCGGCGCACGATTACCGCCTGGGTAATGACTACATCGACCAGCGGCTGGGCCTGGGTGTTTACGGCAACGCCGGAAATCGCATAAACGACATCCATACCCTCCACCACCCGGCCGAATACGCTGTGACGATCATCCAGCCAAGGCGTAGCGGTCACGGTGATGAAAAACTGTCCTCCATTGCTGTGGGGGCCGGCATTGGCCATCGAGACGACACCGGGCGCATCGTGCCGCAAGGCTGGGGAAAATTCATCGGCAAACTGATAGCCAGGCCCATCGGTTCCGGTTCCTTGCGGGGAACCGGCCTGAATCACGAAGTTGCTGACGACCCGATGAAACGTGAGCCCATCGTAATAAGGCCGCACCACAACCCACCCGTCGCGCGGGTCAATCCATGGACGGCTGCCCTCCACCAGTCCAACAAAATTCGCAGTCGTTCTCGGCGCATCATTCATATCCAGGGCGATCGCAATATTCCCCATGGAGGTAGCGAGCACCGCGAACAACCCCTCATCGGTCGGCGCCGCCCTTGCGACAAGATTACATGCCACCAGCAACAGGCAACTATAACGTCGAATCAGCATCACGGCGGGTCATCGTATGGAATTCGGGATTCTTGACAAGGCGGTTCCTCCCTGTCCCAATAGGCTCTTCTATGAAAGCCCGCTTATTCATCGTATTGAACCTGATCCTGTTCGCCGGAGCGCCGTGGGCATTCGGGATATCAGTCGCTGACGGAATCCAATGGGCGGACGGATTATCCCTGGCGGATTGGATGGGACCGCTGGCTCCGGTGGCGCTTTCGCCGTTTTTCGGTTTGATGTGTTTGTCCGGTGCATCCCTGTTGATGGAACAAGGCTGGTTACCCCCTCACCCGTTACTGCAGCACCACGCCCTACTCGCCAACGAGATCATGTTCGGGGTGTTGTTGGCGCTCACGGCAATGACCTCCCTGCCGCGCTTAAGCAAAGTATCCAAACCCATCACCCAGTTTGCGGACTATCTGGAAACCTATGCGGCCGTCGTTCTACTCCTCGCCATCTACTACGTCCACGGCGGGGAACCGGACATGGCGGAAACGCCACCGGGGATTGTGATAGCCGGATTCACTGAAACGGCCGGCTTCGTATTCATCGCGGTGGTTGCGGGCATCAATGTCGTGGTGATCCAAACGGTACGCTTGTTTTTTGAAATGTTGGTTTGGATATCGCCGATTCCCCTGCTCGACGCGGTGTTTGAGGTTTTCAACAAGACGGTCTGCCTGGCGCTGACCGCGGTGTATGTGTTTCACCCCGCGGCTGCGCTGGCGGTAAATCTCGTCTTGTTTTTCCTGTGCCTGCTGGTCGTCCGGCGGGTCCACCGCCGCCTGGCATCATTCCGCA
Source organism: uncultured Verrucomicrobiota bacterium (assembly GCA_937873455.1). Lineage (GTDB taxonomy): Bacteria > Verrucomicrobiota > Kiritimatiellia > CAIVKH01 > CAIVKH01 > CALMUP01. Next base: position 23,131 of record CALMYG010000010.1, read on the forward strand.
ATCACGTGCTGAAACCGCTGATAAAAAGGGGTTTCCGGAAAGAGCGAAGGGAAGTACATGGTGCACCCGGAGGGACTTGAACCCCCAAGCCCTTGCGGGCATAAGAACCTGAATCTTACGTGTCTGCCAATTTCACCACGGGTGCAACGAGCGCGAAACGTACCAAGACTCCCCGCTGGATGTCAATGACCGGCTGCTGATCTGTCGGCTGATCCCGGAAATCGGGCGCATCCCTGATTCCTTGACGGATGCCATTTGGTTCATCATCAATCCTATCAGGATGATAAAGGGATTGTGCAAGGAGCCCGTCCTCTTTATGCGCCGCAGGC
>CALMYG010000011.1 GCA_937873455.1 uncultured Verrucomicrobiota bacterium
TGGCCGAAGCGGCCCGGGGCTGATCGCCGGTCTGTATGCGCTAGCCGGGTTGAATTCCAACTCCGAGCGTTTTATCCATCGTCCATCGATACGCTTTGCCAAGGGCGCATGATGCCAACAGGTGCATATCGATCAGCCCCAGGCCGATTCCGTGTAGCTTGTGTCTCTCGATACAATACAGGACGGCATCATTGGAAACGCGATCCAGGGTAGGTAGTGCGTGAAGGCGTGTGCTTATTCCATTTCGAGTCGTATAAATAGTGGCGCTTCATCGAGGCTGGAAATGACGACTGAATTGGTGTGACCATTTCCGACGACCCCGGACACCATCTGTGTCCATGAGTCTCCAACGAGTGAAGGTGACGCTGCTACATTGTAATGGACGCCGGTGATCGAGTGCCAAGACACAATGAATTCAGGATCGTTATGGTTAAACATGACCGGTGGACTTTTGGGGAACACAGCCCCGGAAGATGAAACAATATCAAAGCCATTGGACAACGTATTTCCATCACCATCGAGAACAATGAGGTCAATCGAATATGAAGCATGTAGAACCACGCTTATAACATTGTTGTAGTTGGTGCCACTCAAGGTGATCGAGCCGTCGACTTCACAGGAAACCGTAAATGGTTTCCCGAATGTGATGGTCTTCGGGCCGGCTTCTTGCCCCTCGTGATACAGCCGGCGCGTGACCAGAACTTCGGGGGTTACGATTGTCGTCGGCTCGTCTTCAACATGAAGTGATGTGGTTGTGACGGAGTCTTCAATCGATTCACTGTATGCGATGGATCCCGTCCCGATTGGGCCGGAAACAACAAGCGTGTCCGTGAATATGGCTTTGGCTCGAATGATGTGCTGCGTGTAACCCAAGTAGAAGCCATCGGCTTGATTAAATATCAGGGCTATTGACACCGTGTCATATGTGGCGGTTGCGAAGGCTGCGCCGTAAAACGTCGCAACATTGGTGTACCCACCGGCATAGGCAGAATCAATCATGCCCGTCATGCTGTCGCCCGATAGAATATCATTACCCCACAATACGGTAGCTTCCGTCGCGAGTTGATTCGTGCCATCGAAGTACGCCTGTGTACTAAACGCACAGGCCAGAAGGTTTATGATGAGCGTTCGCTTCATGGTTCTTCGTTACGGCTTTCCTGATGAACCTGAAAATAGCCCAACCGTCCGGTTTTCAGCAATGGCCCTTTCCACTTATTTTTCTACAACAAGGCTGTGCTTGTGCTGGGCCGCCTTGCTTTGCAAAAAGCCGGGGGTTGCTTGGTCGGCGTTTTATAGGGCTATCTCCATGAACGCTTGCCTAAGGAATCGTTTGGCGGTAGTGTGTGAACAAACGTTCACTTAACCAATCCGCGCTCGTTATCGCGCATGGTCGTACCGATGACTACGCAGACCTTCATGTTATCGTCGTTTCCCCGGGCGCTGGTGCACCTGGATGGCGACGCCTTTTTCGCCGCCGTGGAGCAGGCGATTCACCCGGAATGGAAGGGCCGCCCGGTGGTGACCGGCAAGGAGCGGGGCATCATCGCCTGCGCGAGTTACGAGGCCAAGGCGCTCGGCATCAAGCGCGGTATTCGCCTGCACGAGGCCCAGCGCATGTGTCCTCGCCTGGTCGTGGTCCCGAGCGACTATGAAACCTATTGCCTGTATTCCAAGCGCATGTTCACCATCATGCGCCGGTTCACCCCGGTTGTGGAGGAAAGCTCGATCGATGAAGGCTTTGCCGATCTCACCGGGCTGCGCCGGGTGTTCCGAACCTCCTATGTGGAAATTGCCCGGCGCATGAAACAGGCTATTCACGACGAGCTGGATATCACCGTGTCCATCGGGTTGAGTTTGTCCAAGGGGTTGTGCAAGCTCGCCTCCAAGCACCACAAACCCAATGGATTAACCGCGGTGGCCGGCTCCCGGATTCACGAGTTTCTGCCGCGCATTCCCATCGAGGAGGTCTGGGGATTCGGGCCGAATATCAGCGCCTTTCTCCGCAAGCAGGGCATCGCCACCGCTCACGACTACGCGGTCATGCCGGAACGTTGGGCGGCGAAGAAGCTCGGCAAGATCGGGCGGGAAATCTGGAACGAGTTGCGCGGAAATGGGGTGTATCCGGTGGAAACCGAGGAAAAAAACGACTACGCCACCATCAGCAAATGCAAAACGTTCACCGCGCCCTCCGCCGATCCCGACTTTGTGTATGCCAAGCTGGTTCGCAATGTCGAGTCGGCCTGCATCAAAGCGAGGCGTCACCGCTTGCGCGCCCGCGTGTTGTATGTCGCGTTGCGCAAGAAAGATTACAGCCAGCGCGGGGTCGAGGCGGCGTTGAGCCGGGCCACTTCCTCCCCGCAGGAGGTGTTGCCGTTGGTGCGGGCAATGTTTGAACGCGTGTACGAGCCCGGCGCCGAATACCGCACCACCATGGTCGTGCTGGCCAAACTGGAAGAAGACCGCGCCGACCAGTTTGAGCTTTTTGAGGACCAGCCGCGGATCGAAAACATGCGTCAGGCCGCGCGCGCGATTGACGAAACGTCCGAGCGTTACGGAAAACACGCGGTCGGTCTGGGTACCGCCTTGTACCTTGACCGGCACGTCGTCACCGCGCGCGACGAACAACCCGTTCGCAAACACAACCTGTTGACCGGCGAAACCGATCGCCAGCGGCTCAATCTGCCCATGCTGAATGTGACGGTGTGACCCGCGGTTAGATGGATAAAAGCAGCATGCCGGGAATGCCTTCGAAATCGCTCCGGTTTCGGGTCAGTACCGACAAACGGTGCTGAATGGCGGCCGCGGCGATCCAGATGTCATGCGTCCGATAGGTGGCCGGTTTTCCCTGGCTGTCCAGCGAGGCGCTGATTCGCCCAAAAATCTCAGCGGTATCCCGGTCGATGATCAGGCAGGGCTTTCTTCGAATGCGCGCCAATGCCGCAGCCCTGCGGGTTCGCTGTGCATCCGTGGCGGCCCGATGTATGCCATACTCCAATTCGGCGACAATCGGCGGAACCAGGTAGACGGGTTCGTTGTGCGTCAGAGAGGCGACATCGCGAGGCGTCAGTCGTCCCCGCTCAACATCGACCCAGATGGAGGTGTCCAGAATCACGCCCATGGATCACGTTGCTCCGCCGCCATCATGCGGTCTCCCTTGCGAATGTCCTCAAGCCATTCCTCGCCTTCGCGATCATCAAGGATGCCGTGTAGATCGCTCAATGCTTCCAACGCATTCATGCGGGGAGCGCCCGGCACCAGTTTTGCGACCGGATGATTGTTGCGCACGATAACGACCTCTTCTTCGCCCGCCTCCAGACGGTCCAACAACTGGCTGAGTCCACGCGCGACTTCGGTTGCCGTCAATATCTTCATAAAATCAGACTAAATCATAATCTATGATAATGTCAATGCCGGGAATGGATTCCTTTCAGCCCGTATGTCCGCTTTGAATGGATCGCGGTTGCGGTTGTCCAATTCTCCAGGTTCGCCTAATGTTGGTTGGGAATAATCGGACATGGCGGCCTGTGTCCCTCCCGAAACCGGATTACCGGCAGGTTTGCGCGGGGGTGGGACGGCGGCCTCGTCGTCCAGCGTGAAAAGAAACATCGTGAGGAGGATAAGACATGATCGTGTTGATGAGTGATTTCGGGATGGCTGACGGGTACGTGGCGGCCATGAAGGGGGTCATTGCCTCGGTGTCCCGGGATATTCCCATTCTGGACGCCACCCATGAAATCGCCCCCCAGGATATTGCCGGCGGGGCTTGGGCGCTCGCCAACTATTTGCCCTATTTCCCTCCGGGTACGATTCATGTCGCGGTTGTGGATCCCGGGGTGGGTACCGGCCGCTCGCTGGTTCTGGTTGAAGCCGGCGGGCAGCGCGTTTTCGCTCCGGATAATGGGCTGCTGAGCATTTGGCTAGGTAGTATGTCGTCCCATTCCGTCAAGGCGTTGCGTCCCGGGTGGCATCGTCCCGGGCCGCTCAGCGCCACGTTTCATGGCCGGGACATTCTGGCCTACGCCGCCGCGTTACTCGCGGTGGATCAGCTTCCCGCTGACGCCTTGCAGGACATGGACTACCCTCTGATGCGCCTTCCCGAGAGCATGGTTAACCTCAAAGAATCCAGCGTTGTGGGGCAAATTATGCACGTGGACCGTTTTGGCAATGCCATTTCCGGCATTACCCGCGCGCATATGGAGCACTATAATAGTCGGCGCGCCAAAATTGTCCTGCCCTATGGCGCCGAATTGCCGCTTAAGCAAACGTATGGCGATGTGGATGTCGGAAAACCCTTGGCATTGGTGAATTCCAGTGATCACCTGGAGGTCGCCATTCGCGGCGGCAATGCCTCCTTGACCCATGGCCTGATCCCCGGGTCCCAGATCGAAATCCGGTTTTCGTAATCCAATGACCGGAAACCATCGGTACGACAGGGTTGTTGGCCTGCCCATCCGTAACTTTCATAAATTACGCCCTTGTTTTTGCGTTCGTTTTTGTTGCGGCGCCAAGTTTGGCCTGTAAAATTGGTTTTTTCGTGGTGGCAAGGCGTTGTGTGTGCCGTTTTATAAAAAATAATTGCTTTTTTTGTTGCTATGTATCGGTGTGGTGCTACGTTTGCCTTATGAAAGGTAGTTTTTGGGTGAATTATGATTGCTAATGCTACACCGACCACGATGGAAGGCGCTCAGGCTTTGGTCAAATGCCTGGAGAGGCAGGGCGTGGAATATATTTGGGGTCTTTCGGGGGGGGCGGCCATCCCTATTTTCGATGCGCTCATTACCACAGGTACGAAGATTAAGCTCATTCTGGTCCGTCATGAGCAGGGCGCGACGCACATGGCCGACGGTTACGCCCGAGCCACGGGTAAGCCCGGGGTGGTGCTGGTCACCAGTGGTCCTGGTGCAACCAATACCATCACCGGCATCATGACCGCTCACATGGATTCCGTCCCGATGATCGTCATCACCGGTCAGACGATCACGTCCATGCTTGGCAAGGATGCCTTTCAAGAGGCCGATGTGTTTGGCCTGACCATGCCGGTGGTCAAGCACAGTTATCTGATCAAGAACACCCAGGACATCCCCCGTATTGTCAAAGAGGCATTTCATATTGCCAGCACGGGTCGCCCGGGACCCGTGCTTATGGACATTCCCAAGGACATCAGCTCCGGTCAATTTTCCGGATCGTTGGATCCGGAAATGGACCTGCCCGGCTACAATCCCCATATTGAAATCAATCAAGATCACATCATGGGCATCGCCGAAGCGCTCCGCAAATCCAAGCGCCCGGTCATTCTGGCCGGCCACGGCGCCTTGATTTCCCGTGCGTTTCCGGCCATCGAAAAACTTGCGGAAACGCTGAAGGCGCCGGTGACCACCACGTTGTTGGGCAAGGGCGCCTTTAACGAAGAGCCCCCGCTTGCCCTCGGCATGCTGGGCATGCATGGCACCGCCTATGCCAACAAGGCCATGGTGGAATGCGATCTGGTCATGTCGATTGGCTCCCGCTACGACGACCGAATCATCGGCCAGGCTTCCCGGTTTTGCCGTGATGCCGTCCGGATTCACATCGACATCGACATCGCCGAAATCAACAAAATGATCAACGTCCACCACTATTGCATCGGCGACGCCCGGTTGGTGGTCGAGGAATTGATCAAGCACGCCAGCGAGTTGGATACCAAGGAGTGGCTGACCAAGCTCAACGGCTATAAGAAAAAGTATCCGCTGAAATACGGCAAACACGGCGGGCTGAAAATGCAGCACGTTCTGGATGAGTTGTACAAGATGACCGGCGGAAAAATCATTGTTTCCACCGACGTCGGCCAACACCAGATGTGGGCGGCGCAGTTTCTCAAGACGGTTCGCCCGGACGACTGGCTCAGCTCCGGCGGGGCCGGCACGATGGGGTATGGATTCCCGGCCGCCATGGGCGCGCAATGGGGCAAACCCGATGAGCAGGTGTGGGCAATCGTCGGCGACGGCGGCTTTCAGATGACCATGTGCGAGTTGGCCACCGCCTGCGTGCACAAGTTGCCGGTGAAAATCCTTGTCCTGAACAACCATTACCTCGGCATGGTCCGCCAGTGGCAGGAGCTTTTCTACGACGATCGCACCAGCGGGGTGGATCTGGAAGGCAATCCGGATTTCGCCAAAATGGCCGACTGCTTCCCCGGCGCCAAAGGGTTCACCCTCAAGCGGCCCGCGGACGTCCGTAAAATCCTGAAGCGTGCCATGGACTATAACGATGGTCCCTGTGTCATTAACGCCGAGTGCGAAAAAACCGATAACGTGTTTCCGATGATTCCGGCCGGACGGGCTCTTGAGGACATGATCATCGAACGCCCCCGCTATAAAATGGAAAAACCGACCGGATCAACCTGAGAACCATTATGACTAACGCCCCTTCCATTCATACGTTAAGTGTTTACGTGGCCAACAAACCCGGCGTGCTCGCCCGGATCGCCCAGGTCTTCGCCCGGCGCGGATTCAATATCGAGTCGCTTGTGGTTTCCCCGGCCATGGACGGCAAGTTCTCCCGCATGACGATCGGCATCAGCGGCAACCCCGGCATGCTCGACCAGATCATCAAACAGGTCAGCAAGCTGATTGATGTGCTGACCTGTCGCGATCACACCGACGACGAAGCGGTCGTCCGCGAGCTCGCGCTGGTGAAAATTCGCTGCGGCGTGGACCGTCGTTCCGAGGCGCTTCAGGTCGTAGAGCACTTCGCCTGCAAGACCGTCGATTTGACCGATAAGTCGATGATCATCATGGCCACCGGCGACTCGGAGAAAGTCGACGCCTTCATCAACATGATCAAGATGTTTGATGTCGTCGAATTGGTCCGCACCGGCAAGGTCCTGATGGTGCGCGGCGATCAGCCGACGTAATGCCATGGATCGCTCGGAAAGGGCGAGAACTGGCGTCAGCACAAAAAAACCCGGGTGATTCACCCGGGTTTTTTCTTTTACAGGCGCGATCGCCTTAGAACGTGTAGCTGAGGCCGAGGGTGCCGACGACTTCGACGTCGTACGCGTCATCGGTAAGAACCTTGTCGTCCGCTTGGCCGATGTACTTCACGCCGAGCGACACGAAATCATAGGTCAAGGTAGCCGACAACTCGTACTGATGGAATCCGTCTTCGCCTTCATCGGGGTACAGGTAGCCGATCAAAGCGCCGAGGCTCAGGGTGAGGCGTTCATCAATTTCAATGTCGTAGCCGATCCCGAATTCGGCATAGAAATCCTTTTTGATTCCGCCGTCCAGGCCGTAATAGACGCCGAGCGTAGGAGCCAGGGGAAGATCCAAGCCAAGGGTCAAGCTGACTTCACGGTCGGCTTCGGCTTCCGCGTTCGGGTAAATGTATTCGGTATACCCGATCGCGGCGTCCACGCCTTCAATGGGCAAGGTGTAGGAGCCATAAATGTTCACCTCGGAGAATTGTCCTTCTTCGAGCGCGCCATCGTAGTCTTCAATGTCGATGTTGCCCCAGACGCCGATGTCGATCGGCAGGCCGGAGACGTCGAGGTAGGGCTGCGCGACAAATCCGTCGTTAAAGGTGATGCCGCGGAATACGTAGGCGGAACTGACGTCCACGCCGACGGTCGCTTCGGCGGCTCGCACCGCCGGAGCAGAAGCAAGGGCCAACAAGGCCGCAAGACTGGTCATGGTTGTTTTCTTCATACTGATTCCCTTTCGTGAGGTTTGGTTTTTGTGGGTGGTGTTTTGGTTAAAAAAAAAGGGGACCGGACGTTGCCGTCCGGTCCCCCGTCGTTGTGATTAGCCGATGGCTTCCTTGCCCTTTTCGCCGGTGCGAATGCGGATGCAATCGCCCAGGTCGAGAACAAAGATTTTGCCGTCGCCGATTTTGCCGCTGCGGGCGCCCTTGATGATGGCGTCGATGGTCGGTTGAACGAAGTCATCGTTCACCGCGATTTCCACGCGCAACTTCTTGAGCAGGTTGACCTCGATGTCGGCGCCGCGGTAGGACTCATGAAAGCCCTTCTGCTGGCCGCAACCCAGCGCATTGGTCACGGACATCTTGAAGACTTCCGCGTCGTACAGCGCTTGTTTCACCGAATTCAACTTTTCCGGCTGAATGTATGCAATGATCAGTTTCATAGTGGTATTCTCCTTACGTACAGTGGATTCCGGTTACTGGTTGCTGAAGATTTGGAACCCGCTGTAGGCTTCCATGCCGTGCTCGCCGATGTCGAGACCGCGCAATTCCTCTTCGGCGTCCACCCGCAGACCGATGGTGGCCTTGATGATTCCGAACAGAATCAGGGCGGAAACAAAGCAGAACACGCCGTAGGCGACCACGCCAATCAATTGGGTGACGAAGGATGCGCCATCGCCCCAAATGCCGGTAGCCAGGGTGCCCCAGATACCGCAGGTCAAGTGGACGGAAATAGCGCCGACCGGATCATCGATCTTCGCCTTGTCCAAACCGATGACCGACAGCACCACGATCACGCCGGCGATGAAGCCGATGATGATCGAGGCGGAGACGGTGACGATGTCCGCGCCGGCGGTGATGCCGACCAAGCCGGCCAAGGCGCCGTTCAGGGCCATGGAAAGGTCGGGCTTCTTCTGGATGATCCAGGAGGTCAGCATCGAACCGACGATGCCGGCGGCGGCGGCCATCGAGGTGGTTACCAGCACGAAGGATACGCCTTCCGCGTCGGCGGACAGCACCGATCCGCCGTTAAATCCGAACCAGCCGAGCCAGAGCAGGAACACGCCGATGGTGGCCAGCGGCATGTTGTGGCCCATGATCGCCTTGGCTTGGCCGTTTACATACTTGCCGAGACGGGGACCCAACAGGATGACACCGGCCAGCGCGGCCCAGCCACCTACGGAATGCACCACGGTGGAACCCGCGAAATCGACGAAGCCCATTTCGTCCAGCCAGCCGCCGCCCCATTTCCAGGAGCCGGCGATCGGGTAAATAATCGCGACGTAGATAATCGAGAAGAGCAAGAAGCTGTTCAGCTTGATGCGTTCGGCGACCGCGCCGGAGACGATGGTGGCCGCGGTGGCGGCAAACATGCCCTGGAACAGGAAGTCGGTCCAGTAGGAGTAGGCGCCGTCGGCATAACCGATGGGGGAGTAGTCGTCGCCGGGATTAAGGCCGAATCCGGCAAAGCCGAAGTAGCCATTAAATTCGCCGGGATACATCAGGTTGAAACCCATCAAGGCATAGGTCAGCAACCCGATGGCGATAATCGCCGTGTTTTTAAACAAGATGTTCACGGTATTCTTGGCGCGGGTCAGGCCGGACTCCAGCGAGGCGAAGCCCAGGTGCATGAGAAACACCAGGAAGGTCGCTACCATCATCCAGGTGTTGTTGACCGTGAACATTTCCAAGGAAACCGCTTCCTCGGCTTCTTCGGCGGCTTCCGCTACCGCGGCAACCGCCTCTTCCACTTCATCTCCGAAAGCCATCGGGGCCATGCCAATCAACGGCAAGGCCACCAAGGCCGCGGATAACCACTTCCTTAACGTATACATAACGTACTCCTTCGTTCAGTTGTTTAGTTTCAGCCGCCCCGCGAATGCACGGGTCGGTGCCGAATGAATAAGCAAAAGTTGTGCCAATCGTAGGGGTTTGTGGGGTCGAGTGTCATGCATCTTGTTGATGGTAATGGATTAATAAATTTAGTGGCCGAAAGATGACCCCTCATCAAGGCCGGTTTAATGATTTCATAATTGTAGTTTAACATTAGGTAAAAAACAATTATGTATCGACAACGGGGCTTGGCGACAATATTCGCGTGGTGAATGGGGGAGCCTTATGCGTGGTGGCGAACGCCGGTCCGCGAGGCCGCGGACCTTATCTGGCAGATGGCATGATCCTCTCGGTAGTTGCGGTTGTCCCGGTTATCGCGTTATGTTCTACCATGACTCAACCCGCTTCTTCCCCCCACATCGTCATCGCCGGGGCCAGTGGTTACATCGGCATGGCGTTGATTCCCCGGCTGCTGGAGCGATTCCCCGGGGGAGCGGTTACCGCCATCGCCCGGCGCGATTTGGCCTCGTCGGATGCGCGCGTGGTCTGGCGGGCGTGTGATTTGTTTTCCCTCAAGTCGCTGGAGGAGGCGCTTCCGGAGCGGGTCGATCTCGCGTTTTATCTGGTCCATTCCATGGGGCCGACCGCGCATTTGGATCAGGGTGATTTTGCGGATTATGACCTGATTCTGGCCGACAACTTCGCCCGCGCCCTTCGAGGGCGCGGCGTGCGCCAGGTGATTTATCTGGGCGGATTGATCCCGGAGTGCGGCCGCCTGTCCCGTCATCTACAGAGCCGTTTGGAGGTGGAGAAAACCCTGGCGGACTTTGCCTTGCCGCTGACGGTATTCCGGGCCGGATTGATTTTGGGCGAGGCAGGGTCGTCCTCCCGGATTTTGCTGAAGTTGGTTCAACGGCTTCCGTTTATGCTCTGTCCGCAATGGACGCAAACCTTGAATACGCCGGTCGATTTGCCTCGGGTGCTGGACGCGCTGACCGATGCCGCCTTGCGGGAGGAAGCGGTGGGGCGGGTCTATGACCTCGCGGGTTGCCCGCCGCTCACGTATGTGGACATGATGCGGGAAACCGCGGCGGTGCTCGGCAAAAAACGCAGTTTCTGGCCGGTGCCGTTTTTTACACCGACCTTGTCGCGCCTTTGGGTCAGCCTCATTACCCGTTCCCCGAAGAGTCTGGTGTATCCGCTGATTGAGTCGCTGGAGCATCCGATGGTCGCCCGGGAGGATCACGGTTATCCGGGGGTGCAGCGGGCCGCGCGGTACCGCGATCTGTTGGCAGGAGTGACGGGTCAGGAGCCCGCGGAGGCGCCACGCCCCCGTTTCCGCGCAATCAGCCGAACCGTCCGGTCGGTCCAACGTCTGCCCTTGCCCGCCGGTCGCGATGCCCAATGGGTGATGGAGCAGTACCTGGCCTGGTTGCCGCGCTTTCTCGCTCCGTTGATCCGGGTCCGTTGTGTCGGAACGACGGTTCACTTTTCCATGCTGGCCGAGGTTCCGGTGTTGTTGAAGCTGGAGGTTAGTGAAAGCCGGAGCCATCGAGACCGCGTCCTGCTCTATATTGTCGGCGGGCTGCTTGCCCGAACGTCGGAAGCCGGCCGGCTGGAATTCCGCACGACCTCGGACCGTCGCCATGTCCTGGCCGCCATCCATGATTTTCGCCCGGCGCTTCCCTGGTATATTTACACCATCAGCCAAGCCCGCCTTCATGTTGCGGTGATGCGGGCCTTTTCCCGCCACCTGGCCCGGCAGGCGGAATAACGGGATGTTTCAAAATCGTCCGCTTTGGCTTGTCTTTTAACCGGGGCGCGCTACATTCGACTTCTCTTTCAACGGTCGGGATTTACGCCCGCCGAGCGGCAACAACCGGGAGTCGTTTATGGCTGAAGAATTGCAAGCATTGATAGACCGCATCCAGCGCGAGGCGGTGGATACCGGCGAACAACAGGCCACGAAAATTGTCGCTCAGGCGCGGGAAAAAGCGGCCGCCCTGGTAAAGGAAGCGGAGGCCAAGGCCTCCGCGCTGCTGGAAAAAGCGAACCGCGACGCCGAGCAGGTAGCCCAACGCGGCGAACAGGCGCTCGCCCAGTCCGCCCGCGATCTGTTGATCACCGTCGGCGGGGGCATCGAAAAAATCTTCAACCGGTTGGTGGCCGAGGCCGTTGATCAGTCGCTGTCCGCCGATCATCTGCCCGCGCTGCTTGCCCGGGTGGTCGAAGCCTATGTGAAGGAAGGCGGCAAGGCGGCCTCGCTGGAAGTGTTGCTGAGCGAAGCCGACTGCAAGGCCCTCGAAGGATTTTTCCGGCAAAAATTCGCCGCCGCGCTGGCCGACGGTCTACACGTTACCGCCGATCCCCGCACCGGCAAGGGGTTCAAGGTCCGGCGGCGGGATCAGCACATCGAACACGACTTTTCCCGCGAGGCGATTGCCGAGGCGGTGGCGAATTTTCTCCGCCCGAAACTGGCCGAAACCGTCTACAACGTTTCCCGCGAGGTTTAAAGGCATACGGTGGCTGCGCAGTACTACTATCTGGTGTCGAGTTTGCCCGGGTTGACGTTTTCGTCCCCGGCCGCGCTTTCGCGCGCGGCATTCGTCGAGGCCTGCCGCAGCCAATTGGCCGAACCGGATCTCGCGGAAGTGGCGGCCGTCATCGACGGACGACGCGATGACCTGCGTACCGAGGCCGGGCGTGTCTGGATCGATGCCGACCGCCAGCTCCGCAACGCCATCGTGCGGCAACGGGCGCTCCGGCTTGGCGTCGATGAAAAAAAACACCTGAAGGAACACCAGGGATTCCGGGTCGACGCGGAAGACGCGGTGAGCGATGCCTTCTCGCGCGCCAATCCGCTGGAGCGGGAATTGGCGCTGGATCGTTTTCGCTGGAACTTGGCCGAGGAGTTGGCGCTTTCCGATCCGTTCGGGCTGCCGGCGGTTCTGGCGTATGCGGTGAAATTGGAAATCAACGAACATTGGCAGTCGCTGACCGCCGAAAAGGGCCGCGACCGGCTGGAGGAAATGCTGGAAGTGGTCGGCGTCAGTTCCGAGGAAGCGGCGGGATGGGGCGGACTGGCCCAATTATAATGGCGATGGAGTACTTATGAGTGAATCGGTATCCGGTACAATAGTCGGGGTGAACGGCAACCTGATCCGCGTCAGATTTGACGAGGCGGTCAGCCAGAATGAAGTGGCTTACGCCGTCACCGGATCGGTCCGGCTGAAGGCCGAGGTGATCCGGGTGCGCGGACAAGTGGCCGACCTGCAGGTGTTCGAGGACACGACGGATTTGCGCATTGGCTCGCCGGTGGAATTTTCCCGCGAGCTGTTGAGCGTGGAGCTGGGGCCGGGGCTGCTGGGCAGCATTTACGACGGTTTGCAGAACCCGCTGCCCGAGTTGGCCGCCGAGTGCGGTTTTTTCCTCCAGCGTGGCCGCTACCTCCATCCGCTGAACCGCGAACAGAGCTGGTCCTTTAAGCCGGCGGTCGAGGCGGGCGCCACGGTTACCGCCGCCCAAACCCTTGGCTCGGTTCCCGAAGGGATATTCGAGCACCGGATCATGGCGCCTTTCCGGTTGTCCGGTCCGTGGACCGTGGAAAAGATCGCCGCCGCCGGCTCGTACAAGGTGACGGAGCCGATCGCCACGATCGTCAACGAACGCGGAGACCGGCACGAACTGACCATGATTCAGCGCTGGCCGGTGAAAATGCCGATCCGCGCTTACGCCGAACGCCTGCGCCCGGTCGATCCGCTGGTGACAAAAATCCGGATCGTCGACACCTTCTTTCCCATTGCCCGGGGAGGAACGTATTGCATTCCCGGTCCATTCGGGGCGGGCAAGACCGTCTTGCAGCAGATCACCAGCCGGAATGCCGATGTGGATATCGTCATTATCGCCGCATGCGGCGAGCGCGCCGGCGAAGTGGTGGAAACGTTGCGCGAATTTCCCGAGCTGACCGATCCCCGGACCGGGCGCAGCTTGATGGAACGCACGCTGATCATCTGCAATACCAGCTCCATGCCGGTCGCCGCGCGCGAAGCATCGGTCTACACCGCCGTGACCATCGCCGAGTACTACCGGCAAATGGGGCTGCATGTGCTGCTGCTCGCCGACTCCACGTCCCGGTGGGCTCAGGCCCTGCGCGAAATGTCGGGTCGCCTCGAGGAAATTCCCGGCGAAGAAGCGTTTCCCGCCTATCTCGAATCGGTCATCGCGTCGTTTTACGAGCGTGGCGGCCTGGTGCGGTTGCACGACGGCGGAACCGGCTCGGTCACCATCGGCGGCACGGTGAGTCCGGCTGGCGGCAACTTTGAAGAACCGGTCACCCAAAGCACGCTCAAGGTGGTCGGCGCGTTTCATGGTTTGTCGCGCGAACGTTCCGACGCCCGGCGATATCCCGCGATTCATCCGCTGGAAAGCTGGAGCAAATACGAGGGGGTGTTCAACCTCGATGACGTCGCCTTCGCCCGCAAATTGTTGCGCACCGGCAATGAAGTCAGCCAGATGATGAAGGTGGTCGGCGAGGAAGGCACCTCGATCGAGGATTTTGCGACCTACCTCAAGAGTGAATACCTCGACACGGTTTACCTGCAGCAGGACGCGTTTGACGAGGTGGATTCCGCGACCGCCGGCGATCGCCAGAAATACGTATTCGGGCGGATTCTTAAAGTGCTGAAAACCCGGATGAATTTCTCCGAAAAAGATGAAGCCCGTCATTTCTTCCAGAAGTTGACTCAGATGACCAAGGACTGGAACCGTATTCACATCGACAAACCGGAATTCAAACAGGCCGAGGAGGCGCTGGAGAAGGCCCTCGCGGAGGTCACCGATTATGCGTAAAGTGTACCAGAAAATTGAGCAGATCGCGGGCAACGTGATCGTTGTGCGCGCCGATGGCGTCGGTTACCGCGAATTGGCGGAGGTCACGTCGCCCTTTGGCGTGTCGCTGGCCCAGGTGATTCGCCTCGACGGCGAACAGGTGTATTTGCAGGTCTTTTCCGGCAGCCGCGGCATCTCCACGGACTCCGAGGTCCGGTTTCTCGGTCATACCATGGAGGTCCCGTTTTCCGATGCGCTGCTCGGGCGGGTGTTCACCGGCAGCGGCGCCCCGCGCGACCGCGGCCCGGCCATTACCGAAAACATGACCGCGATCGGCGGCCCCTCCGCCAACCCGGCCAAGCGCATCATTCCCCGCAACATGGTGCGGACCGGCATTCCGATGATCGACCTGTTCAACACCCTCGTCGAATCGCAAAAACTTCCGATCTTCTCGGTGGCCGGTGAGCCGTACAATCCCTTGCTCGCCCGGATCGCCATGCAGGCGGAAGTGGATGTGATCGTCCTGGGCGGCATGGGCCTCAAGCATGACGACTACCTCTTTTTCCGGGATACGCTGGAAAGCCAGGGCGCGCTGTCGCGGTCGGTCTTGTTTATTCACACCGCCGCCGACCCGGTGGTGGAGTGCCTGATGGTTCCGGATCTCGCCCTCGCCGTCGCCGAGCAGTTCGCGTTGCAGAACAAACGGGTGCTGGTACTGCTGACCGACATGACCACGTTCTCCGACGCCATGAAGGAAATCGCCATCACCATGGAACAGATTCCCTCCAACCGCGGTTATCCCGGCGATCTCTACAGCCAGCTTGCCGCCCGCTACGAAAAAGCCGTCGACTTCGATACCGCCGGCTCGATCACCATCCTCGCCGTCACCACCATGCCCGGCGACGACGTCACCCATCCGGTACCCGACAACACCGGCTACATCACCGAAGGCCAGTTTTATCTTCGCAACGGCCGCATCGAGCCGTTCGGTTCGCTCAGCCGCCTCAAGCAGTTGGTCAACAAGAAGACCCGCGAAGACCACCGCACCATCATGGACAGCATGATCCAACTCTATGCCTCCTACAAAGACACCCTCGAAAAACAATCGATGGGTTTCCGGATGAGCGGCTGGGATCAAAAACTGCTTAAATACGGCGCCCGGTTCGAGGTTGAAATGATGGACCTCAGCGTCAACATCCCGATTGAAAAGGCGCTCGACCTCGGTTGGTCGATCCTCGCCGATTGTTTCGAACGCGCGGAAACCGGCATTCCGACCAAACTGGTGGAAAAATACTGGCCGACCGCCTAGTCCCCGCATCCCAACCCCCAAATCCCCGCCGTGGCCAAGATCAAATACACCAAAAACGAGTTGAAGGCGCAACGCGATGCGCTGAAGCGTTTTCGTCGTTATCTGCCGACGTTGCTGCTCAAGAAGCAGCAGTTGCAGATGGAGTTGCGCGGCATCGATCAGCGCATCGAAGCCCAGGCCGCGGCCGAGCGGGCGGTGTACGAGGAAATCGAGCCCTGGATCAAATTGTTCGCCTCGCCGATGGATCTGAGCCGCTACCTTCAGTTGGTTCAGGTGAAGACCGTCACCGGCAACATCGCCGGGGTTAACATCCCGGTGCTCAAGGAAGTCGTGTTTCATGAAGTTCCGCGGGACCTGCACGCCACGCCGAGCTGGATCGACGACGGCGTCAAGACCATGGCCCGCCTGCTGCGGATGCGGGTGGAGCTGCAAATCCTCCGCGAGCAGCGCCGGTTGGTCGGCGAAGAGCTTCGCACCACCAGCCAACGCGTGAATTTGTTTGAGAAGGTCAAGATTCCCGAGGCCCGCAACAACATTCGCATCATCCGGATCTTTCTCGGCGACGTGATGACTTCTGAAGTCGCCCGGGGCAAGATCGCCAAGAAGAAAAGCGCGGAGGGCGCCACGACATGATCGTGGAGATGAAACGCCTCACGCTGTTCTGTCTCGCCTCGGCGGTGACGGATACCCTGCGCAAATTGCAGGACCTCGGGGTGGTCCATGTTACCAGCCTCAAGCCGCCGGATAGCCGCGCCCTGGAGACCGCCCGCAACCACCTCGCTTACATCAGGCGGGTATTGGAAACCTTGCCGAAAAAACCGGCGACCCCGCCGTCCGGGTTCCCTCCCGATGCGGTGGTCAGCCTCGTCTGGACCTTGTTGCAGGATAAAAAAGATATCGAAGACGCCTTGGCCGACTTGCGCACCGAGCGCGCCCGGATCCAGCCGTTTGGTTCATTCGATCCCGCCCAGATTCGCGCCCTGCGTGAACATGGGGTGTTCGTTAAATTGTATGTGGTGTCGACCGAGGCGGAAAAGCGCGCTCCGGAAGGCGCCGTACTCGTGGAAATTTCCCGGGATAAAAACAACGTCCATCTCGCCCTCGTCGCCCGCGAGGAATCGATCGGATTGGACGCGCCGGAATTTCGCCTGCCTGAACGCTCGCCGGCCGACCTGGACGATCAGATCGCGGAATTCGAGCGTCGACTCGCGGATTGCCAGGAGTCGCTGAAGGCCTATGAAGGTGACAATGAAGCGGTGGCCCGCCTGCGTGACCAGGTGGAAGACAACGTTCATTTTCTCGAAGCACGCGACGGCATGGGCAATTATGCCCCGGTTGCTTATTTGCGCGGGTATATTCCCGCCGATCACGGCGCGCAGTTGCTGGAGGCGGCGCGCCGGGAAGGGTGGGGCGTGCAGATCGAAGAACCCGGAGCCGATGACGATGTGCCGACGCTCATCCGAAATCCCGCCTGGGTGCGCCCGATTCAGGCCGTGCTCAAGGCCATCAACGTCCTGCCCGGGTATCGTGAAGTGGACATGAGTCCCATTTTCCTTGTTTTCTTCAGCATCTTTTTCTCGATGTTGATCGGCGATGCCGGTTACGGGGCGTTGTTCCTCGCCGGCACGTGGTGGGCCCGGCGCAAGATGCCCGACGCACCACCCGAACCGTTCGCCCTGCTCACCCTGACCAGCGCGGGGACGATCCTGTGGGGCGCGTTAAGCGGCAGTTATTTCGGGATGACCGCGCCGTGGCGGTTGGAATGGCTGGCCCAGGAAACCAACGTGATGGGGCTGTGTTTCCTGATTGCCGCCGTTCATCTCACCATCGCCCACGCCTGGAACATCGCGCGCTTTTTTCCGGACCTGCGCGCCCTCGCCCAGCTCGGGTGGATTTTCATGACCTGGAGCATGTACTTCGTCGCGCATTATCTCGTGCTGGGCGCGTCCTTGCCCGCGGCCATCGGATGGATGATCGGGTTGGGCGCGGTGCTGATTCTTCTCTTCATGACCCCGGTCAAGCAGCTCAAGGAGGAATGGCACCAGCACGTCATGTTCCCCTTGAACATCGTCAGCAATTTCGTCGATGTGGTGTCGTATATCCGACTTTTTGCCGTGGGATCAGCCACCTTTGCGGTGGCCTCGGTCTTCAACCAGATGGCCGCGGACATCGGGATGTCCGGCGTGCTGTCGGGTTTGATCGCCGCGCTGATCTTGTTCTTCGGGCATGCCTTGAATATTGTGTTGGGCGCGATGGGCGTCCTGGTACACGGCGTCCGGTTAAACACCTTGGAATTTTCGTCGCACCTTGGGGTGCAATGGACGGGGCGGGCTTACGAGCCGTTCGCCCGTAAACGCAGCGGATCAGCAAACGAAGGAGAACGATAATGGAACCAGAAGTCATGATCGGGTTTGGCAAATTTGGCGCGGCGGCCGCGATGGCCTGCGCGGCCATGGGATCGGCCTTGGGCACCGGCGCGGCCGGATCGTCGGTGATCGGGGTGTGGAAAAAATGCTTTGCCCAGAGCAAGGCGGCGCCGTTTATCTTGATGACCTTCGTCGGCGCGCCGCTCTCCCAGACCATTTACGGGATGATTCTCATGAACAACATCCTCACCGCCATCGGCGAGAATCCCGCCCTGTATCCGGCGATGATCAGCGCGGGCATTTTCGGCGGCATCGCCATGGCCCTTTCCGCCTGGGCCCAGGGACGGGCCGGCGCCGGCGCCGCCGATGCCCTGGCCGAAACCGGAAAAGGATTTGGTAACTACCTGATGGTCCTCGGCGTCATTGAAACCGTCGCGCTCTTCGTCATGGTCTTCGTCAGCGGAGCCATCAAGTAGACGTGCGTGTTGGACCAGATAGTATTGACCCCCGCGACCTTGCGTCGCGGGTGAAGAAGTTTGAACCATCGCCCGCTTGCAGCCCATCTTGGCGGAGCGAAAATTGACTACGCTCCGCTTTCGCTCCGGCGACACAAGGTCGCCGGGGGCGCTCCCGAACACTGAACACCGAACACCGTATTTCCTTCACCCTTAAACCTTCAACCCTTAACCTTGAACCCTCAACCTTCAACCTTGAACCTTTAACCTACCATGGAT
>CALMYG010000012.1 GCA_937873455.1 uncultured Verrucomicrobiota bacterium
CGCCGGATTGGCGGACGGCGGCCCGGTCGGGCCGCCGTTTTTTTTCCCTTCAACCCTTGGTGTTGTTTTTTACGGGAACCTTCTCGCTTGTCGGTCGCCGATAGCCGCTTCACAATGCCGCCATGAAAATGCCGGATCGACCTTACCCGGGACGCCGCATGGTGGAGCGTGTTCCGGTAAACGGACGCCTTCAGGAGTGGCCGTCCAACACCGTGCGCTACATCAGTCGGAGCTGGCGTGGGCCGGTTTATTTTCAAGCCGAGGGCGTCGAGTTCAATCTTCGTTATATCGCCCGGCACGAACATATCGACTCCGGATTTTATCCCCGGCACTATCATCCTCACACCGAACTGATTGCCGTGTTGGATGGTGAAGGGGTGATCGATACCGATCGCGCGGAATGCCGGAACATAGCCGCGCGACCAGGTGATATTTTCGTCATGCCGCCGCGCGCGATCCATCAGACTTCGTGGAAGCTTATGAAGGGGGAATGCTGGCGGCTGCTCATGATGGACTTTGATCTCGGCCTCGATGTCGCGGGCATGCCGCTGGAGGAGGGCGATCAGGTTGAGTTGGCGTTTTCGCCGTTCTACGAGTGGTTCATGGCCGGTTCAGAAATTCAATTAACGCTGGATAAGACCGCCTGGTCCAGAATCGAGCCGTTAGCGCGAAGCCTGTTGGGCAGTTTGGATCAACAGGAATACGGGCAGGGCGCGGAACTATTGGCCGGCACGTTGCGTTTGATCGCCCACATTTCCCGTTATCTGCGAGCCAGCGGACAAGCAACCGGCCAATTGCCCATTGCCCCGGGTCTCAGCCGGCAAGCTTCGCTCCTGAAAGCGCGGCACCTTATGGATCATCGCGGCTGGTTTGATCCCGGCTGCGTTGGCCGCCTCGCCCGCGAAGTCGGCATGACCGAGTCACATTTTGTCCGGGAGTTTCACGCGGTGTATGGCGTTACCCCGAAACAATACAGCCAACAGGTGCTCATGCGACGGGCCTGCGCCCTTTTGCGCAACTCCGACCTCCCGGTCAAGGATATTGCCGAGCGTCTCGGGTACGAAGACCCCTCCATTTTCTCGCGGGCCTTTACCCGCGGTGTTGGCCTTTCCCCGGCAAAATTCCGGCGACAGGGCGACGGATAAATCCGTCATGTTTTTAGCAAAAAATGCCATGTCCGGCGGATGGGCGGCGTGTTATTGTTAGAAAATCATTAGAGAGGGTCCTTCTTATGAAGCGTTTCGGAATCGTTTGTATCGTTTGCGTCGCGTCCATGTTGCTCGACAGTGTCAGCCGGGCCCAATTGCTGGCCACGGAAAATTTTCAATCCTATTCGGGCGGCACCGACCCGGTCGGGGTCGCCGGTGGCGCGGGGGATTGGATCGCGCCGTGGGGGTACAATACGCAGGCTGACGGCGGGGTTTTCATCAGCTCGGCATCCAAGATTGACGACACCAAGAGCGTGGGGCTTTTTGGCAGCGCCGGCTCATCAGGGCGTTCGATCAGCCGACCGTTCCCCGCCTGCACCAACACGCTGACCATTTCGTTCAGCATGCGGGCCGATGTAAACGCGATCAGCATGAACGCGCCGACCCGCCGGATGGCCTTTACCGTTCGCGCCGGCAATGCCGCCAGCCACTTCACCGATCAGCGCCTGTCGTTTTTCTTCTCCGCCGGGGTCACGAATTTCCAGTGGTATGACGGCGTCAACCGCAGCACCAATGCCGTCCTGTTCGCCGTGAATCATGTCTACGACGTCAATGTCGCGATGAATCCCGCCAACCGTGGTTACACCTTTACCGCCAGCAACCGCAACAACGGAACGTGGTTCACCTACACCGGGACGTGGTCGGTCGGTTTCGATGGGGAAGCCATGGGCTCGGTCGCGTTCATGATGCGCGGGCCGAGCGGCGCCGGACAGGATGCGTTTCTGGATACGGTGAGCGTGTCCGCGCCGGATTATGTACCGCCGCCCGTTCCCGGCCCGGCCATCCGCGAGGGCGACTTATGGAGGTATTTCAAAGGAACCAGCACCCCGACCAATCAATCCGGAAACGAATGGACCAGCTTGGCTTACAACGATACTGCCTGGCTCGGTCCATCCCCTTCAGGTTTCGGCATGGGCGACTGCGATGATGGAACGGTTCTCGGTGACATGCAAAACAACTACCTTTCGGTGTACACCCGGAAAACCTTTGTCGTCACCAACAAGGCGGAAATATCCCACCTCACCCTCGGCATCGATTACGATGACGGCGCGGTGGTATATCTCAATGGCGTGGAGGTTCAGCGGTTAAACATGCCGGGGGGAGTTATTCTGCACAACACGGCGGCCTCCGGGAATCACGAGGCATCCCGCGGCGAAGGGCGGCCTCACCCAATCCCAAGGAGTTCTACACCCTGGATCCGAACCTGCTGGTCAATGGTACCAACATCATCGCCGCTTCCGGACACAACGTTTCGCTAGGCAGCTCCGATCTCACCTTGATCGTGGAGCTGTATACCAACGCTTCGCTGGTGCGCGGGCCGTTTATCCAGATGCCGGATCCCGGTAATGCCGCGGCGGTGGTATGGAATACCGCGGCCCTGGTGGACAGCGTGGTCGATTATGGTCTCGACCTGACCTACGGCTCCGGAACCATCTCCAATGGTACGCCCAAAAGGGAACACACGATTCACCTGGCCGGCCTGACTCCCGGAACCACCTATTACTACCGCGTGCGCGGCAACGGGGAAATCTTGAGCGAAGGCAATGCCTTCCGTACCCGGCCGACGGCGGACCAGAATTTCCGCTTTGTCGTCATTGGCGATCACGGGCAGGGAACGCCGCAGATGTACACCATCGCCAACCTCATAAACGCCCGCTCGGACTTTGATGCCATCATGACCGTGGGCGACAACATCTACGGCCTGTTGCCCTGCAACCTCGACGGCGCCCCCGGTTGGTACGATCCCTACTGGTTCCAGCTTTATGAACCCACGATGAAGCGGGTGTCCACCTTCCCCGCGCTGGGTAACCACGACTGGGACACCGCGCAGGGGCAATACATGGTCGACTACTTCCGGTTGCCCACAAACGGACCAACCGAGGCCATCGGCAAGAACTACTCCTTTGAGTTTGGCAACATGCACGTCATCGTGATCGACACCGAACCATTCGATGAAAACCGCCCGGAAACCAATGCCATTTCGCAGTGGATCACCGCCGACCTCGCCACCGCCACCCAGCAATGGAAGGTGGCCCTCATTCACCGGCCGGCCTTCACCTCGCGCAGCAATAGCCACAACGACAACTCGCGGGTGAAAACGCATATCATCCCGCGACTCAAGGCCGGCGGCGTACAGCTCGTTTTCCAGGGCCACAACCACTGGTACGAACGCATCAACGCCATCGACGGCATTCAGTACATCACGACCGCCGGAGCCGGGGCGGGTCTTTACGATGTGGTCGAGCGCAAGGAGTATTCCGCCCGGTGGGCGAAGGAATTCAGTTATACCATGGTGGATGTCCAGGGTGGCCGAATGTTCATTCAACAAATCAACGAGAGCGGCAGTGTAATCGATGAACATACCATCGTTATCGATCACCCCTTCGCCATTGATGGCCTGCTGGACAATCCCGCCTGGTCGCGTGCGTCCAACGGGATGAACCTCTATGCCGCGATCCGGGAAAACTTCCTGTATGTCGCCACCCAAGACGCCGGGGAGGGCAGCGACCACTTCATCTATGTGGCCGATCAACTCACCACCCAACGCCCGGCCAACTGGGCGAAATCGGGAACCATCATGCAGTGGGGCGCTTTCCTGGCCGACGAAAACGACGGGGCGTTTCAGGCCTGGTATGGAGCAAGCAGCGGAGCGCCACTGAACGATCCCACGCGTTACCTTTCCATGACCTCCGGCACCAACAACAACGCACCAGTTGGGAATGGCGTCCTTGAAGGCACCATGCATTTGGCCGGACATTTCGGAGCCTTCCCCTCCAATCTTTATCTGGCGGTCGGGGCGTTTGGCACGGCGGACGGAGGCGCACTGACCGTCCAGGTTCCGGCCGGCAATAACGACGGCAATATCGATGCCGCTGAATTCCTGGCCCTCAACCCGCGCGATATTGCGCTCGACCTCCCGGTTGCCAACGCCGGTAATCCGCAGTCGGTTGAGGCCGGCATGTGGGCGGTGCTGGATGGCTCCGGATCCTTCTCGCCTTCGGCCCTGCCGCTGACCTGGCACTGGGAACAGACCGCCGGCCCCGCCGTGGTCACCACGAACCTCGACCTTTCGCTGGCCGCCTTTGTCATCACCTCCAACGTCAACGCGAATACCGATATCACGTTCAGCTTGCGCGTTCATGACGGACGGTTCTTCAGCGACGCCCAGCCCGTCACCGTCACCCTCTTCCCGATGGTGGACAGCGATGGCGACGGCCTTTCCGATCAGGAAGAACTGACCGGCTTTAACAACGTGTTGACCCGGCCCAACCCCAATGGTGTTACGACCGACCCCAACAATCCTGACACGGACGGTGATGGCGTCTCGGATGGCGATGAGGCCCTGGCCGGAACCAACCCCAACGATCCCACCTCGCGCTTTATCATTCTAGGCGCACAAACCGTCACGCCGGACGGCTTTGTCATCGACTTTTCCTCGGTGAGCGGGCGGCTCTACCTCATCGAATACAACCATGTGCTTTCGGTTACCGGGTGGCAGGAATTTGCCCAGATCTGGGCGACATCGGCGGTTGCCCGGGTGAACGATCCCGGCGCGGCATCCATTACGCAGCGCTATTACCGGATCGGGGTGGAGGCCGAATAGGCGCGGGCCGGTCAGCGCCGCGCATCCAGCCGCCGGAGCAGTTCGCGCAAGGCGCCTTGGGCCTGCGGCGAAAGCTCGTTCAGCCGCGCGTTGATTTCGCGGGCAATCTGCTCGGCCTCCTCAAACCGGCCTTGCTTTTCGTGCAACTGGGCGAGGCTGAGCAATACGCTGGCGGTTTCGGGCCGCAGTGAAAGGGATTGGCGCAAGGCTTCCTCCGCCTCGGGCAGCTTGTTTTGCGCCATCAGCACCACGCCCAGGGTGTCCCATGCCGCGCTGTTCCGTTCGCTTAATTGCAGCGATTCCCGGACAAACGTTTCGGCTTCCGCGGAACGATTCTGGAGGTGCAGGACATACGCCAGATCATTCAGGGCTTCCGGCGTGCGGCGCGCGGCCAGGCTTACCCGGTAGGCCGATTCCGCAAGTGCGTATTCTTCGTTGAAATAATGGTGAACGCCCAGCATGTAGTTCGCCAGCGCATTGCGGGGCTCAAAGGTGATGATGCGTTCAGCGGTTTGAAACACCTTGTCGCGAGCGGATTCGCTCATGTAGAGGCGCAGCAACATTTCCAGCGCCTGCGTGTTGTTGGGTTGGCGGCGCAACACATCGTTCAGGTGGCGTCGCGCGCCGTCGCGATCCTGTTGATTCATCGCGGCCTGGGCCATCAGCAGTTGAATACCTGGGGTCAACGCCTTGGCTTCCCGCAGCTTTTTCAGGGCTTGCTCGGCGGTGGGGGCGTCGTTTAATTCGGAGGCCAGGCCGGCCAGCGCCGCCCAGGCGCGCAAGTTTTCCGGCTGCGCTTTCACGACCTCCTGCAGCAAGATCAATCCGCGGGGGGCGTTTCCGGCCAACGATTCGATCATCGCCTCCTCAAACGAAATCGCGGCCGGCCCGACCCCCAACTCCCGGAGGCGTTGAAGTTGGCGGCGGGCGCCGTCAAAATCCCCTTGTCGGGCGTCCAGGCGCATCAGACCGGCCACCGCATTGGCGCTGTCCGGCTGATCGCGCAGAATATTCTGGTACGATTCCCGGCTTTCCGCATCCCGCGACTCGGCAAAGTAGAGCCCGGCCAGCGCCAGTTTGAGCTGGGGACTTCCTTCGTGCAGCGCCAGTGCCCGCTTCATTTCGGTAATGGCCAGGGAAGCTTTCCCGGACATGGCAAATGTCATCCCGCGGTTGGCGAACAACTCCGGCACCCGGACAAAACCATAGATCAACGAGAGGGACAACGCCTGAACGCGCCCCATCATGTTTTCGGTGCGCTGAATCAACTCGGCCTCCAGGCTCTCAAAATCCGGAAGGCCTTCGCGTTGAGCCAGCACATGCAAATTCATCAATGCGCTCAGGTTGTCGGGAGCGAATCGCCGGGCCTGTTGATAGCACTCATAGGCGTCCTGGGTTCGCCCCTGGTCTTCGAGCAAGATGCCCAGGTTGTTGGCGACCTTGCTGAGATGGATCCGAATCCATTCCACCTGGGCGCCGGCCGGGGTTTCTTCCTCGGGGGCTTCGATGATGCGCGTTCCAAAATCCGCCCAAAAGCCCCGGGCTTCCGCCAGCAGGTCGTCCAAGGGAAGGTCGTCTTCGGTGCGCGCGCCATTAAACACGACGCGCCGGGGCAGGGCTTCGTAGCCGGCCGCGAGCCACAAGTCGGGAATCGTCACCACCGACACTTTTTTCTCCACATCGGGAACCACGAGAAACCACTGATCGATCAACGGCTCCATGCCGATGCGGGCCAGGCTCTGGAGGCGCGGGTTTTCATCAAACAGGCTGGAAACGTATTTCATCAGCGCTGGGGAGCGCGCATAACCAAGGCGTATCACGTTAATCGGCAAACCGCGCCGTCGAATCTCCAGGCTGATCTGGTCGTCCGCCGCGGTGTTGGTGATCAACCACTCCTTGTCCTTGGCGCTATCCACCACATAGCGGGCGAATTCGTGAACCAGGCGGTCGGAAGCGCTACGGCTTTGCGGAATCGCCTGCACCGCCATAACCGCAACCAGGTACAACGGAAAGCCGATCAACAACACCACGCCGATGGCGCGGCGGAACTTCAACAACCATGCCGCCTCAAAACGCTTCTGGCGAAACAGGACAACCAGCCAAAACGCCGCGACATGGCCCACCCATAACGCAATCAGCAGGTACGGCGTGACAAACAACCGGAAGGTGCCGGTAATGGATGCGGGCGCCAGCGGGAAGTCGTGCAACGTGAAAATCGCCAAAACGCCGAGGACGACATTCAGCATGCCCGCACCCAACAACGCGCCGCGAACCCGCGTCGGTCCGCCGGGCACGCGGAACCCCGCGGTAATGATCCAGGGCAACACGCTGACCAGGGCCAGGGTCAACCACCCAACCCGGGGCAACCCCCCGGTCAAGCCCTGATACTGATCGAGCCAGATATACCAGACCACTTGAAAGAAGTCGCGAAACTCACGCCACACGTAAGCCTCGGTGGTGATGTAGAGGCCGGCTTGAACAAGATACAACAGCAACCCGATCAGCACGCACCCGATCATCTGGCCGATGGCCCGGAACGAAAACAACCCGGTTTCCCACAGCTTGCTCAGCGCGAGGATGCCAAAAAACGGCGCGACCAAAATCGCCGTGGTAAATTCGACGATCGTCACCCCGTACAACAAGCAGGCCAGCATGATCCGCGTCAGTCCGGTTTGGCCGGTAAACGAAACCACCAGGTAAAACGACAACAGCAACAACAACAAATCAAAGGTCAGCGGATTCGCCCGGGTGGCCGCCATCCAGAACGGCGTGACCGCCAGCAGATAAAGGACGCTGATCAAGCCCGCCGCAACCTGAATCCGGTGCATGGTCGCTTGGGGAAAGGATACGTTTACGTTAAAGGAGCGCGTGGCCCGGTAAACCAAGCTGAACAAGAGGGCCAGCACCCCGGCCGCGCACACGGCGCTGAACATGTTGACCGCCCAAATCGTCGCCCCCCCGAACACCGCGCCAAGGACTCGAACCACCCAGCCGTACACCGGGCTGGTAAACGACGGGAACGGATCGATTCCCAGCTTCTGGGCAAGAATGTAAGCGGACTCGCCGGTGTGGGCGATCGGCGTAACCGCCGGCGTGAACAAGACAAGGGCGACCAGTGCCACCCCAAGCGCGATAAAGGATTTGGGTAGTTCTTTCATGATGATCAACCGCCTGAACGGGGTTTGTATTAACGAAGTCCGGCGAGGCCGATTCGGGTAATCTCCGCGAGTTCGTCGATTGTGTTCGCCACCGGTACGCCGGCATGGGCGAATGCTTTGATTTTGGATCCCGCGGTGCCGCTGCCGCCGGAAACAATCGCACCGGCGTGGCCCATGCGTTTGCCTTCCGGAGCGGTGTGCCCGACGATAAAGGCATAAACCGGCTTCTTGATGTGCTGGCGGATAAATTCCGCGGTACGCTCTTCCTCGTCGCCGCCGATTTCCCCGACCAGAACCACCGCATCGGTGTCCGGGTCCTGCTCAAACAGGGGAAGCAGGTCCATGGGTCCGGTGCCGACAATCGGGTCGCCGCCGATCCCGACGCAGGTCGATTGGCCGATGCCCAGGTTGGTCAGCGCGTATACAATTTCATACGTCAGGGTTCCGCTGCGGGAAATCACGCCGACCCGGCCGGGGCGGTGGATGGAACCGGGCATGATCCCGATTTTCGCCTTGCCGGGCGAAATCAATCCCGGGCAATTCGGGCCGATCAAGGTGATGCCGCGGCGGCGCACCTCGTGGTAAACTTTCAGCATATCCAGGGTCGGGATGCCCTCGGTGATAGCCACGATCAGGCGAAGTCCGGCATCGGCCGCCTCCATGATCGCGGCGGGCGCGAACTTGGCCGGAACATAGATCACGCTGGCTTCCGCGCCGGTGGCCGCTACGCCGTCCTTGACCGAATTGAACACCGGTACGCCGTGCAGGGTTTGTCCGCCCTTGCCGGGCGTCACGCCGCCCACGACCGTGGTTCCGTAATCGATCATTTGGCGGGCATGAAAGGAACCGTCCCGCCCGGTGATGCCCTGCACCAGCACCTTGGTTGATTGATCCAGCAAAATACTCATGAATGCGCCTCCACCACCGTGCCGCCGGCGGCCAGGATAACTTTGCGCACCGCCTCGGCGAAGGTTTGCGCGGGGATCAGGTTGGAACCTTCCAGCAGGCGCAAGCCCTCCTCCGCGTTGGTGCCGGTAAGCCGTACCACCACCGGTACGCTGATATCGATTTGTTTAAACGACTCCAAGATGCCCCGCGCGATATCGTCGCACCGGGTAATGCCGCCGAAAATGTTGATCAAGACCGCCTTGATGGTGCCCGAGCTCAAAATCAGCTTGAAGGCATTGATCACCTTTTCCGGGTTCGAACTGCCGCCGACATCGAGAAAGTTTGCCGGTTGTCCGCCGTAGAGTTTCACCATGTCCATGGTTGCCATGGCCAGGCCGGCGCCATTGACCATGCAGCCGATGTCGCCCTCGAGTTGAACAAAACTCAGGCCTTTCGCCTTCGCTTCGATCTCGTTCGGGTTTTCTTCCGCCATGTCCCGTAACGCCTCAATGTCCGGTTGACGGAACAGCGCGTTATCGTCGAAGTTCAGCTTGCCGTCGAGCGCGACGACCTGGCCTTCGCCGGTCAAAACCAGCGGATTGATTTCCGCCAGCGACGCGTCTTTGACGACAAAAAGATCAAACAGCTTGCGCATGATCTCCAAAGCCGGGCCGGCATGCGCCTCGTCTTCAAACAGCTTGCCGGCGGCGGCCCGGGCCTCGGCCTCTGGAAAGGTGGTGTCGAAGGTGTGAAAGCGGATGATTTTTTCCGGGGTATGGGCGGCGACCTCCTCGATGTCGATGCCGCCGGCCGCGCTGGCGATAAACAAAATGGAGCGGTTGGAGCGATCCAGGGTAATGCCCAGATACGCCTCCCGGGCGATGGAGGAACCTTTTTCCACCCACACCTTGTTCACCTTGCTGCCCTTGATGTCCATGCCGATGATCGCTTGGGCGGCGGCCCGGGCCTCCTCCGGCGACCGGACGACCTTGATACCGCCGGCCTTGCCGCGTCCGCCGACGTGAACCTGGGCCTTGACCGCCACGACGCCGCCCAATTCGGACGCGATGGTAGCGGCGGCCTCGGGCGTCTCCGCCAGGGCGCCGGCCGGAACGGGGATGCCCGCATCCTTAAATAATTGTTTTGCCTGATATTCGTGTATTTTCATGATGAGCCGACATGGTAGGTTCTTTCCCTACCCTCCGGCAAGTGGAAACTCGACCAGCCGTTTTGGGCTGGGGCGCATCCCTGATTTGCTGATTCCCGCGGTACCGCATGCGCCCGATTCGGTAAGGATGTTCGCAAAAGGTTTTTCATCGCCAACCGGGGATCTTCCGCGATAGATTTCGCACGCATGTAATGCCCCCGTAGCTCATCAGGACAGAGCGGCAGTTTCCTAAACTGTAGGTAGCAGGTTCGAGTCCTGCCGGGGGCACCACGATGCCGTTTAAGAGGTCATCGACAATGGACGCGCCGGTATTTCTTGGCGACCAAAATGAGGTTGGGGGAAATAGGACGCTACGGCATCTGTACCGCGTGGCCTTAACGATAGGTTGAACCGAAGCGATGGCGGTACATGAATGCAGCACAAACGCCACACAGTACAAGCAGGACACTGGTTGGTTCCGGGATCATCGTTGCATTGTATCGAATTTCCCCAACCAGCCAAGCATCAGGACTTTTATCGCCATATTGCGTAAAGTCCGCTGAAAAGCTCAACACTTCTCCTGATAACCCATACACCACTTCAAAGATCTCGAAGAATCCGCTGACTCGACTGTAGCCTCGGTGATTTCCACTGACGGCGAGCCCCGGTTCTGCGGTTTCTTGAAATGGATATCTGGTCGCATTTTCATAGATACCAGGTGTCAGGGGTTCAGCAAGTGGGGCCGCGAAACTCAATCTCCAATAGTAGTTGGTCCAGGGGGCTTCCGGGTCATTCGAACGAATATCGACGGTGATGCCATTCGCAAAGTTTCTGGAAACGGAAAAAGACCAGTCGGTATCGGGTGACACGTAATAATCAGTCCGACTTTGCCCCACCATTTCGAGCGGTGCGCTGTCAAAGCTAAAGTACGTGATGCCCGCCTCCAGCTTGGCCGAGAGCAACAAAGAGCCTATAACAATTGAGCAGAGCAAGGACCTCATATAGATGGGCCATCAGTCACGATTGTAAGAATAGTGGGAGGCCGGCTTGGCACAAGACAATTCGATGATGAATTTGGTGGTACAGTCGAAATACGATCGCCGGCCGGGGCGCGTGAGCATGTAAAGATTCAGAAAAACGCGGCAAGGGCGAGAATTTTCCTGAATATCCTTACCCTCGATTGAGGCGCGAATAGCTGACAGACAGCCTTCTGTGAAGGTTGCCAAGGAAAAAAGATTGTGCCGATCCGAAACCGCGAAGGGCATTTCTTGGCGTTATTACACATGCTGGCAAACGGCTGACTGCGCGCGAAGCCCTGGCCGCTTGAAAGGCGAAGCATGGTGGCCAGACTCGGAATCGAACCGAGGAATCGCTTGCTCAACACGTTTCACGCGATTTCGCCATTTTTCAGTCTGTTTCGCCCTGAAGAAAGCCCAATAAACGTGCCTCAAAGGGTCAAACAGCAACCAAATCGCACCCGGAAATCCCCTGGTACAGATGGCGCGTACCTGCACATTGCCGACGTCACGATCCATGCAGGCGTCAGAACGGCATCAGGGTGTCCGCAATATCTCTTCTGTCGCAGGCCTGTAATTCTAAGGCGATGGTTTTCCGCCAGGGTTTCGGGAACTGCTCATGCAATGACCGAATCGTCAGTATCTCGCCCTTTGCCAGCAGAAGATCAAGCACATGCACGGCGATATCTGCATCGCGCAATCTTCCCTCCGCCTTCTTTCGTCGCGGTGCGACAAGAAGGCGGTGAAGAGCAAAAGCGGCCGGATGAGGGACACGAACATTAACTCCATGCAAATCAACGTAGATGATCTTCATCAACGCAATATCCATGAAGCGTAGCGCCTGGGCGTTCACGCCCAGCATGGGTATCATGACTGGAAAGGCTGTTCCCCGGCCGCGTTCTGGAACCAGGAACTCAACCATAAGTTCGGGATGCTGCAGGATGTCATACCCCGCGGATCCACGATGGCCCAGCACAAACCCGAGATCATCGAGCAGTTCTTTCATGTCCACGTTCTTGCGGAGCTTCGAGGGAATGGGCACAAGAAAGTCCATATCACGGGTTCTTAACGTACGGATGACGCCCACGGCCGAAAAATAGTCGCGGTAGGCAAGCAGGCACCAGCTGCCGACCAGCACCAGTTCGTCCAAGAGGCCGCTGTCGCGCATCCGCACCAGAACTTCTCTGCATACATCAGATTGACGATCCACTGCGCAGCATCCTTTCAAGCTGTCTGATTTGTTTGCGAGCCTGCGCCAGGAGGTTGCGGTACCGAGCCCTGTCTTCTTTCGCCTTCTTGTACCTCCTGATCATCGCGGCAGATGCATTCTTAACATAGTCAAACCGGACCTTCTTCCCGTCCCGTATCTGCATGTACCAGTATTCGTTTCCCTTGATCTTCTTCTTGATCAGGTTTCCTTTGGGTAACTGCGCCAAGGCGCGAACATAGTCCTTCTGCATACGGAGAGAATTCTCCAGTTCATCTTCAATGACTTCTCGTATCGCCATGAAATATGGTTACCACACAACCTCTGCGTTTGCAATTCTTGTGTGGTATCAGGCGGCCTGTGTCTGCCCGGAAATTGACCGTTCACAACACGCCGGCGGGCTGGCATTTAGCAACAAAACAGCAACCAGAAAGAGGGCGTTTATCGCGCATCGCGTTGCGTCCAAGTGCGTTATAAAGATGGTGGCCAGACTCGGAATCGAACCGAGGACACAAGGATTTTCAGTCCTTTGCTCTACCAACTGAGCTATCTGGCCCCTTAAGGCGCCCGCAGAGAGCGGGCAAAGGGGCACTATAGTAGGCAACGGAGCGTCATTGTCAATTCAGGATGTTGGGATTGAATCGGGCCGGGTCGTTGTATTATCGTGCGCATATGCTGGCGCGTCTGTCCGTTAAAAACCTGGCCTTGGTGGAAAAACTGGCGATCGATTTCGAGCCCGGCCTGAATGTCATTACCGGCGAAACCGGCGCGGGCAAATCCATCCTCATTGGCGCGCTGGGCCTGCTCCTCGGCGAACGCGCCGACAAGAAAATCATCCGGTCCGGAGAAGACTCCTGCGGCGTGGAGGCGTTTTTCCAGTTGGAACAGCCCGAACCGGTGAACCGCCTGTTGGATGCCATCGGTGCGGAGCCGTGCGTGGACGGTGCGCTGATCCTGCGCCGGGTGGTCAAGGCGAATGGCGCAAACCAGCAGTCGATCAACGATAGCCCGGCTACCCTGCAGACCTTGAAACAATTGGGCGACCTTTTAGTGGATATGCACGGACCGCATGACCATCAATCCCTGTTGAGCCGCGCTGCGCAGTTGGCCATTCTTGATGCCTACGGGCGCACCGACAAGGAGCGTGAGGCCTATGAGGCGTGTTGGCGACGCCTCGCCGCCATCCGCGACCAGATGGCTTCGCTCGAGGGCGATGATGCCGATGTGGAGGCGCAAATCGATCTGCTTGCCTACCGGATCAAGGAAATTGAGGAACTTGCGCCGGTCGAGGGTGAAGAAGAACAAATCGTACAGGAGCACAAAACCGTTAGCCACGCCCAGCGCATCCGGGAACTTGGCGATGGCGTGACCTCGGCGCTCACCGAAAGTGACGGATCAGCGTTTGATGCCCTGGCATCGGTTCAAAAAATGTTGGAGGAATTGGCGGACCTGGTGGAAGACGGCACGGCCTGGCGTGAAGAAGCCAAAACCCTGGCCGTGGGCGCGCGCGAATTGTCGGCGGCGGTGGCGAGCCGGGTTGCCGATATTGAAACCGATCCCGCACGGATGGAATGGTTGGAACAGCGCATGGCCGCCTACCAGAAGTTGAAGCGCAAATACGGCGGTTCGGTGGCTTCGGCCCTGGAAACGCTCGAGGACTCCCGCCGCCGCTTGCATCACCTCAAAACACGCGGCGAGCAACTGGAAAATTGGCGACGCGAAGAGCAGGTTGTCGTCGAGGCCTTGACCAAGGAGGGCCGAAAACTCCGGGATAAACGGAAGAAGGCGGCGACGCGTCTGGCCGACGACATTACCGGTCATCTCCGCGACCTGGGCTTTGCTCATGGCGTGTTTTCCGTTGAATGGTCGGAATGCGAGCCGCGGTCCGGGGGTATGGATGAGGTGGAGTTTGGTTTTGCGCCAAACCGGGGAGAGGCGAAAAAACCGCTGCGGGATATCGCCTCCAGCGGGGAAATTTCACGTGTGATGCTGGCGACCAAGGCGGTCCTGGCCGAACACGATGCCATCCCCGTGTTGATCTTTGATGAGGTGGACGCCAACGTCGGCGGTGAAATGGGGCGGGCCATCGGTCAAAAATTGTCGGTACTGGCTTCGGCCCGGCAGGTTATTTGCATTACCCACTTGCCCCAAGTCGCCGCGCTGGGCGCCACTCATTTTGCGGTGAAGAAGGAAGTCCGGGATGAACGTACGCTGTCCCGCGTGGACAAGTTGAATCCGGAAGCCCGGGTCGAGGAGGTCGCGCGCATGCTCGGGGGACGGGGCGTCACCTCGGCGGTTATGACCCACGCGCGGGAGTTGCTTTTCGGCGGGCGCATCCCTGATTAACTGACTTCAACGTGACACAGGTATCCGTGCCTGTGATCACGTTCTCAATGCCACAGGGCGTTTTGTGCCGCCCGCGCCGAGGGCGGCTTTTGATGCCGTGTGGGAGCCGGGCGGAAAACCGTCGGCGGGGAGTCGTCTGTCCCAGCGGGTCGCCAGCGGTGTTGTCGCGGGCGGCGCGGTCTATAGACCCGCGCCACCCGCTCCGCCTTGCTGGCCGCCGGTCGCCGACGACCAGCTCGACCCGC